>CAYPCR010000018.1:0-44764 GCA_964409285.1 uncultured Methanobrevibacter sp. | reverse complement strand
TTCTGGACACACAAATTCGGAAAACAAAAAACCCTATAAAAATTTACAATCTCGATAAATAAACTATTTCCATAAAGAAGGATAAATATTAGGTTTCATTAAAACTTTAGAAACATCAACAGCGAATCCAGAATCTGCATTTAAAATCTCATTACTGGAAAGCAAAGCATTTCCTGCCCCTACCAATTCTCCTTTTAAAGTTTCAATAGCTACTAAATTATTAATTTGAATATCATCAGATAATTTAGCTATTCCTCCAACAGCTAAATCAGCTCCATGACAAATTGCATCAACAGCAGAATCTTTAATATAAATTTTAGGTAAATAATCAGCTGCTCTTTCCATTGGCATTAAAGTTTCTCTTAAAAATGATTCATCACCATCTTCAATGAAAAAATGATAAGCATCTGTAACATCCTGTAATGTTACAAGGTGGTTTTTCTCAGTAAAAGATCCTACTTGTGTTCTTCTAAGTTCGGCCATGTGTGCTCCCACACCTAAAGCTTCTCCAATATTGTGACAATAAGTTCTTACATAGGTCCCTGCTTCACAACCTATTCTAAAAAGAATATCCCTTCCTTTAATCTCATAAATAGTAGCATAATAAATATTACGAGTTCTTAATTCTCTTTTAACTGCAGATTTTACTGGAGGAAGTTGATATATTTTCCCTGTAAATTCCTGAAATACTTCTCTTATTTTTTCTTCACTAACTTCATTATGTAAAGTCATTAAACAAACATATTCTTTTGGAGCAGTTAAAAGAAGTTGAATAGCTCTTGTAGCTTCATCAATTCCAATAGGAAGAACTCCGGTAACCTTTGGATCTAATGTTCCACCATGACCTGATTTTTCACAATTCAAAATACGTTTAACCCACGCATCAATTTCATGAGAGGTTGGGCCTGAAGGTTTATCCAAATTAATAACACTTTTAGAAATATAATCTTCTATTGGTCTATCAGCAGGTTTACAGCCATAATCTGGACTTGTAAAACTTGAAGATTTGGTAATAATATTGGATTTCATGAAATCACAAAGAAAAAATTAAAAAAATAGTAAAAAGAATAATAAAATTATTCTAAATCAGCAATAGCTGCTTTAATTGAGTCAATATCGCCAGAAACATCAATAGTATCTGCAGTTGGTTCTAAATGTAAAATGTTACATCTTCTGTTTTTTACAGAATCTCCAACAACTTCAACGAAATTTTCATCAATAATTTCGACAATTGCACATTTCTGACCTGCTTCTCTTCCAGCAGTTTTAACACAAACTCTTCCTACTTCAATGGATGCCATTTATATCACCTTTAATGTTGTTAAAATAATATCTATAATAGCTTCAGGTTTAAAAGTTCCTGAATTAATAATTAAATCATAAATATCCATATTTTTAATATCTATATCATGAATATCTTTATATCTTAAAGCTTCGCTGTCTTCACGTATTTTAATTTCACGTGTAGCCAAATCAACATTCTTTGATTCTCTATCTGCAATTCTTTCAGCTCGAATATCTAATGGTGCATCTAACCATAATTTTAAATCAGCATCAACAAAATATGCTGATAATCTTCCTTCAATAATAAGGTTTGAAGATGATTTAGCTAGCTCAGCTTGTCTTTTATCAATTTCAATATCGATGGCTGTATCATTTTCAGCAAGTTCACTAAACTCTAAAACAGACATTCCCTTCTCTTGAGCCATTTGTCTAAAAATGGAACCTGTAGAAACATAAGGGATATCAAGTTTTTCTGATAATAATTTAGCTGTAGTGGTTGTTCCAGTTCCAGCAAGTCCACCGATAGTTATAATCATTATTTTCTAGCCTCTTGTTTGAAAACTTTACGAGCACATTCAGAACACAAATATCCTCCATAAGGACGGTTTGGTCTTCTTTGTGATTTTTTTAATTTTCTAATTTGATAAGGACGTCCACGTGGTACGCCGTGTAAAAGTTTACCACATTCAGCACAAACATGCTTAGATGGTTTTTTCTTTTTATATCTTAAAACATTCCTTCCACCAGGAGTGTTTTTACGAACTCTTTTATATGATCTTGATCTATATCTCATTGCAGGCATTAAATCACCTTATAATTAATTATTTGAATAATAAAATGTGTAATAGCGAATTCAAATAGAATAATATAATATATTGAATTCATTATTAATAAATGTAAGGATTCTTAGAATCCTTGTTTAAATCCTAAGAATTTTCTTAAAATTTGGCTCATAGCAAATGTACAAATCATATACCATAATAACCAACCCATTACTCCAGGAACTGGGGTTCCTCCATAAATAAATTGGCCAAAGAAATGCCATAATGGAGTAAGACTAATCCAGTAAACAGAAGCTGGTAATGAAACTACTAAATTGCTAATAACAGATCCTCTCATCCACCAAAATATTAAAAGAATCGGAATCATGGTAACAATCATTGGTTTGAATGAATTACTCATCATTTTACTTTGATCTTTCATCATATCAGCCTGTTGAGCTTGGAGTTTGGCCATTTTTTTACCATCACCAGTTCTTTGAGCTTCTCTAAGTTCTTCTTGGAACTCTTTCATATTAGCTTGTATTTCATTCATTTCGTCCTGATCAACTAAAAATTTATTAGCTATAGTAGTGATTAAAGATACTATAAAAGCAACCACAAGAACTGTTAAAATAGGATTCTGTGGATGTGGATCTATAGTAATTAACCAACCAAAAATATCGTTTAATACTTCAAATATGACGTCAACCATGATATTCCTCTTTTAAATATAATTTATTTTAATACGTCAACTAATTTGGAAACTGTAGAATCTAAATGATTATCGTGATTTTCTATGATTTTAACAGTAGCTCCAGTTAAAGTTGCATAAGCCATTGATGCTGCTCTGTTCATTTCTTGATGAAGTTTAATATTTTTTGCTTTTTCAACATCTCTTGAACGAGTTTCATCTGAAAGCCTTCTGTAAATAATTTCATCAGGATTAGCTTCAACTAAAACAAAAGTATCAGGTTTTAATTCTTCAAGAACCCATACAGGAAGACCAGGTAAGTATCCATCTGGAGTGTTAATAGTACAATGAGTATCAACAATAACATTTGCACTTTCAGATCTTTCTTTAATTCTTCTAGCTGCTTTTTCCTGAATAATTTTCTGAGTTTCAGGAGGTAATTTACGTAATTCGTCCCTATTCTCAACAAGTTTCTCTTCTATAGCAATTTCGGTCATAATATCTCCATAATTTAAATGAAGATAATCAACTTCCTCAAGTGCTTTATTAAGTAATGTGGTACTTCCTGAACCAGGAATACCAGTTAATACTATTAATTTCAAAATAAATCCTCCTTAATAATAAATGAAGAAATTATTGGAGAAATTAATCTCCTCCTAAAAATCTTCTAAGTAATGGATTAGATGACATAAGTTGTTCTTCAGCCATCTCTTCATAAAGTTTATGAATAATTCCTACTGTAAGCAATACACCAGTACCTCCACCTAATGCACCTGTAAGATCAGCTGCAAATGCGATGATACCTACATAAACACCACTAATAAGAGTAAGTGGTGGAATATATTTTTTCAATATTTTATATAATTGCCGTTTACTACTTCTGAAACCTGGAATCTGAATACCAGAATCATAAAGTTGTGTTGAAATTTTCTTAGCATTTAATCCACTAATTTCAACCCAAAGGTATGAGAATAACATACAACATGCTAAGAAGAATATTGCATATATGATTACTCTAATAGGATCAGTTACTAACAAACTAACATCTGATGGAGTTGAAAGATATAAAGCTACTCCACTAACAGCTTTCCCATTTTCAATTTGACCTAAAATTGGGAAACCAACCTTTTGGAATACACTAGCTAACAATGAAACGTTTACAAGCAAAGCACTTGTAAGAATAACTGGCATGTTACTAGCATATACAAATTTTAATGGATATTTACCTACAGAACCTCTAATTCTTCCGTGTCCTTTAACTTGACCATGAGAAATTGGAATTTCCACTCTCATTGATTCTCCATAAACAACAACAAAGAATACACAAATTGTAGCTATTAATGGAATTAATAATGAAGCATCAGGCACACCACTCCAACAAGATTGGATGAATCCTGGAATAGCTCCTGGAAGTGAACCATCAGTTTGTGGTAAGAAATTAAATGTTCCAACTAAAATAGCTTCACAAACACCAGCTGCAATGAATAAACCGATACCACTACCGAATCCCCATTTAGAAACAACTTCATCAAGATAAATAACTAAAATCGCTCCAATAACTAATTGAAGGAAAAGTACTCCTAAATAAGAATTGTCAATAGGAACTAAACTACCTGTTAAAACCAAAACACCAGCTTCAAAAATTGTGAAAACAATGGATAAAACCTTTTGAGTAGCTTGGAAAAGAGCTTTGTCCTTATGAGAAGACAAATCCAACTTCAAAAGTTTTGAACCAACTAATAATTGTAAAACAATAGAAGCAGTAACAATCGGACCAATTCCTAATGTAAGAATAGAGCCAAAACTTCCTGCCATAACAGCTCTTAAACTTGCAAATTGGTCCACAGCATTAGCACTCAAACCAAATAAAGGAATTTGAGTTAAAATATAATATAAGACTAAAATTAAAGCTGTCCATTTAAGTTTTTCTTTGAAGTCTTCTCTATGAACTGGAGACTTAACTTCAGGAATTAACCTAAATAACGGCTCCAACTTTTCCAATGATGACATTTTATTCCTCAATTTATTAAAACAATACTCTTAATAAAAATAAAAGGAAGCTATAATTCTATAGCTTCTCCTCCTAATTCTTCAATTTTTTCAACAGCAGATGCAGAAAATTTAGGAGATGAAATTTTGTAAGATTTAGTAATAATTCCATTTCCTAATACTTTATCATAACCTAACTCAGTAACATCAATAACAATAGCATCGCCATCTTTAGAAGCAATACCTTTATCGAGTAAAACATCTACATGATCTTCAATATAATCAAGATTTACTGGATTTGATTTTTTAATCATTTTTTGAGGTCTTTTAAAACCATGTTTACCATAATGATTTGGATCAAATTTAGCTGTCCATGTCCAGTGTTGTTTGTCAGCTCCAGCTTTTCCTTTTCCACCTTTGTTACCTGCACCTCGACGTTTTTTAGTACAACCTCCACCGACGGATCTAGAACCTCTTTGTTTGTTGATTTTACGTTTTGATCTAATCATAAAATACACCTTAATATTTAAATCATTTTTAATGCAAGATTTTCAATATCTTCGCCTCTATAACCTAATGATCCACCTTCATTAACAGAAAGTCTAATATCTTCATATCCTTTTCTAGGAGGATGGAAACGGAATACAGGTTTAATATTTAAATCAGCTAATTTTACTTCAGAATTAATTAATGCATTAGCTAATCCTTCAATAGAATCATAATCGGAATTTTCAGCAACATACTCATCAGTAACACGTGCTCCACCAACTACTCTTCCTCTTTTAGCTATTATTTTAGTTAAAACTTCAGGAGTTATTTCACCCCAAGTAATATAATCCTTAGCTTTTTGAAGCATTCCTCCATAGCTAGGGTTTTCTTCAACTAAAACAGCATGGTTAATTCTATTAAGTCTTAACATATCTAATGTATCAGCGATGTTTTGAATAACACCAGTTGTTCCTCTAACTCTAATAACTAAATACATGATTTCACCAATTTAGTAATGAACTCCCATTTTTTTAAGGTCAGCTTCAGAAGCTTTAATTGAACTTAATTCTTTTAATGCTTCAAATACCGCATTAGCAAAGTTTACAGTAGTTTGAGTTTGACCAAATGTTTGAGACCATACATCTTGAATTCCAGCGAGTTTTAAGATAGTTTTACCGACATCTCCAACTACTAAACCTACTCCTGCAGGTGCTGGCATTAAAGTAACATTTACACTACTTGATTTACCGTTGACTTTGAAAGGTACAGTGTGTTCGTTTCCACATACACAACCCCAATCACCGCAACCTCTTCTAACTTTAATAAGATTGTATTTTGCATTATCAACAGCTTTTCTAATTGCAGGCCCTACTTCTTTAGCTTTACCTTGACCTAAGCCAACGTATCCATCTTTGTTACCAACAGCAACAATAACTCTAAAGTTAACTTTTCTACCAGATTTATGCATTCTTTGTACTAAGTTAACATCCATAACTTCTTCTTCTAAATTAGGAACTAAGGCATCAACTATTTCCAATTCCATTATAGGAAGACCTTTTTGAAAGATTTCATCGATGTCAGTTATTGTTCCATCTTTAACTTGTTCACCTATTTTTGTTTTAGGTTCCCATTCATCCATATTTAAACTCATAGTTATACCTCTGCCTCATCAATATTCTTTTTAGCTTCATCAAAGTTTTCTGGTAAATCAACAGGATTTAAACCTCTTTCGAAGTATTGGGAGAATTTTGCTTTAACTTCATCGTCATCTAATGTTTCTGCATATTCTGCTATGTGTTCTCCTCTGATACGTTCATCAGTAGGGAAAATTGAATCACCATAAGGAATATCTAAACCAGCATCAACAGCACCTTTAAGAGCTGCAAATACTTTAGATCCTTTAATAGGTGATTTTAAACCAATGTCTAAAATTGCACTATCAACACCAGCAGCTAAAGCTCTTTTTGCTGCAAGATATGCGGTTAAATAAACAGCTGATAAATTACTAGTTCCTCCTAAATATCCATATTTAGGTAATTCTTTACTAACAGCAGCTGCTAAAGTAATATCTCCTTCTGGAGCATAATCAATAATTTGAACAGTTGCATGAGCATTAGAAAGTCTAACAACTAAACGAGATTTATCATAGTCGATTAATTTCATTCTAGCTGCATAATCAGTTTTCCCTTCTCTTCTCCTTCTAAATGGTATTTTGTAATTTGATCCTTGTGCCACTTAAATTCCCCCTATTTGATTAAATCATGGTCACGAGCGTAAGTTTTCATGTAAGATTTACTTTTGAAAGCTCCACCTTTAGCCATTTTATATAATTTACGATAGGTAGTAGCATCAATCTCATCAGCATCTCTCATTTCTTTGAGATCTTTTCTTAAAGCTCTAATGGTTGTCATCCATGCTTGTTTTTTAGGTGTACGAGCATTTTTAGCTCCTTTTATACTACCTCTACCTTTTCTTCTTCCTTTTTTCTTTTGTTGAGCTACTTTTTTAGAACGATAGCTACTTATTCCTTTTTCAGGTTTAGCTTTAATAGCTCCATTATTAATTAACTGCCTTACTCCTTCTCTTGTAATTGCTTTGGATACTTCATCAATTTGTTCAGGATCTATCCAAACACGATTGAGACCTACTTTAAGTATACTTGCAGCTAATCTTTTTTGAGTTGTAAGATTCATATATAATCCTCCATTTTCAGCATAGCTGATTACTTAGACAAAATCTAAATTCCCTTATTTTATTAATTAGAGAAATCAATTCTAAAAACCCCCGAACGATTTCTCCTCAATAAATATGAATTAATTTATAAATTTTTATTTAATACTTTAATTCCAAGCTCTGCTGCTTTTTCTAACATCAAAGCTTTTTTCTTTTTACCAATTGAAGCACTGATTCTTGCAGCTTCTGTACTAGGATCTATTGCTTCTAATTCTTTCATATTAGTAACAAGAACATCTTTATATCCAGAAGGGTGTAAATACCTTTCACTTTTAGGAGTCCTATAACCAATTGCAGGCATAGCTGGTTTTCCTGCTTCATATCTTCTCATTTTACTGGTTTTTCCCCTAGGTCTCCTCCATTTGATTCCAAGTTTTTTATAACGAGCATATTCTTGTCTTTTAAATCTTTTATTAGCCATAAAAATCCACCTATTCTTTGCTAGTTAAATATATTCCATCTTGGAATACTCTAGGATCTCTTCCTTTAATTTTTGTTGCTTGTTCTAAGTTAGCCATTGTTTGACCAACATGTTCCTTATTGATACCTGTAATGGTTACCTCATCACCTTTAACTACTACTTTGGAATCTCCAACAATTTTAGCAGATCTTGGGTGTCTTTCCCCGAGGAAATTATCAATAATGACTTTATCTTTTTCCGGTTTAACAGTCATTGGAAAGTGAGCAAATACAATTTTCATATGATATTCAAAACCATCAGTTACACCTTTAATCATGTTTGAAATATGTGCTTTAGTGGTTCCAATCATTGCTTTATCTTTCTTTTTTGGAAATGAAGTGTTTAAAACAACAGCATCATCTATTTCTTCAATATCTACATTAGGGTAAGTGAATTTTCTAGAATCTTCCCCGTTAGGTCCTTTAACAGTGACCAATCCATTATCAATTATAACTTCAACGCCGTCAGGGATTTCAATTTCTTCCCTTATAGCTGCAGCTACTACCATTATATCACCTAATACATGTACGCCAACAAACGTCCACCAATTCCTCTTTCTTTAGCCTCATTGTGAGTCATAATACCTTCAGGAGTTGTGAGTATTAAAATACCAAAATTTTTTGCTGGCAAATATCTTTTTTCAAATTTCTCAAATTCATCATTTTTAACAGCATGACGAGGTTTGATAACACCACATTTGTTTATGTTACCATCTAATGCTACGAGGAATTTTCCTCCTCTGTTATCATCGACATACTCAAAATTACCAATATAATTCTCTTTTTGCATTGTGCTTAAAACTTCACCTATTAATTTAGATGCAGGAGAAATAACACAAGTATCATTCACTTGTAATTCATTATTTCTAATATTAGTTAAAGCATCTGCAAGAGGATCCATAAGACTCATACTATACTACCTCTAGTTATATTTTTTGAAACCAATTTTAGGAGCTATTTCTCTAAAACATTGTCTGCATAAATTAAGACCATATCTACTAATCATTGCAGAGTGGTCTCCACATCTACTACATTTTTTTGCAGCTTTTCCGTATTTTCTTGGCAAAATATCACCCATTATTAAACTATTGTTCTGTTATGTAATTTACATTAAAATTATCTTCCATGAATTTCATAGTTTCATCTTTAGAAATTCTATGTTTTGCAGGAACTTTCTTTTGTTTAATTTTTCTTCTAGCTATTCTATAACCTGGTTTTTCAAAAGTTACAGAAAGATTCATACCAAAAATACCAATATCTGGATTATATTTCATTCCAGGAATATCAATATGTTCTTTAATACCAAAAGAAAGATTACCTTGATCATCAAATTGAGTAGGTCTAATATTTCTATTGATTCCTTCTAAAACCATGTCAATAGCTTTATCAGCTTTATCTCCACGTAAAGTTACTTTACATGCGATAGGTTGACGTTTTCTAATACCAAATTCTGGATTGGTAACTTTAGAATAAGTTTTGACAGCTGTTTGATCGAACATTTCTTCTAAAAGAGTGATAGCACGAGATAATTTTTCACCTGCTTCTCCTACACCAATATTAACAGTAACCTTTTCAATTTTAACATCATTCATTGGATTCATTTGTTAACCTCCAATAAATCAATAGAAGGTGCATCAGTTCCAATTACAAAAGCGTAATCTTTTAAAGTTAAGAAAGTATCTTTATAATTATTTTCTACTGTAATTGTATTTGGATTTGAAGATTCATTTATAATGATTTCATTAATACTACCTATTTCACCAGTGTGTTTACCACCAGTAACAAGAATAGTAGCGTCTTCTTCTAATGGGAATGAATCTAAAATTTCATTATCTGGGATAGATAATACTAAAACATCTCCAACAGAATAAGTATCTTCATCAACAATTACGTTTTTACCATCGTGGAGATTTAATTGAGTTTTTCCACCTTTGATGGTTGATTTATTAACAATTTTACATAATTTTGAAGTATTGTCTTCGATTTGTTTTAATTGTAATCTACCTTTTTTATCTAAAAGCACCCTATAAACTTCACCAGTTTTTGGAATTTCAATAATATCCATTAAACCAACAGGAAATTTATAATCTTTAACAACTCTACCATCTATAAGAACATTACCTGAGTTAATAATCCTTTTTGCTTCTCTTGAGTTATCAGCTAATCCTAAAATATCTCTAATAATTAAAGTTAAAGATAATGAATCATCGATTGAATGAGAACCAGCAGCAGGTTTAACAGTCCAGGTGTCTTCTTTTGGATGTATAGGCCATGTTTTAGGTGCTTTATATCTTTTAAGATGTTTTCTTGAACCCATATTAGCCATTTTAATTTCCTCCGTTTAAATTTTTAATTCTTTTCTCATCATCTAAATCAGCTTTAATAATCATAACATTTGATGGATCTATTGGAAGGAAAACTGCATTTCCATCAGGTTTAGATAATGTTACTTCTTCAATAGTCACTTTATATTTGCCATAATCAACATCTAAGATTTTTCCTTCATGACCTTTAAAATCTCCACGAAGAACTTGAACTTTATCTCCAACTCTTAAAGGTAAAGATCTAGTTCCAAGTTTTTCTCTTAATTCACGACTTAAAGTTGCACTTAAATGTTTACCCCTTTTATGTGCTGGCGCATTGTAAAGAGCTTTTCTTTGTTTTCTTGGTTGTTTTGACATTTTTTCACCTATACTAAAATACTTGCAGCACTACCTACACTAGGCCATCTGTCAGCTGCTTCTTTAGCAACAGGACCTCTAATTTCAGATCCTTTTAAAATTCCTTCAGGAGTAATAATAACAGCTGCATTATCTTCAAATTTAACACGAAGGCCATCAGCACGTCTGTATTCTTTTTTTTGCCTTACAACAACTGCGTTAACAATTTCTCTTCTCATATCTGCAGTTCCTTTTTTAACTGAAGCTACAACTAAATCTCCGACACCGGCAACATCAAGTCTTCTACGAACTCCTTTAAATCCTTTTACAGATATAATTTCGATTTCACGTGCACCAGTATTATCCACACATTGAAGAGTAGCTCCTATAGGTAATGCTTTAGATACATTTGATGTTAATGCTTTCATAAAATTACTCTCCTTTTACTTCTACTAATACAAAATGTTTAGTTTTACTTAAAGGTCTGCATTCTGCAACTTTTACAGAATCTCCTACGTTCACATCAATACAATCTGGTTTGTGAACATTAATTTTGGATTTTCTTTTTTCATACCTTTCATATTTTTTAATAAATTTATAGTAACTACGTTCAACACTGATTGTCCTTTCTGCCTTGTTACTTACTACAACACCTTCAAGGACTTGTCCTCTTACAGGCAAAGAGCCATGAAATGGGCAATTAGGATCATCACATGTTGTTTCTGGTTCTTGAACATTAAGCCCAACCATATTATCACCATTTTATATTTTTTTAAATCTTTTTTTTATTCTATCTTCAGGACGAATTGACAAAATATTACCATCAATTTCAATAATTTCCCCGCTCGGAATTTCAAATTGAAAGATTGAATGTTTTTTAGGAATCAATTTTTCCTCAAAATGATTCTTAGATGTTTCAACTTCAATCTTGATGGTATTTTTTGTTTCATCTATAACTATTCCATTTAAATCCAGAGATTTATTTTTTAAACTAACAACTTTTACTTTAAGTCCAATAAATTCATGATGGACTAAGTTATCTGAAGTTATCATTTTTCCCTTCTCTCTAAATGAAATTATAATAATTCATGCAGAAAAATTATAAGTTATTGAATTCCATTATCAAAGAGATGAATAATTATCCTCTTCTATTATTATTTTTTTTAGATTCACGAATTTCTATTGTATCAGATGAGAAACCCATATCAGATAAAACTTCTTTAACTTTAACTTTATGGTCTCCTTGAAGTTCAATTTGACCGTTTTTAGAAGTTCCACCACAAGCACATTTTGCTTTAAGGGTTTTGGTAAGTTCTTTAATATCAATATCGTGTTCATCTATTCCTTCGATAATAGTCATGAGTTTACCGAATCTTCTTCTAACAGTAAAAACTTTAACAGTTTGAACTTCACGTGCAATTTCTTCACAAACACAAAGTTCTTCGGGAAGCCCACATACATCACAGATTTTTGACATTTAATTCTCCTTCTGTTTTTCATTCAATATTGTAAGAACACGAGCAATTGTTCTTTTCAATTCTCTAATTTTTCCAGGGTTTTCAATAACACCTGCAGCTGCACTTTTAGAAATATTTTTGGATAATTCAGCTTTGAGTTCAATTAATTTTTCTTGAATCTCATCAACTTCCATGTCCCAAATTTCTTTACTTCTTAAAATCGCCATTGTTCCAACTCACTTTAGATAACTGAATTAATCATCGTTGTTTTCAACTTCTTCAGTTTCTTCTTCGATTACATCTTCTAATTCATCGAGATCTTCAATTTCTTCAACGATTTCTTCATCTTCGATGATTTCTTCATCTTCAGGAGTAATAGTTTCACTTACTACTACTTCACCTTCTTCAACAATTTCCATATTTGTTGAAGGTGGAAGAATTTCAACTGAATCAGGTAAGATAGTTTCTGGAGGCATGATTCTTACATAAATACCTAAAACACCAGGTTTTAATTGAACTGTAGCAAATCCTTCTTCAACTAATCTGATTGATGGTTCACCACATTTTTTGATATAACCTTCAACAAATTTAGCTACAGCAGATCTTGAACCTCTAATTTTTCCAGAAATAGTAACTTCTACACCTTGAGCACCAGCTCCCATAATTTTACGAATAGTTGAGTATGCAACTCTTCTGAAATGCATTCCTCTTTGTAACATATTAGCTATTTTGTAAGCCATGATTTTTGGGTTAAGTTCAGGTACTTCTACTTCTTTAACTTCTATTTGAGGATTATCTAAACCAAATTCATTTTTAAGAGTATTTGTTATGGTTCTTACGTTTTTTCCACCTCTACCAATAACCATACCAGGTCTTTCTGCATATACAACAACCATGGTACCTAAAGGTGTGATTTGTACATCCATACCACCATAACCAGCTCTTTCAAGCTCTTTTTCTAAATATTCGTCGATTCTGGTTCTTTTAAGGCCCTCAGTGACAAAATCTTTTTCTATCATTAGTTAGCCTCCTGTAATACAATTTGAATATGTGTTGTTGGTGTGTTAAATGGAGTAACTCTACCAAATGCTCTTGGAATAGCTCCTTGAATTACAATACCTCTATGTGATGAGATATGTTCTATGTAAAGTTTATCTGTATCCATACCTTTGTATTCAGCATTTGCTTCAGCATTTTCTAAAACTTTTAATACTTGAGCAGCAGCTTTTACAGGATATCTTCCACTAGGCCAACCTTTTTGTCCTTTTCTATGACCAACTTTTTTGTTGTATCTTTTGAAAGGAACTGATTTTTTCATATCAATAACATCTTGTAAATAACTTTTAGCTTTAGCTACATTCATCCCTCTAATTGCATTTGAAATTTCCACACAATGTTTTGGGGAAACTTTGAGAGATTTAGCCATAGCACGTGCAGTTTTTGCTTCATTTCCTTTTTTGTTATAAGCATATTTATTTGCCATGTTCTAATCTCCTTATTTAAGCGGTACAAACATAGATGATCTTGTAGCTCCCATACCTGGGTCACCATGTTGAACTCTTTGTCTTGTTGGTGCAAATTCACCGAAGTAGCAACCAATCATTTCTGGTTCAATTGTAACTTCGACAAACTCTTTACCATTGTAAATACCAAAAGTAGTACCAACCATTTCAGGTAAAACAATCATATCTCTACAATGGGTTTTAACTACAACAGGTCTGCCATCTTTTGTTCCTTCTTTGTTTAATTTTCTCATTTTATCCAAAACAATTTGTTGTCTTGGTAAGAATCCTCTTTTTAAAGATCTTCTTTGTCTTGCTGGTAATAATTTCATTACTTCTTCTAAAGACATATCTTGTAATTCTTCAAGAGTATGACCTTTATATTTAAATACTTTTCTTGCCAATAAAACACCCTCTATCTATCTTTTTAATCCTGTTCTTCTAGCTGCAATAGAACCAACTTTTCTTCCTGGTGGTGCATTTCTTGAAATAGTAGTAGGACGACCAGGATGTTGTCTGTTACCTCCTCCATGAGGGTGATCTACTGCGTTCATAGCTACTCCTCTAACAGTCATGAACTTTTTACCTTTGGCTTTATAAGCATGCCATCTGTTACCTGCTTTAAGGAATGGTTTTTCTTTTCTTCCTCCACCAGCTACTACACCAATACTTGCACGGCATCTTGGATTTAAATATTTTAATTCACCAGATGGTAATTCAACAACAGATTGGTTTGCATCGTGAGTAATTAAAGAAGCATAAGTTCCGGAAGATCTTACAAAACGGCCCCCATCTCCTGGAGTGTTTTCAATATTATAAATAGGAGTTCCTTCAGGAATTTCAGCAAGTGGTAATGTATTACCAAATTTAATTGGTGCAGAAATACCGCATTCAATTTCATCATCAATTTGAATACTTTCTGGTGCTAATATAAATTTCTTTTCACCATTTTCGAATTTTACTTCTGCAATAGGAGCAGTTCTTGCTGGATCGTGTACAATATCAGTAACAACACCTTTAATACTTCCTTCTTTTTCTAATGCATCGTAAGTTCTATATCTGATTTTATCTTTAAAACGGTGTGAAGCAACACGGTGTGCAGGAGTTCCTCTTCCTCTTCTTTGAATTATTAATCGTTTTCCCATTCAAATTCCTCCTTAGAATACACCTAATTTAACAGCAATTTCTTCAGCCATTTCAGGCTCTTTAAGTTTGATATATGCTACTTTTTCACCATAAGGAGTTATATGAGTATTAACTCTTTCCACTTTTTCTTCGTATAATTGTTCAAATGCTCTTTTGATTGTTGGTTTGTTAGATTCACGTTTTACAACAAAAGCTAATTCATTGTTTTGATCAATCATATTCATGGTTTTTTCAGTAACATGAGGTTTAATAATAATTGAATATGCATCCATGATAATCACCTATTTTCCAAATTATTGGAATAAACCTCCTAATTTTTCAATTGCTGATTTAGTAAAAATAGTGAGTCTTCCTGCGTGTGTACCAGGAGCTAATAATTCAGCATTAAGGTTTTCAACACATACTACATCTACACCAGCATGGTTTCTAGCACCTAATTTGATACCATTATCTTCACCAACAACTAAAAGAGGTCCTTTTGGTTTTTTGTATTTACGTCCTCTGGTTTTTCCTCTACCTGCTCTTACTCTTTTACCATTTTTAGCACGTTCAATATCATCATAAACACCTAAGTTTTTGAATATTTCACGAGTTTCTTTGGTAGATTTTACAGAACAAATATCATCTTCAACAACGATTGGGAATTGTTCTATGTCACCAGTTTCATGTCCTCTTTTTTCAATTAAATCTTTGTTGGTAGTAGCTGCAACTGCTGATCTGATTGCAAATCTTCTTTCTTTTATGTTGATTTTTTCATGATGATTTTTTTCAGATCTTACAGGATGTGCTTGTCTTCCTCCAACAGCTAATGGAATAAAAGCAGTTCTTGAACCATTTTTGATTCTTGGTACCATAGCTGCACCTCTACCAGATCCCCATGATTCAGCAGTGGTTCTTTTTCCTGCAAGTGGATCATTACCCCATGGTTGAATTCTTGCAGTTTGGGAAGAAATTACAGCTCTTTTGATTATGTCTGGTCTGTATTCTTCATTAAAAATAGCTGGAAGTTCAATATCGCCAGTGACTTCTCCTTCCATTGAATAAACGTTAACCTTCATCTTTATACCCCTTGTTTAGATTTTGTACTTATATAATTAATTTGAGGTATGTCCTCAGATTTTTTATTTGGTCTAATTGGTTCTCTGAGAATAACTAATCTTTTAGATGGACCTGGAAGTGAGCCTTTTACTAAAATGTAATCGTTTTTAACTTCACCATATTTAATAAATCCACCATCTGGATTAATTTGATCAACTTCATCTTTTGATGCAATTTTCATGATTTTTTTATTAAACTCAGTCCTTTTATGGTATCCCATTTGACCTGCTTGTGCTACAGTCCACATAGTTCTTGATGGAGTCCAAGGACCAATTGAACCTACGTGTCTAGCTTTACTACTTCTTGCAGCTTTACCATATTGGATTCTGATTCCCCATCTTTTTACTACACCTTGGAATCCTTTTCCTTTGGTAGTTGCAATTGCATCGACGAATTGACCTTCTTTAAATATTTCACTAGCTTTGACTTCATTACCTAATAATTCTAATGCAGTGTTTAATTTTTCTTCTGGAGTAGCTCCTCCAATACCACACTCAAATATATCAGGTTTTTTCTTAGGCACACTAGTCACTTTTGGATTAGTGTGTACTAAAACTTTAATATCTTCTGTGTTTTCTAAAGCACCTTGTATTTTTGCAATAGCTTCAGATTTATTGTACTCTTTAGGAAGTGAAATTTTCCTTGAAAGTTCTTCATCCAAATTGTCTGCAAGTACTTCGGTGATTACTTTCATTCCACGAGAAGTTTTTTCGTATGCTCTTATACCCATTACTACGACAGGTGGTACTTCCAATACAGTTACAGGTGTGAAAACCTCCATACCGTTTGTTGGAGAGTTTTTGTCGGTATCTGTTACTAAAGCATGAGTCATACCAACTTTATAACCAGCAAGTCCTAATAATTTAGGTTCATCATTTTTTGGCCAAGATTTAATTCTAGGGGTTTCTTTAGCTACTCTTTTTCTTGGACTATAAGCAACAGACCCTTTTCTTGGCTGGTGATGTCTTACCATTTATTTTAACCTCCTTATTAAATTAGATATCCTATATTTTTTATGAATTTTAATAGCTAAAAATAGCTATTTAAAGTTGTCTAGCAATTTCTTGCTAAACGAGTAATAAATAGTTATAATTAATAGCTAAAAGCCAATTACAACTAGATAAACATTAAATTTAATATATTCTCAATTTGAGTTAAATTTAATTAAAGCACTCTAATGAGTTAGTTTAATGTATAAAACATTCTACATCGCGTTTTCATAACAAGAGTCTTGAAAACCACAAATGTATAAAAAGTCGAGCAAATTATCTTAAAAGATAAGTAATAAACAAGAATTAAAATCTCATAAAGTTAATTAAAGAAAGTGTAGCGATTACTGCTTCTTCCGTTCTAACTGTTTCTGTTCCCTGTTCAGGAATTGTATTTACTTTAAATAAATCCCAATTAACATTAGAAACATCTTCTTGAATAGAAGAGTAAGGACCACCAAATAAAATAGCAATATTATTACATTCTTCTACTTTAAGACTTAATTCATCAAAAATAGAATTAATTTCATCCCCATATCTTGTTGTCTCAATAACAAGATTCGGTTTAATTAATTTTAAGCTATTTTTAAGACTCTTATTAGAAGATATTACATCATATCCCCAGTAAACGTCATCTGGTTGTTCAGGTGTGACTATTACTTCTTTTTTAGCGATTTTAGTAATCTTAAAACTAAATATTTTATTAACACTTAGTTGTTCTTTACAGAATGCTAATCTATCCATACCAATATCAACAAAAGTACCTTTATTATTTCTTTTAACAGTATACCCTTGTCTATAATCTCCAACTTCTGGATGTGAATCTACTGGATGATGTGGAGTTCTGAGAGGTGGTAAAATACCAACATGCTTTAATTCTGGTTTTATTGGAAATGCTCTTTTTCTCAAATATTGAGGAGTATTCATATAACCTAAAATCTCAGCGATAAATTCACCATCTTCCTTTCCTTCAATTTCATCAAGTTGATTATCATTATAAATAACCACATTGTTCACATTATAAACAGCTAAAGCTCTTCCAATAAGTCCTACTTTATAAGTACGAACTTTAAGATCTTTAGATTCACTTAAAAATGAATTTGGAATAAATACAGATAGCTCTTTTTTATACATTAGAATAAATTTTATTTAAAACAATATATAAAGATTATGCTAATTTATATAGCTATCACTAACTTGACTCATACATTTGAAAATATTATATCAATTATAATATCTGTAGTGCTTTTTAAACTACAAAAAATTCTATACTCATAAGAATATATTAATATAAAATATAACTTCAATGGTATATAAATGTATGGGAAACATTTATTATGAATTATTATTAAGAAAAATTCTTCCAATATCGAAATATTCAGAAAAACAGGAAATTAAATGTAATTTAAACTAAAATAATCTTAAAATTTCTAAAGAAGTTTAAAAGCAAAAATACAAAATAGCTTTTATAATTCAGAGAAATAAAATGGAAGAATTAATAGCTATTATATTATTAGAGTTAAATCTAAAGAGAGTATAAGGACATTATTTTACCGCTCTTTTATTCCATTGCTATTTAATATTTTCTTCAAAACCTAAAGAAACATTTTTAAATATACCTTTCCAGCAGCTATTAGCTTTGTAGTTGGAATGTCAATTATGTTAAATTTTATTGTTTTTAGCTCTTACTACCATAACTTTAACTTTTTTAGATTCTTTATTGTGAAAATCATATAACTTTGGAATCTTAAATTCATAATGAAGAATATGAGTAACTTCAAAACCTTTTTGATTAAAATAATCGATTAAAAATTCTTGAGTGGAAGCCATGTGAAAAGAATAAATAACTTCAGGATTAAATTCACAGGCCTTATTAATAAATTTTAAATCTG
Organism: uncultured Methanobrevibacter sp.; assembly: GCA_964409285.1. Lineage (GTDB taxonomy): Archaea > Methanobacteriota > Methanobacteria > Methanobacteriales > Methanobacteriaceae > Methanocatella. Next base: position 26,115 of record CAYPCR010000018.1, on the reverse strand, counting down.
CACCTTTTTTTGCCTTTTTTTGAGATCCAAAGGGTGGATTTTGAAAAATAGTATTTATTTCAAAATTTGGAGTTATATCTTCAATATCTGAAGTAATAAAATTAAACTTTTTAATGTTCAAATCATTACAATAATCATTAGCTACTTTAATGGATTCCGCATCAATATCAATTCCTATAGCTGAAGTAGCTCCTAATTTTAAAGAACCAATAACAAAAATTCCAGTTCCACAACCTAAATCTAGAATATTTTTATTTTCAATATCACCAAATGTGTAAGCATTCCATAACAAATCACTAGCTAATGTTGCAGGAGTTGAGTATTGCTCATATTCCACTTTTGGATTTGGATGGGGAGGAATTTTTTGAAGATCCATTTCAAGTCTTTTTTTATTAATCATAAAATCACTTTTTGTTGCTCATTTCAACATCATTTTTTTAACACTTTACTTCATATTAGTCATTTCTATAAATTAAAATTTTTACAAAAATTAAAAAATATTTTAATGAACTTACTATTAACAGTAATTAATAATATTAAAAAGAGATGCAGCTAGAAAAATAATTTTAAAATGCAAAAATCCATTTACTGAAATTAAAAAATTTTACAGTAAATAAAATATCTTTAGTATTTAGAATATTAAAATCATGAAAATTAGAATTTGTTTTAAAAGAGAATTAGATAACATCAAATTGGATATTAATTAAATTTATGAACGTTATCAATATAATTTAATTAATTAAAATAATCTTTATTAATAAGTTGAACTATATAATAAATCATATTAAAAAATTTTTTATTGAGGTTTTAAATGTTTAATAAAATATTAATAGCTAATAGAGGAGAAATAGCTATTAGAATAATGCGGGCCTGTCGAGAATTAGATATCGAAAGTGTTGCAATATATTCTGATGCTGATAAAACTTCTTTGTATACTAATTATGCTGATGAAAGCTATCCATTGGGAAATCCTTCACCTGCTAAATCTTATTTAAATATCGATAAAATTATTGATATTGCTCTTGAATCTGGAGCTGAAGCAATTCACCCAGGATATGGATTTTTAGCTGAAAATCCTAAATTTGGAGAACAATGCGAAAAAAACGGAATAAAATTAATAGGTCCAAGTGGAAAAGTTATTCAAGAAATGGGAGACAAAATCACCTCTAAAAACCTTATGAAAAAAGCTGGAGTTCCAGTTATTGAAGGTACTCCTGAAGGTGTAACTGATATTGATGAAGCTAAAGAAATAGCTAGGCAGATTGGATATCCTGTTATTGTAAAGGCATCTGCAGGAGGTGGAGGAATTGGTATGCGTGCAGTTTATGCAGAGGATGAACTTGTACGTGCAATTGAATCCACACAATCTGTTGCTTCCACTAACTTTGGAGATTCAACAGTTTTTATTGAAAAATACCTTGAAAAACCTCGCCATATTGAATTCCAAATTCTTGCAGATGAACATGGAAATGTTATTCATGCTGCAGACAGGGAATGTTCTATTCAAAGAAGACATCAAAAATTACTAGAAGAAGCACCGTCACCTATTATGACTCCTGAACTTAGAGCAGAAATGGGGGAAAGCGCCATTAAAGCTGCAGAATATATAGGTTATACTAGTGCAGGTACAATTGAATTCTTATATGATGCAGGTCAATACTATTTCTTAGAAATGAACACCCGTATTCAAGTAGAACACCCAATTACAGAAATTGTTACCAATACTGATTTAATTAAGGAACAAATCAGAATAGCTAATGGTGATGAATTAAAATATCAACAAAAAGATATTGAAGTAACTGGTCATGCTATTGAATGTCGTATAAACGCAGAAGATCCTCTTAATGATTTTGCACCTAATCCTGGTAAAATTACTGGTTATAGGTCTCCTGGAGGTCCTGGAGTTCGTTTAGACAGTGGAGTTTATATGAACTATACAATTCCTACATTTTATGATTCCATGATTTCTAAATTAATTACATGGGGAAGAACAAGAACAGATTCAATAGCTAGAATGAGAAGAGCATTAAGTGAATATGTTATTTTAGGAGTTAAAACCACAATTCCGTTCCATAAAGCAATTTTAAGAAATCCTAATTTTATAAAGGGAGATTTAAACACTCATTTTATAGATCAACATAAAAATGGAATCTATGAAGAAATGGAACATGTGATTGCAGAAGATTTAGAAAATGTAAACAAACTTAAATCAACATTTATGCCAGCTAAAAAAATTGCAGCTATTTCTAGTGCAGTTGGATCATACTTAACAAATGCTCAAAAACAGCAAATGGCAACTAATACACAAGTAACTAAAAAATAATTTGAGGGATAGCTATGGAAACTGAAATTATAAACCTACTAAAAAATGAAGGAAAATTATCAGATGAAACTATAAATGAAATCTCCAATATAGAGATTCATGATTTCTTTGACTCAGTAAAGGAACTTGGAAATGGGGAAACAAAACATATAAAAAAAGAAAAAATCCAAGATGGCCTTAATACAAAATTCATAGGAAAAGATATATTCATTTTTAAAGAAGTAATGTCAACAAACACCGTTGCTAAATTCTTTGCTGAAAATAATATTGGTGATGGTGCTGTAATCATCTCAGAAAAACAAACCAATGCCAAAGGAAGATCTGGAAAACCATGGGAATCTCCATTAGGTGGAGTTTGGTTATCCATTATAATCAACCCTTATGTTGATCAAAGTAAACTTCCAATCATAACATTAGCTACTGGATTAGCTGTTGAAAGAACCTTCGAAAGATTAGGGATAACAAATGCTGAAATAAAATGGCCTAATGACATTTTAATTAACGATAAAAAGGTATGCGGTGTTCTTACTGAAGCAATAGCTAAATTTAATTCAATTGAACATGTTATTGTTGGAGTGGGAATAGATGTAAACCTTGATGTAAATGAACTTCCAAAAGATCTTCAAGAAGGAACAACCTCCTTAAATCTTGAAACTGGTGAAGAGATTGATGAAAATCTCATTATAAAAATATTCTTAGAAGAATTTGAAAAAATCTGTGAAACTTTCATAAATGAAGATTATGATACTATTCTTAAAGAATGGAGAAAACATTCATATACTATAGGTAAAAATGTTGAAATCAGAGAACCCTTTGGTAAAACCTATGAAGGTTATGTTGTGGGAATAGATAAACATGGAGTTCTTATAATCGAAAAACCAGATGGAGAACTTAAAAAGGTTATTTCTGGAGAATGTATTATTAAAAATTAAATGATTGTATTTAATTGAATACAATCTCCCTACTTTTTTTATTATCTTTACATACTTCTTTTAAAGTATTAAATGAATTTAAAATCTTATTATATAATTCTTCTAAAGTTAGATTGAATGCATCAGAAGTTGACAAATCAAACCTAATAGTTGCTGAAGCTCCAGGCATGGAAACAGCTGGAATTGTAATAATTCCCTCTTCTTTTAAAAGTATCATTGAAAATAAAAAAGATAAATCAACATCAGATAAATCTGTATCAACATCCAATTCTTTAGCTAATTTTTCAGGAGTAATCATCACACCAGTAGGAGTTAATTCAAACTCTATAAAATTCTGATTTAATAAATCCATAAATTCATTTTTCCTATTATAACTTTTAAGCAAATTATCCTCATTAAATTCTTTAAGGCCATTAACCATTGCTAAAATAGCTGGAGGTTGTGCTTCAAGTCCAAATTGATTGGCTTTAACTTTAATTTTATCTACTAATTCCTTTTTCCCTGCCATTAAACCTCCACGTGGGCCTGGCATTAACTTATCAGTACTTGTGATAACAATATCTGCTCCCAAATCACAGGCTTTTTGTTGATTAAAAATTACGGTTCTAAGTCTTGCTCCAGAAGCATCATCTACTAGGACTGGAATATTCCTTTCATGAGCCATTTCAATAACATTTTTAAATTTATCTTCATCAATAACCTGATAATCCATTGTAGAACCAGTAACTACAACCAATGAAGTGTTTTCAGGAATATAAAACTGATTATAATCATCGAATTCCAAATAATTTGCTCCCACAAGAGCACAACTTCTAGGAATAGATGGATGTGCTGGTAATTCTGGAAGATAATGGACAACATTTGAATTTTCGTCAACTAATGATAAAACAGTAGCTAATATGCCTGAAGAAGTTCTGTTTAATGGGAAAATTTTCTCTCCACCCATATGTTCAATTCCAACTTCTTGAAGAGCATCTTCAAAAATAGCCGGTCCAACGTAAGTTTCTAAAAGATTTAAATCTTCATTTGAAGCTATAAATCCTCCAGATAGTCCTGTAAGATCATAGAGTTCATTTCTACTTTGATTCTCTACAATGTCTTTAATAATTTTTAGTGCATTCTCTCTTTTTTTAACTTCATCTAAAGAATTATTAACTATCATCTAACCATCTAATTCTAATTTAAAGTCTTCAAAAGCTTTTGCATAATGTTCAATGTGCTTTTCAGACACTTCAACAGGATCAGCTACTTCAATTTCATCATTCTCATCTTCAAGATATGAATAATCAATAGCTGCAATTTTACCATCTAATGTTGTCCAAAATAGTAAACTGTCATGAACTGTTTTTTTACGGGTAGGCATGAAAACTTCTAAAGAAGCAGCAACTTGACTACCTATTAATTCTTTTTCTTCTTCATTACTATAATCAATAGTTTCTAATTTAAAGTCCTTAAATTGCTCAAAATATCTGTTTAAATCTTCTTCAGAAACCTCAATAGATTGATTAACATCCTCACCATAGCTATATTCGGCATCTAAAATTTTACCTTCAGGACTTGTTCTAAAAATTAATCCTTCAATAGTTTCATCTGGTGTATCTTCAAGAACATAAAATTCTAAAGAAAGACCTAATTGATTGAAAAACTTTTCTTTTTCTTCAGAATCTTTATTAACTTTTTTAAATTTTCTTAATCTTGATTTTAATTTTTTTTCAGCAACTTCATTAATGTCATCAGCCATATTTTCACTCCAAAAATATAATTAAGAATAACCGATTTTATATATAAAATAATTATCTTGAATTCATATATAAATATATGTGAATAAAAATCTAATTTAAAAATGAAAAAATTAAACAAAAATAAAGTGATTTAAATAATAAAAAAAGTTTATGGACAAAGTTTTTAATCAAAAAGACTATTTCCTTTACTATCCATAGCTACTATTAAAGGTCCAAATTCATTGACTTTAAGATTCCACATTGCCTCAGGCATTCCTAAATCTAACCAATCTACACTTTCTATTTTTTCAACTGCATCTACATACAGGGCAGCACATCCTCCCGTAGCTACAACATAAATGGCTTCATGTTCTTTTAATGCTTCTCGCACACTATCATCCATTCCACCTTTTCCAATAACAATTTTTGGCCCCATAGCTATTACGTCAGCTTGATAAGGATTCATTCTCATAGAAGTTGTTGGACCTACAGCTACCATCTTATAATTCCCATTTTCTTCTTTTATAATAGGGCCTGCATGAAAAATAGCTGCTCCTTCAATATCCACTGGAGCTCCTTTTTCTAGTATTCTTTTGTGAGCTTGATCACGGGCAGTTAAAATATTTCCAGATAAACTAATTACATCACCAGCTTTAAGAGAGGTTAAATCCTCTTCGGCAGGAACTTTAATGTTTCTCATTTATTCACCTTAATAATACTTTTATTTTAAGATATAAAATAGTAATGATTTAATTATATTATTTTCAAATATTAATGTATAATAAAACTAAAGGTTAAGATAATGTCAAGTATGAGTAGTGTAGCAGGTTTATCCAAATATATTACAACCCTGCCAAAAATAAGAAATACAATAATAACAATTATAATTATCAGCTTCCTTACTGGAGCTATTTACTTCTCATTAAGCCCAGTTTACGATTACAGTATCTGGCAACATATATTATATGGAGGTTTATTCGGATTTGGTGTTTTAGGATTCAGTTCTATTATCAGTGGAGGAATAGATCAACAGGGAGTAAGCTCTTTACATGGAATCAATTTAAAAATAAAACATTCAATGTTCTTATCATTACTTTCAATGATTCTTATTTCAATAATCTTACTCTTAGGAGGAGCTATTGGAAGAATTACAGGAGCAGATTTATTCCAAAATTCACTACTTTTTGGCTGTATTTTAGTTTTTGGTTTTAATACTTTAATACTTTGGAGTGTAGCTAAAATTGGATTTTCAAAGTCTGCGGTTATTGGAACTTTTCAACCTATTCTCATCCTAGCAATGTATGTTCTAATATCCTTCTTTACTAATACAATGGGCTTTTCAGATTCAGGATTAACAACAATAATATTAAAAATCGTAGTTGGTTGTATTATATTTATAGCAGCTATTTACTCATTTATTAGGGTAGCAGAATCTCCAATGAAGAAAAATCTAGGAATTGGAATGCTTGATTTGTTAAGTCTTTTTATAGCTAATATGAACGAAGGATCCACCTCTTTAGAAAGTTTATTTGAAAATATAGGGGAAAAAATTACAACACTCGTTACATTTATAAGTTTTAAAGGAAAAGACGGAATAAAAGCTCTTTTCATCAGTCCTTGCGTTCATCCAGGGCCACTAGGTTCAATTGGAGGCTCTAATATGCCTACCTTACTAGCCAATAAATTCGATAATTTTACAATGGTGGCACATGGCCCATCAACACATGATTTCAATCCTGTAGCTGTAAAAGAAATTGATAAAATTGAAAATGCAATAAGAAAAGGTCTTGCAAATGCTGAATATTCAAATAAAGCTAGTAAATTCATAAGATACAATGATAAAAAAGCTAATATAGGTGTTCAATTTTTAAATAATGGAATGGTTATCCTTACAACATTTGCTCCACATGGCAGTGATGATATTGAATTTAGTGTAGGATTAACCATGATGACTCAAAGTAAAAGTAAATGTTCTGTTAAAGATTCAATCATTGTAGATTGTCATAATTCATTTACAGAAGAAAGTGGAGGAGTACTTCCTGGAAATGAAGAAGTATTCGAACTTATTGATGTTATCGATAAAATCCAGTATAATGTAGAACAATCTAACATTAAAGTAGGTTGTTATGAAAACACTATGGAAGATATGGATAAAAATCAGGGAGTAGGAGAATCTGGAATTAAAACTATGGTTATAGAAGTAGACAACCAAAGAACTGCTTATATCCTATTTGATTCCAATAATATGGAAATTGGATTTAGACAAGAGATAATGGATGCTGTAAAAGATTTAGATGTGGATGAAATTGAGGTTATGACTACTGATACTCATTCTGTAAATACAATTTCAAGAGGTTACAATCCTATTGGGCTTGAAAAAAGACCTGAAATTATAGAATATGTTCGTACAAGTATTGAAAAAGCTATTGATGATTTGGAAGATGTAGAAGTAGCTACTGGAACTGAAAAAGTAGAAGATATAGAAACATTCGGTCCAAACAATTCAACTGAGCTTATATCAACTATAAGCTCAATAGTTGCAGTAAGTAAGATTATAGCTCCAGTGTTATTTTTAACTGCACTTTTAATAGTGTTTGTCTGGATTTTTTACACTGGAACATTTTAAAATTAGAAATAATTATACATAATAGTAAAAGCAATTATCCAGATGAATAAGAATGGTGCAATTCCATCCCATACCCATTGGGAAAATCCACTTATTTCTTCACCATATTGTTTTTGACACATTTGTCCAACAAAATAAAGTATTATAAAAGGTAATATTCCTGCAAATACGTCATTTTTAAATCCTAACCAGCCAATAGTAAACACATAAGATAAAAACGCTGCAATAATACCGAAAATAAGATGTATACTTGTAACTTTAACAGTTGTATCCATTAGAAACCTCCGAAATAATTAAATAAAAATCAATCTTATATTTATTATCTTAATTATACTATTTAAATTATAGGTGTTAAAATGAAACCAATGTCCAATGTTGATATTTATACAATAACCAATGAACTAAATAATTTATTAGAAAATGCTCGAGTTGATAAATCATTTCAACCAACAAAGGATACTGTAGTAATAAGATTTCATGTTCCTGGAACTGGAAGAATAGACCTTGTAATGCAGTGTGGAGTGAGAATACACACTAGTCAATATCCTCTTGAAAATCCCACTAATCCTCCCACCTTTCCAATGCTTTTAAGAAAAAGAATAAAAGGAGCTAATGTGGTTAGCGTAAAACAACACGAATTTGATAGAGTTGTTGAAATTAAAGTTAAAAAAGACAAATATTACACTCTTATTGTCGAACTGTTTGATAAGGGAAATATTATTCTTTTAGATGAAGATAACAATATAATTCTCCCTCTAAAAAGGAAACAATGGAGCAATAGAGATATCAGTTCCAAAAAAGAATATATTTTCCCTGAAAAAAGAGGAATAAATCCCCTCACATCTACATTTGAAGAATTTAAAGAAGTGATGAATAATTCTGATAGAGATGTAGTTCGAACATTAGCTGGAAATGGATTTGGAAGTTTATATGCTGAAGAAATTATTTTTAGAACTTCTATAGATAAAACTACACCTGCACAGGATTTAAATGACGGAGAAATTAAAGAATTATTTGATAGCTTAAAAAGCATATTTGATGAAAATATCAAACCTCAAATAATCAAAGGCAAAAAAGAGGATGTTGTACCTAGAGATTTAGTTCAATACGAAGATTTTGAAAAGGAATATTATAATAGCTTCAATGAGGCATGTGATGAATTTTATTCATCAAAGGTAAATAATGATATAAAAAGTGTGAAGGAAGAAGCCTGGAATAAAAAGGTAAACAAATTCGAAAAAAGATTAAAGCTACAAGAAGAAACGGTTGCTAATTTTGAAAATACTATTGAAACATGCCAACAAAAAGGAGAGGTAATTTATTCTAATTATCCAACCATTGAAAATATAATAAATGTAGTCAACCAAGCTAGGGCAAATGATTATAGTTTTAAAGAAATTGGAAAAACACTGAAAAAGGCTAAAAAAGAAGGGATGGAAGAAGCTCAAATCTATGAAAGTATTGATAAAATGGGAGTTTTAACATTAGAAATTGACAATACTAAAATAAATATTGATCCCACATTAACACTTCCTGAAAATGCTGAAATATACTATGAAAAAGCTAAAAAATCTAAAAAGAAAATAAAAGGAGCATTAATAGCTATAGAAAATACTAAAAAACAACTTGAAAAAATTAAAGCTAAAAAAGATTCAGCTATGGAACGTATAGAAATTCCAAAAAAACGTGTAAAGAAGAATCTTAAATGGTATGAAAAATTAAGATGGTTTGTAACCTCAGATAACGTATTAGTAGTTGGAGGAAGAGATGCCAACACCAATGAAAGTATTGTTAAAAAATATCTTGATAAAAATGATATTTATTTACATGCTGATATACATGGTGCAACATCAACATCTGTAAAATTAGAAGGCAAATCATTAAATGACAATATCATTAAAGAAGCAGCTAGTTTTGCAGCATCTTATTCTTCTGCTTGGTCAAAAGGTTTCTCTACACAAGATGTATTTTGGGTCCATCCAGACCAAGTTTCAAAAACACCAGAACCAGGAGAATTTTTACCAAAAGGATCATTTGTAATAAGAGGAAATAGAACCTATGTCCGTGGTGCTAAAGTACAGATAGCTATTGGAATCGTAGATTATGAAGGAAAAAGAGTTATGGCAGGTCCAGTAGATGCATTGGAAGCACATTGTGAAAATTTTGTAGTCTTAAAACCAGGATATACTAAAAAAGAAGCAATAGCTAAGAAAATTCTTCATGAAATAAATGAAGATGAATTGTTAAATTTAGATGATATAATAAGAGTTTTACCATCTGGAAAATGCGATATCGATGAAGAATATCATCAAAGAAAAAGAATAGAAAAGAAAAATAAAACTTAATCTTGATATTGTTCTGGATTATATTCAAAGTATTCTCCAGGATTTAAAATTACAACATCTATATTTGGATTAAGTTGACTTACAAAATTTGCATAGATAGCTGGATCCTGTTCAATTGGCGGGAAAGTGTTGTAATGCATTGGAATAGCTACTTTTGGATCAATCCATCTAGTTGCCAATGCCGCTTCAAAAGGACCCATGGTAAATTTATCCCCAATAGGAACCATGAGAATATCTGGTTTATAAATATCACCAATAATAGTTTTCATATCACCAAATAAACCTGTATCTCCAGCATGGAAAACTTTTGTTCCATCTTCAAGAGTAATTAGAAAACTTGCAGGATGACCTCCAGGTACTGTATCTTCAATAAAATCAATAGCTGCAGAATGTTGAGCTTCTAACATTGTAAATTTGATACCTCTAAATACAAAAGAGCCTCCAATATTAAGACTAATATTATTAATTCCTTGTTTTGATAAAAATACTGATAATTCATGTATTCCTGCAATAGGAGCATTTGTTGTATTGGCAATTTCCAAAGCATCACCAAAATGATCAGAATGCCCATGAGTTACAAGAATAATATCTGGATTTAATTCTTCTACCGGAGTACTACATGAGGGATTATTACTGATAAAGGGATCAATTAAAATTTTAACATTTTCATCACTAATAATTTCAAAAGCAGAATGTCCTAACCATCTAATTTCCATTTTATGTACTCTCCTCTCTCATATATCTTAAAATAACTTCTTGATCTAAATCTTCAGCTATTTCCCAAGTTTTTTCAAAGGAAGCTCTGATTTGAGAAATGCCTCTTCTATCAGTATAAACAGCTCCATATTCCACATCATTATCTGATGGGCCTTCAGATACAATCATAGCATGGGAATCATCAGTTATTAAATTAATAGTGTTAACTTTTGGAATTGTTTTTATATGAACTCCTTGTTTTAAAAGTGAGGACACTAGGATAATATAAGAAATATCTGAAACATCAAATTCTTCAATAATTAGTCTTGAATAGATTGTGGGAATGTGGGATAAAAATCTATCAGATAAACCATTTAAACTTGGAATTTCTAACATTATTTCCTTTTTAACATAAACTGAAAGCTGTTCGAAAGCATCCTTTGAAGTCACAAGTTGACTATCTAATAAAACAAAACTTTTTAATAGTTTAGGAACTGGCAAAGATTCAGGATGATTAACATCTATTTTAATATCTCTAGGTTCGCCAAAAGCTGCAGTTTCTTGAGGAACACTAACATAATCTTCTTGAAGAGCCTTTTTAATTTCCTCTGATTTATCATTGTTCTGGTTTAAATAAGAATAGTCTTCTTCAAAGAAAGTTTCTTTTCTTTTTCTAGGTGTTCTAGTAACTTTTAAAGGTTTATCATAATTAGGGGTGAAATTAAGTTGATTATCAAAATTAACTTCCTCTTGAAAGTTATCATTTGAAACTCTAAGAATTGATTCAGAATTATCTAATCTTGAGGATTCATCAAAGGAATCTCCATAATTGTTTGAATAAAAATCGTCATCATAGTTATCAAATTCTTTTCTAATTTTCAAAGGACCGGATGAATTTTCCTCTTCATTAGAACTGCTGTTCAATTTTTCCATGGTAAAAGATCCTCCTTTATCATTTTTAATAATGTCTCTAATTAAATCTCCAGTTTTTGAGGCTGAACTATCCACAAAATAGCTAATGATAAGAATAATTCCTATTATAGCTATAATAAAACCTATAATCAATAATATATCCACTAATCTGTATACAGTTGTTTCATAAGATATGACTATTCCAATAATAAATAAAATTAAACCTGAAATAAGTTTATATAAATTTCCCACTGTCTCACCCAATTCCCACATTGATAAATTTAAGTTAATATTAAATATTTATCACACTCTTTATAAATCTAATGTTTTTATTGACAATTTTTTAAAATAAAGGAAAGAAATAGAAAAAACAACAAGTATTACTTTATTTAATTTCAGTAATATTAATATAAAATAAAAAATAAGTATTACTTAGGTGAAAAAATGAATGCTATAAATGAAGTAAAACTTGAAAACTCAGGACAAGGAGCTGCAGAATATATATTATTGTTTGGAGGGGTAATAGTAATAGCTATTTTAGCATTACTTATCTACAGACATTACATGACAAAAAATGAGAATCAACTCACTGCAGGAGAAGATATTATGGATGTAAGAACTTCTGTAGACAATAATAGAAGTAATTGGGGAGAATAAATGGAAAACAGTGGACAGATAAGTGCTGAACTAATACTAATAATTGGAGGACTAATTGTAATAGTGTTAGTAGTAGGAAGTTATGTTTCTACGATTTCAAATACTACACAAGAGGAATTAAAAAAAGTAATGAATCAAGAAAGAGATTATATCATAAATAAAATTTAAGGGAGATTATCCTCCCTTTTTAATTTTATTCTAAAATTTTATTTAAATATTCACTCCAAGAGAGTGATTTAATGTTTGATAATTGCATAGATTTTCTATCTAAATGTCTAATATGTTGAGGACAGGCTGGAATGCAAGCTCCACATAAATTACAGAATTTAGGATCTGTGAAAGCCTTATTGTCAATTATTGTAATAGCATTACATGGACAAACATCCTGACATGCATGACAAGATTCACCTTTACATTTAGCTTCCTCTGTTTCAACCATTTCAATAATCCCTGTGAATGGTTTGATAATTTCAATTGCATCAACTGGACAAACATCCATACACCATGTACAATTAACACAATCTTTATCTATAATGTAAGTTTTACCTGTAATAACGGGATCTGGAATTTCATCTCTTTCCATACATGTAGAACAAATTGTTTTAATAGCTCCTTCAGGACAAATTCTTTTACAAACTCCACAATAAACACATTTATCCCTATCTACACCAATAGTATTATCTAATTCTGATTGAGAATCCTCTCCATCACATTTTAAAAATATTGCTTCAGAAGGACACATTTCAGCACACATTCTACAATAGATACATTTATCATCATCAATGGAAATTTGGCCTCTTACAAGATCTTCACGTTTAGGAAGATGCCTTTCAAAGAGAATAGCTTCTCGTGGACAAGCAATATTACATCTACCACAGTAAATACATTTTTCTTCATCAACAGTAGAAATTATATCCCATTTAGGATAATTATTTAATTCTTTAATAGGCTCTCCATTAATAGCTAAAGATAATGAATCAAATGGACAAGCTACAGAACATAAACCACATAACACACAGGAAGATTCGTTAACTGATACTAACTCCATTTCAATAAGACCACGAGCAATAGGGACAATTGGACCTAACCTTAAAGATTCTGTAGGACATACATTAACACAAATCCCACAACCTACACAACGGTCGTTGTTATGAGTTAAAACCCGAACTTCTTCTCCGCCTCTTTCAACTTTAAACATATTATACCCTCATGCTTTACTAATAGCCTGATTTGGGCAATTTTGGATACAAAGATCGCAATCGTCGCATTTTTCAGGAATGATTTTTACATCATTGTCTTCTTCAACTAAAGCTCCTTGCTCACAAATTTTAACACATAAACCTTGTACAGGACAATCAGCAATATGTCCACATACATTTTCATCAATTTTTACTGCCATATAAACTACCTCTCAAAATTATTAAAAATAATTCTATGTTATACTCTGTCGAATTGCATTAATAAACATAACGATATTATTTCAAAATATTCCCTTTTTTATTAATTTCACCTCGTCTAATTCTAGTAGAAGAAATAGGATTGCCATCCTCTGCCAAAACAAAGCTAACAACAACAATATCCAAAGGCAACATTCCTTTTTCCAACCTAATTTCATTTATTTTAATAGCTGTAGGTTCAGTTTCTTCACTAACTACAATTGCATCAAAATCAGGATCATGAATAGTTGTTCCAAAAGGATCATCTAATGCAGTAACATGAAAATTAGATTTATCACTAAAAAACTGGCGAAGATTTCCCATTCTCTCTTTACAAGAGTCAATATCACCTTTTAAACCACCGAAAGCATTGGAAGTTACACCAATTTCAACTTCCTGCCCAATGTCAAAAGCTGTTTTTAAAAGTTTTTTATGACCCTCATGGAATTTATCAAAAGTTCCGCCAACAGCCACCTTCTTATATTTGTTTTTCATAAATATTTCCTAAAATTAGCTTGTTCTATAATTGAATTTATAAAAACTAATATAAAAAAATACTGTTAATTAAAAAAAAATAAAAAAAGATTAAGTGTAGAGAAATTAGAATGGTAAACTTGCATAATATTTAAGTGTACCATGATTATAATTGTTCCAATTATTTACTACACCAAATGAGTTTCTAGAACTTGTTGTATCTGCAACAACCCATACATCTCCGATTAATATTTGAGCGTATACATGTCCATAAGTACCACTATTGAAAACACAATAAGAACTGTGAACAAATCTCGCATATAATCCTGCTGCTCTACATAAAGCTACTAATAATTGTGTTTGATCACAACAGTTACCATAACCTCTTTCTAAAGTACCTACAGCACCATATCTTGTATTATAATAAGAGGAATATGAAATTTTATCCCTTACATAATTATAGATTGCTGTAGCTTTAGCTAAATCTGAAGTTAAACCTTCTGTTAAACTAGCAGCCAATGCTTGAATCTTAGCATTGTTAACTTGACAGTTAGCTGAAGGTTCTAAATATACAGCTAATTCGCTTTTAGAGAAAGTATTAATATTATCTAATGGTCCTACAGTAATTGGGACTGAAACAGGTTTAACTGCTGTATATCTAGGTAAGGTATTGTCATTAGCACCATACCATGCAACTACTCTAGTAAGAGCATAAATTAAACCATCATATCCAATAGTTCCCACATCAGAACTCATTGAATTTGGAGCTACTCCATTTGTATTAATATAATTAACAATGTCTTGAGCAACATCTGCATAGGTGTAAAGGTTACCTAAAGTTGTTGTTGTGTTAACTGGATTTTCAGGATTTAATACATCAACAACAGCTATATCCTCAGTAATTCCTTTATTTAAATTAACAATAGCTGCTGAAATTAAATATAAGAATTGCGGCATTGAATAAACGCTATCACCAATGGTTACACTACTTGGTAACGCATAATTATTTTCAATATAATTTTTAACGGTGGTAGCTGCCTTAATAAGATCAGCTATTGAAATTGCATTTTTAACATAAATTGTATTAGTTCCACTTACGTTCATTATACTTGAACTATAATAATATCCAATATTATATTCACCTACAGTTAAATTAGACAAAGCGATTGAAGCAACACCTTCTTTATTTGTAATAGCTTCGTAAGTTTCGCCTTTACTTGTTTTAAAAACAATAGGTGCATCTGCTACAGGTTCTCCTTTAGCATTAGTTAATAATACTTCAAAATTACAGGATGTACCTACACTCACATAAACTGAGTCACCAGTAATTATAAATCCATCAACAAGAACTGTGTTATTATAAGTTTTTGATTGATATAAATCATTAGAACCTAAAGTATAAGATATATCATAATAACCCACTTTAAGTCTTATAGGTAAGGAAGCAATTCCTTCTTCATTAATATCCTCCTCATACTCTTTGCCTATGATTGAGAAAATGACAGTAGCATTAGTTAAAATGGTTCCATTGGATAAAGTTACTTTTACCTCAAAACGACCATCTTCACCATAATTAAATGTTAAATCACTTCCTGTAATATCTACAGTTTGTTTATTAACATTTATACTACTTGAACCAGTTACATAATCCATAGAACTTGGAGTAGAATAAGAATATTCAATGGTATAAGTTCCTGGGGTTAAATTTTTAATATCTAAACTTGCAATTCCTTCTTCATTAGTTGTTCTGTTATAAGAAACACCATTAATTGTAAATGTTATAGTCTTATTTGCAAGAGCATCATGAGTCAAGTTAGTTAAAAGAACATTAAAACTATTATCTCCACCCCAAGTGACATTAACATTTTCACCTGAGATTAAACTAGTGGAATTTATTACATTGATAGTACTTGAACCTTTAGCATTATTATAACCTGTTTGTCCAGTAATACCATAGGTAATTAAATTTTCACCGTATGGGAGATTAGTTAATGAAACAGTAGCTATACCTTCATCATTAGTTTTTGCAGTATAAGATTTTTTATTTACATTAAATGTGACAGTCACATTTGAAATAGGCTGTCCATTTTGATATGTTAATAATGTTTCATAATTAACAGTGGATCCATACAATACTTGAACATCTTTACCTGAAATGACAGTATTTGCAGGGACTACTTTTATATTATTTGAGTATAGTTGACCAGTAACAGGATTAATATCTGTTACAATATAATTACCTGGAACTAAATCAATGTTTAATATAGCAGTACCATTTTCATTAGTGATAACTGTATAAATCATACCACCAATATTAAAGTTTACCTCTTTATTGACTAATGGTGTACCATCAGGATTTAAAAAGGTAGCCTGGTACTGGGTACCGTTTTTATATTCTTTTTCAATATCACTACCATTGATAGTATTAAGTACTGTAATATTATTTGATTTTTGTAAACCATCTTTGTTAATACCGGTAATAATATAAGTACCTGGATTAAGATTAATGGCTAATTCAGCAGTACCATTCTCATCAGTAATAGCTGTATAAAACTTACCAATGATATTGAAGCTTACTTCACTATTGACTAATGGTGTACCATCAGGATTTAAAAAGGTAGCATAGTACTGACTACCATTTCTATAGTATTTAACAAGATTTTCATTATTAACTATAGTCCAAAGAACAGTAATATTGTTGGAATACATCTGACCATTAATAGGATTAATAGCTGTTATAATATATTCACCAGGGTTAAGATTAATATCTAATTTAGCAGTACCATTACTATCAGTAGTAATTGCATAAGACTTACCGATGATACTAAAGGTTACTTTTTTATTAGCTAATGGTGTACCATCTGCATCAACAAAAGTAGCATAATATTGAGTACCATTTCTATAGTATTTAACAATATTATTACCTGCAATAGTAGATAATACAGTTACGGTATTAACTCTTGTTTGATTGGTGATTGTATTAATAGCTGTTATAGTATAATTACCTGGAATAAGATTAATGTCTAATATACCTACACCATCTTTATCAGTAGTTACAGTATAATTTTTACCAATAATACTAATGATTACTTCAGTATTCGCTAATTTATTACCATTACTATCAAAGAAAGTAGCATAATATTGAGTACCGTTTTTATAATATTTTACAACATCACTAGCATCTATAGTTGAAAGTACAGTGAGATTTGATTGTACAGTATTTCCTAATGCACTAGTAACAACATCATATGAACCAGGAGCAAGTGTAATATCTAAACTAGCTATGCCTTTTTCATTAGTAGGTACATTATAACTTTCACTATTTATAGTAAAAGTAATGTTTGTATTACTAATAGGGACATTATTGTCATCTACTAAGCTAGAGTTTAACTTACCACCATAATAGAGTTCAGTATCATTGGTTGTTAAAACACTTGAAGGATTATCTACCTTATTTACAGTAGAATAATCATCTTCTATGCTAGAAGTCTGTTGTAAATTCCCATTATCCTCATAATTAGATTCATCTATGTAATTAGAATCATCACCACTTGGATAATTATTTAAATTATCATCATGAGAATTAATATCTGAGACAGAATAATTACTAGAAACATCTAAACTCTTTAAAGATAAATTATTATCTTCTTGAATTAAATTTGAATCATCTGAATTATTTACATTAATATCAGCAGCTGATACAGACCCTAAAATTAAAAAGACCATACATAAAATAGCTGGAATTAATGCTTTGTTTTTCATCGAAATCTTTCCACCTCTATTTCTCATTATGAAAATTATAACAAAATATGATATATACCTAATATAATTAAGTATTCATAATGAGTAGTGATATTTATATTTTAATTACATATAAATGTTTTTACAACTCCAATTGTAAAAATCAACCTTAAAATTAGTTATTTTTATTAAATAAAACTTAATTTAATTAAAAATAGCTATTAAATCAATATACCATGTAAAAGACTATATCAAAGTATAAAAAATCTTTAATTTATAAACATCAAAAAAACAATAATCTTATTTGAATTAAATAAGAAATTAGAAAATAAAATTAGAATTTAAAAAAAAATAGAATATTAAATTAAAAATTAAAAACTAAAAATATTTAATATTCCATTTAACAAAATATTACTCATTAAAAAATTAAAAAGAGCATTTTTAAAAATTTAAACTATAATAGTAACCATGAATCCTACAGCTACTGGAATACCAATTATTTACTACACCTAATGAATTTCGAGAACTTGTTGGATCTGCTACCATCCAAACATTGCCTACCAATATTTGAGCCCATACATGGCCGTAAGTATTTCCACTTGAAAAGATACAAGTTCCATGTACATATCTAGCAGCTAATCCTGATGCTCTACACAATGCAACCACTAAATGAGCTTGATCACAGCAATTTCCAGTTTTATAAGTTAAAGTGCCAGTTGCTCCATATTTAGTATTATAATAATAAGAGTAATGGATATTATTCCTTACATAGTTATATATTGCTTTAGCTTTTGCAAGTTCGCCAGTTAAACCAGCTGTTAAACTATTAGCTAATGATTTAATAGCTGCATTGTTTATTTGACAATTTTTAGAACTTTGACGATAATTGGTTAAATCCTTAATTGTATTTACTGAATCCAACGGTCCCACTGATAGAGGGTGTTGAATTGATTTAATAGCTGTATAAGTTGGTAAAACATTATTGTCTCCATAAAATGCAACTACACGAGCTAAAGCAAAAATCAAGGATTCATATCCAATAGTACCAACATCAGAATGCATTGAATTTGGAGCTATTCCATTTTTTAAAATATAATCAACAACTGATTTGGATAAACTAACATAAGTGTATAAATCATCCAAATCTAAACTTCCAATAGGATTGGTTGGAGATTTAACTTCAATGGAAGAAATATCTTTAAAATCGTTGTTTTTAATGTTAACAATAGCTAGAGAAATTAAATATAAGAATTGTGAAGTTGAGTATTGTGTTCCGCCTATATTAACTGTCTTTGGCAATTCATAATTAGACTCAATATAATTCTTTACATTTTTTGAAGCTTCAATTAAAGAGTTAATACTAATCAAAGTTGTTATATAAATACTGTTCATACCACTTAAATTTCTTCCTTTAGAATCTGTACAGTAGTATGAAACTTGATAATTACCATTCTTTAAATTATTTAATTTAATGGATGCAATTCCATTTGTATCTGTTGTTGCAAAAAGAGTTTTACCATTACTAATATAAAATTTAACAGAAACTCCAACAACAGGTTTTCCATAGGCATCTGATAATTTAACATTAAAATCTGTTATTGAATTTGTAAATCCATAAACTTTATTTGAAGTGATGATGGAACCGTTAACTAAAATTTGATTAGAAATTAAAAAATCTTTTAAAAACATATCATCTTCAATAGAACAAGAAATAGAATAATTTCCTGTAATAAGATTAATATTTAAAGATGCAATTCCATTTTTATCACTATATTGTAAATATTCCTTACCTATAATCTTAAATTTAATAGCTGCTCCATTAATAGGAGTTCCATCTTCACTACAGACAAAAACATTGAATTTAGAACCATCCTTGTATTCCATTACCAAATCATCGCTTTTAAGAACTGCAGTCTTTTTATTTACTATAATCTCATTAAAACCTTGATTAAATTCTAAAGTGTTATCTGATGAATAGATATATTCAATTAAATAGGTTCCAGGAATCAAGTTAATATTAATCGAAGCAATTCCATTGTTATCTGTATTTATATTATAGGTTTTACCAATTATTTTAAAGGTTACTTGTTTATTGGCCAATGGTATATTGTTTAAATCTTTCAATGTTAAATTAAATGATGATTTTTGACCGAATTCCATTATTAAATCATTACTCTCTATAACTGTAGTGGAATTTATAACATTTATTATTTTACTATTGTTAGATGATTCAAAACCATCATCTCCAACAAATTTGTAATCAATAACATTTCTACCTAATTTTAAATCAGATAACAAAACACTAGCTATTCCATTGTTATCTGTTATAGCTGTAAATGTTTTATTATTGATGTTGAAGTAAATTTTTTGATTTTGAATAGGAGCTCCATCTTCATAGTTCAAAGAAATGGTATAATTTTTAACTTTATCATAGATGCACTGAGTGTTGGATCCTGTAATAATGGTTTTGGCCTTTAAAATCAATATTTCATTAGAATGCATTTCATTATTCAAAGGATTAATAGCTGTAACAACATAACTACCTGGATTTAAATCAATAGATAAAATAGCTATTCCCTTATTGTTTGTAGTTACATTGTAAAAAATTCCATTAATATTAAAGTTAACTATCCTGTTAGATAAAAAATTCCCATTTAAATCTTTAAATGTCGTATAGTATTGAGTATTATTTTTATAATATTTCACAACATTATCTCCCGAAATTGTTGAAAGAACGGTAATGTTATTAGAGACCATTTCATTATTTAAAGGATTAATAGCTGTAACAATATAGCTACCAGGATTTAAGTTAATAGGTAACCTAGCTATTCCCTTATCATCAGTTGCTATTTTATAAAAAATTCCATTAACGTTAAATTGGATAATCTCATTTTCAAACGGATTTCCATTGCCTGCTAGAAACTTTGCCTGATAAGGAGTATTGTTTTTAAAATACTTTACTAAATTACTGCTGGAAATTGTTGAAAGAACGGTAATGTTGTTAGAATACATCTGATTATTAATAGGATTAATAGCTGTAACTATATACTTTCCAGGATTAAGATTAATAGGTAAATTAGCCACACCTTCATTATCTGTAGTTATCTGATAAATTTTACCCCTTACATTAAAAGATACCTGTATATCATTTAAAGGATTACCGGCTGAATTAAAAAACTTTGCTTGATAATTAGTATTATTTTTATAATATTTTACAACATTATCTCCTGAAATTGTTGAAAGAACTGTAATATTGTTGGAACGCATTTCATTATTTAAAGGATTAATAGCTGTAACAACATAATTGCCAGGATTTAAGTTAATATTAAGAGTTGCTATACCTTTATTATCAGTAATTTGTTTGTACATGATTCCATTAATGTTAAAATAAACTACAGAGTTAGTTAATGGTTTTCCATAGCTATTTAAAAAAGTTCCACCATACTGTGTGTTATTTTTAAAATATTTAACTAGATCCTTACTTTCAATTGTACTTAGAACCTCTACTGAATTTTTAACAGAAATATCATTATAGGAAGTTACAATATCATATTTTCCAGGTAGAAGATGAATATCCAAAAAGGCGATTCCATCCTTATCTGTAGTTATGCTGTAATTTTTACCTATAACACTAAACAATACATTTTGATTTGAAATAGGAACATTATTTTCATCATATACTGTTGCAATGAATTTTGTACCATTTTTATAATACAAAGTAGTATCCTTAACAGCTAATTTATAGCTATTATCTGAAAATACGTTATTTTTATCTGTTATTTCATTAGAAGCTACTTTTTGTGTTTCATTAATGTTTTTTATGTCAATATTTTGAGAATTTACTAAACTAGTTTCGGAAATCGAGGAGTTACTAGAAACATTAACATTTTCTAGAAAATCATTGGAACTATTATCATTAGCCCATACTGAACCTATTAAAAGGAAAAATATAGCTAAAATTGATAAATAATATACTTTGTTCGCCATCGAAATCTTTCCACTATTTGTTTTCTCATTACAAATTTTTTAAAGTATTACTTTTTTAAAAATATTTAATAATGAGTATGTAAATTTTAAAGTTAATAATATATAAAGATTGTTAAAGAGTTAATTTATAAAAAAAGATTCAAATAGGTTTAATTTAAATAAATAGCTATTAAAATCAATAATTTAATAAAATAAATCTTTAACAAATGATAAACAATTAATTTAAAATTCTTTCTCCTTTGAAAAAATAATCAAAATCATATATAAATAAAAATAAAAATAGCTCTAAAATTTACTATTTATGAAAAATATGAAGTCATGTTTCTTATCAAATGAAATAATCAAATTAAAATTGATTAAATTGAAAGAATTGATTTTAAATATAATATATTACATAAACTATAACTAATTGATTGAACTTGAAGGTTAGTACAATGATATTTGAAAAAAATGTAATTCAAAAAAACTTAAAAAATATTGATTTAAGATTTGGATTATGTTATCCTAATGTTTATAAAACAGCTATGTCCTCATTAGGCTATCAAATATTGTATAATTTTTTAAATGAAGATAGAAATACTTATTGTGAAAGAATAATCTATCCTTCAACAAAATCCATTGAAACAAACTCACCAATGAAAGATTTTGATATTATTAGCTTCACTTTACAATATGAGCAGGATTATTTTAATGTTGTAAAAATGCTAAATGAAAGTGGAATTCCGATTAGACGAGCTGAAAGAGGAGAAAATGATCCTTTAATAATAGCTGGAGGTCCTTGTGCTACTGGAAATCCAGCACCATTATCTGATTTTATAGATGTTTTTATAATCGGAGAAGGAGAAGAAGTTTTAAATCCTTTAATTAACTGTTATAAGAAACATTCAAAAGATTTAAAGGAATACTTAAACATAAAAGGTCTTTATATATCTAAATTTAATAATCCTACAAAAATAGCTAAAGTTCCTAATATGGAAAATGCTTATCATATTACTGAACCTTTAATAATTAAAAGTGATTGTGAAGAAGAAGAAATAGTGTTTAATGATTCAATAATGTTAAATGTTTCAAGAGGATGTACTAGAGGGTGTAGATTTTGTATGACAAGCTATCTATATCGTCCTATGAGAGAAACTGATTTAGATAAGTTAATTGAAATTGCAAAAACAACACGAGAAAATACAGGTTTAAATAAAATAACCTTGATTGGAGCAGCTGTTTCTGATTATTCCCATATTGATAAATTAATTAGCGAACTTCAAAAAGAAGGCTTTCAAATCTCTACCCCTTCACTAAGACTTGAATCAATAACAAAAAATCATCTTGAAAATTTAAAAAAAAGTGGTTTGAAAACCCTAACCATAGCTCCTGAATCAATAGCTCCTTTAAGAAAAAGTATAAACAAAGAAATCGATGATGCAGTTATTTTTAAAATTATAAAAGATGCTTTTGATTTAGGATTTAACTTAAAATTATATTTTTTAATTGGACTTCCAAATGAAACTCTAGAAGATATTAAAGAATTATCAGAATTTATGAAAAAAATAGCTAGCTATAAAAAAGGTAATTCAATTAAATTTAGTGTAAATCCATTAATTCCAAAACCCCACACACCATTACAATGGGAAAGTTATAATTTAAAAGACATTAAAAGAAAAACAAGATATTTGAAAAAAGAAATGAAAAATTATAATATAAAATTTGAAAGTCCCAAAAATGGTATGATTCAATATATATTGTCTTGTGGAAATAGTGAAGTTTCTTCAATTATTGAAGATTCCCTTACAAAAAACATAACACTTAAAGAATGGAAACAATATTTACCAAATTACTCACTTGATAGTAAACTCCCATGGGACAATATTGATGTTGGTGTAAAAAAGAAATTCCTTAAAAAAGAATATGAAAAAATCAAAAGTGGAAAACAAACTCCATGGTGCCAGATAGATATTTGTAGTGGATGTGGAGCCTGTACTAAAAATTAATTAAATTAAAAAATAAAATAAGATACGAGGAAAAAATATGATAAATCCAGCTAATAGAACAGAAAAAGTAGAATTATCCCAAATAAGAAAAATGTTTGAAGTTACTAATCCAGATGCTATCAATCTTGGAATCGGAGAACCTGATTTTAATGTTCCTGAAAATATTAAAATAGCTATGGAAGAAGCTGTAGAAAATAATTACACACATTACACTCCAAATAAAGGCTATATTGAACTTAGAGAACAGTTAGTTAAAAAATTTAAAAATGACAATAATATAAACACCAATGAAGAAAACATTATCGTAACTGCAGGAGGTAGTGAAGCCATATATATGTGCTCACAAGCATTTTTTAATAAAGGAGATGAAATTCTTTTACCTGATCCAAGTTTTCTTTCCTACCAAGCCTGTATTGATTTAGCTGAGGCAACAGCAATACCTGTTGAATGTAAAATGGAAAATGATTTAAAATTAAAGGCTGATGATGTTCAGGAAAAAATAACCTCAAAAACTAAAGCTATTATTTTAAATTCACCATGTAACCCTTCTGGAGCAGTTATGGATAAAGAAGATATCAAAGCAATAGCTGATTTATCAATGGACTATGATTTTTTAATAATTTCTGATGAAATATATGAAAAAATTATTTACAATAAAAAACATTACTCTCCTGGAGCTTATAGTGATAATACCATTACATTAAACGGATTTTCAAAAACTTATGCAATGACAGGAATTAGAATAGGTTATCTTAATGCTAATGAAAATCTAAATGAAGAACTCTTAAAGATACATCAATACTGTATTGCATGTGCCAGTTCCATAGGACAAATGGGTGCTCTTGAAGCATTAAAAGGACCTCAAGAATCTGTAAAAAATATGACAAGTGAATTTGAGAAAAGAAGAGACTTAATTACCTCACGTTTACTTGAAATGGATTATAAAACAACAATTCCAGATGGTGCCTTTTATGTTTATCCAGAAATTGAAAACCCTATGGAATTTGTAAAAAAAGCAGCAGATGCTGGAGTAATAACAGTTCCAGGAATACCATTTGGAAAAAATGGAAACAAACATGTAAGAATGTCATATGCTAATTCTTATGAAAATATAGAAAAAGCAATGGATATTCTCGAAAATTTAGACTATTAAAATTTATGTGGAAAAATGAGGCAATTAGAAGATAAAAATGGTAAAAAAGCAGCTATTGTAGGAATAGGTGCAAATACATTTTTAACCATCCTAAATATAATTGTAGGATTAATAGCTGGAAGTTATGCTCTTCTTTCAGAAGGAGCTCATACATTAAGTGATATTCTTACTTCAATCATAGCATATATCGGTTTTAAAATTGGACAAAAACCCGCAGACTATGATCATCCAGAAGGTCATGGAAGAGCTGAAGCTATTGCTGGATTAATAATAACCTTATTTTTAGCTATTGTTGGCTATGAAATATTTACAGGAGCTTTGAGAAAATTATTAAATCCTTCTACTATCGTAACTCCTGAATACTCTGCAGCTATAATGGCAGTAGTAGGGATATTTACTAACATAATTATTAGTAGCTATATAATTAAACTTGGAAAAGAAATTAACAGCCCTGCAATAATAGCTGATGGTCATCATCAAAGAGTAGATATTTTTTCATCGATAGCTATTTTAATAGGTGTTTTTGTTGCAAATGCAGGTTATCCTATTCTCGATCCAATTATAGGATTAGTTATCAGTTTAATGATTTTCAAAACAGCTTATGACGTTGGAAAATCAAATATTGACAATATTATGGGAAAAATACCATCCAAAGAGCTTATAAATAAAATTGAAAACGCTGCAAACGAAGTAGATGAAGTTGATGGTGTCCATAATATTAAAATAAATTATTTTGGATCATATGCTACTGTTTCTCTTCATATTGAACTTGATGGAGATTTAAAATTATCACAATCTCATAAAATCGTTCATATTGTTCAAAAAAAGATAACTGACGAAGTAGATATTGTAAAAGAAGCTAATGTTCATTCTTGTCCTATTGGAGTTAAATATGATCATAAACAAGAAATTGATAAATAAAAAAAATAACGCCGGGAACGGGATTTGAACCCGTGTGATCCAAGGGATCATCGGATTAGCAGTCCGACGCCGTACCAGGCTGGGCCATCCCGACATATGAATAGATAAAAGATATTTTATTGTTCATTACATATAAATTTATTGAAAATCCGAGATTGTAAATTTTTATAGGGTTTTTTGTTTTCCGAATTTGTGTGTCCAGAATT
>CAYPCR010000017.1:0-45448 GCA_964409285.1 uncultured Methanobrevibacter sp. | reverse complement strand
GTGTCTAATGTATATAAAAAATAAATTATATTCTTCTTTTTGATGTAGGACATTATTTGGATTATTAATAATTGTTGGTAAGACATTTGGGTAATTTTTACATTGCCAAATGAAGCAGGAAAGGTCACAAACACGCTAAATATTTCAAGTCCTAATTCTGGCGATTATCCTTCGAGCAATTAAGCAATCAAGTAATTAATTAATGATGCAATTTTTCGATTAATTATTGGTTGGTGCTGATGACCATCATATTTTAAAAGATGCTTCATCATTATGGTACTTATGATAATTGCATTGATTATTTTATAGCTACATTATATTTTAATGAAAGTAATTGTTTAATTACTTAATTATGGGTTAGTTTATGTGTTGGTAAAGATAGCTTGATTTTGAACTAGTTGTCTTGGACTGTTGGTTGTAATTTTTATTGCTGATTTGGATTATTGGTTTGTTTTGTATGCCCTCGAATTGCTCAAAAAATAAGGATGGAGAATGCTTTATTTCGGATTTAAAGATACTGTTTTTCAGACATACAGGTGTCCCAAATCGCATGTTTCATCTTGCATATGTATATTCAGATACTTGAAGATTCGATTAATTATTTTGATTACATGTAATTACATGTAATTTTTATAATAGTTACATGTAATTTAATGTATGCAATTTTTTAACGATTTGTCGATTTTGGATTTTTTGCCGAAAAGGAGCAATCAATTATGTTTCACATCGTGTATCTGTTATTGCACACAAACATTCTGGTGTTAGATTATGTATGACTTCGCAGATCTTGACCATCACATGGGGCAACATGGTGAGATAGATGATAAGTAAAAAATGTAACAATCAAAATTTAATATTGATTGCTACTAATATTATTATATAGTATGTTTCACTGTTGTGAGTATTATGATGGAGAAAGAAATTAAAGCTTATGGTGATAGGAAGGATACGATTATTAGGTTTGTTAAAACAGATAATGTTAAGCTAGGTAAAGTTTATGTTTTGTATCCAAGTGAATATGATGATATGAAAGCCAAAATAACTGAGTTAGAATTAGAATTAGCCATACAAAAAAGTAAAAATGATGATTTAAAAGAACAGATACAACTAAAAAATAGTAATAATAATTATAATCAAATATTGGATAAATTAACAATCATAGAACGAAAATTGGATAGTTTAGATAAATAATAAAATAAATTGTTTAATCGTGATTGGTATATGCTATGTTCTTATGCAGATTATTATATTTATAATAAATATTTTCAATAGTCTTGACCATAACTATAATAATTATAATAGCTACTTTTAATATTATTGCACCATATATAAAATATAATCTTTTGCTGGTGCTGAATGTAGATGCATCATTAAATATTCATGTAAATAATTAATTAAGTAATTACAAAATTAATCAATTGATTATTGGTTAAACTGTATCTTAAGATTCTCCTTTTAGGTATTTTAAATATTTATTAATCATTTCAGCTTCTAAATTCATCATATACTCTTCAATAAATTTATAGTCAATATCACCATTTTCTGTTATAGGCAGTATTATCACTTCTCTTTTCAATCTATTATCATTAATTTCTCTATTGAAATTATATTTAGATTTTAATCTTTTGATTATAGAAGCAAGGAATAAATAAATATATTTATTAAAACTATCATGTTTTAAATGAGTTACATGGTCACTTGCTACAAATTTGTATGGGTGATAGAATGTACTGCCAACACTTCCACTATTTGCTAATGTGATGCAGTCTTCAAATATTCTAACTTTTTCTTCATTGCCTATAAATGCATCTATACCGTTTGATTCAGCCGAAGAAGATACATAAGGAGTTTCTCCAGCAATAAAATTTGCTTTGGTTAATCGTTTACCTCTTTGAATATCTTCAAATATTTCATTTAAATAAAACTTCTTATACTTAACATCATCTAATGTTTCTCCCCCCCCCAAATTATTAACATTATTATTAATTTTTCCTAAATAGTCAATATATTTCTTAATTTGTTCTTTTTCTATGTTTATCATAATATTTTCCATATATTCAAAATCAGGTTCATTTTCACAATTAATAGGAAGCAATATTTTTCCCTTCTTTAGAGTTGCTAAAGATAACTGATTTCCATAATCATATTTGTTCATTTGATTGTTTAAAGTAGTTGTTAGATATAATCCCAAATATTTATTTAATTCTATATTCTTTAGTTTTAATATATGGATTTTCATATCTACACTTGCAAGGTATGGGTGGTAAAATGAATCTCCTAAAAAGGATATGGAAATAAAATTATTGCTAGTTCTAAAATTAGAATCTTCAACAACATTCGTATATTGTTGCACACCATTATTTAATCCTTTAGCAGAAATTCTGGGGATTTTTCCATCTTTTAATTTAGAATTGGGAATATTTGCTCCAGTTGACAAATTAAACAAATCATCAATATTAAAAACAGCAGAATCTATATTAGTCATAATTATTACCGTCCTTTAGTAAATATTCTTTATTTTGCATAACTAAATCAAATTCAAATGTTAAATAATTGCTCATTGTTATAATAAATTCTTCTTTATTGGGTAATTCATCATTAAAATAATAAAAAGAATGTAACCATTCATCAGTTGGTTTTATGGTTGATTTCACCATATATTTACTTGGTGCATCAAGTTGGTCTCTCCAACATCTTAATAGGTGTTCTTTTCGTTCAATAGCTCGTTCGGTTTTAACAATTCCTACATGTTTGCTTAGTTTATAACCATCATCTTCAAAGTTAATAAATTTACATCGTTTCTCTTGTGGGTGTGGTCTGTGGGCTGTAAATATTGCAATGCATGGTATTGTTCCTACTCTATAAAAAGAGGTATCTCCGTTAAGACTTATAACTCCTTCTAATGTGTGGTTCTTAAGTATTTCTTTTTTAATGTTTTTATCTTCTTTGTTTTTTCCTACCATTGCTGATTGGGGGACAATAACTCCACATCTTGCATTATCATCTAAGGAATCTAATAAGTGTTTGACAAAATGTATTTCTGATAAATAAGCTGTTTCTTGGTTCTTTCTTAAAGAGTATGGAGGATTCATCATTCCTACGGTATATTTGTCTTTTCTGAGTTCTTGTGGGTTTTGTTTTAAGAAGTCGGCACAAACTAAGTTTGTTTTTCCATCTCCTCGTAGAATCATATTTGTTGTAGCAATTGAAAACATATTTTCTTTTAATTCAATCCCATGCAAGTTATTTTCCTTTATATATCTCTTTTCTTCTTTTGTTTCAACTGAATTTATCATTCTGTTCATTGCTGATACTAAAAAGCTTCCAGTTCCTGCACATGGGTCTAATACTTTGTCTTGTGGGGTAATTTCTAGTAAATCGCAGAATAGTTCGGTTATGTGTGTTGGTGTTAGTACAATTCCTAATGATTGACCATCACCTCCACTATATTTAATAAATTCTCCATAAAAGAAACCCAATATGTCTTCATGTGTTGTTGAGATTGCTGGAAATATTTTATCCTTAATATATTCAGTAAAATACTTTAATGGAGTTTTACCTAAATTATCATCTACTTCATTAAGATTAGGTCTATCTTTTATAAAATTAAATTGGTGCATTATAGCTTCTACTTTTTGTTCTACTTTTATTCTTTGTAGGTTACAACAAACTGCATCACTTATTATTTTCCCATCATTACTTATTTCGTCTGCTTTTAGTAATTGGTCAATGTCTGCATTTTCATTTAATGCTAATAATATTGCTGATACTACTAATGGTTTTTCTGTATCGGTTAAACTACCTCGTGATGTTAATAGTTCATTTAGTTCTTTTGATTTTTCTAATACTTCTTCTATTTCTATAACTTCGGCAGGAGTTTCATTAAGTACAATTTCTTTGTAATATTGTTCTATATTTGCCTCGTTAAAGTTTTCAAAGTTTTCAACTTCATCTAATAATGTGTAATTGTTTTCATCTACATATATTGGTCTGATAATATGGTGTTTCTCATCTCCACTACATCCAAATGCAAAGATTTTTTTAAAATTAGTATTGTTTATTATGTGCTGTGCATAATGTAATGCACCATTCTCTGCATAATCCGTTAGTGCATTTACCCTTAAATCTAATCTGTTAGGATTTTTCTCACAGTATAATGCTTGTTTGTTGGTTTCGGCTTTATCTTCAATAACTATTATGAAGTCTTTTGATTTTCCCACAAACTCTGGAAATCCTACTTTTTTTGTTCCTCTCTTAGATGCAGTTTTTAATGCATCTTCAATTTCCTTAATGCTACTACCATTTGGTGTAAATTCAATATTTGCACTATCTAACAGCCTTGATATAAATAAATCCGTATTCTTTTCATTAACCATATTATCTACTCAATGAAACACTAATAATATTTATATGGCTTTTTTTATTTATATGTAATTGATATTGTTTATGCTTTTAATTTGCTATTTAAAAGCAATATGCTAGTATTATTATATTAAAAAGAATTTAAATTATTTATTTAATATTTTACTTACTATTATATGGTTATTATAAAAATTATCTGGTTAATGGTTAAATTAATAAGATTTAATCTGTGTTGATATTGGGATGGTGACGGTCAAATGCAAGGTGTATAAAAATAAAAAATTGTGGAATTAATGGTATTGTTCATTAATCCAAGATTCAAACTCTATTAAAGCACCACTTGTCATATTATGAGTGTCTTTAACAATAGCTATGCAGGATGTTATAATCTCATAATCTACATCATCTATCTCACCAAAATACTTTTTAAGATTATCTAACTTTTCTGTATCGGATAATTTGGAATCAAATAATATTGATTCTATAAAAGGCACATATTTATGAAGTATTGTTGGACTAGCTAACTCATCATCTTTTAGTTTGAAATATTTCTTTACTAAAAAACCTGTCAAAAACCCACCCTAAAATTTTCTTATTTGCCTTAGAAAAACCTGTAGATACGTTCTTTCAAAAGTATTATTAGGAAAGCTAAAAAGTATTACAAAAATAGGGGTGGTTTCCTACTACCAGTGTAAACTAAAACCAGAATAATTTTCACCATTCTCCAAATAGTCAACAATCTTAATTACCTGTTTTTCAATTATTTTCAAATAGCTTAATTTTTCATTATTGTATGTAATCGTTGAATATAGCTTGTCCATGATTTCACTAGCTAATATTTTCCTATATTCAAATTTTAAAGAGTTGTTTCTTTTATCTATAGAATTTTCATCAATTTGATTATTATTTATCAATTTAAAAACTGTTTTATCAACTATTTGCTGACGGAATTCTTCGATTATATCATAAGTTAAACTCGTTCTTTTGTTCATGTCAACATGTAAAAATCCGCAATAAGGATCCAGACCTTTTGTTAAAATATTTTCTGTTATTTGAGAGGCCAATATTGCATAACCATAATTTAACATAGAATTTGTGACATCTTCTTGTGGTTTCTGATTTCTCTTTTTGAAATTTATTGTTTGAGGAAGTAAAAATGAAATTGAATTCCAATAATAAGCTGAACAGTTACCTTCCATTCCCATAATTCTATTTTTCATGTCTGAAGTGTTCTGAATAGCTAATCTATCAAAATTTTCCATTATGTTTTTTATTTTTCGCTGATTTTCTTTAACTTGTGGAATGTTTTTATTTTTATTTAGGGTTTTCAAAGTAGAATATTGATTTTTAATTTTAGATTTTATGAAACTCTTTGCTAATTTCAATCCTTTATTATTTTCACTGGCTTTGTATTGTTGCTTTTTAAGATTAATATCTTTTTGACTAGGAGATTGAAGAATATATTCAATTTGACCAAAATAATTAACTGCTATTAATTTTATATTATTTTGAGCTATTAAAGATAAAGCATCAAATGTAACATATCCTTTTCCAACAATTGTAATATCTGAAACTTTTTTAATGGGAATTCTATATATTTCTTCCTCTTTTTGTTTAATTAAAAGTTGATTATCTTTTTTATGGAGTGATTTGAAATATTTCTTTACTAAAAAACCTGTCAAAAACCCACCCTAAAATTTTCTTATTTGCCTTAGAAAAACCTGTAGATACGTTCTTTCAAAAGTATTATTAGGAAAGCTAAAAAGTATTACAAAAATAGGGGTGGTTTCCTACTACCAGTGTAAACTAAAACCAGAATAATTTTCACCATTCTCCAAATAGTCAACAATCTTAATTACCTGTTTTTCAATTATTTTCAAATAGCTTAATTTTTCATTATTGTATGTAATCGTTGAATATAGCTTGTCCATGATTTCACTAGCTAATATTTTCCTATATTCAAATTTTAAAGAGTTGTTTCTTTTATCTATAGAATTTTCATCAATTTGATTATTATTTATCAATTTAAAAACTGTTTTATCAACTATTTGCTGACGGAATTCTTCGATTATATCATAAGTTAAACTCGTTCTTTTGTTCATGTCAACATGTAAAAATCCGCAATAAGGATCCAGACCTTTTGTTAAAATATTTTCTGTTATTTGAGAGGCCAATATTGCATAACCATAATTTAACATAGAATTTGTGACATCTTCTTGTGGTTTCTGATTTCTCTTTTTGAAATTTATTGTTTGAGGAAGTAAAAATGAAATTGAATTCCAATAATAAGCTGAACAGTTACCTTCCATTCCCATAATTCTATTTTTCATGTCTGAAGTGTTCTGAATAGCTAATCTATCAAAATTTTCCATTATGTTTTTTATTTTTCGCTGATTTTCTTTAACTTGTGGAATGTTTTTATTTTTATTTAGGGTTTTCAAAGTAGAATATTGATTTTTAATTTTAGATTTTATGAAACTCTTTGCTAATTTCAATCCTTTATTATTTTCACTGGCTTTGTATTGTTGCTTTTTAAGATTAATATCTTTTTGACTAGGAGATTGAAGAATATATTCAATTTGACCAAAATAATTAACTGCTATTAATTTTATATTATTTTGAGCTATTAAAGATAAAGCATCAAATGTAACATATCCTTTTCCAACAATTGTAATATCTGAAACTTTTTTAATGGGAATTCTATATATTTCTTCCTCTTTTTGTTTAATTAAAAGTTGATTATCTTTTTTATGGAGTGATTTGCCATATCCATCAATTATTAGTTTCATAATATCTTGTATTTTTCCTCTTCAAATAGAATTTCTTTACCAAAAATCTCAATTTTATCAAAACAACTTTTACAAATAGGAATCAATAAAACAGTATCTTCATCTTTTGAAATTTTACTAATTTCAGATTTAAGAATAGCTAATTGCTCAGAATTTAATTCACCAATGTAAGTATTAGAATTAAATGCTCTAAACCCATTATAATCCAAAACTCTTTTAAGTTTGGATATTTCCTGTTTAAATTTAATATTAAATAAAATAAGTATCTTCATAAAAAAAAGAAAAGAGAATGATGTAAATCTACATCATTGGAGGCATTCCGCCCATAGCTGATGGGTCCATTCCGCCCATGTCAGGTTCTCCAGTACTACTGGAAGCGATTACATCATCAATTCTTAAAATCATTTCAGCTGCTTCAGATGCAGATTGAATAGCTTGTTTTTTGACACGTTTTGGTTCAATTACACCAGCATCTTTCATATCCATTACTTTTCCAGTAAAGACATTTAATCCCATGTATGGGTTGTCTTCGTGAGATGCTCTTAAATCTACTAATGAATCAATACTATCTAATCCTGCATTTTCAGCTAAGGTTTTAGGAACAATTTCTAATGCTTCTGCAAATGCAGATACAGCTAATTGTTCTCTTCCACTGATTGATTCTGCATAATCTTTAAGTTTTTTAGCCATAGCTATTTCTGGAGCTCCTCCACCAGCTACTACTTGATCATCTTCTACAGTAGCTGCTACAACACCAATTGCATCTTCGATTGCTCTTACAATTTCATCTACAATGTGTTTGGTACTTCCTCTTACAAGTAAGGTAACTGCTTTAGCTGATTTACATTCTTCTACGAAAATCATGTCTTCGCCGGAGATTTTTCTTTCTTCTACAATTCCAGCTTCTCCTAAATCAGCAGCTTCTAAATCTTCTAAGTTAGATACTACAGTTGCGCCAGTTGCTCTAGCTAATTTTTCAATATCTGATTTTTTAACTCTTCTTACAGCTAAGATTCCTTCTTTAGCTAAATAGTGTTGTGCTAAATCATCAATACCTTTTTGTGCGAATAATACATCTGCTCCTGAATCTGCAATTTTTGCAACCATATCTTTAACCATTTTTTCTTCTTGTTCTATGAATGCTTGCATTTGAGAAGGATCAGTTATTCTGATTTCAGCATCAACTTCAGTTTCTTTTACTTCAAGTGGTGAGTTTACTAAAGCTATTTTAGCGTTTTTAACTTCAGATGGCATACCAGGGTGTACTTTTTCTTTATCAACTATTACACCATCGACTAAGGTTGATTCTTCTACTACTGCACCATCTTTTTTCTCGATTTTAATATTATCAATGTCAACGTCACCATCGTCAGCTACTTTTTGAACTGCTTCTACGATTAATTCAGCTAATGGTTCACGTGCAGCTTCTGTTCCTTTACCAGTCATAGCTGTCATAGCTACTTTGACTAATGTTTCTTTATCTACTTTATCAATAGCAATTTCATCTAAAATTTCTTGTGCTTTTTCAGCTGCTTGTCTGTATCCCATAGCTACAATAGTTGGGTGAATATCTAAGTCTAATAAGTTTTCTGAGTTTTTCAATAATTCTCCTGCAATAATTACTGCAGTAGTGGTTCCGTCTCCAACTTCATCTTCTTGAGTTTTTGCTACTTCAACAAGCATTTTAGCTGCCGGATGTTCAATATCCATTTCTTTTAAGATTGTAACTCCATCGTTAGTTACAACAATGTCTCCAAGTCCATCCACTAACATTTTGTCCATTCCTTTTGGACCTAATGTGGTTCTTACAGTTTCTGCAAGTACTTTTGCTGCTAAAATATTGTTTCTTTGTGCGTCTCTACCAATTACTCTATTGGTTCCTTCAGGTAAAATGAAAATTGGTTGTCCACCTTGTGCCATATAAATCACCTTAATTAAATTTAATTTTTAATAACCTAAACTGGGTTATACTATAATAACTGAGTTTGAGGTTATATAAATACTTTATGGTTCATAGCTAGATATTTTTTGAATATTGCTAATACAGGTGTTTTCTAAAATAAGATCGGATTTTTTATGAAATTGATTATCATCAGTTATAAAAACAACTACTTCATCAGGGTTTTTTGAAGCCAAATCATGAGCATCAATACAGATAGCTAAATCAGCTTCATGAAGGGAACCTTTTAATTTTTTAAAAATCTTTTCATGCTCATCATTTCTACTATATATCTCAACATTCTCCAAAAGATGATAATATTTGTATAAAAAATATTGGTTAAAATTAACTACATACTCAGTTAATCTTTCAGTGGATTTTTGGGTTTCAATTTCCAAATCTTTAGGATTATCCGCTAAATAATTCCAAACCATATCATTAACTTCCCTTTTCTTATAATTAATGATATCAAATTCATTAATGTAATTATAAAAAAGGGATTTATCAATTATATCTTTAGTATGTAAACTTAATTTATGAGTTAATTTATATAAAAAACCACTAGCTTCATTTATAAAATTAATAAAAAGATAATCAAATTCTCTTTTTACATTTGAAGAGATGAACATATTTCCTTCTTCTTTATAAATTAAATCATAGTAACCTGAATCACAATAATTACGATTGAACATTAATCTAAAAAGAATATTAGTGTCTAAAAAATAATAAATTATAACCACCCTTTTCTATAAGTTTTCTTAATAGCATGATCCATTTGTAAAGCAAATTTATCATAAGTTTGTATACTTTGAACATTAGCATGATTACCAGCTTCTATTAAATTTTCTAAACTTGCAAAATGGATTAAATTAACAAATTTATAATAATTCTCTTTATTTTTATAGTGGTTTCTATAAAATTGGAATTCTAAATTCAAAATTTGAAATTCATAGTCAATGAACTCTTTTTTAAAAGAAGTTATATCATGACCTCCGACAAAATCTGGGATAATTATTAATCCTTTATGCTCATATAGTTCATGTAAAATTCCAAAAATATTATACAAAATTTTTAAGGATTTTTCATTATTATATTCATTTAAAATTAAATCTAAAAGAAATCCTACTCGATATATCAAATTATACTCATCCCTAATATTATAGGTTTTATTGATTAGATTAAAAATTTCTTTAAAATTTTCACGAATTTGTTTGGTTTTATCTTCATTGAAACTAATCATTTCTGATAGTAATTCCATTTCATTCATGAATAATGAAAGAATATTAGCTAAATCCTCATTTTCGAACATTATAATTAATAACTAGTTTCTAGTATAAATAATTATATTGCTATGAAATTTATAGATTTGACCTACAATATAAACAACGATATAAAAGAATACCCTGATGATCCTAAAACTAAACTTGAATATTTTAAAAAGCCTACTGAAGAAGATAATTTAACCCTTTTTGAATTAACCACCGGACTTCATACAGGAACTCATATGGATGCACCTTTACATTATATTCCTGATTCAAAAATGATTTCAGATTTGAAAATTGAAAATTTTATAGGATCTGCTAGTGTAATTAAAAATAATGAAATTAAAAATGACTTGCAAGAAATAGTCATAATAAAAACAGGATGGGCAAAGTATTGGGGCAGTCGTAGCTATTTCTATGATTATCCAACACCGTCTCTTGAATTTATTGAACACATTATCAATAAAAATGTGAAAGGAATAGCTATAGATACATGCTCAGTAGATAAACACGATGAAAATACAATTCACAAAATGCTTTTAAAAAATAATATATGGATAGTGGAAAATATAGCTAACAGTGAAAAACTAATTAAGGAAAAATATGAATCATATTTTATTCCTTTAAAAATAGAAGCAGAAGCTTCACCAATTAGAGCATTCGTAATAGATAAATAATTATTTTTTATCTAATCTAAATGGTGGAGTATCATCATAAGTGTTAAATGAATCTTTCTCTTCTTGTAACTCTGTAAAGAATTCATTAATCTCTTCCAATCTTCTAATCTTATTATCTCTTTTAGATAATTCTTCTTTTAAATTGAAATATTGATCTTTAGGGATGGATTTTTCTTTGATAATGTTAATTTCATTATCTTTATCATTAATCTCTTGATTTTTAATTTCTAACTCACGTTCTAAAGCCATGATTTTATTTTGACTTTCAACATCATTTTCCAATTTAATAATTTCAATTTTATATTCATCTACCTGACGAGAAAGAGTGTTGATTAAAGCATCTTTTTCAGCTATACTTCTATAAGCATCATTTAATCTTTCATTAATTTCTCCAACTTCATTTTCTTTAAATTCCTGAAGTTGACTTGCAAAATAATCTTTAACTTCATCTAAAGAAGTACTAACATAATTAAGCTCATAGATTTTATTTTCTTTAGACTGAATTACATCATCTTTTTCAGCTAATTGTTGTTTTAATGCTCCAGCGTCTTCTTCTGCTTTAAACTTAATTAAAGAAACTTCTTTCTCTTTTTCAAGAACTAAATTTTCTAATTCTTTAATCTTACCACTAACATCTTCTTTTTTATCCCTAATTTCGATTTCTGTAAGATTTAATTTAATATTATTTAGCTCTAATAAACAAGATCTAATCAAAGATTGTAATGTTTCATTCTCAGCACTGCCACCAAATTCCATGTTTATCCCTATTGAAAAATATTTAATTATATTTATTGGTTTTAATAGTATTTAAACTTAACAAATAAATAAACTTCTAAAAATTTAGAATTTATAAGAAAATTTGACATTATAGAAACGGTTTAATTCAAAAATAAAAAAAAGTTCTCTAATTGTGAAATAAAATTTATGAAATAAAAAAATGAAAAAATTATAAAATTTTATCATTAATTAATTCTGCATTTAATACAGAAGCTCCTGCAGCTCCACGAATAGTATTATGACCTACAAGAACATATTTAAAGCTATTATCAAAAGCTTGATCTTTTCTAAGTCTTCCAACACTTACAGCCATTCCATTTCCAGCATTTCTATCCATTCTAGGTTGAGGTCTGTCTTCCTCTTCTTTTACAACAACAGGATTTTCCGGAGCAGAGAAAAGATTTAATTCTTGAGGAAGGCCTTTGAAATTAGCCATTTTATCTTTAACATCATCAATATCAAAATCATCAGCTAATTCAACAAATACAGCTTCAGTATGGCCATCTATAACAGGAACTCTGTGACAAGAAGCACTTAATTTGAAATCAGCTTCCTTAACATTCTCCCCATCATACTTTCCTAAAAGATGTAATGTTTCACTTTCCATTTTTTCTTCTTCACTGCCAATATATGGAACTAAATTATCAACAATAGCCATTGATGGAACACCATTATAACCAGCTCCTGAAACAGCTTGCATTGTAGAAACTCTAATAGAATTCACATCAAAATTATCAACAATAGGTTTTAATGACAAGGTTAAAGCTATTGTAGAACAATTAGGATTAGTTACAATAAATCCATCCCAATTATTTTCTTTTTGTTGAGCATCGATCATATCAAGATATTCTGGGTTAACTTCAGGAATAACTAAAGGAATGTTTTTCTTCATCCTATGAGCACTGGCATTGGAAGCTACAACATAATCTTTTGCAAAGTCTTTTTCTATTTTAGAAGCCATTTCAGTAGGAATTGATGAAAAAACTATATCAACATCATTATCCATAGCTTCTGGTGTTGTTTCAACTACTTTAATATCTTTAACTGAATCTGGCATTTCTTCATTTAAATACCAGGTTGTTGCATCCTCATATCTTTTTCCTGCAGATCTTGAAGAAGCTGCAAGAGCAGTAAGTTCAAAATCTGGATGATTATCTAATAGCTGGATAAATCTTTGTCCAACCATTCCAGTTGCACCAAGTACACCTACATTTACCATTTAAAACACCTATTCTAAACCAAGAACATCATTCATACTACTTACAACACCACTTTCTGCAGTAGGAACATATCTAAGTGCACGAATAACACCAGCTATGAACACTTCCCTAGTATGTGCTCTGTGTGTAAGTTCAATTCTTTCACCATCACCAATATACATTGCAGTATGGTCACCAACAATATCTCCACCTCTAATAGCATGAAGACCAATTTCTTCTTTAGTTCTAGCTCCAACCATACCTTCTCTTCCATAAACTCCAATCTCTTCAGGATTTCTATCAAGTTCATTAGCTATTACTTCAAAAGCAGTCATTGCTGTTCCAGATGGAGCATCTTTTTTCTGATTATGATGAGCTTCAATAATTTCAATATCAAAGTCATATAAAAGAGGTGTTAATTTTTTAAGCATGTAAAAGAACACATTAACACCAATTGCCATGTTTGAAGAGATTACAGCCTTAACATTGTTTTCTTTAATGTTTTTAATGTTTTCTTCCATTTGTTCTTCTGTAAAACCAGTAGTACCAACTACAAGATTAACCCCACATGAAGAAGCTATTTTAATAGTTTCAACAGCTGCAGGAGCAATAGTGAAATCAACTAATACATCAGCACCAGATTCTTTTAAAGTTTTTTCTAAAAGTTCAGAACCGACAATTTCTACTCCTATCTCACCAATACCTGCTTTTGCACCAGCATCTTGTCCAGCTAAGGGTGTGTTTGGCATTTCAATAGCTGCAACAACTTCCATGTCTTCTTGTTCAGAAATTTTTCTTATGATACCAGAGCCCATTCTTCCTGCAGCTCCAGTAACTGCTACTTTAATCATCATATACACCTAAATTAAATTTGAATCTTTTAATGCTTTTTTAAGAATTTCAAGGTTTTCATCTTTCATTTCAACTAAAGGTTTTCTAAGAGGTCCTGAAGGTAATCCCATTAAATTCATAGCTGTTTTTGCTGGTACTGGGTTACTTTCAACAAATAAAGCTCGAATAATATCTACCATTTCATAATGTAATTCTAATGCTCTATCATAATCCCCATTTAAAACACTATCAACCATTAAAACCATTCTTCTTGGATCTACATTTGCAGAAGCACTGATAACACCTGTTCCACCAACAGACATTATTGGAAGAGTAAGGGAATCTTCTCCAGATAAAATATTAAAATCATCTTCTAAACCTTCATTTTGAAGAGCTCTGTAAATATCAGATATTTTGTCAACACTACCACTTGCCTCTTTAATAGCATCTAAATTATCGATTTTAGCAAGTTCAACAATTGTATCAATATCCATATTAATTCCTGTACGAGAAGGAACATTGTAAGCTATAATAGGAATATCTGCAGAATCAGCTACTACACTATAATGGTCAATTAGACCATGAGCTTGAGGTTTGTTGTAATAAGGAGTTATTACAAGAGCTGCATCAGCACCAACATCTTCTGAAAATTTAACTAAATCAATAGCTTCTTTTGTAGAATTACTACCAGCACCTGCTAAAGTTTCCACCCTACCATCAACTTCATCGATTAAAATTTCAATAACTTTTTGATGTTCATCATGAGTTAATGTAGCGGATTCACCAGTAGTTCCAGCACCTAATAAACCATTTACACCTTTATCAATTAAATAATTGATATTTGATCTAAAACCTTCTTCATCAATTTCTCCATCTTTGTTAAATGGAGTTACCATTGCCACATATGTACCTTCAAAATTCATTGTAAAACCTCTTTAACTAATTTATGTGCTTTTTCACCATCTTTCCAATCAACAAAAACTACAACTGCAGTTTGTGATGAGGATATTTCTACAATATTAATGTGATTTTTCCTTAGGGGTTCAGTAATGTTTGATATTATTCCCGGAGTTTCAATAAAATCTGGACTTATTAAAGTTATCATAGCTATATCTTTACCTAAAGATAAAGAACTTAAAACATCACTTTCAATAACTAAATCGTGTAATAAATGATATGCTCTATCTGAGTCTTTTTTATCAATAAAAA
Organism: uncultured Methanobrevibacter sp.; assembly: GCA_964409285.1. Lineage (GTDB taxonomy): Archaea > Methanobacteriota > Methanobacteria > Methanobacteriales > Methanobacteriaceae > Methanocatella. The sequence goes on along the minus strand of CAYPCR010000017.1, from coordinate 30,403 downwards.
CTGTCATTGAATTTTGACCTGCTGAAATGCCAAATATATTAATGTCATTATCAGCTAGACAAGTAGTAAGCTCTGCAAGTAATCCTGGTTTTTTAAGCATTCCCTCTCCAACAATAGCTATAACAGAAATAGGATTTCCATATAAATATGTTTGTTTTGTCATATCCCCCTCATAAGGACCAACTATAGCTGTTCCTTTAGTAGATAAATCATTTTTATCAAAATTAATGATTTTTGCAGCTATTAAAGGATCTTTATATTTAAGAGCATGTGGATGTAATACTTGAGCTCCATGAGTAGCTAAATCCCTCATTTCTTCAACGGTAATTTTATCCAATAACTCAGCTTCTTCAATTTTATTAGGATCGGTTGACATTACACCATCAACATCAGTTACAATAATAACTTCGTTAGCATTTAAACAGTGCCCTAATAAAAATGCAGTAATATCACTTCCTCCTCTTCCAAGAGTTGTGATTTCACCACTTGGTCCCTTTCCTAAAAATCCACAAACAACAGGAATTATTCCTTGATTAATTAAATCTTTTATTCCTTCAATGTTTTTATCAGTAGTTGCAAAATCAATTTTAGCTTCTAAAGGATTTGTATCAGTTGCAATAGGCCAAAGATCACTATAAGGATCTATAAATTCTGATTTTACACCTAATGATTCAATAGCTGCTGAAAATAACCTAGTGCTAGTCAATTCACCCATAGCCATTATTTCAGCTTTTTGTTTATCAGTTAAACTATCTCCTACTGCACTATCTGATAAATCAATTAATTCATCTGTGGTTTTATTAACAGCTGAAACCACAACAACAACTTGATTTCCCTTCATATACTCATTTACAACAGACTGGGCTGCATTTCTAATTCTTTCACCATTACCTACCGAAGTTCCTCCAAATTTGGCTACTACTAAGTCCATTAACATTCACACCTATTTCTTAAACTGTGTTTAAAATTTAATTATATATATTTATTTAAGTGTACATTATTAATAAACTTTAATTAAAATTAGATTAAATGAATAAATATTAAAAAAGAATTATGAAAAAAGAATAGATGATGAACTCTTAACATCCATCATCTTTAGTTCCAGTAATAATTTGATCGTCAACTTTTTCTTTGATTTCTTTGTGAGATTCACCTACAATTTGATTTTCCATTTTTTCGTCGATTTTTTTAGTTGGTTCACCTACAATTTGATTTTCCATTTTTCTATCGATTTCTTTAGTTGGTTCACCTACAATTTGATCTTCCATTTTTTCGTCAATTGTTTTTTCAGGTTCTCCGACTACTTCATTTTCGATTCTACGACAAATTTTTACCATATTTATCACTCCCCTTAAAGCCATTAGAAATGGCTCATAATAAATATTATAAAAATAACTAGTATATAAATCTTTTAAAAAAATAGCCATTCACAAAGAAAAAATAAAATAAAATAAAAAAAGAAGTTAGTTGTTTAAAACCTATTCTTGAGTTTGTTCTAATCTTATAAGTCTGGTAACATATCCTGCAATTTTGTTTCTTAAATGTTTAGTACTTACAGTAGAATATTCCATTACTAACTTTTTGTTCTCATCAAAGTTGTTAGTAAATACACCAGGATGATTTTCTATAAGTTCTTTAGCTAAACGTTTAACAAATGAAGTTCTAATATTTCCCATTCTCAACTCTCCTTATAATTTCTTTTTGCTCATTTTTACTTAAAATAGTTAGCATGTTCATGATTTGGTCAATGATATCAATGTCAATATCTTTATCTTTAGCCAATTTGTGAATCTTGCTTTGAATTATTTTTTCTCTTGTTTGATCATAAATATTCATTCCAAGATAATTCTTTGCAAGTGCAATTTCCTGTGCTAAAGAAGTTCTTTCACAAATCAATTCAAATAATTTATTATCAATTTCATCAATTTTAATTCTTGAATCTTCAAGAAGTTGCTCTGCTTCCTGTTTATTATTAAAAGAATATTTCCTAATATTGTTATCCAAAAAATCACCATAAGTTGATAATAATGATAATAATATAATTTATACTTATTATAGTATTTAAAGTTATTTTATAAATTCACAGCCATTATTATTAACTTTAGTATCAATTATTTTTCCATCATAGTTTTGCCAAACTTGTTTAACATCATCAATTTTATCTGGTGGACAAACTGCAACAAAAGCAGAACCAGTTCCTGACAAACCTGAAGCTAATGCACCCTTTGATAAAGCATCAATAGCTATTGAAGAATTAAAACCTAAAGTAGCTGCATAAATTAAACCATTCATGTTTAAAGCCTTAAAGTAATCTCCACTTTTAGCTATATCAAATGCAGTTTCAACTAAAGGGGATAAAACTTTCATTCTTTCAACATCACTACTTCCAGATTTTGAAATATAATTTGGCATGTAAACTAACACATCAAATTCGTCCATCTTCTCATGAACCAATAGCTCCCTATACTTATTATCAGTAACAACAACCCCTCCAAAATAAGAGGCAGTTGCATCATCAAAAGCTCCAGTAATAGTAACTTTAGCTTTTAGTGAAGATTCAATAGCTAAATTAATAATATCAAAATCATTTAAAGGCTTTTGTTCAAATTCTTCACTTATTATTCTAGAACATATTGCAGTTATTGCATTGGAAAGAGCACTACTACTTGAAAGACCTGAAGCCATTGGCAATGCTGATTTTGTGGACAAATCAATACCAAATTCATCTAAAGAAACTCCATATGTGTCAAATACATTCTTAGCACAATCAATCATAAACTCTGTTGGTGCACCAACATCATTTTTAGCTGTTATTCCGCTGTTTTGTGTTTTGGCCTCACATTCAATAGCTAAATCAATACCAAAAGCTGACCCACAACCAGTGGCTATTGCATTAATAATTGTAGCAGAACCTGGAGATTTTACAATTTTTCTCATTTTAATTCCTCATAGGGTATTTCAATTTCACTAAAATCAAGAGCTCTGTTTCTTGCATTAGATTTGAATTTATTGTACAAGTCTTCATCAGTTAGAACCTTATCAATAGCCTTACTTAAAGTAGCTGTTTTATTTGGATTAATTAATAAACCAACTTCAGGAGTTATTATCTCTTTAATTCCACCAACATCACTTCCAATAACTGGGACTCCACAAGCCAGAGCTTCAATTAAAACAAGTCCGAAACTTTCTGAAAAGGAAGGTAAAATCAATAAATCTGCTGTAGGAATAATGTTTTCAACATCATTTCTAGCCCCTGTAAATGTTACTCCTTCAATATTTTCCTCTTTAACCTTATTTTGCAGGTCATTGAATAGAGGGCCATCTCCTACAATTACCAAATCAAAATCTGTTTTACATTCTTTTTTAGCATTTAAAATTGTAGCTACATTTTTACGTTTAATTAAATTTCCAACAAACATTACAGTTGGTTTGTCTTTCTTCTCTTTTTTATCAGGCTCTTTAAACTTATTTACATCTACAGAATTCCAATAAACTGATGTTTTATCAGCTATTCCTTTAACTTCAGTAGCTAATATTTCATCTTTTAAAGCATTGCTAACAGCGAAAACTTTATCAGCATCTTTTAAAACCTTTTTAATGGGATTTCTCATAAATGATTGTTTTTTATATAATTCAAACATATCCGATCCATGAGCAGTAACATATGTTTTAATTCGGTTTTTTTTACCAACTTCAACAACAGCTGCTCCTGCCGGGAATAAATAATGCCCATGAATAATATCAATGTCTTCATTTTTACATAATTCTTCTAAAGCCTTTTTAGCGCTTTTTTTAAATGATAATCCTCTAATTCCAGGAATATTAATACCTTTTGTTCCAATAACGTGAATCCCATCAATATCTTTTAAATCTTTATGAGGGTAAGTTATTACAAAAACTTCATGTCCATCCTCTACAAGTTTTTTAGATAAAGTATGAATGTGAACTCCAACTCCTCCAACTTGTGGGGGAAACTGACCAACCATAGCTATTTTCATAGTGAAATATTAGGTTTATAGAATATTTAAAAATTACTTAGATAATCAAAAAAATAAATCATGTTAACTCTAAAGAATATTAAGAATCATCCAGTAAAAGGAGAATAATTATCATTTAAAAAATTTCCATCCATATCAACAAGCATAACGTTTAAATCCAAATCAAATTTGGATTTACATCTCTCTACAATAGCTTGTGCAATACTATTGCAAACATCCAATTCTAAATTACAAGTCTTTAAAATATCTAACATTTCCTCAGTTGTTTTTGCCTGATATAACTGTTTTATAATGTCTGTTGAAGCTCCAGATAAACCTGCATGGGTTATCATTATTTCCTTTCTTCCATCAGCTATTGCATGTTTAGTGTTGAAAATTCCTCCAGCAACTTTAATAAGCTTTCCAATATGGCCGAAAAAAGTAAAACCATCGTAACCTCTTTTTTTAGCCTCTTCAAACATAAAACCAATATAATTACCTGTTTGAATTATATGAGAATCATCAATATTCAATTTTTGAATAGCCAATTTTTCTCCAATATTTCCGGGGACAAAAACAGGATTTTCAATATTTGATGCAAGTGCAACATCAATTTGCTTAACTATAGAATCTTTATATGCCTTTGAAGACATGGATCTTGCAACTCCAGTAGTTCCAAGAATTGAAATTCCTCCTACAATACCTAATTTCGGGTTCATTGTTTTTTTAGCTATTTCTCTACCTTTTGGTACAGATATTGTTACTATAGCACTTTTATCTTTAGGAATTAAAGGTTTTAAATTATTTATAATCATTTTTCTAGGAATTGGATTAATAGCTGGCTGATTAAGGTCTATTTGAAGTCCTTTTTTTGTAACAACACCTACACCTTCCCCACCTTGAATAATAACTTTCTGATTTTTAAAATCAATTAATTCAACAGTGGATTCAATATCCAAATCTACTGTCACATCAGGATCATTATAAGGATATTTGTGAGAAATAGCTTTTGCTTTATTAAAATCTAACTTGCAACAATCATCAATAATAATATTTAAAGAATTTTTAGGGGTTTTAATAGTTACACAATCAACTTTCTCATTATCTAAAATAAGTTTTAAGGCAGCTAATGAGGTTGCAGTAGTTATAGAACCTGTAGTTACACCAGTAAAATTAGAATTTTGAGTCATAAAAAATAAAAAAAGATTAATAAAATTTATTAATCTAGAATAAGTCATCTGTAGCAGATGGATTTGCAATAATGAATTTGATTTTTTCAATCATTTGTTCTTTGGTTGGTGCACCAACAAATTCAACTTTGCCGTTAATAGCTATTGTTGGAACAGCCATGATTTGATAATCCATTGCTCTTTGTCTGTTAACAGGATCATTGATATCTACAATTTCTACGTCGATATCAGCGTCGATTGCGTTTTTTGCTTCTTCAGCTACTTTAATAGCAGCTGGACAATGTGGACAGCTATTTGATGTGAATACTTCAACTCTAATTGCCATTTTTTCAATCTCCTATATAATTTTTAAACTTAACTATATAAGTCATAATATTTAACTGTTGTCCTTAAGAAATTAAAAATTAAAGAAAAAAGCTTCTATTGAATTAGAGAGAAGTATAACAGGAATTGGAAAAACAAGAATTATTATTATATTAATAGACAAGATAATTAAAACAAAATTAAATTTTTAACATAATTAGTTAAAAAAATAGTTACTAAAATTATTTAATCAATAAAATTAACAAATGATAACATGGAAAATTTACAATCAGATATTAAAACAATAATAAAGGATTGCTATCCATATATTGAAGAGTTTAATCCTGCTCAAAAAGCTGTAATTGAATCTGGTTATTTGGAAGATAATGATAATTACATTATTTCTATCCCTACTGCAAGTGGGAAAACCGTTTTAGGAGTTATGGCTGCTCTTAGAACTATTTTAGATGGTGGAAAAGCTGTTTATGCTGCTCCATTACTTTCAATTCAAAACGAAAAGGTAAAGGAATTTAAAAAGTTTGAAGAACATGGAATTACAGTGGGAAAACACCCTTCCAATTCTGATTTATCAGTTATGGTTTTTGAATCATTTGATGGGTTGACTCGTTTTTCATGGGATAGCCTACGAGATGTGGACACATTAATTATTGATGAATTCCATATGATTGGAGAATATAGCAGAGGTCCTACTCTTGAAGCAGCTATTACTAGAGCGAAAATCATAAATCCCAATATTAGAATTATAGCTTTATCTGCAACAGTAAGAAATATGGAAGAAATTGAGCAATGGATAGATGGAAAAGCAGTTGAACACGACTACAGGCCTGTTCCATTAAATAAAGAAGTTTTAGATACTGAAATGTTTGGAACTAAAAACAAAAATGATGTTATTGTTAAAATAATTGAAAAGGCTATGGCTGATAATTCTCAAGCTTTAGCATTTGTTTCAACTAGAAGGTTTACAGAAAGTTTAGCCACTCATGTTTCTAAAAAAATTTCTAAAAAATTAAGTAAAGAGCAAAAAAGTAAATTTAAAGAAGTTTCTGAAAAATTACTGGAAGTTCCTGAAAAAAAAGGAAGTCTTCCAACTAGCACTTGTGAAAAACTAGCTGAAAGTGCTAAAAATGGAGTTGTTTTCCATCATGCAGGGTTATTTAATGAACAAAAAGAAATTATTGAAGAAGAATTTAGAAAAGGAAACATTTTAATGATTACAGCTACTCCAAGTTTAATGTATGGAGTTAATTTACCTTCCAAAAGTGTTATAATTAGAGATTATACTCGATGGACAAGTAATGGTCCGGCAAATATTCCTGTTTTTGACTACGAACAAATGAGTGGAAGAGCAGGACGACCTCAATATGATAGTGAAGGATTCTCTTACCTAATAGCTAAATCAATGGATGAAGCATACGAACTAAAAGACAGATATGTTGAAGGAGAAATTGAACTTACTAATTCCAAATTGGTGGATAATAAAGATGCTATTTTTAAACAAATTATTGCTCAAATAGCTAGTGGCCTATCTAAAAACATTGATGAGTTAACTGAATTTTTTGAAAAGACTCTTTATGGTTTTCAAATGAAAAACAATCCTAATATGGCCATGTTTGCTGAAGATAGCATCAAATGGGAAATTGAATCTTCACTTGAATTTTTACTTCAAAATGGAATTATTAGAGCTACTCCTGAAGGTCTTAAAACCACTGATTTTGGGAATTTAATAGCTAAATCCAATTATGCGGTTGAAACTGCAGTTAAAATTAAAGAATACGTATCAACAATTGATAAATTTAACCCTTATGAAATGATCTATGCTTTAGCTGAAACTCCAGACTTACCGTTGATTTCCTTTAAAGGTAGAAAAAGTAAAGATCCTGTTCGTGAAAAGCTATCAGAATGTGGCCTTTTTGCTGTAAATATTGGTAATAATGAAGCCACAACTGTATCTTTAATTGAATGGATAAACGAGAAAAGTGAATATGAAATTGAAAATGCATATAATGTTTATTCAGCATCTACACGAAGATCTGCATATGAAGCATCTAAACTTGTTAAATTTGCAAAAAATACAATGGAAGTAATTGGAAACTATTCAATACTTAAAGATTTAGATTATCTTGCAGCTAGATTATATTATGGTGTAAAGGAAGACATTATCCCCCTAGTTGTTGGAGTTAAAAGACTTGGAAGAAAACGAGCAAGAAACATTGTAGAAATCTTTGGAACTGATTTAAGCCAAGTTAGTGAAAAAGAATTACAAAAAATAGATGGTGTGGGACCAAAACTATCAGAAAAAATTAAACAATTTGTAAATAATTAGTAAAAGGAGAATATTTAATATTCTCCAATTGCTAAACCAAATCCATCAACAATTAATGCAACACCAATAATAATAGCTACATAAATTGGACTTACCATAGCATAAACACCTAAAAATACTGTAATAATACCTAAAATAATGTTTAATGCTGCAGGACCTTTACTATATCCTGGTTGGAATAATCTCATAATACCTGCGATTATTAACATGAATCCAAATACGTATAAATAAACGCTGACAAATAAGTCAAAGACCACTATATTAAAGAATAAGATATAACCACAAATAAGAGCTAAAATTCCCAATATAATATATCCTGCGGTTGCTCCTTTTGAAATTTTCCAAGTATGTGTACTAATAACTAAATAATATACACCTAAAATAACAAAAGCTATTCCGAATATTACAGAAAGCACGTAGTTACTAGCAAATGGGAAAACCATTACTAAAATACCTAGAATTATAGCAATAATTCCATATATTGTTTTATTTTCCATTTTCATTCACCTCATATCTATTACAAAATCAATGGTTAATTGATTTATTAATAGTAGGTAGTTACCCTTTATAAAGGTTATGATTGGAAAAAAACATCTTAAAAATAATTTAAATTATTAGAAAAAAAGTACTTAAATATTAAAATATGTAAAGGAAAAGGTCTTAGCCTCCTCCTTCAGCAACATTAGAATCTAGTTGAACATCCTCTAGATCCATACTTGAATTTTTGATAGCATCAATGTCAATCTCATTATCATCTTCTTCAGATTTTTTAGCTATTTTTAAATCTTTTCTATCTAATACTTCAACTAAATTAGCTAAATACCATAAACCTGTCTTATCAATTCTTACCCAACCAACTTCACCATCTTCTATTTTAAGCTCAATGACTTGTCCGACAGTACCAGTATTTAGGTAACGAACATAATAATCTATGTTTATTTCTCTTTCACGAGCATCTAATACTACCATAAATTCACCGAATTATTCTTTTTCCACTTTAACAGATTCAGTTTTTTGTGGAAGATCTATACTTAAGATTAAATAATCACCGATAGTTGCAATATCTGAATATTGGATTTCAATTTGATTTTTTGAAAGAACACCTTTTTTTAAGGATAAAATAACATCTTCAATTTGGCCTGTTTTAGGATCAAATTCAATGTCTTCAACTTTACCAATATCTTTTGCATCTTTATCCAATACAGGAATGCCTTTTATTTCACTTATACGCATAATATCACCTTTTCCTTTCTTAACAATAATCTAAAATCAGATTATTGTTTTATAAAACAGTAACTATTTTAATCATAGCTATATAAATAATTAACTATTAATTAATAAAGGGTGAAAGCTATGAAAGAAGCATGTCGAATAATAATAGAAGATATAAAAGATGGGAATATATCTAATCGACGTGATTTAGAAGTTAAAAAAAGACAACTTTGTAGAGACTTTAAATTAAAAAAATTCATGAGCAATTCAGATATTTTAGAATGTGCAACAAATGAGGAAAAGGAAGTTGTTTCTAATATTTTAAAGAAAAAACCAACCAGAACATTATCTGGAGTAGCTATAGTGGCTGTAATGTGTCATCCTCATAAATGTCCTCATGGAAAATGCTTTTATTGTCCACAAAGTGAAATAGCACCTCCTAGCTATACAGGTGAAGAACCTGCAGCTCTTAGAGGAAGAATGTATGAATTTCACCCTTACATACAAACATTTAATCGACTAAAACAACTGAAAAAAATAGGCCATCCAATAGACAAAGTTGAACTTATTATAATGGGAGGAACATTTCCATCAAGAGATATCTGTTATCAGGAATGGTTTGTTTCACAATGTTTAAAAGCTATGGTCGATTTTGGTCTTATTATGGAAAATGAACCTACTAAAGATGACTATGAGTTAGATATTAAAAAAATTAAAAATTATGAAAAAGGAATTTTAAACACTTATGAACCATCTAATTACACCTTAATAGAAGATGTTCAAAAAGCCAATGAATCATCTAAAGTTCGCTGTGTTGGAATGACCTTTGAAACTCGTCCAGATTATTGTAAACACCAACATGTAGATAGAATGCTTAATATGGGTGTAACAAGAGTTGAACTAGGAGTCCAAACACTTTACGATGAAATATATAAAAAAGTAAAAAGAGGCCATACACTTAAAGATTCAATTGAAGCCAATCAAATCTTAAGAGATTCAGCTATTAAAGTAGCTATGCATATGATGCCAGGATTGTTTTTAAGTCCAAAACAAGATTTAAAAATGTTTAAAAGGTTATTTAATGATGATAATTTCAAACCTGATATGCTTAAAATATATCCAGTTTTAGTAACTCAAGGAAGTGAACTTTACGATTTATGGAAGCAAGGAGGATATGAACCTTATAGCGATGAGGAAGCTGTAGAACTAATAGTTAAAATTAAAAGCATTCTTCCAAAATGGGTTCGTACAATGAGAATTCAGAGAGATATTCCTTCTACCTTAATTGAAGCAGGAGTTCAAAAATCAAATCTTGGAGAATTAGTGTATAATAAATTAGAGGAAGAAAACATTAACTGTCAATGCATAAGATGTAGAGAAATTGGACATAAGAAAACAACACAAGATTATGATTTAGAAGATTATGAAATTTTTAAAGAATCTTATAATGCATGTGAAGGAAAAGAAACATTTATTTCATTTGAAGATATTAATGAAGAAACTATTGCAGGATTTTTAAGATTAAGATTCCCTTCATCCAAAGCTCATAGAAATGAAATAACCGATAAAACCGCTCTTGTAAGAGAACTTCATGTATACGGGAAAATGATTACAATAGGAGGAAAAAATAAAAATATAGGGCAACATACAGGATTTGGAGAAAAATTACTTCAAGAAGCAGAAAATATAGCTCTTGATAATGGAAAAGAAGAAATAGCTATTATTAGTGGTATTGGAACACGAAATTACTATCGTAAATTTGGATATGAAAGAAAAGGGCCTTATATGGCTAAAAAAATTTAAGACAAAAATATTAAATATCAATTAGTATAATAACAAACTAAATAACAGGTGAGCAAATGTACAGAATAAAAAACTCCGAAGAATTAGCTAACTTAATAGAATTCACTAATTTAAATAATCTTGCAACTGATGAAGAAATGGAAGAATTTCTCAAAAAAGCAGCAGAATTAGATTTTGAAGGTGTTGTAATAAATCCTAGCTATTTAGACATGGCTAGTGAGATATTAAAGGATAATGATACTAAAATTATCACAGTTGTTGGTTTCCCATTAGGATTTGAAAGTACCGAAGCTAAAATTAAAGAAGCCGAAACTGCAATTGAAGCTGGTGCAGATGGAGTTGAAATGGTTATTAATTTAAGTGATGTAAAGAATGGAAACTTTGATAGAATCCAAAAAGAAGCTGAAGAAGTTAAAAAAGCTATTGGAGATAAAAGTTTAAAAGTAATCATCGAAACTAAAGCATTAGAAGACATTGAAAAAATGAAAGTTGCACAAGCACTTGAAGCTGCTAATGTTGATTATATTGTAACCTCTTCTGGTTTTGTAAATCCTAATACAATCTATGAAGACGTAAATGATGTAACCATACTTAAAAAATATGCTCCTAAAACCAAAGTCAAAGTATCTGGCTGGATTACAAAATATAAATTAGCTAATCAACTTTTAACCGGAGGAGCTGATTTAATAGGTTCCACAGAAGGTTACGACATTGTTAAAGATTACAAAGATTTAAGAGAAAATACTCAAATAAAACCAAAACCAATTAAATTGGATTAAATTCTTTTTTAATTTTTATTTTAAAATAGCTTTAGAAAAATATTTTTTTGAAATAATTAAAAATAGTTACAATGCCATGGGCCGGACTTGAACCAGCGACATCTAGATCTTCAGTCTAGCGTTCTCCCAACTGAACTACCATGGCAAATGGACCGAACGAGATTCGAACTCGTGATCTCCTCCATGTCAAGGAGGAATCATACCCCTAGACCACCGGTCCACTACAACAAATAATACTTTCTGTTTTATGATATATAAACTTTTGGGACCAGTAGACAGAATTCTAAAAAAAATAATAAATGATATTGACACAAGGCCAATAAAACTTTTTAAAAATATAAAAAAATCTATTTAAGAGCTAATTTAATATCTTCAGCTTTTACAGTTTTTCTACCAGTGTGACGAGCAAAGTTAACAGCTTTTTTAGCTATTTCTTCACCTTTCGCATCTAATGCTTCTGCTAATGCAACTTTTGCATCATCACTAACTCTTTGAGCGCCAGCATTTTTAATGATACGGCCAACCGGTGCGATTGGTAATTCACTCATGTTTTTAACCTCCAATTTAATCTTGTTTCATATCATATATAAATATTTCGGAAAAAAATAGCTATTTTCATTTTAAATCACAAATTTGTTATAAAAATAAGATTTTTTAAAAATTAGAATATAATAAAAGATTAAAAAAGAAAATTAAATAAAATCAATTTATAACTTCACCTTTAAGATAAGTAGCCGTAGTTTCTGTGATTTTAATATCGACAATATCACCTAAATTTACATCATTTACAATAATAGGAATATAGGAATTAGATTTAGCTATATAACCACCTTTTGAACCTTTTTCAACAACCATAGCATTCTGTACGGTTCCTAATAGCTGAATATTCTCCTCTTCAGTGATTTCACTTTTGATTTTAGAGAGATATTTTGATCTTTCCTTCATGACAGGTTTTGGAATTTCTTTAAGGTTTGAAGAAACTGCTCCCTTTCTATGCTGATATTTTGATAAATGTATTAAACCAGGTTTAATCTCTTCTAAAAGCTTACAGGTTAAATCAAAATCTTTATCTGTTTCTGTTGGATAACCTACAATAATATCAGTAGCTATTGTAATATCAGGTATTTTTTCTCTAAATTTCTCAACAATTTCATAATACTGCTCAACAGTATGATTCCTATTCATTTCATCTAAAACTTTATTACTACCACTTTGAATAGGTAAATGAATAAAATTATATACCTTTTCATGACTTATTGCTTCAATTATTTCATCAACATCATTTAAAATGTTTTTAGGATGCATCATTCCAACACGAATCCTAAAATCTCCCTCAATATTGGCAACCTCTTTAATTAAAGTGGATAATTTTTCACCACTGTCAAATCCAAATGCAGCAGTATCTTGAGCTGTAAGCTGAATTTCCTTAGCTCCATTTTTAACTGCTGTTTTAACATCTTCAACAATTTCAGCTATTGGATAACTATTAATAGGCCCTCTTGCAAAACGAGTACAACAAAATGTACAAGCCCCAATACAACCTTCACAAATTTGCACAATATGAATTAAAGGAGTATCAGTTATCTTTTTAAGATTTACTTTAGACTCTTTAGAAAAACCACATTCCCTAGCTATTTCTCCTTCATAAGTTTTTTCAACAACACTAGCTACTTTATTAAGTTGATGAGGGCCAATCCAAGAACAATTAGGACCAATTTTCTCTAATTTTTCAGGATCTATTTCAACCATACATCCCCCAACAATAATCTTTTTATCTGGAAAATCCTTTTGAAGTTTTTGAATTTTATAAACAATTTTGTTTTCAGTAGGAAGTTTAACATAGCAAGTATTTACAATAACAACATCACATTCTTCAACAGAATCAACTAATTCAATATCATTATCATCTAAAACTCCAGCCATAATTTGAGCATCAGATTTGTTAAAGGTACATCCATAGGAATCTATAAAAACTTTCATTGTATCAAAGAAGCTATTTAACTATTTTATTAGTTAAATCATAATCATATTTTTTAGCTTTAATTGGTCTGGAATAGACTCTTTTAATTACTCCTGCTCGAGCAAAACCATTAGTCATTTTTCTTTCTTCAGTTTTAATAACATGGATTTTAACAATGTATTTATCGATTTTAACAATATCTTCTGTAGATATTTCAAAATCCCTATCTAAATCAAGTTTATATGAATCAACTTTTCCATGTAAATCAACTGAAAATCCAATACGAGCTGGAATTTCTATAGAAGAGGCCCAAATAGTAATAATATCTTCAATTGGAGATTTATTAACCCTTTTACCTTCAATTTCAATACTAGTAACTTCAACTTGGCCTAAATCTGACAATAATATATCTCCAACTTCTAATTCATCGCTTGGAGACAAATCAATTGTAGTTTTAACTGAATCTTCCATTTCACTAATAATTATCCTATATGGCCTTGGTTTTTTAGCTGAAAATGTATCTTTAAAAACATGGCCACAGTCTTTACATTTTAATAAGAACTCCTCTGTAAAGTTCTTTTTAGAAGATTTTTCTTTCGAATTTAAAATTTCAATTTCATCCGAACCACAAATTGGACATTCCATAGTTTTACCTCCTTAATTATTTGTTTTCCTTTAAATAATGTTTTACAAGCCCTTCATCTTCAAGAATATCTAACATAAAATCTTTAAAAGGTTCAAAGGTTGCTGATTGATTGGTTGTTTGGTTAATTAATTTACCTTCTGATAAATCAATACTTAAAATATCTCCATCCTTTGCCTCAATATCACTTACAATAACTGGCAATCCAATATTGATTGCATTTCTATAAAAAATTCTAGCAAATGATTTAGCTACAATTGCATCTACACCAGCTGTTTTAATAGCTATGGGAGCTTGTTCTCTAGAAGAACCGCACCCAAAATTTTCACCAGCTACTATTACATCTCCTTTTTTCAAATTAGCTGTAAAATCTGGTCTTTCCCCTTCAAGTACATGGTCGGCCAAATCTTGAGGATTAAATGTTCTTAAATATCTTCCTGGAATAATAACATCGGTATCAATATTATCTTCAAAAATCCAAGTTCTTCCTTTTATTTTATCCATACTATCACAGTATTATTTTATAAGTTCATATCCAGAATTCTGTGCTTTTGTAGTATATACAATCCCATCCATTCCTACATATTCCCTAATTTCATCAACAATATGTTTATTATTTTTATCAAAAATAGAATATACAGAAGGTCCAAAAGAACTCATTCCAACACCATAGGCTCCCACTTCTCTCATTTTATTCATTAAATCCTTAATTTTATTGGATTGAAGCGAAACTTCTATATTCTTAAATCCTAATTCTTGAATTTTATCAATACCCTTTCCAAAGCCTTCAATATTATGTTCAAGTAAAAATGGAATCATGTTCATAAAAATCAAGTGAGATACTTCACAAACTTGTTGCGAAGATACAGGACAATATTCCTGAAATATATTAACTTCCTCATTCCCACTAACACAAACATCAGAGTTTAGAACAACTACTAAAACTTCCCAATCTTCAGGAAAATCATGATGAGCCAATAAAAGAGGTGGTTTAGCTACAGAAGCTGAAGAAGGTAAAAATGAATTTTTTTCAGCTAAACTATGTCCACCATCAACAATGAATCCCCCATTTTCAAAAGAGCAAGTTCCAATTCCAGAGGTTCCTCCTCTTCCAACAATTTGAGCTAATTTATGAGCATCAACATCAATTCCGTAACTTTCAGTAATTAACTTTCCAGTTGACAAAGCTATTTGAGTTCCAGAACCTAACCCAGAATGAGGCAAATAGGCATCCTCTACTTTAAAATAAAAGCCATCATCAATACCATAATAATTTTTAACTTTCAAAGCAGCATCCTGTATTTTTTCTAAACATTCATCTTTACATACATTTTCATTTATTGATTTTGAAAAATCAATTTGAATATCTTTTTCTATTGGTTCTCCAAATAAGATAAAGTTAGGATCTTGTAAAGTAAGACCCATACCCCCATCAATACGACCATATGCTCCACTTAAATCAATTAGAGTCATATGTAACCTTGAAGGTGATTTAATAATCATAATTTTTACATTCCATTTAAACTAAATTTCCTATACCATATCTGTTAATAAATGTATAAAATATTTTGCCTAATGAATTTCATCTTTGTTGTGTTCTTTTAATGGAATTGCAAATTCTTGTTCTATACCTTCCCTATACATTGAATTCATAGAACAGAATGGAATAATCCTTCCATCTGGAGTTGCATAATGAATAACACATTTTTTAACTCTATCTTCATCAAAATTAAATGGATCCATAAAGTGCATACATGAAACAAGCATAGCATCTTTAGAGAAATCACCTAAAGCATCATAAGATCTGCTAGTAAAGACATTAAGTAAAATTTTTGTAATATCTAAATTTTTAGGTTTTTTATCTTTATCTATTAATTTAGGCAATTCTGTTGCAGCCTTAGCTAATGTTCTCTTCTTAATACCAAAACCGCCACCTTCGATTTTTTCACTATATTCATTTAATAAATCAAAGAATTTATCCACATCAATAAATTCTGTGATTGGAATCATCTTATCAGGTTCATTAGGATCTTCACTTTCTTCAATAAATACATAAGTAGCTATACCACAATGTTGATGACAGTTAAGAGTTACACTAGCTGGTTCTCCATCCATAGCTCCCATAAATCTTGAAACTGGTTCAACTGATGATGGAGGATAGAAATCTTTAGGTTGTACATGTCCTAATGTTTGTTCGTCAACCAAATTAACGAAATCAGGAATAGTAACTCTTTGCTGCTCTACTTGGTCTTGTGGTGTTCTTCCAGCAAATGATACTGGTTGGAAATTAACTCCATAAATAATATCCCTATTGTCAAAAGCAAATTTAAGAATATCCCCTACTTGGTGATCATTTACACCAGCTACTAATGTTGGAACCAATACCATTCCTAAATCAGCCTTTCTACAGTTTTCAATAGCTTTAATTTTTTGTGGAAGTAAATCTTTTCCTCTACTTGCAATATATGGTTCTGGAGTTACACCATCAAATGCCATATAAACTGTGTTTAAACCTGCATCTTTTAATTCTTGAGCGAATTCTTCTTTCCTAGCTAATCTTAATCCGTTTGTAGCTATTTGAACATGAGTAAAACCTTCTTCTTTAGCCATTGCAACAAGTTCAACAATGTCTTTTCTAACAGTTGGTTCTCCTCCTGCATACTGTATAGCTGGAGCTCCATGTGGTTTAATGTTTCTTAAATTCTTTAACATTTGTCTTATTTCATCTTGTGTTGGCTCGTATAATACTCCTGCTTTAGCTGCATTTGCAAAACATATCGGGCAACGAAGATTACATCTGTTTGTAACATCAATTAAACCAAGTACTGTAGAAGTTTCATGATCTTCACAAAGACCACAATTATTAGGACAGTTTCCAGACATTTCTACAGCCGGATTATCAATAGCTGTGATAGTTGGTTCAAATTCCTTTGTTCTATTGTAAAGGTCTGCATCACTCCAATAAGTATTTATAAATTCCCCATGCTCATCACAGGTTTTTTTAATTAATATTTTCCCATCTTCTTCATATACTTCAGCATCTAATGGCTTAAAACATTCTGGGCATAAACTTTTAGTATCTTTTATCTTCAAAAAATCACCCGTAATAAAAATAATTATATAAGTTTAATTTTATAATATAAGTATATTAATAAACAGTCATATTTAAATTTAATTCTTCTTATAATAGTTTAAACCTTAATTATAAAAGCTATGACTAATTAATAATAACTAATAACTTTAAAATTAGGAGTTTTTTAATAAATGATACTGAACATCACCACCGTTCTTATTTCATGTGTTACTATTTTATACTTCCTTCTTCCAGCATATCTCTCTAATAGTGGAGGTTTAATATTTGGAGGAGGAACACCAGTAGACATGAAAAAAACCGATAAAAAAGGAAGACGTTGGATTGGAGACGGAGTAACATGGAAAGGATTTATAGGAGGAACCCTACTTGGAATAGTAATAGGAGCAATTCAAGGATTTTTTGGCCCTATGATTATCTCAAATTTAGGACAATACATCTACACTCCAATTGTAACTAATATTAGTGAAGGTATCATTGTAGGATTTCTTTTAGGTTTTGGAGCTCTTGTTGGAGATGCTTTAGGAAGTTTTATAAAAAGAAGAATTGGAATCGAAAGAGGAAAACCTGCTCCATTTTTAGATCAGCTTGATTTTTTAGTAGTAGCTTTAATATTTTCCTCATTTGTTATCCATTTTGACTGGTATTTTGTTATTGTAGCTATTATACTTACCTTAATAATTCATTTACTTGCAAACTCAATAGCTTATTTAATTGGAATGAAAGATGTTTGGTATTAAGGATTTTAAATGAAAAATTTATTAGTCATGATAGCTGTTCCAATAGCTGGTGCTACTACACACTCATCATCGGTTAAAATAGTATCCATTGAAATTACAGGAATATCTAACAATTCTGCAGCTTTTTTATCCAAAATATCTTTTCCAAGCCCTGTAGTTACAACTAAATCTAAATTTTCTCTTTTCTGAACTTGATTTAAACCATCAGCAATTTGAGCAACTTGAGCCTTATGAATGAAATTTGAAATTTTAACTATATCCTGTGAGGTTAACATATCCATATCTGCACAAACTAATCTTGCAATTCTTTTCATACAATCAGTTTTGGATTTTCCTTCTCCATCAAATGTATCACAGATATAGTCATCTTCAGATATTAAATCTAAAACCATATAAACATCTGCAGTTTGTGCAAATAATTCAGAAGCTACCCTATAATTTTCACCATTTAAAGGAATCTTATCGACAAATGTAGCTAAATTGGTTCTTAATGTTCCAGTATAAACAAGTTCTCCAGTAGCTAATCTTTCAAAATCTGATTTTCCTTGAGCGCACTGCTTACCATCTTTAATTGGAATAATATCTGTTGTTGTACTTCCAGTATCAATAAATATACAGTTTGGATTAATTAAAGTAGCTATTTGAGAAGTTGCAATCCAATTTGCTGCAGCTGCATTTAAAGGATTTTTATCTAATTCCTCTTTTTTAACAATTCCATCTAAAGTTACATATCCAATTGGACAATCAAATGTGTCTTCACATTTTTTTACAACATCTAAAACACCATCCTTTTTAGTGTCATAAGCATCGACAAGTTCTGCAGTCATTGAAATACCTACAAAATCAATTTCACCAACAGGACATATTTTTTCAATTAAATTAACTAAAACTTTGCTTAAATCATCATTATTACTCCACATAGGGAGATATTCATAAGCAACTTCAATATTTTTTATTTCTTCATTATCAAAATCAACAATAGCTAAATCAGTGTTTGCTCCACCAATGTCAAAGCCTGCAACTTTCATTGTTTAAACTCCTCAATTACAAGATTATCCTTTACCTTTTCAAATTTAACAGAACCGGACAATTGAATTTTATCTTTCAAATCAATATCGTCATCAACAAGATTAATAATATCTTCAGCAATATCACTAATAGCTATTTTTTGAAGACCAACATAAGGAGTTGTGAATCTAGAATTAATTTCCAATAAATAAACCTCTCCTTCAGGAGTTATTCTTAAATCAACTCCAACAAAACCTTTCAAACCATCCAAATATTGACAAGCATTAATGGCCATTATTATAGCTTCATTTTTAGATTTACAATTATAAGGAAGTTCTCCTCCCAAATAAATAGCTTTATTATTGTCTAAACTTACGAATTGTTTGTTTAAACTTATTGGAATTGCCTTTTTGTCTTTAACAATCAGACTAACACTTACATCTTCACCTTCAATAAATTCCTGAACAAGAATTCTAGAACCTGGTGGAAAGATTTCTTCCAAATCATAGCTTAAATCATTAATATCGTCTAAAATTACAATATCTTCACAATCAACACCATTAACAGGTTTTATAATTATTGAAAGATTATCTTGATTGGTTTCATTTTCCCAACTTTCATATAAATTCTCAACAGCCCTTTTCCAATAACCTTTAGGGTCAATTTTAAATTTAAAAGTTTTTGGTTGATAAACAATGTCTTCCAATAATTCATACATTACAAATTTATCAGAAGTATTAAATGCAGCTTGAGAATTGGAATTGTAAATGAAAACATCAGCATCTTCTAAAATTTTAGTTATTCTATAAAGGTTATTATCATTTTCTGCAGCTATAAAAATAGCTTTATCAAAGTTAGAAGCATTTTTTTCTAAATAATCGATTACATCCTCCTTAATTACAATTGGATTAACATTCTCATATGCTTCTGCAATATATTCAAATGATTCATTAATTATTAAATCAACATCAAAATTCTTTAAATCATTTAAAAGTGAAATTATTAAAGCTTCTGCTTCAGAAATAATACACTCATCTTTCTGTCCAGAAGCTGTAAAATATTCAAAAACTAAAATTTTATCTTTCATAATATCAGAGCTCTTCATATTGGTCATAAGTAATCATCATTCCTTTAAGATTTAACTTATCATGTGGAAATACTATTTTTTCACCATCATAAACTAAATGAATTAAAGCATTATTTTTCTTTTCAAATCCAGAGACTGTAATTTTATATTTAATAGTAGCTATCTTTCTTTCAAAAGAAGGCATAATATCATCAGGAAGTTGAATTTCCAATAATCCTTCTTTATAATATTTTTCAATAGCATCTAAGATTAAATTAGCTGCATTACCTTCCCCATAAGGATTAATAGCTGATTTCATATTCTCAGCAAATTGTTCATCCTTTAAAATCTTATAAACATTGTTTAAAATAACATCCGTATCTGAACCTACTAGAATATTTCCTCCAGCCTCTACAGTTTCTGGTCTTTCTGTATTGTATCTAAGAGTTAAGGCAGGTACATTAAGAGTAATTGACTCTTCCTGAAGACCTCCAGAATCTGTAAGTACTAAGGTAGATTTTGAAGTGAGCAATAAAAAATCAAGATAGCTTAATGGGTTAATTATATGAACATGTTCCATTTCATTTAATTTATCCCAAAGACCAAAATATTCTAAATTTTTACGAGTGCGAGGATGAATTGGAAATATAATATTCATTTCATCAAGTTCGCTTAAAGCATTAATAATATTGTTCAAACGATCCTCATCATCGACATTTTCTGCTCTATGCATAGTTAAAGTCAAAATATTATCCATATCTTCAATATTCAACTCTTTTAAAGATTTCTCTTCAACCCCTCTTTTTTCAGCTATTTTAAGATGTCTAAAACACGCATCCACTACAGTATTTCCTGTAATAAATAATTTTTTTCTTGAAATATCCTCTGCAAGTAAATTAATAGCTGATTGTTCTGTTGGAACAAAATACATAGATGAACAGACATCACAAGCTTTTCTATTAATTTCTTCAGGCATTGTTAAATCAAAAGATCTTAAACCTGCTTCAACATGTCCTACTGCAATATGAAGTTTAGATGCTACAAGAGCTCCAGCCAAAACAGCATTAGTATCTCCTTGAACTAAAACAATATCTGGATTTTCATCCATTAAAACTTCTTCAATACCCTCCATCATCAAACCTGTTTGTTTTCCATGAGATCCTGATCCTACATGAATATTATATTGTGGTGCTGGTATTTCTAAATCTTTAAAGAAATTATCTGACATTTCTTTATCGTAATGTTGGCCTGTGTGAATAAGAACTAGTTTTATATCTCTTTCTACAATTTCATCTATAATTGGAGCCATTTTAATTATTTCCGGACGTGTTCCAAGTACAATAGCTATTTTCATATTTCCACACTCCCCACTAACTATCATTAATTAAATAATTATGTCTATTCAAGTTAAATAAATTTATCTTAAATCTTTTAAACTTTTTATCATTGATTCTTTAATCGCATATTCCTTTTGCAAGTTCCATAAACTATCTGTTAAATCTCTTGTAAATCTTTCACATGCATAATCATCATATTTAAATTTGATTCCATCATACTCAATATTCATCAAAATTAAGTACTCAGCTTCAAGAACCTTTATACTAGCTCGTTTTTCATTAGGTGTAGGGTTTAAAAGTTTCTCCACATCTTCAATTTCCATCTTTCCCAAACCAACATCAACAAAAACCCTCATCATTTTACGAACCATATTCCATAAAAAGCTTTCACCATAAACATCTATAAAAATAGGAGTTATTGGCTCATGTAAATTAGGAAACTCTTTTTTATGATAATCTTCAAGAACTGGAGTGGTTATTTTAATATCATCAATAGTTCTAGTGGTTGTTTTTTGAAAACGCTTGGTAAAATTAGTGAAATTATGAGTACCTTTAAAAACTTCAGCTACTTCATTTAATTTATCTATGTCAAGATCTTCACGAAATAATAAATATCTATATTGCCTCATTTCAGCATATCTAGGTTTAAAACCAAAACGAACAGGAGCTTTAGCTAAAATTTGAATATCATCTGGTAAGCTATTATTGATTTCATTTACTCTAACTTCCTTTTCACTTTGAAAACTAATTACATTTCCTAAACTATGAACTCCTGCATCTGTTCTTCCAGCTATCCTAAAACGAGATTGCTTTAAATCATCGATATAATCTAATTTTCTAAGATGATAAATCAATTCTTCTTCTACAGTTCTTAAATCAGGTTGTCTTTGAAATCCGTGGAAATTAGTTCCTATATATCCGATTTTTAAAGCTGTTCTTTTCATATATAAATATAAGTATTTGTTCCATATAAAATATGAAGGAACGGAGGAAATAAAATAAAAAAATATTATTTTATTTTAATAAAAAACTAGCTTTTAAATTATCGGAAAATAAGTTAAATAATATTACTTGACATGAAAACTGAAAGAGTTATAGCTAGCTTTTTCCTCCTAAATAATAATAGTTTTATAAAATATAAATAATTTACCTTTTAAATTAGATAAAAAGTTATTATTTATCGTATTTAATTAAAATAAAAACAAAAATACGATTATTATCAATTTAATCTTATTAAATCAATTTTGTATTATGTTAAGAAAATCTATAATTTTAATTATATTGATTATCATAAATTAATATAATATAAATAAATTAAGTAGGAACAAAAATGTCATTTAAAGAAAATGAAATGTTAATTATGCCTGCAGTAGATATAAAAGATGGCAAATGTGTACAACTCGTTCAAGGAGAACCTGGAACAGAAATGGTTAAAATAGATAATCCCGAAAAAGTAGCTTTAAAATGGGAAGAAATGGGAGCGGAAGCCCTACATTTAATTGATTTAGATGGGACTTTAAACAGAGATACTAGTTTAGATACTCTTAAAAAAATAGTAAATGAAGTGTCTGTTCCAGTTCAAATTGGAGGAGGAATCAGAAAAGTTGATTATGCAAAAGAACTTCTTGATTTAGACATAGAAAGGGTAATCATTGGTACAATGGGAATAATGCATCCTGAAACTTTAACAATACTAGCTGATGAATATGGCAGTGATAGAATAATGGTATCCTTAGATAGTAAAAATGACAAAGTGGTAGTTAAAGGATGGAAACACTCCACTGATAAATCTCCACAAGAACTTTCCAACACAATGAAAGAACATGGAGCTGGAAGTATACTCTTTACAAATGTTGATGTAGAAGGACTTATGAATGGATTTGACATAGAACCTCTTAATAAACTTAAAAATTCCATAGATATTCCAATCGTTTATTCTGGAGGTATTTCATCCTTAGATGATGTTAAAAAATTAAACCAAACCAATGTGGAAGGAATTGTAATTGGATCAGCTTTATATAAAAATAAAATTGATTTAAAAGAAGCTTTAAAATATCAAAAGAGAGTGTAAAAATGAAAGTAATGGCAAGTGGAACATTTGATATTTTACATCCAGGACATGGAATATACCTTGAAGAAGCCAAAAAACTTGGAGGAGAGAATGCTGAACTATATGTAGTTGTAGCAAGAGATTCTACTGTAGAAAAAAATAAAAGAATCCCCATTGTAGATGAAAATCAAAGATTGGATTTAATAAAAATGTTAAAACCTGTTGATAAGGCCTTTCTTGGAAATGAAAATGGAGACATATTTAGAATAGTAGAGGAAATTGACCCTGATATAATAGCTATTGGTCCAGATCAAACTCATGATGTGGATAAAATCCAAGATGAAGTCAATAAACGAGGACTTAAAGCCAAAGTAGAACGTGTAAAAAATTATCATCACAGGGAATTAGATAGTAGCTGTAAGATTATTAAAAAAATTAAGAATACAAAATTTAATGGAAAAATGGGAGATTGTGAATAAAATGACAAATGTAGCTATTGTTGGAGCAAGTGGATATACAGGTGGAGAGCTCTTAAGAATGCTTTTAAACCATCGGGAAGTTGAAATAACAGATATTACATCAAGGCAATACGATGGAGTAGTTGCTCATAAAATCCATCCCCACATAAGAGATTCAGAACTAATTTTTAAAGATAAAAAACCTTCCGAGCTTGATGCTGACATCGTATTTACAGCCACACCTCATGGAGCCTCAATGAAAATAGTTCCAGAAATTATAGAAACAGGAGCTAAAGTAATTGATTTAAGTGGAGATTACAGATACAAAGATAGGAAAGTATATGAAAAATGGTATGAAATGGAACATACAAGTGATTTGGAAGCTGTATACGGACTTCCAGAAATATATAGGGACGAAATAAAAAAAGCAAATTTAGTAGCTAATCCTGGATGTTTCCCTACAGGAGCAATTTTATCTTCCTATCCTCTTGTTAAAAATGATATTGTAGATAGAATAGTTATTGATTCAAAAACAGGAGTTAGTGGAGCTGGTGTTTCTCCAAGCGATACAACACATTATCCTAATATTGCAGATAATGTAAATCCTTATAAGATATCTTCACATAGACACATGTCTGAAATTCAGCAAGAATTACATGGATTTGATAACGTTAAAGTTTCATTTACACCTCATCTAGTACCTGTCAATAGAGGAATACAAACCACAAGTCATAGTTTTGTAAATGAGGAAAATGAGGATATAACTTCAGAAGAACTTAGAAAAATCTATGAAAAAGAATATGATGGAGAATACTTTATTAAATTAATGGATGAAGGAGAAATTCCTAAATTAAGTTCTGTAAGAGGATCTAATTTTGCTCATATTGGTGGTTTTGAAATTGATGAAACTGGAAGAATTGTAATGCTTTCTAC
Source organism: uncultured Methanobrevibacter sp. (assembly GCA_964409285.1). Classification (GTDB taxonomy): domain Archaea; phylum Methanobacteriota; class Methanobacteria; order Methanobacteriales; family Methanobacteriaceae; genus Methanocatella. Next base: position 5,509 of record CAYPCR010000017.1, on the reverse strand, counting down.
TATTGACAATTTAGTAAAAGGTGCATCTGGTCAAGCCATTCATAATATGAATATCTTACTTGGAATCGATGAAGAAACAGGATTGGAGCATTTTGGACTTAATCCATAACCCCAAAGGTGATTTAATATGAAAAGTCTAATTATTTATTACTCTTTAACTGGCACTACAGAATTAGTTGCCTACACATTAAGTGAAATATTACATAGCGATATTGTAGGAGTAAAAGACCTTAAAGAAAGAAATGATGGATTTATGAACAAATTAACTTCTTCTTATGAAGCTATGAGAGAAGTAAAAACCACAATTGATCCTATGAGAATAGACATTAGTGATTATGATTTAATTTATTTTGGAACCCCTGTTTGGGCAAGTAAACCAACTCCAGCTATTATTACTATAATAGATAGATGTGATTTAAGAGGAAAATATGTAATTCCTTTTGCTACAATGTCATCAAACGGAGGACAATCCACTATTAAAAGAATGAGTGATAAAATTAAAGCACGTGGTGGAAAAATAGTTGATTCATTTACCCTAAGAACTAAAAATAAAAATGATAATGACATTATTCATGACACCGAAACAATTATTGAAATTTTAGATTTAAAAATGTATCATGAAAGGTAATCTTATGAGCGATAATAAAAAATCTGAATTAAAAATAAAAGCTATTGAAAACGGGACCGTAATTGACCATATTACAGCTAATGGGGCACTTCACATACTCAAAATATTGAATCTACCAAATCCTCAAATAAAAAATGTTACAGTAGCTATGAACGTTTCATCAAAGGTTAATGGAAGAAAGGATATCTTAAAAATTGAAAATAGAGAATTAGATTCTGAAGAGATTAATCAAATTGCTTTAATAGCTCCAAAAGCTACTATCAATATTATTAGAGATTATAAGCCTATAGTTAAAAAGAAAATTATTCTTCCAGATGAGATACATTCAATTATTAAATGTACAAACTCAAAATGTATTACTAACAACACTAATGAACCTATAACTCCAAAGTTTCATGTTATTGAAAAATATCCTCCTGTTGTTAGATGCCACTATTGTGAAAAATTAATAAAAACAGAAGATATTGAAAAACAATTCGAATAATCTTCCTAATATTGTTTTTTAATATAATCAGCTAATCTTTTAGATAGAGCTAATATTGTAAGAATTGGTGGTTTTCCAGGAGAAATTGGAAGAACACTTGCATCATCAACAAATAGGCCTTTTATGGAAGTTTCCAGATTACTATTCACAACTTCCCCAATAGCTGCAGTTCCTCCAGGATGGGCTCCTCTATAAACTGTTGATGAAATAGTTGATGGATCAACCCCTACTTTTTCGAGTATCATTCCAGCGGTAGCACAACCTTCCGCCATGTATCTAATATCATTTATTGTATTTATCTTTACCACATCCCCATCTTCAGTAATGTAACCTTCTCCATCATCTGGTGTTTTAACCATTATACTAAAAATATCTTTATCTGTAATGGAGTCATCTCCTATTTTATCACGAATAAATGAAGAGAAATGAGGAGATAAAACAAAATTTTTTCCAACAACAAGTCCGTTCATTTGAACTTCACTGTTAAATTTAATATTTTTAATTACTCCACCTACTGAAACAAAAGGATCGAAGAATACTTTATTTCCTGATTCAATACCTAATTTTCTTAAAAATAAAGGAGTATTAATTGCCCCAGTTGCTAATACAACAATTTCAGAGTCCAAAATAAATTCTTCATTATCTTTTTGATATTTGACACCTTTTACTTCATTTTCATCAACTAAAATTTCCACTACAGTAGCTTCTGTAATTAATTTAGCTCCATTTTCTATTGCTTCATCTATAAATTCTTTAGCTGTCCATTTCGCATCAACAGGACAACCGAAGGCGTCTTTTCCACATTGAATACATTTATCTTCAGGTATTGCTTTTGGCATTTTAGAAACATTTAAATTTAAATCTTTTGCTGCATCTAAAAATAATTGGGTTGCTTTTCCAATATGAGAATCATCCATTTCATGAACATTAATCAACTCTTCAACATATTCATAGCTATCAGTCAAATCAATATCATATTCATTTAATTCCTTATCTAACGCTCTTACCATATTACCCATTGAAACGGTTGTAGCTCCCCCTACACAGGTAGTGGTGAGTAAATCTACTGAATCATCATATTTATCATAATATTTAAATGATTCTTTAGTTTCTACATATGGTCCTTTTTCAATAATTGTAACTGGAATATTTACTTCAGCTAATTCTTTTGCAAGAATTCCTCCTCCAGCTCCACTTCCAATAATTGTAATCATTCAATCACCATACTATAATATGTCAATTGTTATATTAATATATTTTTTAAAATACTAAAGTTATATAACAAAAACAAATAAACTAATTATTATTATAAAAACAAAATATTTAAATTAAACTTATAATATTTAATAGAATAGAAGGGAGTGTGAAAATGGAAGAATACAAGGGTTTATGTGAAAAGGTAATTGAAAAAATAATTCCTAAAGTTGATTACGTTGATATTCGTGCTGGAAGTGGAAATAATACCAGTTTAATAATGAAAGATGGAGATATTGACGAAATAAATACTGGAAATATTTTAGGAGCAAGCATAAGAGTTTTAAGCAATGGTGCCTGGGGTTTTGCTTATACAAATGATTTAAATAAATTAGAAGAAATAGCTGAAACTTCAATAAAGCTTTCAAACTCCCTTAAAGGAGATGTAGAATTAGCCCAAGCAGATGTTATAAAGGACAAAGTAAAAACAAAAGTTAAAATCCCTATTTCTGACATTTCAATAGAAGAAAAAAAAGATGTTTTAACAGAAGCCAATAAAGCAGCCAGTTTAGATAAAATAAACAGTATTACCATTAGCTATTCAGATAGTGAAACTGAATCATTATTTTTAAATAGTGAAGGAAGTAACATCGAAACAAAAAGTAGCAGAGTGATTTTAGCTCTTAATTCAGTTGCAAGCAACGGTGAAATAATCCAAATGGGTCATGGTAGTATCGGAGGAGTTAAAGGATTTGAAGTTATTGAAAATGAAGATATTGAAAAATTTAGTCGTGAAATATCCGAAAAAGCTGTAAGATTACTAGATGCAAAACCTGCACCTTCTGGCCAATTTCCAATAATAGCTGATAATTTACTTACAGGAGTATTTATACATGAAGCTTTAGGACATGCTGTTGAAGGGGATTTAATTTTACAAAACGACTCCATATTAAAAGGAAAAATGGGAGAACAAATTGGATCAGATATTGTAAACATATTTGATGATGCAAGTTTAAAGGATGGATTTGGTTACTATCCATATGACGTAGAAGGAGTAAAAACCAAACCAAACCAACTTGTTAAAAATGGAGAACTTGTAAGCTTGTTAAATTCTAGAGAAAGTGCTAGTAAACTAGATATGAAATCCTCTGGAAATGCAAGATCAGCTATTTCCAATCAGCCAATTGTTAGAATGAGTAATACTTACCTCCAACCTGGAGAACAAACATTTGATGAGTTAATAGAAGATATTGATGATGGGATATATTTAAAAGGTTCTCGTGGAGGCCAAGTAGATACTGGAAAAGGAATCTTCCAATTCAATGCATCAGAAGCATTTAAAATTGAAAAAGGAGAACTTACTACTCCACTAAGAGACGTTTCACTTTCTGGAAATATCCTTGAAACATTGAAAAATGTTGATGCAATTGGAAATGATTTTAAATTAAGTGTAGGATACTGTGGAAAAGACGGACAAACAGCTCCAGTAGGAGATGGAGGACCTCATACAAGAATATTAAATGCTCTTGTTGGAGGAAGTAGTTAATATTTAAATTAAATAGGAGATGAAAAATATGATATCAATTGAAAATGGAGAATATTTAGTGGGAATTGCAAAAGAAGCTGTTTTAAACTATCTTGAAAATGGAGAAGTTATTCCAATTCCAGAAGACTGTCCTGAAGAATTAAAAGAAAAATTAGGAGTTTTTGTTACATTAAATAAAAATAATCAATTAAGAGGCTGTATTGGATATCCTGAACCAGTAGAAAGTGCAATCCAAGCAACAATAAATGTAGCTATTGCTGCAGCTACTGAAGATCCGAGATTTCTGCCAGTCACATTACAAGAATATCCTAAATTAACATTTGAAGTAACAGTTCTTACAAAACCTGAATTAATAGCTGTTGAAAAACCAGAACAATATTTAGAAGAAATTGAAATAGGAAAAGATGGCCTTATTATTGAAAAAGGTTTTAGTAAAGGATTATTACTTCCACAAGTAGCTACAGAAAACAATATGGACATAGAAGACTTTTTAGCTCATACTTGTATGAAAGCTGGAATAAGTGCTGATAGTTGGCTAGATGCAAGTTGTGATGTATATAAATTCCAAGGACAAATATTTGAGTGATTAAAATGATGATACCAACTATACCAACACCTGACGAATTATTAGACAAAGGATTTAGAAGAGGTAAAAAATCTGCTGATTTAATGCGTACTCAAAAAATCCCTAAACATTTGAAAGGGAAAAAAATCGAAGAAGCTAGAGTTATTACAGCTTGTCAGGTTATAAAAGATAAATTAAAAATGATTATAGAAAGTGTGCCTAATATTGAAGAATTACCTGAATTTTACCAAGATTACATAGATATTACTGTTGGTGTAGATGATTTAAAACAATCACTCGGAGCATTAAATTGGGCTTATGGTATATTAACACAATTAGAAAAGGAATATGGTGCTAAAATACGTAAAAGTCCATCTGAAAAAGCGACACCTCTTCAAAAACAAGCTTATGGTAGAATAGCTTCAGTTGTAAATAAAATTAAAAAAGATTTAGATTTCCTTGATTTTACAAAACAAAATTTAAGGAATATGCCAACTATAGATTTTGATGCTACAACTATTGTAATAGCTGGTTTTCCAAATGTAGGAAAATCAACACTTTTAAAACAAATTTCCGGAGCAGACCCTCAAGTAGCTAACTATCCATTTACTACTAAAGGTATTCAAATAGGCCACACTGTAAGACACTGGAAAGATTACCAAATTATCGATACTCCAGGACTTCTCGATAGACCAGTTTTAGAAATGAACGATATTGAATTAAATGCTATGGTTGCTCTTGAACATTTAGCTGACACAATATTATTTATATTTGATGGATCTGAAACCTGCGGCTACACATTAGAAAGTCAATTTAACTTATATAACCAAATTAGAAATGTATTTAGTGAAATTCCAATAATTGCATTGTTTAATAAAATGGATTTAATTAAAGATGAATCTTATATTAACCAATATAGCGATGAACTTGAAAATCCAATCTTTATTTCAGCTATTGAAGGAGAAGGAATTGATAAAATTAATAAATGTTTAGATAAGGTGGAAAAAATAGAAAGAATTACAGAAGAAGTATATTAAGAGCTTTGTTGCAAACCTCATATTTTTTACATTTGAAATTTCACATCGATGAGTT
>CAYPCR010000016.1:0-50020 GCA_964409285.1 uncultured Methanobrevibacter sp. | reverse complement strand
AACCAAAATTCATATTAGCAGACAAAGCATACGACTCAGAAAAAGTAAGAACAATTATTCACGAAGAATTAAACGCACAGGAACACATTCCAATCAAAAGAAAATGTAAAAAAGGATTTTACAGAAAAAAGAAGCCGAAAAACATTCCAAAAAGAAATATACAACAAACGAAGCCACATGGAAAGTGTATTCAGTGTAATAAAACGTAAATTCAGCGGAGTAAATAAAAGTAAATCAGTAAGATTAAGAAATAAAGAAACCAGACTCAAAACACTAGTATACAACATATACAGGACTATCCAACTAACAGCCAAATGATTTCAACAGAGCTAGAAGAAAGCATCTAACCTTTGTTGAACTTCCCCTTCAGCTAAATCCTCTAAATCTTTTTTAGAATAACCTAAAGAATCCATAATTCTAGCTATAGCTGGAATAAGCTGATGATTGATATAATAATCCTTATCATAAACTTTTCCTTCACTATATTCATAAGGAACTGCACGCTGAGAAACAGAACCCTTACCTTTAATAATTACATATTGGATTATGGTTCCTCTACTTACTGTAATTCCATTGTCTTCAAGTTGTTTAGCTGCTACAACATGAGGGCCAATCTGTTTATATTCATTTAAGCTTTTGGTAATTTGAGTATGAATAATAAGGTCTTTCATTGGAACTTTACCTGATTTAAGCTCTTTTAAAACTTTTTTAACTTCCTTAATGGCCTTATCACTATTACCTTCCTCAAGAATATATCTCAAAACATTTTCCTGAGTTTTTTTAACAATCGGCGCCCAATCTCTACGAACAAGTTCTAAACCTTTAGCTATTATCTCCCCATCTTCAATAACAGCATATCTCTTTTTACTTACAAAAAATCCTCTACGATAAAAACCTTCATATTCTAACTCCATACTTTCAGGCAAATTAGAATTTAAATCATTAAGGAATTTTTGAGCTTGAGATTTTATCTCCTGTTCCAATTCTAATTGTTCAATAGTTTCTTCCTGCAATTTAGCACCAAACTAAAATTATTTAGATTATACTATAAACTTTCTTATAAAAATAATTAACCAACAAAACTTTTAAAATTAATAAAAAACAATCAATTAATCAATGAGAAAAACTGACAAAGCAAGTGAAAGTGTTGTATTTTTTGATGTTGATGATACTTTACTTGATACTTCCAAATTTGCAGAAACTGCAAGAAAAGCAGCTATTGAATTGATGGTTGATAATGGACTTCCTTTAGATAAAGAAATAGCTTATTCTACTTTAAAAACGGTTATACGTGAAAAAGGTTCTAATTATGATAAACATTTCAATGTCCTGACCAAAGCTCTTCTTGGAGAAGAAGACCCTATGCTTGTTGCTCTTGGAATGGTAACATACCATAATGTTAAATTTTCACTTTTAAGACCATTTCCAAAAACTATTGATACTTTAATCTATTTGAAAAGTCAAGGCTATAAATTAGGAGTTATATCTAATGGAATTACCATAAAACAATGGGAAAAATTAGTTCGTTTAAATGTTTATCAATTCTTTGATGAGGTAATAACTTCTGAAGAAGTTGGATATTTAAAACCAAGTAAAGAAATCTACGAAGAAGCTCTTAAAAGAATGAAAGCTGATCCTGAAAAAAGTGTTATGATTGGAAATAAATTTTTAGAAGATGCATTAGGAGCTGTTGAAGCTGGTTTAAGTGCCATTCTTGTTAATTCCCATGTAACAGAACAAGAAAAAGAAAGAATAAAAAAAGAAAATTTAGATATTAAGATTTTAGATAGTATTGGTGAAGTTAATACAGTCTTATAAATCAAGTTCTAAAGTAATTGGACAATGATCAGAGCCCATTACATTAGATTCTATTCCAGCTGATATAACTTTATTTTTAAATTCTTTATTTACAAAGAAATAGTCCAATCTCCAACCTAAATTTTTAGCTCTTCCATGATATCTATAGCTCCACCAGGTATAGTTATCACCTTCTTTGTTAAACATTCTAAATGTATCAACAAATCCTAAATCTAAAAATTCAGATAACCAATCTCTTTCAGCTGGTAGGAATCCTGATTTTTCCTTGTCTTGTTGTGGTTCAGCAACATCAATCGGTTCGTGAGCTATGTTAACATCACCGGCAATTACAAGGTTATTTCCATTATCTTTTAAATCCAATATGTAATTTGTTAGTTCATTACAGAATTGGATTTTTTTATCGAGTTTTTCTCCTCTAGGGCCACTGTTAGGGAAATAAACATTAAGCAAAATAAAATCGTCAAAATCCATTCTTAAAAGACGGCCTTCTTTATCAATTTCTGGAATTTCAATTCCGTGCATCACATTGATTGGTCTTAATTTTGTATAGCTAGCTACACTGCTATAACCTTTCCTTTCAGCACATGTAAAAAAAGAATCATATCCTTTTACACTAAATAAATTATCAGGAATTTCATTTAGTTGAGCTCTTATTTCTTGAAAATTAACAATATCTGCATCGTTATTTTTAAACCATGTCCAAAAATCAGGTTTTTTATCAATTGAACGAATACCATTAACATTCCAAGAAGTTAATTTAATTGACATATATTCATCTCCTATAAATTTATGTGATTGTAATTATAGGAAACTTATTTATAAAGTTAACTGTTAGCTATTTAAAATAAGAAGAAAAAAAATCAAGGATTATAAATCAATTCCTTGAGTAATTGGCAAATCACGAAGCCATTTAATATCACTTTTGTATAACATACGAATATCGGAAATATCGTATCTTATCATGGCCAATCTTTCAATACCTAAACCAAATGCCAATACAGGAACATCAACACCTAATGGTTTAAGTACTTCAGGTCTAAACATTCCAGATCCTCCAAGTTCAATCCAGGATTGTTTATCTTCCAAATATACTTCACATTCTGTTGATAAATAAGTATATGGGAAATAAGCAGGCCTAAATCTAACTTCAAATCCTAATTTTTTGTAGAATTCTTTTAAGATACCAAGTAAATTCTGATAGCTGATTCCAGGAGCACCAACAATTCCTTCCACTTGATGGAATTCTGGTAAGTGTTTATAAGTAATGGTTTCTCTTCTAAATACTCTTCCTACTGAAAACATTTTAAATGGAGGTTCATTTTCATACAAATATTTTGTAGAAACTCCTGTAGTATGAGTTCTAAGTACACTTTGGCGAGCTACATCCTCATCCCAATCATATTGCCAACCAAGTGAACCTGTATCTGATCCATTTTCATGAACTTCACGAGTAAGTTTAACTAAATCTTCATCATCAGGTAAATCGCAAGTCAATGGATTTTTAACATAAAATGTATCCTGCATTTCACGAGCTGCATGATCTTGAGGTTGGAAAAGAGAATCGAAATTCCAAAAAGCTGAATCTAAAATATCTCTATTTGATTCTGTAAAACCAAAATTAAGAAAGATTTCTCTAATTTCTTCAATTATTCTTCTTAATGGGTGTTCTTTTCCTGGAAAAATTTTAGGAGCTTCAGCATTAATATCATAAGGCCTGTATTGAATATTTTTCCATTCTCCATCTTTTAATTGTTGGTGTGTTAATTGAGTAGCTTGTTTTTGAATAGTAAATCCTTCATTTAAAATACGAGACCCTTTATCTAAAATATTAAATGAATGTGAGGTATTCCTTTTAATATCAACTAAATTTTTACGGTTGTTAAGTAATTTAAAACCATCTATTAATTCATCATCTAATTTATCTTTAATAGCTGATTCAACTTCAAAGAGATGTTTTAATAAAGTTTCATCACTACCGAGTTTTTCAACACTTTCTAAGCCAATATCAGTAATCTTTACAATTCCTTTATCTATGGTAGCCCAATGTTTACGATTTAACCATCCAATAGCAATTCCTGTATCCTTCTTATCAATTTCTGCCTTAGTTGCAAGTTCATTCATTGGAATTTCCTTTTCAACAGATAAAACATTGAGAATTCTACGTTCTGGAAGACCAAATTCAGCATAACTTCTTCCATTATCAGTTAAAGAGATTATTTCATCAATATCCTTTTCCACTTCTATTATTTCTTTAGCTGCAAGTGATCCTGCTGCACTCATAACAGATTTAATGTCCATTCCAGTATTGATAGCTATTTGGTCAGGAGTAATATTTGGATTTTTTTCTAATTCTTTTAAAAGTTTCTTTTCGTAAATATGTAATTCATTGATGGTTTTTTTAATATCCTCACTCATTTAAACACCATGTAAATATTTAGTTAATTTAATATTTAAATTTAAAATTTCTCTTCAAGTAATGTAAGCATTATTGATGCAGCTGTTAAATCTGCAGTTGTCCCAGGATTAAATTTATTTTCAAATAAATAATTATCAAATTCTTCAAGCCTTCTTTCAAAATCTTTATCCTCACTAAAACTTAACAAATTTTTTGCTAAATCAGATATATGAGCTGCTTTTTCATCACCATATTTTCTAGATATTAATGTGTCTGGAACATTTCCAAGAATTTCCAAAAAGGTCAACACACAAGCTCTATTAAAAGAGGTTTCTGATTTTAATTTTTTATAAGCCGGATAGCCTATCTCAAAACAAACTGGCATGTCGGAAGTTAACTCAGCTGCAAGCCTGTCCCAATCAGCAGAAATCCTTAAAACATCAGCCATTGTTTGATTATTAGCTCTTAACTCATCCTTAGCACTTTCAGATGCAACATCATATTCATCCTGATCACCCATTCCACCGGCATCTGCAATATTGATTGCATCATACAAATCACAGGCATCTTCCACAGTGGTTTGTGCCATTAATCTAACAATATTTTCACGAATTTCTGAAAAATCCTCACTAATACCAGCAGCTGCAGCTATTGGAACCTCTAACATTACAATACCAAGATTTGTGTTATTAGCTATCCATTTATCTGTTTCCTTAACAGCTTCTAAAATATATCTTCCTAAATTTTTTCCTTCACGAGCAGCACTTTTAATAGAATCTCCAATTACAATTCCACTAATTAAAAAGTCTTCAAATACCATATCATCATAATCACGAGTTCTATGAACATTTCCAGGTTTTGGAAATCCGCTTACTTCTAAAGCTGAAGAAATCTGTGCACATTGAGCTATTGTATCGTAATCCATATTCACACCTAATCAAGTAAATTATTTTCCAACACATATGGTGCAAAATTAGTTATTATTAAATCAGAGCCTGCCCTTTTAATTGAAATCAAAGTTTCCATAATAGCTCTTTCGGTTAAAAAACCTTTTTCAATAGCTGCCATAATCATTGAATATTCTCCACTTACATTATAGCTAACTAAAGGTAACTCAAATTCATCTTTAATGGTTTTAACAATGTCCAAATAAGGCAACGCTGGTTTTACCATTAAAAAGTCAGCTCCTTCAAAAACATCCAAATCACATTCACGAATAGCTTCTTTAGCATTTCCAGGATCCATTTGATAACTTTTCCTGTTTCCAATTCCTGGTGAAGAACAAGCAGCTTCTCTAAAAGGTTCATAAAAAGCAGATGCATATTTGGCTGAATATGCCATAATCATTACATTTTCATATCCGTTTTCATCTAATGCATTTCTAATAGCTGCTATTCTACCATCCATCATGTCTGAGGGTGCTACAATATCAGCACCTGCTTCCGCATGAGAAACAGCTACTTTTGATAAATAAACTAAAGTCTCATCGTTTAATATTTCATATCCAAAATCAGTGTCTTGATTTTCCTCTAAAATACCACAATGGCCATGAGAAGTGTATTGACAAAGACATACATCACTAATAACTACCAGGTTTGTTTCTTTTTTAAGTAATCTGATGGCCTTTTGAACAATCCCATCACTAACATAAGCAGGAGTACCTATTTCATCTTTCTCATCTTCATTAGGAACTCCGAAAACAATAATGGATTTGAGACCTTGAGATTCTAATTTTTTAGCAAATTCAACTCCATCTTCAAGAGAATATCTATATTCTCCAGGCATGGATGTAATTTCTTCTTTTTGTCCTTTTTTAAGAGAATCTTTAAAAAATATAGGATAAATTAAATCTTCTTTACAAACTTTAGTTTCACGAACAATGTCTCTTATTCTAGAATCTTTTCTAAGCCTTCTCATTCTCATTGTTGGAAAATACATAATTTCACCTAATAAATTAATATAGATTTTATCTAATAAAAAACTATATTTTAAAATCAGCTAAAATTAAATCTTTCTCACCATAAGGTTTATTTCTATAATAATTTTTCCCATGATCTACAATTACACCATGATAACTTTGGTATTGAGGAACTTCTCCTTCAAAATTATCTTCAAATAGCTTTTTTACTTGCATATACGTTGCGGTTGGTTTAAAAAATCCTAAATATGAAAACATTCTTTTAGTGTATGCATCTACAACAAACTCCTTTTGGTGGTATGCATATAACAATATTGAATCAGCTGTTTCATTTCCAACTCCTTTTACTGATAAAACTTCTTTTCTTGTAGGCGTTTCACCATTTAAACCAATATAGAACTCAGCTATATTTTTCAGATAGATTGTTTTTTGATTGAAATATCCTGTAGGCTTTATTTGTGCTTTAAACAAATCAGGGTCATCATCGATAAACTTAATGATATTATATGGATTAAAATCTGTGAAACGGGATAAATTGTTTAAAGCTTTATCCACCCCATTCCAGTTAGTGTTTTGTGTAAGAATAGTTCCCATTATTATTTCGAATCTATCCAAATCCCTTTGATTGCAATTTTTATAATGAAAAAATTCGGAATTTTTGATATTATCCTGATTTACACCACGAATCGGCCACCATCTCTGTTTACCATAATTTTTAATCAAAGTATCATAAATTCCATTAATATTTTCTCTAATCTTATCCATATTACCACTACCTAATTTTCATCGATGGATAATATATTTTTTAATTATAAATATAATTATTGTTAATGTTATGAAAAGTAAAATCTATGTTTTAGCTATAAAATCAGCTAATTTAAAAAGTAAATATTTGAATAACCCCATTGAAAACATTTATCTTTTAAATGAATAATTTTGTTAAAATCATCTCAAATGACCCAGTACAAAATTTTTAAAATCGTTTTAATGTGAATAGTTTTATAAACTAATTATAAATAGTTGATTTTTTAAAAATTAATATTAATAAAAAAAAATTAAGTGAGAACATGGTTAATACAACAGGGAAATGTTTTTCAGTTACTAGTTTTGGAGCAAGTCATGGTAAAGCTATCGGTGCTGTAATTGATGGATGTCCTTCAAATCTTGAATTAAGTGAAGAAGATATTCAAAAAGAATTAAATAAAAGACGACCAGGAACAAGTGCAGTTACAACACCTAGAAATGAAGCCGATAAAGTGCAAATATTATCAGGAATTTTTGAAGGAAAAACAGATGGAACTCCAATAGCTGGAGTTGTCTTTAATAAAGATCAACATTCAAAGGATTACTCCAAGTTTGAAAATGTTCCACGTCCAGGTCATGGAGATTACGGCTGGATGTGTAAATATGGTAATTATGATTACAATGGTGGTGGAAGAGGCAGCGGAAGAATCACCATTGGCCATGTTATTGGAGGAGCAATAGCTCAAAAACTTTTAAAAGAATTTGGAGTTGAAGTAATAGCTCACACCAAACAAATTGCAGATATTAAATCAACCAAAACAGATTTCAAAACAATAAAAGAAACTGTTGAGAAAAATCCTGTAAGATGTGGAGATTTAGAAACTGCAAAAGAAATGGAAGAGTTAATAATAGCTAAAAAACTTGAAGGAGAATCTATAGGAGGAATAGTAGAAATAATAGCTACAGGAGTTCCAGAAGGAGTTGGAGAACCTTCATTTGGAAAACTTGATGGAGATTTAGCTAAAATATTAATGGAAATCGGATCTGTTAAAGGAGTGGAAATCGGAGCCGGATTTGAAGTAGCTAATTTGTTAGGTTCTCAAAATAACGATGAATACCAAATAAATAATCAAAAAATAGAAACCACAACCAATAATTCAGGAGGAATAATTGGTGGAATGAGTAATGGAAGTCCAATCATTTCCAGAATAGCTATTAAACCAACACCCTCCATCTCAAATGTGCAAAAATCAGTAGACTTGGAAAAATTTGAAAACACAGACATTACCATTGAAGGAAGACATGACCCTTGTATCTGTCCAAGAGTAACAGTTGTAGCACAGGCCAGTGTAGCTATTGTTCTTGCAGACCATATGATTAGAGGAGGTTTTATCCCTCCAAACCAATTATGAAAAATCTTTTTTAAATGTATTCTTTTTATTTATTGTAAGCTCATCAGTCTCGTTATTTAATAAACTTGACTGATAAGTATTTTTCTTTTCCCGTTTATATAATTTAGAATAATCATCAGCTAATGAAGTGATTTTAGATCTTGTAGGATTTTTAAAGTTAATATCAACTTCCATACCATCATAAGCAGCTAATGTTTTAACACCTGTTTCACGAGTGATTTTTTTAGCTTCCTCTATTGGATTTGCATTAATCATTTTCAAACCAAAATGAGTCATAATAGCTAGTTTAGGTTGAACCTCATTTAACAGCTGTTTAAAATTTTTACTACACATATGACCCCTAATTGATTTGTTTCCAGATCTTAACACACTTCCAATCAATACATCAGCACCTTGATGATATTTATAAAGATTATTAAAATATTGTGTATCAGAAGTATATGATATTTTTATATTTCCAGTATCAATGAAAAAGCCAACCCCTGTAGGATCGCCATGAATTGTTTTAGTTCCCCTTACAGCACTGTTAGAAAAGCTTTTTTTAGTTTTTGAATCTAAAATGATATTTTCAGATTTACTTTTATGGTAATTGGAAATACAGGGACCAAATTCTTTAAAACCATTGAAAACACTTTCACATCCAATAATGGCTCCATAATCTTTAGTCATTCCTCTTGTCATAGCTTCAATAAGAATTTCAACATCAGTATAATGATCTGTATGAGCATGAGATACAAAAATTCCATCTAAATCTCTTGGATCAAGGCCAAATTGATAAGTTCTAACAAGTGCTCCAGGACCAGGATCTACGTGAAGATTTTTACCATTTAAATTATCAATTCTAAACCCACCAGTCATCCTACGTTGACTAATAGTGGAGAATCTTCCTCCACCAGTTCCTAAAAAAGTTATTTTCATTTTTACCACACTTATAAACCGCACAACACAATATTACATTTAAGAGATGAGTAGTCTTTTTTAAGATAAAGATTTCCATTTTCCATGATTACCTCATCCCCAATTTGAGGATTCGTACTTTCGGTAAACATGATTACTTTTTCCCCAGCAGCTGCAAGCCTTTTCCCGTTTTTGTCAAAAGCTTGGGTCTGATTATTTAATTTAATCTCCACCATATTTCCATCAATGGAAAGAATTGCTCCAATTAATCCATTCTCTAAAATTTTAGAATTAATATCCTCTTCCACGGAATCTTTTCTTTCATCAGTTTCTAATATTGTTTTATATTTATCTAATACTTTAACGTCTTTTTCTATTTTATCAATCAAATATTCTCTAGCTACTAAAGCAGAGAAATCAGGTTGTTTGATTAATATATCACATTGCTTACCTACAGATGGTGTTAATTCAGCTACTTCAGCTATAACTTCTTTAAAAATATCTCCCATATACTTTAAACTTAAAGAGGGTTTCCATTTTTGAGAGATAAGTTTTTCAGCTTGAGTTTTGGCAAATTTATTTCCAAATACTATAATAGCCTTTTCCCCGCCTTTTGAAGAAATTATTTTAGAACCAATTAATTCAATGATTTGATAACCATTTGTAGTTCCATATACTCTCCTTCTTTTAGTTTCAAAAGCTCCTTGAGTACTAATTTCTCCTTTAATAGCTTCTCCAATTGTATCTATTCTAGTAGTTTTATTGGTTATTTTGATGCTAATATCAAGTTCTGTGGCTTTTTTATATAATTCCTCTTCATTAGAAATTTTACCACTGTAAAAATCTTCTTCTAGAAGAGATAAATTTTCATTATTGCCAAAATAAGTTATCTTTCTTTTATCACTAACCATTATACATCCTTTCTTCCCTATATAAGCAATAATCAAAGCCATGAAAATACCATCCATCTAGTTATAATGATATTTATAGATTATTAAATATAAACTTTATAAAAAAAATTAAGGTAGCTATAAGCTACAAAGAATAAGATTTGATTGAAGAGGAGATTTATCTTTTGAAAGACACAAATCTTCATTTTCAATTACTACTTTATCTCCGATTTGTGGATTTTCACTTGTGGAAACCATTTCAACAGTTTCTTCTGGAGCTGCAATAAGATTCCATTGACTACCAAATGCTCTAGTTTGGTCATTTAATTTAACCTTTACCTTATCTCCATCAACAGCTACAATTTCACCAATAGGACCTTTAGTTATGATTTTAGAAGCTAATTCTATTTCCTTTGTCTGTTTAATTAATTCATCTTGTAATTTCATCCTATAAATTTTTAACTCTTCTACATCCTCTTCAATTACTACATTAAGATAATTTTGTCCTTCTTCAGGAGAATAAACTTTTTTTGTAATTAGGACATTGCAATTTTCACCAACAGTTGGAGTATTTTTAGATATCTCCTTAATAATTTCCTCAAACATGTCTCCAATTTGCTCTAAATTTAAAGATGGTTTGAATTTTTTAGAAATTAATTTATTGGCTTCATTTTTAGCATATTTGTTTGCAAAAATAATAATTCCACTTTTACCGCTAGAACGTGCAGTAATTTCAGAACCTTCAAGTTCAATAATTTGATAAGCGTTACCAACACCATAGATTCTTCTTCTTTTTGTGACAAATGCTCCCTTATTAATAATTTCCCCTTTTAAAGCTTCGCCAACTTCATATATCTTGTCCCCATCATTGTTTATATTAATATCCACATTTTCTTCTTCAGCTCTTTTAAAAAGCTCTTCATCAGTTTTTATTTTTCCTGAAAAAAGTTCATCTTCTAATTTTTCACTATTTCCCATAAAAGCTATTCTTTTTCTATCACTAGCCATCACACAACCATTTTTTCCCACATATGCTATAAGTAAAGTCATTTTAAACCCTTCAATTATTTATTTTTATTAAGAATTGCTAGGTTATTTAATTATAAATAGTTAATCCATAATTTTTAAAAATTAAGCTATATTGCCAACTTCATATTTTTATGCTGAAATATTACAACAATAAAGTTTCTATTTATTCTTTGTTTGAATATAAAAAGTGTTTTATTGCAAAAGCTATGTTAAGAAAAGAAAATAAATATTAATAAACAAACATACAACACTGAAAGTAAGAATAACCCTTTACAAACCATAAAATCCATATCAAATTGGAAAATTAAATTATTGATATATATTTTAAAAATAAATAATTAATATTATTAAAATATTTGAATAATGATAAAAAGTATATTGCTAATCATTAATATTTACATTTTATAAAGAAACCTTTCAACCCTCTTAAAACATTAATATATTAATCTTATATCATGTTTTATTTTTAGTATTGATTTTAAGTTATCAGTTATATTATTATATTTTCTTTTTATTCGCATTTAAATCATTAATGTTGATTTCTGTATTTTCAACTAATTTATCGAACTTACTTTGTGAAATTAAACCTTTATTTAAATCCTCTTTATATTTACTAATAACTGCATCTGTTACTTCTTCCATTCCATTTTTCACTTATTTTTTTAAAAACAATATATCTTAAGCCATTTTTATTTCTTCAATAAAACATTTCACAATATAATAAAAATCATTGTAAATTTTAAGTGTGAAAAATATAATGTCTGCAAGAGAGCCTAAAAATTATAAAAATTTATTTTGAGATTTGAAACATATAAAACTTTTAAAAAACAAAATAATTGTTTTCTATAATATAAATCCCAATATATTTATATAGTAGTGAAAAACTAAAATACATTTATAATAATTCATAATTATTTATCATTATAAATATTAATGATAAATAAAAAAATGTAATGGAGACGAATCTATGAGCGATCTTAATAAGATTTTTAAACCTGATTCTGTGGCTGTTATTGGTGCTTCCAATACTCCAGGAAAAGTAGGATATAGTATTATAGCTAATATGATATCCTGTGGCTATGATGGAAAAATCTACCCTGTAAATCCTAATGCTGATGGAGAAATACAAGGATTAGAAGCATATGCTAATATAAAAGACATACCAGAAAAGGTTGATTTAGTAATAATGTCCATACCAGCAGTATTTGTAAACGATTCTGTAAAAGAATGTGGTGAAGCTGGTGTTGAAAACATGGTTGTTATCAGTGCTGGATTCAAAGAAGTAGGAGAAGAAGGTGCAAAATTAGAAGAAGAATTAACAGCACTTGGAAAAGAGTATGGAATAAACATTATCGGACCAAATAGTTTAGGAACTACTGACTCTCACACTCCTTTAAATTCATCATTCTCACAAATGATGCCTCCAAAAGGAAATATTGCATTTATTTCTCAAAGTGGAGCTATGATGGTAGCTATAATCGATTGGAGTGTAACTTCTGGAATTGGATTCAGTAAAGTAATCAGTTTAGGAAACAAAGCTGGAGTAACTGAAATAGAACTATTAAAATACTTAGCTGATGATCCTGAAACTGCTGTAATTATCTGTTATTTAGAATCAATATCTGATGATGAAGATTTTGTAAACACAATGAGAGAAACTGCAAATAAAAAACCAATTATTGTATTAAAATCTGGTTCAAGTTCTGCAGGTGCAGAAGCAGCTTCTTCCCATACAGGAGCATTAGCAGGTAGTGATTTAGCATTTGATACTGCATTTAAACAATCTGGAATTTTACGTGTTGAAACAATGGCTGATTTATTTGACTTAGGATTAGCATTCTCTAAAGCACCGCTTCCAACAGGACCTAATGTAGCTATTATTACAAATGCAGGTGGTGGAGGAGTAGTAACTGTAGATGCAATGGAAAAAGCAGGACTACAACTCGTTAAATTTGATGAAGAGACCACTAAAAAACTAGAAGAATGTATTCCTGATGAAGGAAGTGCAGCAAATCCTATTGATGTTTTAGGAGATGCACCTGTTACAAGATATAAAGAAAGTCTTGGCATTGTTTTAGAAGATGACAATGTAGATAGTTTAATTATTATGGTATGTCCTACAGCTTCAGCAGACCCTGATGGAATTGCAGAAGTTATTTTAGAAGCTGAAAAGAAATTTGAAAAACCAATTATGGTTGTAAATATGGGTGGTCCATCCTTTGAACTAGCTAATGAAAAACTTAGGAAAAACAATGTTCCTACATATGTTTTCCCAGAAACAGCTGTTAAAGCATTAGAAGCAATGACAAGATATGCACGTATCGAAAATAAACAATATACTGATTGTGTAACTCAAATCAAAGGAACTGACCCTGATGCAGTAGCTAAAATATTTGAAAAAGTTAAAGCTGATGGAAGAGACACATTACTTGGTAGTGAAGCATATGCAGTAGCTGAAGCTTATGGAATCGATGCAGCTCCAATTAAATTAGCTACATCAGCAGACGAAGCAGCTGATCTTGCAGAAGAAATGGAATTCCCAGTTGTGCTTAAAATAGCATCTGATAAAATACTTCACAAATCAGACATTGGTGGAGTAAAAGTTGGAATTGAAACAGTAGATGAAGCTAAAGAAGCTTACGATGAAATAATAGCTAATGCTAAAAAAGCTCATCCAGATATTGTTCCTGATGGTGTAGAAGTTCAAAAAATGATGCCTTCTGGTGAAGAAGTAATTGTTGGAATGATAAAAGATAAACAATTCGGTCCAATGATTGCATTTGGTATGGGTGGAATCTATGTAAATCTTATTGAAGATGTTGCATTTAACTTAGCTAAAGGATTAAGTTGCGAAGAAATCGATGAGCAAATAGAATCTACTAAAGTATCAACATTACTTGATGGATACAGAGGAGAAGCTCCTTGTGATAAGGAAACTGTTAAAGAAGCTATTAAAAGAGTAGCTAAATTAACTTTAGACTTCCCTGAAATATCTGAACTTGATATCAACCCAATTTTCGTTTATGAAAATGGATCAAGTGCATTAGATATTAAAATTAAACTTGAATAATTTCTCAGCTGAGAAATTCTACTTTTTTTATTTATTTTTATAATTTCATTATATCTCATTAATTTCTAGATTATATAATAGATACTTTTAAGTATGTTAAAAATAATTTTTAATTTAGATGGAGGTAATAGAATGAATAGTGAACTTAACTTAGAACTTTACACCATAGCTATGACAAGACTTAATAATGGATTTGCAAAAATAGGAGAAATACTTCAGGATAATGCAGATACTTTAAATTCTACTGAAAACAATGAAGAGAAAAAAGAAATTTTTGATAAAATGGCTGTTAAGGTAAAAAGAACCATGCCTGATTTTAAAACTTCTGCTCAAGAATTTAAAGATTTTTTAAAAGAGCTTCAAGATGACTTAAACCAAGAGGAAATTAATCTTAATGAGTTTGAACCATTTTTCACACATGTAGAAGAGACATTTCCTAAATATGATAAAGAGTTAAACGAAGCAATGAAAGGAATTAGAGATACAGTTGGAATAGCTACAGGAGAACTTGATTACGCAATAGCTGATGTTGAACAAATTGTAGATCAAATAATTGTAACATTTACTGAAATTTATTCACTAGCTAGTAATTACCTTGAAAGGATAAGAAAAGGTGAATTAAAATGAATTTTGATTTAGAAAAAATTGGTATTGAACCAGAATTAAAATATGAAACCATCTACACCACTATTTCTAAAGATGGGAAAAAAGATGCTGCAGCTATTGGATTTGTTTATCTAGGTGAAGATAAGGTACGATGCAATATTTTTGAAAATGCACAAACCCTTAAAAATATTCAAGAAACTAATCGTTATGTGGTAAACATAACTCAAGATCCTCTCATATTTACCTATGCTACAATAGCTAATTTAGATGATGATAAATTTACAGATGATAAAGATATAGCTATTTTAAAAGATGCTGGTTCTTATTTAATTGTAGATGTTGAAGAGATTGAAGAAAAACCACCAAGACAGTATCCTGTAAAAAGTGATGGTAGCGTATTTGAAATCACTGGAAAAATCGTTGATATGGAAATTAATGATGAAACTATAAAAGCATTTAATAGAGGTTTTAGCTGTCTAATCGATTCTCTAGTTAATTATACCCGTTATCATTTAGTTGACAGTGAAATGAAAAAATTTTACGATGAAAGACTTGAAGAAAATCAAAGAATAATAAATAGAGTTAGTGACAGTGAAACCATAGAAGCTATGGAATTACTTAAAAATAATCAAGAAAAAGAATTATAACTTCTTTTTCTTTAAAAAAATAAAGGAAAACAAGATGTTTTCCTAATTACCATTCCAAAATATTTGATCTTCAGTTAATGGTTGTTTTAAAACACCTATATCAACTTCAACATTCATAAAGTCCATAATAGATTGTTTATAAGTATCGTTTAATCCTGAAATGAATTTAATACCACCAAGAGCTTTTTCTTCTATTTTTGCATCTGAAACAATATTATCAGGTAATTCAGAAGCTGCTTTTGAAGTATTAGATTGAATATATTCAGTAGCATTTTGATGAATATCCACAATGTCTTTTACTTCATCAGGATGATTTTTGATAAAGTCATCTGAAGCTGCAATAACACAACATGGATGTCCCGGAATAATTTCTGAAGAATTAAGGAATAATGTGTTTCCATTTTCAGTTGAAGTAGTTACATATGGTTCATATGTCAACATTCCATCAATTTTATTAGTATTTAATGCATCATTCATTGAAGCTACTTTCATTGAAGATATATTTAAATCATCTTTAGACATTCCATTCTGATTTAAATAATATATAAGTAACATGTATTGAATAGAAGCATCACCAGGAGTTGCAATAGCTTTACCTTTCAAATCGGATGCTTGGGTAATACCTGAGTCATTAGATACTTCAAGTCCACTTCCTTCAATTTGAACTCCAGATACAACTTTTACTGGAACCCCATTTTCAATAGATGATAAAACAGGTGTAATTCCAACATATCCAACATCTACCTCTCCACTAGCCATAGCTGTCATTAAATCTCCACCATTGTTGAATTCAACTAATTCTGTGGATATTCCTTTTTCTTCATACATTCCCTCTGCATCAGCAATGAATAAAGCAGCATCATGGTCACTTGGAAGATAACCTATAGTTACAGTATTATCATCATTACCTCCAGCTAGATAATAATAACCTCCACCAATAATGATGACAATAATTATAATTATACATGCAATTAATTTTTTATTCATTATTTTCACCATGAAATATAAACTTTCATTAAATCATGTTTAATGTAAATAAATATTTGAAAAAATATCCATATAAGATTTTATATATGGTATGTTATAACAATAGTTATTAAATATATTTAAATTTTTCTTAAAATGAAATTTATAAATATCAGGCAGATATTAAAAAAAAGTAAAAATGAATTATAATAATTCACTTCTTAAATCAATAGTGTCTTTTAAATCTGGACCGGTTGAAATAATAGTAACAGGAACTCCAGTAGCTGTCTGAATATCTTCAATAAAAGCTTTAGTTTCTGGAGATAAATCATCATAATTTTGTGTTCTAGCACAATCAGGATATAATTTATCAACACAAGTCAAAGCTATTTGAGTAGCTCCATTAATCATACAAGATTCTTTAGCTAAATCCATATCAAATAAACCAACACGACGTCTACGTCCAGTAACAACACCATATTCTTCAAGATTTCTATTTTCAGCTTCTTCTTGTGTCATTTCAGTAGGGAAAGGTCCTTCTCCAACACGAGTAATATAAGCTTTAAATACATCAATTACTTCATCAACTTTTGTTGGGCCTACACCAACATCAGCTGCAAAAGTACTTGCAGTTGTATCTTTACTTGTAACGAAAGGATAAGTACCATAATATAAAGATAATGCAAAACCTTGAGAACCTTCAATAAACACATCTTCCCCATTATCAATAGCTTCATTAGTTGCAAAAGCTACATCCAATAAATAATCTTCAAGATCTGGAACATCTTTAGCCATTTTAGCTGTTCTTAAAACTCTATCAGAATTAGCTGGTCCACAACCAGAACCAGTACTACCTATTTTTTTATACAAATGTTCAGAACCTTTATCTCTTTCACGATGTTCATTGGTAATAATTGCACTTCTAGGATCTACAAAAGTTCTTTCTCTTACATTATACTTTTTTAAATCTTCAAATTCTTTAAATAAAACTTCTTCATCAACTAAAACTCCAGCACCAATTAAGAGTTTAGCATCAGTATGAACAAAACCTGATGGAGTAAGTCTTAAACCATATTTTTCACCATTAAACTCCACAGAATGACCAGCATTAGGACCAACACCTGCACGAGCTATAATATCTGGTTTATCATGGTCACAAAGGTAAGTGATACATTTTCCTTTACCTTCATCTCCCCATGCTCCACCTACTAAAACACTACAAGTCATTTAAAAACTCCTTTGTATTAATATAATTGAAAAATATTAAAATTTTCACAACACTAAAATAATTTATCCTTACTATTTTAAAAACTTTTTGTTATAGCAATATTAATAGCTACATAAAATCATGCTTCATTAAGAATATCCAAAAGAATGGACAAATAATTAAATCTATCCAATTTCCAGTCTTCATTATCTCCTAAAAAGTTATCTAAAACAATAGAATTCATTTGACGCAAAATAGCTAAATGAATAATATTCTTAATATCCTCATCAATTTTACCCTCAATAACCAATTGACCAAAACCAGTAGCTATTAAAACAATGTCTAATGATAAAATCAACTCATCAAAATCATAATCCTGAATAATCCTCATAATATTAGCATTTTCAATAATAGAATCATTATAATTGTCGATACTGACATCCCAAGAGGAAAAAATCCATCTTATGCATTCAATCATAGGGCCGTTAGGATGATCTTCAATCCATTTTTTAACTTCAAGAAGAGAGATATGGCCTTCATCAGAACCAAAGGGTGTTAAAGCATCTCCATCATTCCAAAAAAATTCATAATCAGCTATTTCAACAGCTCTAGGATGAGGAGTTATGTTGCAAAACTTATCCGATGTTTCAAGAAAATTAAAACCTTTAGAAATATCACTCAAACTAAAACCCCCTATTTAATTAAAGAATTATTTTCACACATAGAATCCTTCTTAAGAACCTTTTTCTTAGATTTATATTCAATAAGATAAACAATCCATTGATTTGAAAGTTCTTTAAGTGTGTAATCATCTAATTTCTCAGATTTATTAAAGAAATCCATCTGATTTCCTCCAACTACAACTCCAATGTTATCACATTCAAAAAGCAAGAAAAAATCATTTCGGATGTTATTAATATCAAATTCATCATGGCCAATAATCATTTTAGACTTTTTATAATGCTCAAAAAAATAGTCTAGATATTCAAAATCTAAAAATCTAATATTATTAAGCTTTAAATCTAAATCCTTATCTATTCTTTGATTAATATAATCAAAATTAGATATAAAATCAATATCCCAAATATTATTATAAAAAAACATTAAAAAAGAGTCGTCAGCAAAACGAACTTCTAAAATTAATTCGTCCTCAATTTCAGGATTACCTAATTCTACATTATTGAAAGTTAAATATAATGAATCTTGAGCTATCTCTAAAAAACTCCAAACTCCTGAATTTTTTACAACTTCTTCTATTCTTCTTAATGAATTAGTATTCAATTTAACACCTAATGAGATTTAATAAATTCTTCAAAAGCTCCTTCCATTTCATAATCTGAATGAGGATCATATTTTTTATCCCACTCAAAAGCTATTTCAATCTGATTGTTGATAGTTTCATCCCATTTGACTTTGAGATTATGCTCTTTTAATGTATTAAAAACAATTTTACCTATCTCTAAAGCCTTTTGTTCGTTGTTTTCAAAATCTCCAAAAGTTATTTTTAGAGTTTTCTCATTAATAGCTTCCTCAATATCTTCAAAGGTATAAAAACAAAAACCTTCAGGATTTAATTTATTGTTTTTAAGATGAATAAATAGCTCAAATGCATCATTTACTCCCTCTTCTATATCATATCCACAATTATGAATAGCTATTATATCTTTATTTGCCAAATCTGTAAATGAATCTTCTAAAATGGAAAAATTAGAATTGTCAAAATTAGGAGAAGATATGATAATACTATCAAAATCAACATCTTCACCTATAAATTCATCCTCTAAAACTTCTAAAATTTCATCATTAGAATAAAATCCTGTTTTAGTAAGAATATCAGTTGTATAGTTTAATTCTTCTTTTAAATTATCATCCATATAATCACTAATCAGTTGTGAGCATTTGAATATGAGTTAAATTACCTCTTTCAGTAAATCCGGCGATAATTCTATCTTCACCTATTTTAGCTACACAAAATTCTTCTTTTTCTTTGAAAATATATCCTTTAAGTTTTGTATATCCTTCAAAAGCTAATTTTGGAAATACGTTGAAATTTTTCTGGAATAAATAATAAGTATCTCTAAATTTTTCAACAGAATCATTTCTTTTAATTAAATCAGATTTAATAGCTACAAAAATATCTATATTGTCCATGTTAACTGCATAATAAGCATCCATTTCTAATATTCCACAAGCAGCCATTGCCCATATGTGACAATCATCAAATTTAGTTTCGAAAACAGGTGTTGTAAATTCTTTGATATTATATTCTAAACCAATTTCTTGAATTTTTTTAGCGCTTTCTATAAAATTTTCATCAAAACCAATATCTTCGTTATCCCATGCCCATGACCATTGGTTGAAATCTTCTGTGAAAAATCCTAATATTTGAACTGGAAATTGAATATCTTCATTAAATGTTAAAATACCTGTATCTAAATCAAGTTCTCCTTCTAACTCACCAATTAATTCTGATAGGTTTTCTTGCCTATCAAATGCAAGACATCCAAATTTAGAGAGAATAGATTTAAAATTATCGCCATTTTCAATTTCAATTGGATTTTGTATTTCTCTCATTTAAAACACCTAAAAATCTAATTTTGAAATTCTATCCATTGCTTCTTTTGTATTTTCTAAAGTGTTAAATGCTGTTAATCTTAAGTAACCTTGTCCATTTGGACCAAATCCAGCGCCTGGAGTTCCAACAACATTAGCTTCATTTAATAATAAATCAAAGAATCCCCATGAATCCATTCCATTAGGAGTTTTTACCCAAATATAAGGTGAATTTACACCACCATAAACTTCAAGACCTAAATCCTCTAAACTTTCTTTAATTATTTTTGCATTTTCCATGTAATAATCGATAATAGCTTGAATTTGTTCTTTTCCTTCTTTGGAATAAGTTGCTGTTGCTGCAATTTGAACTGGATAAGAAACACCATTAAATTTAGTTGTTTGTCTTCTATTCCATAATGTATTTAATGGATAAGGATGTCCTTCTTCAGTATATCCCATAACCTCTTTAGGAACAACAGTATAAGCACAACGAGTACCTGTAAAACCAGCTGTTTTGGAAAAACTTCTAAATTCAATAGCTACTTCTTTTGCTCCTTCAATTTCATAAATAGTGTGAGGTACATCATCTTCTGTGATAAATGCTTCATATGCTGCATCAAATAAAATTACTGCTTGATTTTCTTTTGCATAATCAACAAAAACTTTTAATTGATCTTTTGTAAGAGTAGTTCCTGTTGGATTATTAGGATAACATAAATAAATAATATCTACAGCTTCAGATGGTAATTCTGGAACAAAACCATTTTCTGCATTACAAGGAAGATAAACTAATCCTTCATATTTACCATCATCTTGAACTGGACCTGTTCTTCCAGCCATTACATTAGTATCAACATATACTGTGTACACTGGGTCAGTTACAGCTACTTTATTATCAATTCCAAATATTTCTTGAATATTGCCTGTATCACATTTAGCTCCATCACTTATGAAAATTTCATCATTCTCTAATTGAACCCCATAAGGCTCATAATCATTTTTAATAATAGCATGAGCTAAAAAATCATATCCTTGTTCTGGTCCATATCCTTTAAAAGAACCTACTTTTCCCATTTGTGTTACCGCATCTTCAAATGCTTTTACAATAGCAGGGGATAATGGTTTTGTAACATCTCCTATTCCCATTTTAATTACATCAGCTTCAGGATGAGCTTTTTGAAACTCTTCTTCTCTTCTTGCTACTTCCACAAAAAGATAGCTACTTTCTAATTTAAGATAATTTTCATTAATTTTAACAGACATTATTAAACCTCATAAATTAATATAATAATCCAATTATAATTTTAATTTTCAGCCTATATAAAGTAATTGAAAATAAAAACATTTATTATAGAATATAAAAATTTATTAATAAAATAAAAAAATAGATAATAATATTATTCAAATATGTTTTCAATAATTTGAAAAGAAAGCGGGGTAATTTATGGATGGGAATACAACTTTAATTTTAATTAATATTTTTATAATCGGTATAATTGCAATTATTATTGTTAAATTATACTATAGAAAGCATGAAGATGCAGATGAAGACATAGATTTGAGTTTTACAAAAAATCCTTTTAAAGGAGTTTTAAATAGGGATAACGGCGACTATTCAAATCAATCTCTTAACAGACCACCTAATAGTTTAAATAAAAAACCTGCAAATAATAATCGTTTTTCTAGGGATGAAAGAAGTTTATTTAATAGTCCTAGCAAACAGAATGCTCCTTTAAATCAAAGACACAATCATGTTACTGCACAAAAAGAAGATGGAATTTATGCCGTAAATAATGTAAATATAAATAATGGGGCTACCCTTCACAAGTTCCAAAACCAACCAATAAAAAATACACAAGGGGATAATATGAACCAACAAAATAACAATTCTGAAAAAGTTAACTTTGGTAGCGATGTTAATGTGAATAAAACTGAAAAAAAAGATATTGCTGAAAAATTAGCTAAAAAAGATAGCTCATCAGAATTAATTAACGAAGATCAATCTACCAAAAAAGAAACTTATACTGAGGTTTATAAAGACGCTGAACCAAAAATTGAAAAACAAAATACAGCATCAGATCACGAATTAAAAGATTTATTCACAATTGATGAACTTATTAAAGAATCAAAAAGAAAAGATTCTAAAAGAGAGAAAAAAGTTGAAACTCCAACAGTTGAAAAAGAAGATGAACCAGCTGAAGAAAGTAAAGAAGAAAAACCTGTTGAAGTTGAAAATAAAGAGGAAAAACAACCTCAAAAAGAGACCACCATTGCAGATATCATTAATCAATCTGAAGAAGATATTATTGAAGAAGCTCATGAAAATATAGCTGAAAGCTATGGTGAACCTTCACTTAAAACTCCAACAAAAGTAGAAAAATCAATTGATGATGTAATCAAAGAAACTGTTGAAGAAAAAATTGAAGAGATGCCTGAACCTGTTGATCAATCAACTAAAAAAGAAACCTACACTGAAATATACAAGGATGAAGAACCAATAGCTGAAGCACAAGATACTAATCCTAATCAACCTTTAAAAGAAGATTTATTTGAAAAAGCTAGTGAAGTTAAAGAAGAAGATTCATATTCTGATGAAGATTTAAGTGTAATTACTCCAAATGAAGATGATTTCGGCAGTTCATTTGATGAAAGTAGCTTATTTGGAATTCCAGATGAAAAAGATGAGGAAGATGACTTTGATCTTGATTATAGAAAAGATATTGCTAAAATCACCAACAAAGTTAAAAACTCAAAAATATTTAATGCAGCTAAAAATAAAATTTCCTCTGATGAGGATGAATATGTAGACGATCCAAGTATGAACGAAGACTTTATAAGGAATGTAAGGTCTTACGATGAACCTGAATATGAAACATATGAAGATTACGGACCAGCAGATGATGTTGCAACAATTGAACCAATACATAATGCAACATATGATGAGGTTGTAAGTCAAAAAACACGTGAAGAAAACACTGCAAAATTAAATAAGAAAGTGGAAATAAAAGAACCTCCAGCAAAGGATAATATCACATTTAAACTTAATAACAACGATGTTACATTACATAGAAATGATGAAATTATCTACAGTTATAATGGAGATAGCTATTCCAGTAAAGTCTATAAAATAGTAGGAGATGACATTACTGTTAAATTTAGAGGTCAATATATCAATATTAAGACTTCTGACATTAAAAAAATATTTTAATTGGATATTACATCCAATTACCCCCACTTTTTTTAAAAAAATTATTTATGAGCAAAAAAGAAAATTAGCTCATTGTCTTTAATTTCATCTAAACGTGCAAAACCAACTCTTTCAAATTGTACCACATCACCAACATTTAACTGTTTAAGTGCACCTTCACCAAGTCCTGTTTTTACACTTGCATCATCCATAATGATTTTAACATTTACATTATCATCAACTGGAACCCATTGGATAATTTTAGCTTTTTGATCTCTTGCATCTTCAAATGAAGTTGAATTATAAGAAATATTTCCATTTTCAATATCTACATTAACTGCATCCATTAATCTAGCTACTCCATCTTTAATGTCAGCACTTGCTAAATAAGCTTTTCCTACAAATGGTAATATTCTGTCTCCCCTTTCCAAATAATCTGCATGAAGTGGTCTTTTGACTTCTACTGCTCCATCTTCATAACCATCAACAGTTATTTCTACAGGATTTTCAACAAAGAAATATCTATTAGCTACAGGTTCTAAGAAATTACGATTTAAACCATAAATCTTTTTCCAGCTAATAGCTGAATCAGCCATTTTAACACCAATTTCCGTTATTAACTCATATAATGTTCTTGGATCTATTCCTCTTCTAGCCAATGCTTTTAAGGTTCCAAGTCTAGGATCATCCCATCCACTATAAGTTCCGTTTTCTATTCCTTCAAGAGCTTTAGATGTACTTAATGCAACATCCTCCATTTTTAATCTTCCATAATGAATAAATTCAGGCATTTCCCATCCCATATGGTCATAGAGATATTTTTGTTTTTCACTGTTAGCTAAATGGTCTTTTCCTCTCAAAACATGACTCATTCCCATTAGATGATCATCTACAGCTACTGAAAAGTTCATCATTGGATAAATTCTATATTTATTTCCTAAACGAGGATGTTCTTCTTCAACAATTCTCATAGCTACCCAATCACGAATAGCAGGATTTTTATGTTTAATATCTGTTTTTACTCTTAAAACAGCTTCTCCTACATCCATATCTTCAAACTTATCCCATAATTCAAGATTTTCCTCTACAGTGTTATCTCTACATGGGCAAGGTTTACAATTATCTTTAAGCTCTTTAAATGTAGCTCCATCACAAGTACACATGTATGCAGCTCCTTTTTCAATTAATTGGCGAGCATAATCATAATAAATATCAAATCTATCAGATTGGTAAATAATTTCATCAGGTTTAATTCCTAACCATTCTAAATCCTCTGGAATCATTTCATAAGCAGGTTCAAAAACTCTTTTTGGATCGGTATCTTCCACTCTTAAGATTAATTTACCATTGTAACGTTTAACATACTCTGCATTAGGAACAGCTGAACGAGCATGACCAATATGGAGAGGCCCACTAGGATTTGGAGCAAATCTCATTACAATATTTTCATGACTTCCTGGAAGTTCACCAAGGCCTGTTTCTTGTTTTTTAGGTTTTTTCTCTTTAACAACAACATCATATTTGACTAATTCCTGATTAAACTCATCTGGAGATAATTTGTTAATTTGACCAACAATTTTACCAGCTATTGGTCCTATTTCTTTAGCTTTACTTCGTAATTCTGGTTCACTACTCATAATAGAACCTATAACAGCTCCAGGATTTGCACTTCCTTTATGTTTAGCTGCATTTAATAAAGCATGTTTATAGACAATTTCTTCTAAATCATTCATATAATCATCACAAAAATTTAATAATAAGATAATTTATTTATTTGAAAATATATAAACATTAACCTATAAGAGTAGTTAAACTAATCGGGGTTTAAATGAGGAGTTAAAATGAGTGAAGAAGTTAAAAAAGCTGAAAACTTAATAAACAAACAAGAATATAAAAAAGCCCTTGATTTAGCTAAAAAACAACATAGAAAAGGAAAAATTGAGAATTATATTAACATTCTCGATTTATTAATTGAAAATAATTACTTAAAAGCATTAGAGGAAAAAGGACTTTACTACCTATATTACGATGAAAATCATGATAACAATGACTATGGTGAGAAATATTTTGACAAATATTTGAAAGCTCAGCCAAGATCAATTAATGCTTTAAGTGAAAAGGCAATGGCTCGAAGTGAAAAGAAAGATTATAAGAAAGCTATTACTTATATGAGCAAAGCTTTAGATAGTTATGATAAATTTTCAGAAAGTGAAAAACCAAGAATATCTAAAGAAGAAGTTTGGATGGGTAAAATTGAACTCCTTTTAAAAGAAAATAGTCCTGATGCTTTAAATGAACTCAATAAATTTGAAAAGGAACATAACGAAAATAAAAAACTAATTTTGTTTAAAGGAATAGAATTATCTAAAAACAATCAAAATGAAGAAGCTCTTGAATATCTAAACAAATCACTTACACAAGAAAGAACTGTAATAGCTGTAAATGCTAAAGGAAATGTTTTATTTAATCTTAAAAGATTTAAAGAAGCTTTAGAATGTTTTGATAGCTGTATCCAATATGAAAAAGATGTTGATGATTTGGAGTTATTGACAAATTTCAACTCTAAAGCTGCATTTTCAGCTATTGAACTTGAAGATTATTCTGAAGGAGTTAAATATTTAAATAAAACCATCAATATGCTTAATCAATATCCAAGACTTCCAGATAACCTTGAAAAAATATATCGTGAATGTTCATTTGAAAAAGACAGATTACTTAGAAAAGAAAATGTAAAGGATAAAGAATTTTCAAAAACACGTTTCCTTTCTTCAAAAGTAGCTATTGTTGTTTTAATTTTATTTATAATAGGATATTTTATTTTAACATATGGTGTGTAACATGAGATTAGGCAAAACAGATTTGATTGTAAATAAAAATGGATTTGGAGCCCTTCCAATTCAACGTAGGAATATTGAAGATTCCATTGAAATACTTCAAAAAGCTTATGAAAATGGAATTAACTTTTATGATACTGCAAGATTTTACACTGACAGTGAGGAAAAGCTAGGTTTAGCATTAAGTGATGTACGGGAAAACATTTATCTTGCATCAAAAACTGGTAGAGAAACTGTTGAAGAATTTTGGGATGATTTAGAAACAACACTTAAAAATCTCAAGACAGATTATTTGGATCTTTATCAATTCCACAATCTTTCTTTCTGTCCAAAACTTGGAGATGAAAGTGGCCTTTATGAGGCAATGCTTGAAGCAAAAGAACAGGGTTTAATCAATCATATTGGAATTACCTCCCATAAATTTACAATAGCTAATGAAGCTGTTGACAGTGGCCTTTATGAAACCTTACAGTTTCCATTTTCTTATTTGACAAATGATAAAGAATTAGAACTTGTAGAAAAATGTAGAATTAATGATGTTGGATTTATAGCTATGAAAGCTATGGCTGGAGGTTTAATTAAAAATTCCGAAGCAGCTTATGCTTTCATGCAAGATTTTGATAATGTCCTTCCAATATGGGGAATTCAAAAAGAATCTGAACTGGATGAATTTATAAGCTATCAAAATAAGGATATAACCTTAAATGACAAATTAATAGCTGAAATAGAAAAGGACAAACAAGAGTTACAAGGAGATTTTTGTAGAGGTTGCGGTTACTGTATGCCTTGTCCTGAAGATATTGAAATTAATAGCTGCGTTAGAATGTCTCTTTGGATTAGAAGATTTCCAACAGAACCTTGTTTAAATGAAGAATTCCAAGAAAAAATGGAAAAAACAAAAGATTGTACAGAATGTAGACAATGTGTAAGCAAATGTCCTTATGAACTAGATATTCCAGAACTTTTAAAGGAAAATTATGAAGATTATATTAATGTTCTATCTGGAAAAACAATAATCAGATAGTATAAGGAGAAGCATATCTTTTTAAATATGTTTAAATTAAATTTTTCCTTATGTCAGATTTAGAAAATATTATTTACAAAAGACAGTCACATAGAGACTTTTACGATAACACTTTAGACAATGAAACATTAGAAAAAATCAAAAACTTTATTTTAAATGCTAAACCTTTATTTAATGATATAGAAACTAAATCTATAATAGTTGGAAATGATGATGTTAATAATGTCCTAAATTGGACAGCACCCTATTATATAGCTATATTTTCCGAGAATAAAAAAGGTTATCTTACAAACATTGGGTTTATCTACCAGCAAGTTGATTTATACCTACAAAGTTTAGGTCTTGGTTCCGTATGGCTTGGAATGGGAAGATTTACACCTAAAACACCTGTAGCTATTGAAATGAAAAATAGTGACTATGAATTTTGTATTTTAATAGCTTTTGGAAAAGTAAAATCAACATTATATCGTGAATTATCCGATTTTCAAAGAAAGGAACTTACAGAAATTGCAGACAAAGCAGATAAAAAATTAGAAGTTGCAAAACTTGCTCCTTCAGCTATGAATAATCAACCATGGTATTTCACACATACTGATGATTATTACAACCTTTACTGTGCAAAACATAACATCATTACACGTAAAATCTATGGAAAATTTAATAAAATAGATATTGGAATCGCTTTAGCTCATCTTTATATTACAAATAAAGATACATTTGAAACATTTAGTGTTGAAAATCCAGCTAAAGTAAAAGGATATGATTATGTATTAAGTTTTAAATTGTAATAAACATTATAATTATCAAAATTACTTATTTTAAACCCTATTTTTTCTTTTGCTTTATTTATTGTTGAATTGGTTATATTTTCTGTTTTTTCCTTTACAGGATCTAAGAAATCTTCTTCTTGAAGATGAATATCTCCAAAATGAGCAACAATAATAACTCCTACAGCTATTATAAAGCAAATTATAAAAAAACTTTTTCCACTCATTATTTATTTAATTTGATATGAATGTTTTTATATTTTACTAAAAATAATTCCATTAATGTTAAATTTAAGTTAAGAAAAAACCATATATATTTATTAATTGGTGTTATTTATGAAAAAACAATGTGTTGATGACCCAGAAAAATTAAACTGGGTGAAATTTTGGCAGGAACGACTGGAAATGAAAGAAGATAAAAATAAAAATTGGGACAAGGCTGCCAAAACATTCCATAAAACCTCTAAAAAAGATGATTATCACGAATTATTATTTTCTAAATTAATTCTTGATGAAAATGATACTGTTCTTGATTTAGGATGTGGAGAAGGTTCTATTACACTTCCAATAGCTAAAAAAGTTAGGGAAGTTACAGGAATTGATTCTTCTGTTAAAATGTTAGAGCTATTAAACCAGAGAGCTAACCAACAAGGAATTACTAATGTTCACACCATTCATGAACCTTTAGAAGACATTAGCTATGATGAACTTGGAAGCTATGATGTGGTTCTTGCCTCAAGATCATTAAATGGTATAATTCCCATTAAGGAAACACTTGAAACAATGAATAAAATAGCTAATAAATATGTCTTCATTACATTATTTGGGCCGAACAATTGGAAGATAGAAAATGAGTTTCTTGAGTATATAGGTAAAACTCCACATGAGTTTCCAGGATACAATTATCTATTTAACATACTATTCAATATGGGAATTTATGCCAACATTGAAAAATTAAACATAAAAGCCTACCGTGAATATGATTCAATAGACGATGCAATGGATAATGGAAAATTCAGACTGGATTTACTTAGCGATGAGGAAAAAACAAAACTTAAAGAATATCTTGGAAGAATTCTTAAAAAAGATCCTGAAACTGGAAAGCTATACAATATTAAAGATAAGGCCGATTGGATTTTAATCTGGTGGAAAAAAGAAGAATAAAGCCAGTAGATTAATCTACCAAGCTTTTACAAAATCAGATAATTCATAATCTGAAGGTTGATCTAGTTGAATTTGAATAGATGAATCACTATCTGGTAATTTATATAAGAAATTTTGAGTGGTTATTTCACCTTGAATATTTTCATAATATAAACCATTAAAACCATTAATAGTTTCATTGACGGCACTAGCTGAATTAACACTAAGTTTAACAGCTTTTGAATCATAATCTGTAATAGTAAAACTTACTTGAACTTCAGTGTTATTTTTACAATCATAAACTAAATAAGCTACATGACCATTAGTACTCATGCCATCATAAGTAAATCCTTCAGATTCCATATAGCTAGTTATATTATTTTTAATAGCTACAATATCAGCAGAAGCTCCGTCATCACTTTTTGATAAATCCTTATCATGATTTAAAGAATGTGCTGAGCATGCTCCACCCATTACCAATAATATAACAGCTATGACCAATGTTATATTAATATACTTTGTGTTCATGCTAAAATATTTAAAAATAAATAATTTATATAGTTTTTGTTGAGAAGAAGTATAAATTTAATAGTTTATAAAATTTTTAAAAAAAGATTAAAGAAAAATAAAGAGATTAATCTTTAATTTTTCTTCTTAAAGGAATCATTAAAATAGCTAATAATAGTATAGCTATTGGATTTCCTGTTTTAATGTTAGTTAACTCAGCTTTAATGCTGTTTTTAGTTTCTTTATTTTCATCATATGTGAGATTTACACTTAAATCATTATTATTGGTAGATGGATTGACAACTATTATTTCTAATGTGCTATTTATTGTATAATTACTATTTTCAATTGTTAGAATAGCTGTCTGATTAAAGTTATTTTCTGTTAATATTTTAGAAATTAATTGTAAAGTAGCTATATGATTCTTATCAAGTTCACCTACATTCCAAATTCCTGTTTTTATATCAAAACTACCTTGTGTCAAATTAAAGCTAATTAAACTAGCTAATGAATAGTTAAGTCCTGAATTTATAATTGGGTTTGCAATACTTGGTCCATTATTTCCAACGGTAATTATAAAGACAACTACCTCACCAGTCTTAACTGGATTTTTATTAATTTCATTTTTAATCCATAAATTATAGCTAGGGATTACTGAAATTTGACCTTCTGCAGTTTTATTATAATAATATACTCTAATTGTATAATTACCTTCTTTTAAAGTGTAAGGAATATCCAAATAACCTACACCATCAATGAAATTGACAGTAGTGTTGGTTCGGTTAAGTTCTACAGTTATGTTTCCATTAATCGGAATTTCGAATTCTATTTTGACTTTATCTTCCATTCCTTGAATTATTGTTTTATTTTCAATTGTTATTTTAAAATCATAAACTGAAAAGACAGTAATATTTTTTACTGGATTATAATTAGGATTTGTAAAGTTAGCAGTAGCCGTATAATTATTTATCGGTAAAATTTCATCTATTGTAAAGTTTCCGTTACCATTAATAACTTCAACTTCAATTTCTCTACCGGCAATTACAACAATAGCTGTACCGTTAAGTTTTACTCCATTTACTCCAACTACACTTACATTACCTTTAACAAGATTTCCATAAGCAATATTATCAACAACAATATTTAAAGTTGCATTAGCTGGAATAACTTCTAAATCTGTAGTGTTATCTCCATTATAATAATTTCTATCTCCATTGTAAACTGCCTCTAAAGTATAATTACCAACAGAAATATTGTTAAATGTAAATTCTGCAATTCCATCTACAATATTTGCGTTTAAAGAAGTTACAATAGAACTTTTATTATAAACATTAATAACTACAAATCCAGTAGTATC
The DNA here is from genome assembly GCA_964409285.1 of uncultured Methanobrevibacter sp. Classification (GTDB taxonomy): domain Archaea; phylum Methanobacteriota; class Methanobacteria; order Methanobacteriales; family Methanobacteriaceae; genus Methanocatella. Next base: position 19,046 of record CAYPCR010000016.1, on the reverse strand, counting down.
ATTTTGTAATTTAACAATTCCCCACACATTACCATAAACATTGTTATTAACTTCAATATTTACATTTACAGGTGCTTTTACAACATTGAAAAGTGCAGTTGCCTGAGCAGAATTATAATGTAGCTCTTCTGGATAGTTAGCTATACCATAATAACCTGCAACTTGTAATTTGTTTTTAATAACTCCTTCACCTACTCCATTATTAAGTTTAACTGGATAAATTTCTCCAGCTATTGTTACATTAACGGTTCCATTAAGAGGAGTTCCATTAACCCCTACAACAGTTACTTTAAATGGATTTTTTTCTCCATATGTAACATTACCTATTTCAAGAGTGACTTTTGGATTATATAAAATGTTTAAGGTACCATTTTGATTCTCTACAACATCATATAAGTATGAATCATGAGCAGCTACTGGAACTAAAAATGAAGTACTATCTACAAAATAGCTAAATTGATAAATTCCATCTTCATTATCAGTTGCATGATACTCTTTTCCCCCAATAGTATAATTGAAATCTATTTGACCTGCTACTGGAGTTCCCTTATATGTAATAGTGGCATAGATTGTCACATCACTACCATTATTTACAGTTACTGTTTGGTTGTCTAAAACTGTAATTAATGTATCATCACTAGTGAAATTTCTTGAAACAAATATTGGAGCTTTGTTTGAAATTTGTTTAGTGAATGAATCATTATATAATGTTAAACCAAAATCATCAGATTCACTGTCATCAATGCATATTGCTTCTCCTCTCCAGCTTGCAGTATTGTTTACAAAGCTACAGTTTGTTATAACAGTTGAAGAAGGATAAAGTGCTACATATGCACCCCCCATCATGAGCAGCATTATTAGATGTGAAATTGGTATTTACAATTTTTACAGAACTTTCACTTCCAGCCTGACAGATTGCTCCTCCAGATTCTAATGCAGTACAATTAGTAAAACTACTGTTAACAACAGTTAAAGGAGAATTTGTCCCATCATTGTAAATTCCTCCACCATTTTTTACAGCAGTGTTATTTACAAAAGTGGAATTGTAAACATCTAAGGGAGAATTATCTAAAGTATTATAGATAGCTCCACCTAATGTGCCAGCAGTATTATTAATAAAATTAGAATCTATTATTGTAGTGGAAGATCCATATTCCTCCCAATAAGCTCCACCATTAAAAGTAGCTTTATTGTTGGTAAAATTGGATTTTGTGATTACTGTTGGAGAATTAGTTCCTCTAAGATAAACTGCACCAGCATCGTAAGCCGTATTATTTTCAAACAAACAATTAATAATATTTAAAGGAGCATCATCTCCACGACTACAAATAGCTCCTCCTTGAGTTCCATTATTATTTGTAAAATTTGAATTTTCAATAACAGTTACTGTGTTATCTCCACGACTACAAATAGCTCCACCCCAAAATACTGGAGAAATTAATGATGGATCTTCTGGTTTTATAATATATCCTCGATTATTCTTAAAATTAGAGTTATTTACATAAATATTAGCATAGCTATAAATAGCTGCTCCTCCACTTTCAAGATTAGATTGGAAATGATCAGATATTCCAATATTATCAATGAAATTACAATTTTTAATTATTAATTTATATGTAATTTTCCAACTTGGTTGACCTGATTGATAAATAGCTCCACCACTACTATTACATGCAGTATTATATGTAAAATAACAATTTTCAATAGTTAAATTCCCCATAATTCCAGGTGCTAAAGATTGATAAACAGCTCCACCATCTGTAGATGAATTACCATTAATAAAAACAATATTTTTTAATGTAACATTAATAGTAGATGTAATATTTATAATATTAGATAACTTTTGAGCATCTAATGTAGACATTCCACTTCCATCACTATTAGCTCCATCTATAGTAATTTGTTTAGAAATAGTAATTTCTTTACCTTCCCCTAGATAATTAGAGTTATTTAAATAAATAATGTCATTTTCTTGTGCACCATCTATTGCATCTTGAACATCACTGAAAGTTTTACTATCATCAATAGCTATTAAGCTATCAGAATCGATATTTTCACCCGCAACAGATGAAATAGCACACATCAATAAAACAAGAATAGAAAATATTAAAACAATATTTTTGTTTAATATTTTAATCTTATACCCTCCAATAATATTTGTTATTCCCACAATAGAATAACAATTTATATTTTTTAATTTGGAGTATATAAAATTATCTTAAAATAAAAAAAATAAAAAGAGACGTATTTAGACGTCTTTAATCATAGTTAAAAGCATTTTGAATCTTACATCAGCTTTGACAGAGTGATATTTGTCAGCCGGCATAATAATCATTTCACCTTTACGTACATTAGTGGTTTCACCATCAATAGTTACAATAGCTTCACCATCTACAACTTGTAAAAATGCATCGTAAGGTACTACGTGTTCACTAATTCCTTGACCAGCATCAAGTGCAAAAGCAGTAATAGATCCGGTAGTGTGTTTTACTAATTCTTTACTGATAATTGTATCATCTTGGTAATCTACGATTCCTTCTAATTCAATTGGTTTTGCAACGTATGCTTCGTTTAATTGTGTCATATTTTTCATCTCCTAATTGTGTTATATAATAAATAGTAGTTCTAATATATAAACTTAACTATTTACTGACCCATAATTCGTTTAATGTCCTCTTTTGCATCACCAGTTGGTGTTAATCCATAATTTTCAACTAAAACGTTTAAAATATCATCATTAGCCCATGCAGGTAAAATTGGTCCAATTAACATGTCTTGTTTATTAATTGCAAGTAAACTCCATAATACAGCTACTGCTTTTTGTTCCATCCAACTTAAAACAATAGTTAATGGTAATTCGTTTAATTCCACTCCAAATACATCACATAATGCTTGTGCTACTTCAATAGCTACAATAGTATCATTACATTGACCTACATCAATAAGTCTTGGAACTCCTTCAATATCGCCTAAATCAAGATCATTGAATCTGAATTTACCACATGCAAGAGTTATAACAACAGTATCTTCTGGTAAATTTTCAACAAATTCTCTATAATAGCTATTTTTAGGATTTGGACTGTCACAACCACCAACAACAAAGAATCTAGAAATTTTTCCATCTTCAACTAATTCTTTAATTTTATCAGCTAAAGATAAGATAGTATTAAGACCAAAACCAGTTGTTACGGTATAAGTCTCTTCTGCTTCCATATCTCCAAGTTCAAGAGCTTTGTCTATAATTGGTTGGAAATCATAATTTTCAATAAATGGAATGTCTGGCAATTTTGCAACATCCATTGTAAACATTCTGTCAGCATAATCATCTTTTGGTGGGAGTACACAATTAGATGTTCCTAAAATAGCTGCATTATATTTACTAAATACATCTTTTTGATCCCACCATGATTTACCAAGTTCACCAACTAAATGGTCATATTTTGCAAGTCCTGGATATCCATGAGCTGGTAACATCTCACTGTGAGTATAAACTTTAATTCCAGTTCCTTCAGTTGCTTTTAATAATTCTTCTAATGCTTTTAAATCATGTCCAGTTACAATAATAGCTGGACCGCCTTGAGAACCTACTTGAACTTCAGCAGGAACAGGTTCTCCAAATGCATCAATATGAGCTTGTTTAAGCATTTTCATTACTTTAATATTAGCTTCTCCTGCTTCAACTGCAAGATTTACTAAATCATTTGCATCAAAATTAACATTTGTAAGAGTTGTGTACAATCCTTTTGTTAAGAAATCATCAACTTCTGGGTCTCTTGCTCCTAAAACATTTGCATTGTAGTTGTAAGCACTAATACCCTTCATAGCATAAATTAAATTATCCTGTAATCTTGCTACAGTTGGAACTTTTCCACAAACTCCACGAACTGTACAACATTTTCCACCTGCTGTTTGACTACATTGATAACAAAACATGTCTGGTTGATCTACCATATTAAAAAACCTCCTATTTTTACACTATTCTATAATTTAGTTATATTTAATAATTTTGTGACTTTTATACTCGAAAAAGTAAGTAAAAGTATATTAATTATTAGTAATAATTAAATAAATCAATGAAAATAAAAAATGAAGATATTGAAAATTTAAAAAAATTAGGCCTTACAAGCTATGAAGCTAGAGCCTATATCCTATTAACCTCACTTATCTCATCTACAGCTGATCAAATTAGTGAACAAAGTAAAATTCCTAAATCCAAAATTTATAATACATTAAAAGAACTAGCTAATAAAGGATACATTGAAATAGAACAGGAAAGACCTTTAATTTACAATGTTAAATCCCCTAAAGAAACAATAGAAAAACAAAAACAAATCTTAAATGAAGAGATAGATAATCTTTGTTATAAACTTAATTCAAATTATGAATCAAAAATCAAACAAAATCCCGCTCCCATCTGGAAAATAAACGGAATTGAAAATATTATTGAAAAAGAAATGGAAATGATTAACAGAGCCAAAAAAACCATTTCAATGAGAATAGGGTTTTTATTTTCAGAAGAAATAGAACCGCTTTTACATATATTGAAAAAGAAATCAAAAAATACCCAAATTAACATTATAGTGCCGGCTATATGGAAAAATGACGAGGATAAAAAAAGGATTATTGAAAATTTAAATAAAAATAGGATAAATGTCTATTTAAAAGATATTCCTCCTGTAAAAATGATAATTTGCGATAGTGAAGAAATGTTACATATTTATGCCAAGTTTAATCAAGAAAACGAAATAATTCCTCATTCAGCTATTAGTATATGGAACCAATATGAAGAAGTAGCTAAACATTATCAAAAAAACTTTGAAAAACAAATAAAAAAGAAAAAAAATTCAACTTAATAATTCTTCTATTTTTAATTTACTTTTTAAAACATTATCAAAATTATTCAATTCAATTATTCCATTATCAATTTTTTTAAGTAATTCTAAATCTAAAGTTCCCTCTCCTAAAGATACATGTTGGTCTTTTTTACCGTTATTATCATTAATATGGAAATAACAGATATTATTTAAATCAAAAAATTCTTCAGGGTTTTCACAAGTATTAGCATGACCTGTATCAATAGTAATCATACAGCCAGTTTCATTACTAATATGTTCAAGTTCCTCAACCCTATTTGCTAAAAAAGAAATCCTTTCAGGCATATTCTCCACAGATATTGTTAAATCTGAATAATCAACAAGTTCTCCAATACTTTCAATAGCTATTTCTACAGCAGCTTTTCTTAATTTTTCATCATTTCGGCCAATTTTACCTGGATGAACTGTGATGGCCTTTGCATTAATTTCATTAGCTATATCAATAGTATTTTTCATTTGCCTGACACTTTCTTGTCTTATTCCTCTATTTATACTAGCTATGTTTAAATCAACTGTAGGACCATGAATTAAAGTTGGAAAGCTTTTTAAAGCCATCATTTTATTTTGATAGAATGGTCCTTCAGCTAAAAGTTCAATCATGTCAAAATTATTATTTTTAGCTATCTCAATGATTTCCTGATTGTTTTTATTAAACAAAGCTAGTGTTGAAAATCCTAATTTCATAAAAGAATATATGTCATTTAATTATTATAAATGTTTAAAAAAAATCATTAAAATTAGAGAAAAATTTATATGTTTGAAAAATCAATAGCACTCTACTTTAATGTAATAAGATTTTTTACAATCAAACATTAAACAAACACCCAATTAAGGAGGTAGTTATTATGGCAGATAAAAAAGAACCAGCAGAAGGCTGGCCAATAATAAGTGGAGATTATATTGTAGGAGATCCAGAAAGTCCAGTGGCTGTAACTACTTTAGCATCACATATTGAAGAAAATCTTTCAGGAGCAGCTATTGCAGGGCCATGTAAAACAGAAAATTTAGGAGTAGAAAAAGTAGTTGCAAATGTTATTTCCAATCCAAACATTCGATTTTTAATCTTATCAGGTGCAGAAGTACAAGGACATATTACAGGTCAAAGTTTCAAAGCATTACATGAAAACGGTTGCGACCCTGAGAAAAAAAGTATTAATGGAGCTATTGGAGCTATTCCATTTGTAGAAAACGTCCCATTAGAAGGTGTTGACAGATTCCAACAACAACTTGAACTTATAGACATGATTGATACTGAAGATATTAGTCAAATCCAATCAAAAATCAATGAATGTGTTGAAAAAGATCCTGGAGCACTTGATGAAGAACCAATAATCACTGCTATTGAAGTAGATGAAGATGGTAATGAAAAATTAGTAATCAAATCCCCAAAAACCGATGAAAATAATTAATTTATGATAAAGAATTAATTTTCTTTATCATTTTTAAAATAAATCTTTTTTTAAATAAAAATAATAGTACTTAAGAATTTCTCCCAAGTACAAAATCTGCAATTTTTTCTAAAGCTATTTTACTTTCACTATCCGGCAATATTTTTAATAGCTGTTTAGCTTCATCTACATTATCTTGAGCAATCTTTCTTGCATATTCAATAGAATCATATTTATCAAATAATTGAAGTGCTAACTCTATATCCTCTGCAGATGAATTGTCATCTTTTAAAATTTTTAATAAAGTTTCACTATCTTCATCAGATGCTTCACTTAAAGCTTTAACAACGATTAAAGTCATTTTTCCTTTAGCTATATCACTACCAATAGGTTTTCCTAAAGACTCCTCATCACTAACTAAATCTAAATAATCATCTTGAATCTGAAAAGCCAATCCAATTAAACGACCGTAATCATACATTATATCAACTATTTCATCGTTAGCTCCACCAATAATAGCTCCTGTTTTTGTAGCTGCAGCTATTAAAGCACCAGTCTTTTTAAATATCATGTCTAAATATTCTTGTTCAGATACATCGTAACGATCTTCGAAATCCATATCAGAAGCCTGACCTTCACAAATGTAAAGACAAGCATCAGCTACTGTAGATAAGGCTTTGTTAATTCTTTCATATGAAACTTCTTCAGGATTTGTTTGACTAACCATTTGAAATGCTTTTGAAAATAAAGTATCCCCTGACAAAATAGCTAATGGATCTCCCCATACTTTATGAACTGCTGGCATTCCTCTCCTTACATCATCATCATCCATTATATCATCATGAATTAAAGAAAAAGTATGAATCAACTCAATAGCAGCAGCAGAATTAAGGGAACTCTCTTTTTTACCTCCAACAGCTTCAGTAGAAATAAGAGTAAGACAGGGTCTAAGCATCTTACCTCCAGCTTTAGTTAAATAAATTGAAGCTTCTTCGAGGTCTTTTGGAGTAATACTGGCTAAATTATCATTAATTGTTTTGATAATATCTTCAGAATAAAACTCCAATATCTCTTTTACATCACTCATAAAAATTTCTCCATTATGATTATTTTATACTTTAGCTATTAAATACTTGAGCCTGTGCATTTCTTAAAATATGTACATTTTTACCAATTCTATAACCTTCTTCTTCAGCAAGCTCTCCATAAGCTGAAAGCATTGATAAATCTCCGTGAGCAGGAATAATATGCTGTGGTTTTAACATTCTAATAAAGTCCCTATGATCTTCACGGCCTGCATGCCCAGATACATGAGCTTCAGAATATATTCTAGCACCACTAGATTTTAATCTTCTTTCCATAATGTGCCTATTAGCTGCATTTGTTGGATTTGGAATAATTGGAGCAGAAATAATAACATTATCTCCAGGTCTAACATTGAATGGTGTTTTACCACTAGCTATTCTTGGAAGTAAAGCATCAGGCTCTCCTTGATGGCCTGTAGTAACAAGCAAATATTTTTCACGATTATCTTCAGCCTTCATAAGTGCTTTATTGACAGCTTTAGGACTTCCATAAATACTTGCATTCTTAGGTAACTTTAAAATTCCTTTACTTTCTGCAATTCCACAGAATCTCTCCATTGATCTACCTAAAAATAAAATTTCCCTGTTTCCTTTTTTAGCTATATCAGCTATTGTTTGAATCCTTTCAACATGTGATGAAAATGTAGTAACAATCATTCCAGCTTTTTCATAAAGTGGACCCCTCATTAAATCTTCTAAAATATTACGAGCCACTCTTTCGGAATAAGTTTTTACTTGTTGAGTGTCTTTAACATTAGTACTTTCAACTATAAGTGTTAAAACCCCTTTTCTTCCCAGCTCCTTTAATCTCCTATAATCAGGTGGTGGAGATACTTTTTGATGATTGTCAAATTTAAAGTCAAGTGCATAAACAATAATTCCTTCAGGTGTATGTAAAACTGGAAATACAGCTTGTGGAATACTATGAGTTGCCTGTACAAACTCTAAGGTAACATCATTAGATAATTTCATTTTGCTTCCAGGATTTAAAGGTTTAATTGGATTGTTAACTTTAAATTTACGTTCTCCATTAATCTGTTTTTGAATTAAGGCTGCAGTATATGGGCTTCCAATCAATGGAGCATCATATCTATGTGCAAGTTTAGCAACTGCACCAATATGATCCAAATGTCCATGAGAAAATACAATTCCTTTAACTTTACCATCAACATCTTTCATTAATGTATCATCAGGAATAACGCCTCTTTCAATCAAATCAAGACTGTGCATCCTGTCAATATCTGTATCTTCATGTATGTTGATTCTATCAAGATGAATTCCCATATCAAAAATTACAACGTCTTCTCCGACTTTAACGGCAGTCATGTTTCTTCCGACTTCTTCGTATCCTCCAATGGCTATTACTTCAACAGTCATTATTTTCCTCTCCTTGAATATTTTGTTGTATCAAATCCTCTATCTTTTAACCATTCTTTTGTTTGACCCTTAATAATTAAATTAGAATTCTTAAGTTCCTCAATATTACTTGCACCTACTAAAAACATAGCTATTTTTAGAGATTCCTCAAATTTATTAACATATTCAATAATTTGTTCAGGGGTAGCTGAGTGTTTTAAAAATGGAAGTGCCATTCCAACAGCATCTGCTCCTAAAGCTATTGCCTTTGCTGCTTCAAGACCTGTTCTAATTCCTCCAGAAGAAATAACAGGAACATTAACTGAAGAAGTAACTTCAACGGTACTTATAGCTGTTGGTATTCCCCAATCCCAAAAGGTTTCACCATAATATTTTTCTTCAGACCTATAAGTTTCTACAGCAGCCCAACTAGTTCCTCCTGCACCTTCTATATCAATATAACTAACTCCTGCACCGACTAATTGTTCAGCACATTCACTGGAGATTCCACAACCTGTTTCCTTAGCCATGACTGGAATATTCACCAAATCAACAATTTCTTCAATTGATTTTAAATAACCTCTAGCATCTAAATCTCCTTCAGGCTGAATGGATTCTTGAAGAGGATTTAAATGAACTGCTAAAATATCTGCATCTAAAATATCTACAGCTTTTTCTGCTAAATTAAGTTGTGGAGCACCAATATTTCCAACTAATAGACAATTTGGAGCATTATCACGAACCACAGTATATGTATCTGTAAGTTCTGGATGTTCAATAGCTGCTCTTTGACTTCCTACACCTAATCCAATATTCTTCTCCTGAGCAGCTATTGCCAAGTTTTTATTAATATTTTTAGCATATTCATGTCCTCCAGTAATAGCTGTAATGAATATAGGAGCATCTAATTTTTTACCAAAAGTAGATATTGATAAATCTATTGTGTTTTTATTAATTTCAGGTAAAGCTTTATGTATTAATTCAACATCTTCAAAACCTGTTGTTTTATTTTTAAACTCAACATCATAATTTTCACAAATTAATAGATGTTCTAATTTTCTATCTGCAATCATATATCTTTCAACTCTTTTGAAATGATTGTTCCAGTAACATTTTCCTGTTCTAAAGCTTTATAAATATTATTTTCAGTGTTAGCATTAATAATTATAGAATTTATGCCTAAATCTGCCAGATATAATAATTCTTTAATTTTACCTATCATTCCACCTGTTACATCAACATTGGTAGTATCTTCAAATGTTTCTAAATCATCTAAATTTGAAAATTTATCATACAATACAGCATCATCATGAAGTTTTGGATTTTTATTGTAAACACCATCCACATCAGTGCCTAAAATAACTTCATCAGCATCTAAATTAATGGCTAAATATTGAATGATTTGATCTCCAGATATTACTGCCATTTCAAGCTCATCATCTAACACAACATCCCCATAAATAATTGGAACATACCCTTTTTCAAGATATTGTTTGAATTTTTCAATATTTCCTTCAGAAATTCGTTTATTAGATGTTTTAATAAATGAAGAAGCTGGAATAGCGATAACAGGAATATCTTCATTTATGAATTCTTCGCAGACAAGCATATTTAATTTTTTAACTGCATTTTGAGTTTTAACAAATCCTATCCTTTTACTAGGATATTCTTCACTCCTAAAAGGTTCTCCAATTTTATATTCTTTAGCTGGAGGATGTCCAAATGAACCTGCACCATGAACAATTACTAAATCTTTATCATTATTATTTAAAGATCTTCTAATTTCACAAGCTACTCTATTTAAATTATCCTTATTAACTTCACTTGTAGAAGAATCTTTTTTAGTTAAAATACTTCCTCCTAATTTTAAAATTATCATTATTTTCCTCACCTAATGATAAACTCTTGATGAAACACCTTTACGAGTAAATCTTACTTTCAAAATATTATCTGTTTTTGAAATAGCTTTAGCTACACTTTCTGATTTTCCAGGACAAAGAGCAATAATACTGCCTCCTCCCCCGGCACCTGTAATTTTAGAGCCTAAAGCACCATGTTCACGAGCAGCATAAACCATTCTAGATAATTCTGGAGTATTAACTCCTAAAACATCTAAAAAACCATGATTTATGTTCATAAGTTCACCAATCTTTGAATAATCCTTTTTCAAAATAGCCTGTTTTGCATAATTTGTTAATTGCCCCATTGAAGATATGACTGAATTAATGATTTTAGGATTTTTACTTTTTAAGAATTTTACATCCCTTACCATTTTACCTGTGTTTCCATGTTTACTAGTATAACCTACAACAAAGGGTGCATTAAAATTAACTTTAAAATGTTCTATTTTTTTATTTCTTGACAAATAAACTAAACCACCATGTGTTGAAACCATAGTATCTAAAGGACTAGCTATTCCCTGTACAGCTTGTTCCACCATATGAGCATCATGAGCCAAAGATTTTTTATTAAATCTAATATTATGGTATCTATACAATGCAGCTAAAGTAGCTACTGTAACCGCTGCAGATGAACCTAATCCTGATCCGATAGGAATATTAGATGATAAAATGATTTCAATTGGAGAATGATTGTGAACTTTGCTTAAGGCTTCTAAAATGTATCTGATAATTCCAGGTTTTCCCTTTTTTAGAACATATTTTTTGTTTTCAGTATCTAATTCTGCTTCAAAATTTAAATCATAAGATTTTAAAGTTGATTTATTATTCCATGAAGGTTTTATTTTAACAACTGCTCTTTTATTTACTGCCCCTGCAATTGCAGGTTCTCCATATACTACTGAATGTTCACCAAATAAAATTGTTTTAGCTGGAGCAGAAGCTACTGCCTGCATTTTATACCTCCATAGTTTATATTAATCTAATCATTTGAAAATTGCTGAACCATAACCAACAACTTGAGAATAATCTTGTGTAACATCTCCACTTGTTCCATAAGCTAATATTTCACAAGATTCTTTTCCTGTTAATTTAGAAACAAGAATTGTAGTCATTACAGGACCATAGCCACACATTGTAATGTTATATTGAATAACTTCTTCCAATAATTTGAATTCATCCATCTCTTTAATATCTTCTAAAACAAAATTATCCACTTTATTTGCCTTTTCTTGATTATTAAAATGAGACAAATCTGTACTTGCAATAATACAGTAAGATTTGTTAAGTTTTTTAGTTGTACTTACAATAGCTGTTGCAAGGTCACTTACAGTAGACAATGTTTGAGAACCCATTGTAATAGGAACTATCTTAAAATCATCAGAAAAATATTGTAAAAAAGGAAGTTGTACTTCTATACTATGTTCACCAGTATGTGCAGAATAATCAGCACTTGCATAATCTGAAAAAGAGATGATAGAATTTGCAAATTCTTCATCTACTTCAACATTTCCTAAAGGAGTTTCCCATTCTCCTTGATTGAAAACAGATACCTCGCTACCAAATCCTGTGTGATTTGGAGATAAAATAATAAAAACATCAGGTATTCCATTTTCAGCTATTTCAGCATAACTAAAAGATGCTACAGGTCCTGAATAAATATAACCTGCATGTGGAACCATAACATTAATAGGATAATCCTTTCCTTCAAATTTATGAGCAGTAGGAATCTTTCCAACCCCCATTGGAGAAAAAAAACTATCTTCAATAAGTTTTTTAATATCTTCTTCATTATCTGGATAAAACGCTCCAGCCACAGCAGGTTTTCTTAACATATAATCACTTAGAATTTTAATTCAAAGTCAGTTGCATCAACATCTAAATCTTCATCTTCTCCAATGACGCCTCTTTCTCTTAAGATTTGTCTTGCAAGTAACCAGTAAACTAAAGCAATAGCTTTTCTACCTTTGTTATTAACTGGAATAGCAATATCAACAAAACTTAATAAGTTTTCAGTATCACATAAAGCGATAACAGGAATACCGTTTTGTTTTGATTCGAGAATAACTTGAGCATCAGATCTTGGGTCAGTTACAACAATGATTTTTGGTTCAATGAATTTATTGTAGGTAGGATTGGTTAAAGTTCCAGGAATGAATCTACCAGGAATAGTTTTTGCACCGGTAATCTCACCGAATTTTTTAACAGGAGCTTGACCGTATTGTCTAGTAGCTACAACTAAAATATCATCGGGATCATATTTAGCTAAGAGTTTAGCTATTTGTCTAATTCTTTCATCAGTTTTTTGAATATCTAAAACATATAAACCATCGGATCTTACCCTAAATATATATTTTTCCATATCACTAGTTTTTTGTTGAGTTCCGATATGTAAACCTGCTGCTAAGTAATTATCTAAATCAATTAAAAGTTCTGACATTTATTTCACCTATTTATTTTATTTTAAAATCTAATCATCATCTTCTACATTAACACATTCTTGTGGACAAACATCCATACAAACTTCACATAAGCTACATTCATCTGGATCTTGAATTACAATTTTATCTCCTTCAAGAACTAAAACTTCCATAGGGCAGACGTCAGCACATTCTGCACAATCTGCACCTTCACATTTATCATAATCAATAGTTACTTTTGCCATTTTAATCTCCCCTCTTTTACTTAAAATGTACCCATTTGTGGATTAGGAAGTTCCTCTTCAATACGAATTAATTCATTTAATTTAGCTATTCTTTCTCCACCAATAGCTCCAGTTTTAATCATTGGAGAACCAAGACCAACAGCTAAATGAGCAATAGTTGCATCTGTAGTTTCACCAGATCTATGAGAAACAACAGGAACAATATCATTTTCTTTAGCTAATTTTACAGTAGCATAAGTTTCAGATAAAGAACCAATTTGATTAGGTTTAATGATAATTGCATTAGCTGCATTCATTTCAATACCTTTAGCTAATAATTCTTTATTGGTTACAAATAAGTCGTCTCCACAAATTAAACATTTATCTCCAACTTGAGCAGTTAATTGAGCAAATCCTTCAAAATCAGATTCATCAAAAGGATCTTCAACATAAAACATATTATAAGTTTCAATAATATCTTTTACATAATCAACTTGTTCAGCTGTATCTCTTTCAATGCCATCTTGAGCATAAACATATTTTTGTTTATCGCTATCCCAAAATTCAGAAGAAGCCATATCAAGAGCAGGTCTAATTTCAATACCTAACTCATCTCCTACTTCTTCACATGCTTGAGCTTGAATTTCTAATGCAACATCATTATTAATATTAGGAATCCATCCACCTTCATCACCTTTTCCACCGGTGAAATTAGAATCTTTGGTTTGGATTAATTCTTTTAATTTTTTATGAATACTAGCATTAGCAAAGACAGCTTCAACCATATTTTGTGCTCCAGTAGGAACAACTAAAAATTCTTGAATATCAGGAGCATTAATACCTGCATGAGCTCCTCCATTCATCATATTTCCAAGAGGATATGGTAAAGCATGTACTAAATTACCTCCAACATATTTATACAAAGGCATGTTATAAGAAGAAGCAGCAGCTTTAGCTACAGCCATTGAAACAGCTACAGTAGTATTTCCACCAATAGCTGATAAATTAGTAGTTCCATCTACTTCTCTTAAAACTTCATCAATAGTAAAAATGTCTTCAGCATCCATTCCAATAAGTTCTGAAGCTATAACATCTTCAACTTCACTAATGATTAAATCCACTCCACCTTCAGGGAATGATACCACTTCTCTTGAACCTGTACTTGCCCCACTCGGTGCAGCAGCTCTACCAAAACCGCCCCAAGTAATTACATCTACTTCTACGGTTGGATTTCCTCTACTGTCCAAGATTTTACGAACTCGAACATCTTCTATTATACTATCCAAAAAAAACACCTCAGTGTCAGTTAATTTATTACCATTTAATCTATATTTATCTAAAATTAGTAGTTTTCTTTATAGAGTTAAATATGGTATTTTTTATTTTTTTTAATAAAAGAGTAAATAAGTAGAAAACTTATTCATCTCTAATAACATCTAATGGTAAAACATCAGCTTTGAGTTCTTCGTAAGCAATATCAATAGGATCTAAGGAATCTAATTTTTTAGTATTTACTAAAGGTTTAGCTCCCATTGAAATTTGAATTGCTCTAGCACCAAGAATTCTAGCTTTTTCAAACCTTGTTAAATCTTTTGTAGTCATAAATATTTACTCCAATTTAGGCATTCGTTTACCAAGATTAATTTTTTAAATAAAAAATATATCCCTACAACTTGCATTAATTTATTCCCAAGTCTCAACATGAGAAATTAACATTCTTCTACAACAATATCTTTTTAGACCTAAATCATCTAAAATATCTTTTGATTTTTCACCAGCAGCTAATCTTTGATTATATTCATCAAAATAAGCAGAAACTGGTTTTCCACAACTTAAGCATCTTATAGGAATCATTTAAATCATCTTTTTAATAAAATATAAAAGTACAGAGATTATCTGTAACTTTTTTGTTTACGTGCTCTTGCTCCAGGACCACCATATTTTTTAGGTTCTGAACGTCTTGGGTCACCTACTAACATAGTTCTGTCATATTGTATGAACTTATCTTTTAAATCCATATCTTGAGACCATTGAACTAATCCTTTAGCAATTACCATACGTGCAGCTTCAGCTTGACCCATTACTCCTCCACCTACAACATGAATGTTAAAATCAACTTCATCAGCAAGATCTCCTGCTAATTTTAAAGGTTCTTCGATTTTTAAACGTGCAAGTTCAGGGGAATAAAGTTCTAAAGGAATCCTGTTAATCCTTACTTTTCCAGTACCTTCTTGAACAGTACCTCTTGCAATAGCAGTTTTACGTTTTCCACTAGTATGAATAACTTTTGCCATAATTACACATCCCGTTTATTTAAAAAGTAGCTCCTAAAAGTTTGGAAATTTCTCCAAGCTCAATACCTTTTTTAAGATTTTGGAATTCAGCTTCTGGTACTCTTTCAAGTTCAACATCAGCATATTCAGAAGGTACACCTACAAATGCTTTTAAACCTTTGTATGCACTTCTTCCTTTTGCTTTTTTGAAAGGTAACATTCCTCTTACAGTTCTTCTAAATATATCATCTGGTCTTCTAGGATATTTTGGACCTAAATCACGAGGATTAGAGATACTTGCTCTATCTACTCTTTGTTTGTATTTAGCATATGCCCAATCTTTAGAACCAGTAATCATAATCTTTTCAGCATTGAGAATAACTACTTCTTCACCATCAAGAAGATTTTTACTAGCTACACTAGCAAGTCTTCCTAAAACATGACCTTCTCCATCTATAATCATCATAAATACACATCCTTAGCTTATTCCATGATTTTAATGTTGCTTCCTTTAGGATTGATTTCCATGATTTCACTAATAGAGAGACATTTTCCACCAGCATTTTCAATTTTTTCTCTGGCTCTTTGAGAAAATTTCAATGCTACAACATTTACTTTATTAGTTAACTCACCATTAGATAAAACTTTTCCTGGGATTAAAACGGTCTCATCTTCTTCTGCATATTTATTAATGTCAGAAATATTAACTGGTGAAGTTTTTCTATTAGCTCTTGAAAGTTTATAAGCAACATCTTTCCAAATAGCTGCATTTTCACTGTTAGCTTGTTTTTTAAGTTTTCTTATAAGTTTAATAAGGTTAGGATTAGTTTTTGTTAATTTCTTAACCATTATTCACTTCCTCCTTCTTCACTAAATCTGATAAATTTTTCTGCTTTTTCACCTAATACATCGCAAGCTTGTAATAAAACTTCTTTAGGAGGCATTGATCCATCAGTTTCTATTTTAAATATAAAATCATTTTCATGATACCCTACATTAATATAGCTTTTCCCTTCTTGATTTTGTGAAGCTCTTACACAGCTTTTACACATACTACAATTTTCAATATCTAAAATTTTAATTTTTTTAGACCTTTTATCTGATTTTAAAACTCCTCTTGGACATGCATTAGCACATTCATAATCTATTTCCATGTCATCGTTGAAAGTAATTTCAGGGTATTGTTTATATGCACAAACTGTAGTTGGCATCCATTTAGCATGTTCTTTTCCATATCCAACTTTTGCTTCGGCTTCAATTTTAAGTTTTTCCCCATCTTTAAGTTTTACAAGAGGGATGGTATCATATACTGGTTTAATTTTTGAGTCTGAAGAAATTAAATCTTTGGAATAAACTACTTTAGGACCTTCTTCTTCTAAAGAAAACATTACGCCTTGAGATTCTTCATAATCATCATCTTCAGGTAAAGGCATTCCTTCAATTGCATCAATATCAGAAACTAAAGGAGTTAAACCTAATCTATGAGCAAGTACCTCATTAAACATAGCTGAATCATTTCTAATCATATTAACATTTTCAATAGCTATTTTAGGAACATTTACCATAGCACATCTTCTAATAGCATTTACAAAAGGTACTTCTGCATCACGGATAATGAAAACAATTTCATCATCTGTTTGACTTTTAACTTCTATCTCCATTATTAAACCCCTTTTATTTAAACTCTTCTTCCTCTTTTACCACCAGGTCTTCCAGTACCATCGTGAGGAATAGGAGTAATATCCTCTATTTTGCCAATTTTAATACCTGCCCTTGATAATGCACGGATAGTTGCTTGTGCACCAGGTCCTGGACTTCTAGGTCCATTTCCACCAGGAGCTCTTACTTTAATATGTAATCCAACAAATCCTTTTTCTTTAGCATCATCAGCTATTCTGGTTGCAGCAGCCATTGCAGCAAAAGGAGAAGCTTGTTGTCTATCTGCACGAACAACTTTTCCACCAGACCATTGTGAAATGGTCTCTGCACCAGTAATATCAGTTACAGTAATGATAGTGTTATTGAATGATGAGTAAATATTAGCTATACCCCATTTTTCGTCTTTTGCCATAATTACACCTTTTATTCTTTAGCTTTAGCTTTATCCTTATTTTTGTTGTACTCTTCAATTTGTTTAGCAACAGGTGAAGATTTGTAAAAACCGATTTCATTTTCTTCATCTTTTAATACAACATAACTTGGTGAATTGATTTTTTTACCATTTAATGTTATGTGTCCATGTACAACAAACATTCTTGCTTCTTTAGGAGTACGAGCTAAACCTTTTTTGTATACAATAGTTTGTAATCTTCTTCTTAAGATATCTTCAACAGTTAAGTTTAAAATATCTTCAAGAGCTGCACCTTCACGTAAAACACCGGTTCTAGCTAAATGTCCTAATAATTCTAATTTTTCTTCTTGCATTTGATCTTGAGAGAAACCAAGTAGGTATCTTGCTTCCCTACTATATCTTCTAACTAAAGTATCAGCTTTCCAAATTTCTTTTTTGTTTTTTAAGCCGTATTTAGCCATAAGTTTGTTTTCTTCTTTAATTCTTTCTGCATTCCAAGGATGTGGTGGTGTATTATACTTTTTCCTTGATTTTCTAGGTTGTCCCATTAAAACATCTCCATAAAAAATAATTATATTAAAAATAAGTTCTTAAAACTATGAACGTTTTACACCCACTGAAGAACTATGTCTGAAAGTAGATTTAGTTCTTTGACCTCTAACAGGTAAACCAACTTCATGTCTTCTACCTTTATAACTTCTAGTCTTTTTCATTCTGTTTAAATCATCTCTTAAAGTCATATCAAGATCTGATTCAATTAAATGAATGTTTTCTCCAGTTTCGTAATCTTCTCTACGATTTAACATCCAGACAGGAACATCAAATTTTTGAGGATTTTCTAAAATTTCTTCAATTTTTAAAACATCTTCGTCATCAATGTATCCAATTTGAGAATCTGCATCTAAATCTAAAGTACGGCACATAGCTGTAGATAGAGATATTCCAACACCTTTAATTTCAGTTAAAGCTTGTTCAATGGTTTTATTACCATCTACGTCCTTTCTTGAAATACGCACCAAATGCTTAAAATCGTCTTCCATTAAATAACCTCCATTTATAGAGCGAACCTACGAGACGTAAAATATAGATTCGAATGTTTTGATTTACAAAACACAGTTTTTTCAACAATATAAAACTTAGTTAAAATACTAAGAGTGCAAACTATCAGCTTAACAAATATTTTATAATCATGCAAAGTGCAAAAATTAAAAAAATCTTATGTTAAAAACTAATAAACGCCGAGACTGGGATTTGAACCCAGGCGGGGAAAATCCCCACAAGATTTCCAGTCTTGCGCCTTACCAGGCTAGACTATCTCGGCATGTCTAGAATAAATCATGTTAACTATTTAAATTAGCATGATATAATAATATATTAAAATTAAAGTATATAAAGTTATGGATAAATAGAGATTGTAAATTTTTATAGGGTTTTTTGAAGATTTTTTTTAGACACAT
>CAYPCR010000015.1:0-50176 GCA_964409285.1 uncultured Methanobrevibacter sp. | reverse complement strand
GTATATAACATATACAGGACTATTCAACTAACAACCCAATGATTTCAACAAAGCTATTTTTTCAATAAACTATTTATATTAACACTTGAATAAATTATAATCAGTTTAAGTAAAATTATTGGATTTTAATCAAGAAACTTTTTATTTAAATTTATTGTGGTGTTAAAATGGTAGAAGTTTCAAATTTATACGATTTAGATATTTATACAATTACTGGACATTATGTTGGAAGGGTAGCAGATGTTATTCTTAATATTAGATTAGGAACAATCTCAAAATTACAAGTAAGGGCTATTGAACCTGAAAAGAAAGAAGTAGGTTTTAGAGATATAATGAGAAGAGGTTTTCAATTGATGCCTGAAGAAGAAACTGAAGTTAGAAACTTCAAAAATGATTTATTAACAATTGATTTTGATAAAGTACAAGCTATTGGAGATATTATGTTAATAAATCCAAGAGATATTAAAAAAGCTAGAGTTGAACCTAAAATTCCAGATTCTGTAACACCTCAATCTGCTAAAGACCAAAAACCTACTCCTGAGAAACCTAAACAAGGTTTCTAAATTTTCTTTTTTTAAGTGATTTCTATGATTGTTGGTTTAATTGGTTGTGGTGCAATAGCTAACATTATTGTAAATAATATCTCTGCTGAAAATGATGATATTGAGATTGCTTATTTTTTTGATAATGATATAGAAAGAGCACAAAATCTTGCTAGTATTAACGATGGAATAGCTGTTCTTAATTTTGAAGACATGATTGATAAAGTTGATTTAATTTTAGAATGTGCTTCTCCAGATTCTGTTAAAGAATATGCTCCTCTTGCTCTTGAAAATGGAAAAGACATGATTATTATGAGTATTGGAGCTCTAATGGATAAGGAGTTCTATTCTTTAATTTATAAAATAGCTAGTGAAAATAATGTTAAGATTCATCTTCCAGCTGGAGCAGTTGTTGGTCTAGATGGTATTAAAGCTGTTAGTGATTTTAACCTTGAAGAGGTAAATTTGGTTACTAGAAAATCTCCAAAATCATTAGGTAAAGATATTGATAAGGAAGAAGTTCTTTTTGAAGGTAAAGCTTCTGAAGCTGTTAAAGAATTCCCTTTAAATATTAATGTGGCAGCTACTATTAGTTTAGCTTGTGATAGGGATATTAATGTTAAAATTATTGTTGATCCTAATGTGAATCAGAATGTTCATGAAATTACAGTTAAAGGTGATTTTGGTGAGTTTAAAACAATAACTAAAAATTATCCTTGTAATGCAAATCCAAAAACTAGTATGTTGGCAGCTTTATCCGCTATTAAACTTCTTAAAAGTTTAAATGATACTATAAGTATTGGATTGTAATTAATCTGTGGTTTGATGAAAGATTATGAAATTTATTCGGATTTGAAACTTCCTAAAAATTCAAACATTATTTTAAGAATTGATGGAAGAAGTTTTCATAAATTATCAAAATTTCTAGATTTAAACAAACCTATGGATAATAACTTCACTAATTTAATGGTAGATGTATGTGAAGATTTATTTAATGAATTTTCTCCTTTATTTATTTATACTTTTTCAGATGAAATTAATATTTTATTAGCTGATATTCCATTTAATGAAAGGGTAGAAAAGATCGATTCTGTTTTTTCAAGTTTTACAGCAAGCTCATTTACAATTCATTTTTTTAACTATTTTAAAAAATCATTATTTAAACCTGTTTCTTTTGATTGTAGAGTAATTCCAATAAATGCTATAGATATTCCAAAATATTTTAAATGGAGACAAGATGAAGCATGGAGAAATTGTGTTAACGGTTATGGTGTTTGGTTTTGCAAAAATAATAACATTCCATTAGCTAAAATGAATGCCTTAAAAAACAAGGATATTCATGAAATGTTGTTTCAGGGCGGTATTAATTTGAATAATGTTGCCACCTGGAAGAAAAGAGGAATAGGAATTTATAAAAAACAAAAAGAAGTTCAAGGATTCAATAAAAAGGACAATAAACCTACCACTTCTTATAGAAAGTTTATTTTTAAAGATTATAATCTTCCAATCTTTTCACAAAACTTTTTTAATAACCTCATACAACAATAGAAAAGGTGAAACAATGGGCTTTCTTTCAAAAATATTTGGTAATGATGAACAGGAATTTAATGAAGTGAAAATTGATCGGGAAGTTTTGGACTCAGTTATTTATTATTCTCAGGAAGCTTATCCAAGAGAGTTTTTAGCTCTTTTTGATGGTCAAATTAAAAATAAAACACTTTATATTACTGGATTAATTTTCATGCCAGGTGAAACATGTAACACTGGTGCTGTTTTTCATAGTGAGATGGTTCCTCCCTCCTTAAAATATTGGGGTTCAGTACATTGTCACCCAGGACCAAGTGCACAGCCTTCTGATGCTGATTTAGCTACATTTTCAAAACATGGTGTTTTTCATATGATTGTTTGTTTACCTTATTCCTATGAAACCTTTAGAGCTTATGATAAATATGGTGATTCAATGGAATATACTGTTGGTAATTATGGGGATTTATCAGATTCAGATTCTGATGACTTTTTTGATGATGACGATGTTTTAGAGGACGATGAAATACTAAAACCAGGATTGCTTGATGAAGTAGATGAATTTAATGATGAATTCAATAATTTCAAGCAAAACAATAAAAAATCATTCACCATTTCAAATAGTGATGATATTTATAAAAAATAAAAAGTAGAAAAAAATTATTAGTGGTGAAATAATAATTTTTATTATAATTCAAGTCCAATAGCTTCATAAACATTGTCTAAAGCTTGGATTTCTTTAATTATTTCTTTTGGAATTTCTTTATCTAATGTGAGAATCATAATGGCTCTTCCACCTTTTTCATCTCTTCCTACTTGCATAATTCCAATGTTAACCCCATATTCTCCTAATTTAGTTCCAATTTTCCCGATACTTCCTGGAACATCTTCATATTTAGCTATAAACATATGGCCTTCAGGTTTTACATCTACCCAGTAATCATTTACCTTTAAGATTTTAGGGTCATGTAAAGTAGTTCCTTCTGCTGTGAATATGTCGCTGTCACTTTTTGCAGTAACTTTAATTAATGAGTCATATCCTTTCGCATCTTCTCTTTTACCTTCAGTTACGCTAATTCCTCTTTCTTTAGCTATTAAAGGAACATTTACAGCGTTAACAGGAGAACTTAAAAATGGATTAATAATTCCTTGTAAAATACTTCTTGTTAAAAGTTCTACATTTTCAATTTCAGCTATATCTCCACTATAAATAATTTCAATTTCTTTGATTTTACCATTTACAGCTTGGGAAATGAAACTACCTAATTTATCTCCAAGTTCCATGTATGGCAATAATTTTTTATAGGTGTTATTGTCAATACGTGGCATGTTTAATACATTTTGAGGAGTTCCACCATTAGCTAATTCTATAATTTCATCAGCAACAATAATAGCTGCATCTCTTTGAGCTTCTTTAGTGGAAGCTGCAATATGAGGTGTTAAAACAATATTTTCAAGTTCAAATAATTTTGAATCTTCTGCAGGTGGTTCATCTTCATATACATCTAAAGCAGCTCCTCCAATTTTGTTATTGGAAAGTGCGTTGTACAGAGCTTCTTCATCAATTATTCCACCTCTAGCACAATTAGCTATAAATGCAGTATCTTTCATTATATCGAATTCATGATCTGAAATTAAGTGTTTAGTTTCAGGAGTAAGTGGAACATGAATTGTTATAAAATCAGCATTTTTAAGAACAGTTTCTAAATCTGTTAAAACAACGCCCATTTGATTAGCTAC
This sequence comes from uncultured Methanobrevibacter sp., assembly GCA_964409285.1. GTDB lineage: Archaea > Methanobacteriota > Methanobacteria > Methanobacteriales > Methanobacteriaceae > Methanocatella. Next base: position 46,370 of record CAYPCR010000015.1, on the reverse strand, counting down.
TTCTTCAGGTAAGTATGGGTCATAAACAATAGCATCCATTTCAAATGCTTTACAACGGTTTACTACTTGTGAACCGATTCTTCCCATTCCAATAACACCAAGGGTTTTATTTCTAAGTTCTGTACCCATAAATTTTTTCTTTTCCCATTTACCTTCTTTAACAGATTTATCAGCTATTGATAATTTACGTGCAAGTGTAAGTAATAATCCCATAGTATGCTCTGCTACAGTAATGGAAGTTGATTCTGGAGAATTTACAACCATAATTCCTTTTTCAGTAGCTGCATCTAAATCAATGTTATCAACACCAACTCCTGCCCTGGCAATAATTTTAAGGTTGTCAGCTTTATCAATAACGTCTTTATTTAATTTTGTTCTACTTCTTACAACTATACCATCATATTCATGTATAGTTTCCAATAATTCTTCAGGAGTGATATCTGTATCTACAACGACATCAGCCACTTCCTTCAAATTATCTATTCCTTTTTCGTTAATTGCATCAGCAATAAGTACTTTCATTATTTCACCATTTTTTAATCAGTTTTATTATATTAAAATAAAACAATATTGGTTAAACTTTTATATTTCTTGGTATATATAATTTTAATAAAAAATAAAGGAGATTTTTATAATGGTTTCAGTAGATTATTTTCCAATTGTAACAGCTAATGAAATTCCAGGATATAAGATTGTTGAAACAAAAGGTTTTGTATATGGTTTAACCGTAAGAAGTAGAGGGGCAGGAGGTCAAATAGCTGCCGGTGTTCGTTCTATTTTTGGTGGAGAAATCAAAGAATATGTTAAAATGATGGAAGAAACAAGAGATGAAGCATTAAAAAGAATGATTGATCATGCTAAAGTTATGGATGCCAATGCAATTATAGCTGCAAGATATGATTCTAATGATATTTCTGATGTGATGCAAGAAATTTTAGCATATGGAACTGCTGTTGTAGTTGAAAAAGAAGAATAATTCTTTTTCAGGTGATTTAAATTTTCAATAATAATTTAAAATATAAGGATAAGGAAATTCCAAGAGCTATATTAGGTAATGCTCCTTTTCTAGGAGAACCTTTTTTTGGTCATAGAGCAAGATTATATCAACTAGATTTGCATAGAAGTCCTGAAAACATTTCTAAAATTATCATTGAATCATATGAGCAAGGAGTAAGAGCCATTAATTTGGTTAACGATGATGCTCTTTTAAAAGCTTATGATTTAGCTTCAGATGCAGGCTGTAAAATGAAGATAATTGCTACTATAGGCAAATCTGAGGTTGATTATATGATGCCTAATTATGATGTAGCTAAAGAAGTTGATTGGGAAAGTGATATTGAACTATTTAACAGCTATGAAACATCTATAATGCTTGTTGATGAATTTATTGTTGATGGTTATGATTGGAATTTAACCTCAGAAATTTTAGAAAATATCAATCAAACCAACAGTTTTTCAGGTTTAATTACATCATTTCCTTGTAAAACTACAAATTTAATTATGGATAATTTAAATTTAGATTCATTCGATTTTTATATGGTGCCGTTAAATAAATTGGCATATATGATGGACATTCCTTCATTCTTATCTAAGGAAAAAGAATTATTTAAAAATAATTTAACCAAATTAAATAAAAATATTATAGCTTCAAGAGTATTAGCTGCAGGTATTCAAATGCCACAGGAAGCTTTTGATTTTTTAAAATCTTTGGATTATGTGGATTTGGTAACTATTGGTGTTGCAACTGAAAATGAAGCTAAACAAGATTTTGAACTTTTATTCAAAATTTAACTTATTTTTTTCTTTTATTTTCAATTTTGTTTTCATTATATCGATATTTTTATTAAATACTTTGTTTATAGCTATTTTTAGATATTCAAAAAAAAGTGTTTATATAAAGGGGTTTAAAAATGAATGAAAACAATGTTAAAACAGAATTGATGAAAGCTAAGGAAAAATATAAAGCTAAAAAATATGAAGATGCTGTTGATATTTACACTACTTATTATGACAGCTATTTGGATGAATTTACAAAATGGGACAATATTTTTTATGCATGGAGTTTATATTATTCCAAAATAAAAAATTCTAAATCCTTGGAGGAACTTGTAGAAAATGTAGAAAGGATTACTGAATTAGTATCACAAATCGATGCATCTAAAAAAAGTTCAGCTTGTCCCTATTCATTAGCTATTATTGAGGTCATGAAAAATTATAGCTTAAAAAATAAATTTGGAAAGGTAATTCAATGGGCTGAAAAATTAGATCCAGATTTATTATCAAAGAAATCAGGAGAATCTAATGGAATCAGATATGCATCAAATAGGGAGAAATGGTACTTTTATGTTTCCAAAGCACTTTTAAAGGTAGATGAATATGAAGATGCGATTTTTATTTCAAAAGAAGCATTGAAAGATTTAGATGATTTCAATGGGGATAATGAAATTTGGTTTAAATATAGAATAGCTCAGGCAAATAAAGAATTAGGGAATTTTGATGAAGCACTTAAGTATTTGAATGAAATCATTGATTATAAGCCAGAATGGTATGTACAATATGAAATGGCTGATAATTATTTCTTTAAAAATGATTTTGATAAATCTTTGGACTATGCTATTAAAGCAGCTTTAAATAAGGGTTCTGTTGAAATGAAAACTAATTTATATTCCTTAATTAGTGATTTATTAGAGGATAAAGGAATGGATAAAGATGCTAATAATCATTTATATTTCATTTATGCATTGAAAAAAGAAAGAGATTATGCTATAGATGAATCTTTAAAAGAACAGCTTAAAAAAGAGGGTTATGATTTAGAAAACACAAATTCAAATAAAATAGAAAAAGAATTGACAATGTTTTGGGAAGATTTAAAATATTCTAATCTTTCTCCATATACTGGTGTTATCGTTAATATACTTCCCAATGGAAAAGCAGGTTTTATAAAACCAGATAGTGGTGGGGAGAATTATTATTTTAGTGTCTATGATTTTAAGGATGATAATAATCTATTAAAAATAGGAAATAAAGTTTCTTTCTTTTTAGAAGACGGTTTTGATAAAAAGAAAAATAAAAAAACAAAAAATGCAGTAAATATAAAATTAATTAATTGAAGAGATTATAATAAGTCATCTCCTTCAATTACCTCATACTTATCAAATGGAACTACACCATAAGTTTCCATATCAAAATTAAGTGCACTTAATCCTTCTTTTAAATCTTTAATATTTTTATTAGAAGGTTTTTTACCAGTTAATTGCAAATATTGTTTTTCATCAATTTCACAATATTCGCAGCTGAAATTACAGCATCTATCTTTTTCTTCACAACCGTATCCTTCAGCATCTGGATCTGTTCCAATTACAATGTCTTCAAGAATGTTAGCAGTTCTTGGATCTGGTGCAAACATACATATTTTTTGTGAGAATGCACAAAGTCCTATGGCTTTCTGTCCTTTAAAATTACAAACCCATTTAAGAGGATAATCTTTCAAACCTTCAATTCTCAAGTTTTCCATTTTTTAACACCTAATTATCTTTTCTTTCTTTTATTAATTTTAATAGTTCTGAAGCATTTTCAAATTCTTTTAATTCCCAGGATTTAACTACAGGGATTTCACCAATGGAATTGCTAAATTTCTCATTATTAATTATAAAAACAGGGTCTGAGGAAGTAATTAAAGATAAATCTTTTAAAGTAATAGCCATTTTATTCAATGTTTTTTGAGTTCTATTCTTCTCTACATTAGCCAATAAAGGTGAGGATTCTTCATTTTCTATTTTAGCTGCTGCATCAAAGGGACTTTTATTTGTCGGTAGAACTCCATAGCCTAATTTAGACAATATTTCAGTATCTTCATCAGATGTGTTGTGATGAAATGTATTAGTTAATTCCATAGGTTTTAATAAATCGATATCTAATGTTATTTTTGTATTTAAAGCTTCCTCTAACAACATTGCAGTTTCAATGTTTACCTTTACTAAATCATTTTCATATTTGTACATTGTTGCTCGTGATACATGTGCAATATCTGCTAAATCTTTTAAAGATAATGAATATTCTTCACGATATTGTTTTAATACATTACTATCTATTTTTACAAAATATCCTCCTCTATCAGCTAGAATTTCAGGATTATCATCATGTAAAATCATATTTTTAAATGTATTTAAGTTTATTGTGGGAATGTCATATCTTTCATAAATTACTCCATCTTCCAATTTTCCGCTTCTGGATTTTTCTCCAATTATGATTGGGGAAGCAAGAAAAATATTGGAAAGTTGTTTCATTTCTTCAATATTAGCTTTGTTTACACTATCAATATTTATAAAAGCTTTTAATAGAAGAATTAATAATTTTTTACGAGCTACAATATCAAATGACCCTTGTTCATAAATATTAGAAGTTTCAAATCCTTCTGACTTTAAGAAGTTATTAATTTCATGGGTGATTTCATTTCTAGTTCGCATATTTAAAACCTCAATATAAAATATATGGTAATCTTTTTTATATTAATATTTCATATTATATTAATTAAGGTGATATAATTAATTATTTTCATATTGGAATAGACGATACTGATTCTCCTGAGGGGATGTGCACTACTTTTTTAGCTAGTCAAATTATCAATAAATTAAAGAAAAATGGTATTGATATTATAGATTTTCCTAGATTAATAAGATTAAATCCTTTTGCAAGACATAAAACTCGAGGTAATGGGGGAGTTTCTTTTAAAATTTCAGCTAATGAGGATATAGAATTAGCTAAAAGCATTGTTCTTGAGGAAGTTGAAAAATTATCAATGTTTGACTGTGATAATACAAATCCAGGAGTGGTCTTTTATGAGGGACCCATTACTGATGAGATGATTAATTATAGTTTTAAAGCTATTTATGAGTTTATTACAATTAAAGAAGCTGAAAGATTTGCTAACTTAATTGGTGCACAAATTCATAAATTTAAAAAGGGTAGAGGAATTATCGGATCCATTGCAGCAATAGCTCTTCCATTAACAGATTTTACTTATGAATTGTTAGCTTATAGAGATAGTAAAAATTATGGAACTTTAAGAAAAATTAATTACGAAAGCGTTTATAAAATGGATAAAGAAACATTTCCAGATACTTTTGAAAATATTGATTATAAAGAGGATTATATAGCTATTGAACCTAAAACTCCTTGTCCTGTTCTCTATGGGATAAGATCAAATAGTGTTCAATCTTTAAAAACTGCTTTTGATATTGTTGAAGTTGAGGAACCTATTGTTGATTATTGTATATTTAAAACCAATCAACATACTGACATGCATATTCAAAATGTCGATTCTATTGCTTCAATGAAACAATTTGGATGTTATAAATTCACTGGGACTGTAAATTCCAATCCTAGGATTATTGAAGGGGGGCACATGTTTATAGATGTTGGTGATGAAAGTGGGGAAATTGAATGTGGAGCCTATGAACCTACTAAGGATTTTAGAAATGTTGTAGGTTTATTAAAACCTGGTGATGAATTGGAATTTTATGGGGGAATTGGAGAACAAAATACATTTAATATTGAAAAATTTAAAGTAGTTAAATTAAATAAATTTCAATATAAAAATCCTAAATGTATTTGTGGAAAAAGAATGTCGTCTGCTGGTAAAAATAAAGGATTTAAATGTAAAAAATGTGGTCGTAAAATTGATACTGATGAGAAAGAAAAAATATTAATTTCTAGAAATTTAGAAGAAGGAAGATTTTATGAAACTCCTGTCTCTGCAAGGAGACATTTATCTAAACCTTTATGCCGTATGGATTTAGACTAAAATTATTATTTTGAAATGTTATTTTAGGATTTTAAGAGAAATTAATATAGTTAATATTATTCACATTTGGTGAACTTTATTATAAATAAAATATATATTTATTTCACTATTTGTGTTTTTTTTAAAACCAAATCCTATTAGTTTAAATATTAAGTTGAAAAATATATGATTAACAAATTTTTTATATCTTGATTGGAGTGGGAAGTCATTAGCAAAGAAAATTCTAGTAAAAAGAGAAAAAAACTCCATAGGTACAGGGATAAGACTGACAAACAAATCTTAAATAAAAAACCTTGGAGAGATTATAAACTCCATATTACCATAGTAGTTTTAGTTGTTGTTGCTGAAAGTATTGGGGCAGTGAGTATTCCCATCACTGATTCAGTTAAATTAGTAGCTATGCCATTATTATGGGCTATGATTGGTGGAATTGGATTGTATTTACTTAAATGGTTTAAACCTATAGGTAAAAAACAAGCTAAAATAGCTGAAGCTTCAATGCTTTTATTTATTGGTCCTTTATTATGTAAATTAGCTATTTCTAGTGGACAATCTATTCATTTGTTATGGGAAGTAGGACCAGCTTTAATTTTACAGGAAGCAGGTAACTTAGGAACTATATTTTTAGCATTGCCGATTGCTCTATTTTTAGGATTTAAAAAGGAAGCTATTGGTATGACCAACTCAATTGGTCGTGAACCTAATGTAGCTGTTGTAATTGATAAATTCGGTTTTGATTCTCCTGAAACTAGAGGTGTTTTAACTGTTTTTATAATCGGTACAGTTATTGGAACTTTATATATTAGTTTCTTGTCAAGTCTTTGTGTTTCAATTTTACCGTTACATCCATATGCCTTTGCTATGGCAAGTGGTGTAGGAAGTGCAAGTATGAATGCAGCTGCTTTAGCTCCAATAGTGGCAATGTTTCCTGATATTTCTACAAATATTGAAGCATTTGCAGGATTCAGTAATCTTATTTCCTTCTGTATAGGAATTTATGTATGTATATTCATTGCAATTCCACTTACTCAAAAATTATATGCATTTTTAGAACCGAAAATTGGAAGAGACCCACCAGCTTCAATGACTAAGGAGGAAGAATAATGGTAGATCTAATTGATGGTACAGATACGGTTTCTGTGGATGGAATGGTAAATTGGATAAGTTTGCTTACTATTTTTTCAATTATTACAGTTATTGGAAATTACGTAGGTTATCATCATCCAATTGCAGAATCATTAGTTGGAATGGCTATTTTATCTGTTATTACATTAGTTGGGTTATTATGTGAACGTTACATTCCATTAAACATTTCTTCTATTGTGTATATAAGTTTAATAGGTTTAATTGTTTCAATTCCAGGAATGCCAACATCAGATTTCGTTGTTTATTATGTATCTCATGTGGAATTATTAGCTATTGTAACTGTATTTTTAGCTTATGTTGGTGTAGGAATGGGTAAAAACTGGGATCAGTTTAAGGCAATTGGTTGGAGAGGAGCAGTTGTTACCGTAGCAGTTATTACAGGAACATATTTAGGGTCTGCTTTAATAGCTCATATTGTTTTAGTCCTTACAGGCACACCTCTTTAGGTAACTATTTAACATTATTTTTACATATATTAAATTTGATTTTCTATGCTTTTAAAAAATATCTCTAAATTTATTTCTAGTTACAAATATAATCAGGCTACTATAGAAACTATTAATGTAGCTAAAGCCGCTTTTTTAGATTATTTAGGAGTGACTTATAGAGGATTTAAAGAAAAACCTTCTCAAATAGCTTTTAAATCCTTAAATGAAATATTTAAAGGAGATTGTAATTACTCGTTAAGATCTTCTGTTATTGGTAAAAGAAATTACAAAACAGATGTTTTAAGCGCTGGTTTTATTGATGGCATTTCAGCTCATACATTGGAATTAGATGATGGTCATAGATTGGCTCATCTTCATTTAGGAGCTATTGTTTTTTCTACTGCACTTCCTTTAGCAGAAGCTTTGGATGTAGGTGGAATTGAGTTTCTTGAATCTGTTATCGTAGGATATGAAACAGGAATTATGTTAGGCCAAATTGTTAATCCGGAACATAGAAATAAAGGGTTTCACAGTAGTGGGACTGTTGGAACATTTGTAGCTGGAGCTGTTGCTTCTAAATTATTAAAATTAAATACTAATGAAATTGTTAATGTTTTAGGATTATGTGGTACTCAAGCGGCAGGTTTATTAGAATCTGATCATAGTGGAAGTATGGGTAAAACTTTACATGTGGGAAAAGCTGTTCATACTGGTATAATGTCAGCATTTTTAGCTAAAAATGGTTTTACTGGAAGTGAAAGTATAATGGAAGGAGATGAAGGATTTTTAAATAGTATGGTTTTTGAAAACACTTCTCTTACCAAAACAGAACATAATTTAGAAAAAGCTTTAAGAAACTTAGGGGATGTTAAATTTAGAGATATCTATTTTAAAAAATATCCTTTTTGTAGACATTTGCACTCAGCTATAGATACTGCATTAAAGTTAAGAACTACAATTGACAGTCAAGTTAATCATATTGCAGGATTGGCTGTAAAAACATATGATATCGCTGCTGAACATGATAATTATAATCCAACAAATTTAGAAGAGTTAAAACAAAGTTTGCCTTATGCCATAGCTATTGCACTGGTATGTGGAGATGTAACTGTTGATAATGTTAATAAATTAATTGATTATGGATTATTGGAAGAAAATAGTAATGTTAACAAAGTTAATTTAATCAAACAATTAGCTAGTAAAATAATTATAGTTAAAGATGATGAATTAAATAATCTTTATCCTGATAAAAGGCCATCTATTCTTATTATAAAATTAGATAAACATTTTAGAAATGGTGTTTTCCAGAACATGACTTCTATTCCAAGGGGAGATATTGAAAATCCTTTTGAACTAAGAGAACTTATTGATAAATTTAAAATGTTAAATCCAAACTATGATGTTGGAAAACTTGTTTTAATAGATAATATAGAAGATTATAATATGGGATATGTAGTAAATGTATTAAATAGGGAGTAAAAACATGGAAAATACTATTCACTTTTTAAATCAATTGGGAATTAAAAAACCTACTCAAAATTTTATTTCAGATAAACGTTTTGAAGATGGAGGTCAATATCGTATTGAAGTTCCTGGAATTCAAACTCCTCAAGCTATGGAAACTCTTTTAATGGAAGCTGAAAGGAAAGATGTTGTACTGCATAGAATTACTCAAACAAAAGGAATACTGCTTTTAACAGATGAAGAAATTGAAGAAATGGTCAATTTAGCTAAAAATTTTAAAGTTGAATTATTCTTAGCTGTAGGGCCAAGGGCAACTTATGATACTAGTGCAACTGCAAATACAAAAGAAGGAAGTAGAATTGGATATAGACTTAGAGGATATGATAATTTAGTTTTTGCAATTGAAGATATTAAACGTGCTGTAGAATTTGGTGTTCGAGGAATCTTACTTTATGATGAAGGATTATTATGGGTTTTAAACCAAATGAGAAGAGAAGAAATACTACCAAAAAATCTTCATTTTAAAATGTCTGCCCATACGGGTCATGGAAATCCTGCTGATGCAAAATTATTAGAGGAAAATGGTTTAAATTCTTTAAATCCTGTTAGAGATTTACAAATTCCAATGATTGCAGCTATTAGAAATGCTACAAACATGTCTCTTGATTTGCACACTGAAAATCCTGCCTCTAGTGGAGGATTTATAAGACATTACGAAGTTCCAGAAATGATTAAAGTAGGAAGTCCGGTTTATTTAAAAACTGGAGGTTCAATAGCTACTTCTCATAATTGGGATACAACTAATTCACAAGCCATAGCTAGATTAAAACAGGTGGAATTGGTTTATAGAGTCATTAAAAGATACGCTCCTGATGCAATCTCTTCACCGAAAGGTTCTAAATATTTAGCTATTCCTCAATGATTTTTATGGATATTATTAGTCAAGTTTCTAAAACTATTATAGATGCAAGTACAAATTTCCCATCAGATAGGGAAAATGCTTTAAAAAGAGCTATTGATAATGAAGAAGATGAGAATGCTGTATGGATTTTAAATCAAATATTAGAAAATTATAAAATAGCTAACAAATCTAAATTTCCTCTCTGTGATGATACAGGAATTCCTCATGTAATTGTTGAAATAGGAGATAAAAGACAATTAACAGGGGAATTAATAAACCAAATTTATGCAGGAATTGAAAAAGGACTTGATAATCTTCCAGCTAGACCAATGGCCGTGAAAGGAAATGATAAGCAGAGAATCTCACAAACTGCAGGATTATATGATAAACCTTCAAAAATGTATCCTGCACCTTTTTTAATTGATAGTAACAAGGACAATTCCACTTATAAAAGGGAAATTGACGATGACACATTAAATCTTCATTTTATACTGGAAGGTGGAGGTCCTGAAATAAGATCCAAAACTTATAGGGTTTTTCATAAAAGATCAGCTAAAAATGTTTTAGATACAGCTATTAATTGGATTGTGGAATCTTTGTCTAGGTTAGGATGCACTCCAGCTATACCTTCTATTGGAATTGGAAGAACACATTATGAAGCTTCAAGTCTGCTTTTAAAGTCAATAGCTTATGGAAATTTAGACAATCAGACAGATTTTGAAAATTATGTTACAAATCAACTTAATAAATCTAATATTGGGCCTATGGGTCTGGGTGGAAAAACTTCTGTATTAGGTTCTTTTGTTAATATTGGCAATCAACGAGCTAGTGGTGTTAGAATAGTTTCAATAAGACCTTCTTGTTTTGTAGAGCCAAGAGTAGCTACATTAAAATTATAGGGATAAAATGGACAGATCATTAATATCATTGGATAAATTTATTTTACTTCTTTTAAAAGAAGAAGGAGAACTTTCTGTTATTGATATTAATGATAGACTTATAATATTTCTTTCATCAATATGGTATCAACAGTGGGATATAAAAAATAAGTCTTTATTAACTACTATTTTTGATAATTTTTCCAGATTAAGATACAAGTTTAAAAATTTATTTAAAAGGAAAGCTGATGTTAAAATAATAGATGGCTTTTTTGACACTCAAAATCAGTGTAATATTTTAATTGAAAAACAATTAGTTGAATCTCATGAAAATAATTATAAATTAACTGATTATGGGTTAAGTACAGCAAACACTATTAAAGAAGAAATAAAAAGAAAAGCGAATTTAATTAACAATCAATTTTTTCAAATCACTGCTGCTGAACGTAACAATACGATGATTAATTTTTTATTAGCTATTTTAAAGTTAACTGGTGGATTTTTATCTGGTAGTGCGGGATTAAAGTCTGATGGTTTTGATGCCACTTCAGATACTATTTCAGCATTTTTTGTTTATCTCGGAATTAAATCAAATTATGAAAAATTTGCTAATGTTTTGGTTGTTGGGATGTTATTTGTGGCAGGTTTTAGTGCATTGTATGAATCGGCAACTAAATTATATCATGTTTTTATAGGAAATGTAGTGCCTATGACTCATATTGAGTTAATAATAGCTATTGAATTCATATCAATTTTAGTTAGTTTGTTTTTATTTACCTATCAAAGACATATTGGAAAATATCAAAATAATTTAACGTTAATTTCCCAATCAGTTGATGCAAAAAATCATATGTTAATAGGTTTAGCAGTTATTATCGGTGCACTAGCTACTTTAGTAAATATTCATTGGCTAGATGGGTTAATTGGTTTGTTTATCGCATTTCAGATATTGTCAGATTCTGTTAGTTTAGCTAGAGAAGTAAATGAAGTTAATAAAACTGGTTCTACCCATTATAATAAATATAAAACTTTTTTTGGAAATTACATGAATTTAAATCATCATGAATTATTTGGACTTTGGATATTATTTAAAGGACTCAATAAGTTTAATACAAAACAAGAATTAATAGATTCATTTTCTGATATTTTAAATAGCGATTATATACCTGTTTTATCAGAACTGGGAATTTATAATGCAAAAGATGTTAATTACAATGACATGTTTGAAGATTTGATTCATTATTTTGTAGGAAAAAACTTCATTATCTATGAAAACGGTAAATTCAAAACATCTTACAAAGGTGTTAATTATTTTGATAGATTTTTGAACTCCTATAGAGGTTATGATGTTGATATCTTGGATTTTTTTATACTAAAATTATCTGATGAGTAGTAATATTTATAAAAGTACTTTCTAATATTAATATTAATATAATAATGAGGAATTTATAATGAATGAAAATAATTTTAAAGTGAATGAACATTCATTAAAAACAGCTGTTTCTAAAGTAGAACCTAATAAAATTTGTACTAGAGGATACAACCAAGAAGAGTTAATTGAAAAAATTAGATATAGTGATATGGTTTTTTTACTTTTAAAAGGACGTGTTCCAACACTTAAGGAAGGAAAACTTTTTAATCATATTCTGGTTTCATTCTGTGATCATGGAGCTACTCCTCCAAGTACTCAAACAGCTCGTTTAATTGCATCATCTGGTTCTCCACTAAATTCTGCAGTTGCAGGTGCACTTTTATCATTCGGCCATAAACATGCAGGAGCTATTGAAAAAACCATGAGTTTATATCAATCAGCTATTGGTTCAATACACTTAACTGGTGACAGTGATATTGATAATAAACAAATTGTAAGTTTGGCTATTGATATTTTTAATAAATATAATCAAAGAAAGGAGAAAATTCCAGGCTTTGGCCATAGGTATCATGATGAAGATCCAAGAGCTCGTAAAATGGTAGAGTTAGCTATTAATGAAGGAATGGTAGGAAATCATACTAAACTTGCTCTTTCACTTCAGGATTTATTATTCGAAAGTAAAAATATTAAATTAAACATAGATGGAATTAATGCGGCCTTATTATCTGATTTAGGTTTTTCTCCTGATTTGGGTTTAGGTGTTTTCATTATTGGAAGAGTTCCTGGAATCATTGCTCATATTCATGAAGAAAAAATGACAGAAGAAGAATTTAGAAGATTCTGTGACATTGATGATATTATTTATCAAGACATTCGAGGTGACTAAAAAATGGAATTTGCTGATATAATTGAAAAAAGATACAGTGTAAGAGGTTATTTAGATAAGGAAGTTGAAAAAGAAAAATTAGAATATATTCTTAATGCAGCTACTTTAGCACCTACAGGTGTAAATGCTCAACCTTTTAAAGTATATGTGATTGATACATATAAGCATAGAGATGAATTAAAAGAAATTTATAAGGCTGAATGGTTTACAGAAGCACCACTGGTTTTATGTGTTGTAGCTGAAAAAGATGAAGCCTGGACACGCCCATGGGACAATTTTAATATCTATCAAATCGATGCAGCTATTGTAATGGATCATATGATACTTGCTGCAACAGATGTAGGGTTAGGTACTTGTTTTATAGGAGCATTTAAAGCTGATAAAGCATCAGAATTTTTAAATCTTTCTGATAATGAAATTCCTTTACTTTTTACTCCATTAGGATATGGCAATGCAGAACCAAGAGACACTCCTAGAAAATCCTTAGATGAATTCGTTATTTATGTAGATTAAAATGAAGGTACATGTAGTGCATGGAGAAAATTCCAAAGAAATGATGGATATTTCTGATAGATTACAGGAGAATAAGTTTAAAATAATGCAAACAAGTGATAACTTCATTTTACTTAAAAGAAGAAGATATGGAAACTCAGTTATTCATTTAGGAGTATTATTTTTTGCTTTGTTCTTTCTTTATCCTTTAATTTTAATTAATTTAGGATATTTTGCTTATAGCTATTTAGCTCGCTCTCCTCATGTTTTAGTTACAACTGAAACAAAAGATGAAAATGGGGATAAATTAGAATTTGAAAATGTTGAAGATATATTAGAACAGGCTAATGCTATTCTATAATTTCATCAACTATATATTCTTCTATTTTTCTTATAATTACAGGTTGAGAAATGCCTTTTTGATTGTATTCACTTTCTTCACCAATTTTTGCATCAATAAAAATTTCATTGACTGTAGGTTCTGTAAATAAAATAACTAAATCTGAAATAAAGTTTTCATACTCTTTTTGTGCGTTTTCATCATTAAATTTTAATGATGGAATTTCATTTGTCCATAAATCATGACCAATACTAAATTTTTTATCTGTGAGTTTATTATCATCAACAGATGCATCTAATAGTAATTCAAAATTTTCATTATTAATTGTCCATATATCTCGATTCATATTATCATCTCATATTATAGATTAATATAATAGTTTAAATAGATTATAGTTATTAGGAGAATTTTCAATGATAACTATTAAAAATATTAAAAGTTTAGGAATAATACTTGCTATAGTAGTTGTCTTTTTAGCTATTTATCCTTTTTTCACAGGAGAAATTATAACTAACGATACTATTGCTACTGCAATTATTCTTATTTTAATAGCTATTGCTTATGTAGTAGTTGTTTTCAAACCAGAATGGAATAAGGCACTTTTATTGCTTGAAGGAATTGTTGTAGCTGTTGTTGGATACATGTTTTTAACTATTCCTTATAACTACTTATTAGCAATAATTGGGTTAATTATTGTCGTTATTGCAATATTAGCATATTTAGCAAAACTTCCACCATCTTTATTAAAATTTTTCTATAGATAATTGAAAAATTTTAATTTTTTTTATTCTTTTTAATTTATTGATTTTAGATATATCCCTATTAAAATAAATATTTGTTATTTTAAATCAATCTAATTTTTGTTCTTTAAGAATGTTATAGCAAATAATATATATTAAGCTAAATAAAAATTATCTTACCATGGTGATTAATTATGGCAGAGATATCAGAAGCTATCGCAATGATAAGAAAAGCTGAAGATGAAGCTGATCAACTTGTTCTTGATGCAGATTTCAAAGGAAAAGAAATGATTGATAATTCAAGGCAAGATGCTGAAACTAAAATTAGTGAAGCAAAAGATGAAGCTACAGAAGAAGCTAAAAAAACTGTTTTTGATGCTGAAGATAAAGCTAAAGATGAAGCAAAGTCTATTGCTGCCGATGGTGAAGGAAATGTAAATTCCTTAAAAAACAAAGCTATGGCAAATGTAGATGAAGCTGCTTCAATTATTGTCAAAAATATTTTATAGTGTGAGTGAATATGTTCAAGACAGCTAGAATGCGTAAAATCAAAATTGTTACTCTTGATGAGTATGTTGCCCCCACCGTAAATGCTCTTTACGAACAGGGCCTTATACAAATCATGGACATTTCTGATAGCGTTCAGCAAGATCCTGAATTAGCAGATTTAGTTACTCCTTCAAAAGCAACTCCATTCACTGGTAAGTTATCTTCACTCTTAATGAAAACTAGTGGAATATCTGATTTATTAGGAAATTCATTATCAGAAGGCCATGGGTTAAAAGACAAATTAATGTCTATGATTAGTCCAGATATTCCTATTCCTAAAGAAGTGGAAGATTTAGATACTGAAGCTTTAATTAAAAAAGCAGAAGAAACTTTAGACCAGGTTGAAGCAAAAACTAAAGTTATTGAAGGAAAAATTTCTGCACTTGACACTGAAACAAGTGAACTACAATCTAATAAAAGTTTAGCTAATAGACTTTCTGTTTTAAACATGGATTTGGCACTTTTAAAAGATTCTGAGTACACTTCTATTACTGTTGGTAGGATTGAGGTTGAATCTTCTTCAGAAATCAAAAATGATTTAAGTAAATTGACTGATGAATTAGATGTATTTATAGTTCCAGATGACGATAAACAAACCGCTACTATCGTCGTTGTAACTTTAAAAGAATTTAGCGATGAGGTTTATTCAACTCTTCGTAAATATGACTTTGAGAGGATAGAAATTGGGGATGTAGAGGGAACTCCACAACAGATTTTATCTAGTGTTGATTCTAGATTACAAACTATTGAATCTGAACGTAGTTCTGTTAATTCTGAATTAAGAGTTATTGCAGAACAATGGGATGATGAAATATTAGCTCTCAAAGAACAATTAGAAAATGAAAAAGTCAAAAATGAAATTTTATCTTCATTTGTTCAAACTGAAGACACACACATGCTTGAAGCATGGGTACCTGAGAAAAATGTGGAAGAAGTAGAGCAAATCGTTGAAAAAAGTTCTGATGGCTGCTGTGTTTTCGAAGTTATTGATGTAGAAGGCACAGATGATGAAAATGTACCTGTTTTACAAAATAATCCAGGTTATGCAAAACCATATGAATTCCTTGTAGGAATGTATGCTCCAGTAAGATACAATGAAATTGATCCAACTATTTTTGTAGCTATTATGTTCCCATTCTTCTTTGGGTTCTGTTTAACTGATGCATTTTATGGAATTATCGTATGTTTATTAGGTATAATAGTCGTACGTGGATTAGGTAAAATTAAAAAATCTATGAATTCTTTCGGTAAAATCCTGATAATGTGTGGTTTATGGACTATCATATTAGGACTGGTAACTAATGGTTTCATTGGAGATTTCCCAGAAAGAATGTTAGGTGTACGTTTACCAACCGTTATTCCAGCTATTGAAGCATTTGTACACCCAGATACAATTTTAATAATAGCTATTTGTGTAGGTCTTATTTATACCAACGTCGGTTTTATTATAGGTGCAATTGACAACTTTAGATATGGTCAAGTTAAAGAAGCAATTGGATCTCAACTCTGTTGGTTTGTATTAGAATTAGGTGTTGTATTCTTAGCACTTGGTTTCTTAATGCCTGCAGTAGGTATGATTGGATATATCATTGGTGGAATTTTAGTTGTAGCATGTATTGTAATGTTAATATATGCTAACGGTGCATATGGAGTTATGGATATCTTCGGATATATGGGAGATATATTGTCTTATGCTCGTCTTTTAGCTTTATGTTTAGCTACAGGTGGTATTGCAATGACAGTAAACATCTTAACTCAAATGTGTGGAGAAATGATTCCATTTATAGGATTTATTTTAGCAATATTTGTATTCATATTTGGACATATAGCTAACTTTGCATTCAACACACTAGGTGCATTTATTAACTCTTTACGTTTAAACTACGTAGAATTCTTTTCACAATTCTTTATGAGTGGAAAAAACAAATTCGAAGCTTTTAAAGCAAGTAGAATTTTCACAAAACTTAAAAATTAAATTTATTTAAAATTTTTAAATTATTATTACATTATTATTAAAAAGGTGAATTAAATATGGTAGAAATTGCTTTAGGTACTGCTTTAGCAGCTATTGGTGCTGGAGTAGCTATTGGTTTTGCTGGATTAGGTTCCGGTTTAGGTCAAGGTATGGCAGCAGCTGGTTCTGTAGGAGCTGTTGCAGAAGACAATGACATGTTTGCTAGAGGTATTATCTTCTCTGCATTACCAGAGACTCAGGCTATTTACGGATTCTTGATTGCTATCTTATTATTAGTATTCTCCGGATTATTAGGTGGAGGAAATGGATTAGATACCAATGCAGGTCTTGTAGCTATTGGTGTAGGTGCTTCTATTGGTTTTGCTGGATTAGGTTCCGGTATGGGTCAAGGTATTGCTGCTTCATCATCTGTAGGCGCAATCGTAGAAGACAAAGACATGTTTGCTAGAGGTATTATCTTCTCTGCATTACCAGAGACTCAGGCTATTTACGGATTCTTGATTGCTATATTACTTATGGTATTCGGTGGAATATTAGCTTAGGAGGCATTCTATGAGCTCAGGCACTGATAAAATTATTTCACGCATTATGTCTGAAGCCCAGGAGAAAGCTGATAAAATCATTCAAGAAGCACAATCTGAAGTAGACACAATTAATAGTAAAGCTACTAAAGATGCTGATGCTGAAAAGAATAAAATTTTAGACAACGGTAAAAAGCAATCTGATATGAGATATCAGCAAATTATTTCCGAAGCTAAGATGAATGCTCGTAGAGCCGAATTAGAAGCAAAAGAGGACGTTATTGAAGCTGCTTTTAATAAAGCAACTGAAGATTTAACTCAAATAGCTTCATCTAATAATGCTGAATATGTCGATTCTTTAACTAAAATGATAAAAGAAGCTGCTGTTGAAATTGGCGGCGGCGAATTAGTCGTAAAAGTTAAAGCTGATGATGTAAGTAAAATTGATAGCAAATTAACCACATTAGCTAGTGAGGTTACTAATGATACTGGTGTTCAAACAACATTATCATTAGGGAACAACATTGAAGCTATTGGTGGAGCTGTATTAACTACAGCAAATGGGGACATCGAAGTAAATAACACTATTGAATCTAGATTAGAAAGATTCAAAAAAGTATTACGTAGTGAAGTAGCTAGTGTTTTATTTAATCTTTAAGGGGGATAAATTATGGTTGATCAAACTGCTCAACTTATTAGTTCAATAGGACTTAGTTCACAGTCTTTTATTGTTCTTTGTATTATTGTAGTGGTTATTGTAGGAGCAATTACAGTAATTATTACATCAAGACCAATATTAGATATTTATCCTTATCTTAACCCAAGTGCTAGAGTTAGAGCAAGAAAAGGAAGACTTTTCACAGAAAAACAAATGAGTGAACTCGTTGAATCCAACGATATTAGTGAATTTGAAAATTATCTTAAAGGTTCTCCTGA
This sequence comes from uncultured Methanobrevibacter sp., assembly GCA_964409285.1. Classification (GTDB taxonomy): domain Archaea; phylum Methanobacteriota; class Methanobacteria; order Methanobacteriales; family Methanobacteriaceae; genus Methanocatella. The sequence goes on along the minus strand of CAYPCR010000015.1, from coordinate 27,939 downwards.
TTATGCTAATACTTTAGACGATTATCCATTAGACAAAGCATTAGATGTTGAAGGTGCTGAAACCTACGACTTTATTGCTAGACTTGCTCCTGCTGAAGTAAAAGATTCATTTGTTGTCATGTCTAAAAAAACAGATATTGATAATATCAAAAGTCTTTTAACAGCTAAAGAAGTTGGTCTTTCCGCAGATGAAACAAAAGAATTGTTAATTCCTTGCGGTTCACTTTATGAAACATTACTTAATTTAGTCGATGCTGATAATGTTACAGATATTATCACTGGTTTAGATGGTACTGAATACGCTACTGTTTTAGAAGATGCCCTTCCTGCATATGAAGACAGTGAAATGCTTCTTCCATTAGATTCCGCTTTAGATAAATATTATTTAAGTCATTTACTTGACTCTTCAGAAGTACCTGCTGATGAAAATAAACAAATTTTATATTCATTTGTAGGAACTAAAGTGGACATAGCTAACTTAAAATTAATTATTAGAGCTAAAGAAGATGGATTAAGTTATGATACAATCAGTCCTTTTATGCTTGAACAAGGTTATCAACTACGTGAATGGAAACTTAAAGATTTAATGGAATCTCCAGATGTAACAAACGTAATATCTGGATTAGAAGGTACTAAATACGCTAGTGTTTTAGGAGATGCTATTGCAAAATTCAATGAAACAGGTTCTGTTTTTGTATTTGAAAAAGCATTAGATAAATATTTAGCAGAACATGCTAAATCATTAGCTTCTAAAAAACCATTAGGCGTAGGTCCTATTATTGGATATTTAAGTCAAAAAGAAACCGAAATCAAAAACTTAAAAATTATTGCAAGAGCTAAAAGAGAAGTTGGATTCCCAAATTCTAAAATCATGGAGATGTTAATATGAGTTCAGTTGGAATTATAGGTGACGCTGATACAGTTTCAGGATTTAGATTAGGAGGAGTTAAAAAATCTGAAATTGCTAATTCTAAAGAAGAAGCAATAGAAGCTCTCGATAAATTTTTAGAAGAAGATGTTTCTATTATTATTATCACACAAATATTAGCTAATGAAATTAGGGAACATATTAACAGAAAAATAGGTTCCAATGTATTGCCAATGATAATTGAAATACCTGATAAAGACGGGTCCTCTGAAGGATCATCTGATCAAATGGCAGATCTTATTAAAAGAGTTATTGGGGTAGAGATGGTTAAATGATTATTGAAGGAAAGATTATTAAAATTGCTGGGCCTGTAATTATCGCAGATGGTATGAGAGGAGCCCAGATGCATGAAATGGTTAAAGTAGGTGAACAAAAGCTTATTGGTGAAATCATTGAGCTTGAAGGTGACACCGCAACCATTCAGGTTTATGAAGAAACTGCTGGTATTGAACCAGGACAAGTTGTAGAAAGTACTGGTGGACCTTTATCTGTAGAACTTGGTCCAGGTGTAATGGGTTCAATTTTCGATGGTATTCAAAGACCATTAGAATTAATTAAAAAAGAATCCGGAGACTTTATTGCAAGAGGAGTTGAAGCTCCTGCTATCAGTAAAGAGAAAAAATGGACTTTCAAACCAGTAGCTAAAGTTGGAGATCACGTAAAAGGCGGAGATGTTCTTGGAGAAGTACAAGAAACTTCAGCTGTTTTACAAAAAATATTAGTTCCTCCAACTATTGAAGGAGAACTTAAAAGTTTAGCTTCTGAAGGTGAATACACTGTACTTGAAGATATTGCAGAAGTAGAAACCGATGAAGGTATTGAAAAAATCCAAATGCTTCAAAAATGGCCTGTAAGAAGAGGTCGTCCATATTCTGAAAAATTAGATCCAGACATTCCTCTTGTAACCGGTCAAAGAGCACAAGATACATTCTTCTCCGTTGCTAAAGGAGGAGCAGCAGCTATTCCAGGTCCTTTCGGATCAGGTAAAACTGTTACACAACAACAATTAGCAAAATGGGCAGATGCAGATATTGTTATTTACATTGGTTGTGGAGAACGTGGAAACGAAATGACTGAGGTACTTACAGAATTTCCATTCCTTGACGACCCTAAAACTGGAAATCCATTAATGGATAGAACTGTTCTTATTGCAAATACATCTAACATGCCGGTAGCTGCTCGTGAAGCATGTGTATATACTGGAATTACTATTGCAGAATATTATCGTGACCAAGGTTACGATGTTGCTCTTATGGCAGATTCAACCTCTAGATGGGCTGAAGCTATGAGGGAGATTTCAGGAAGACTTGAAGAGATGCCTGGGGAAGAAGGTTATCCTGCTTACTTAGCATCTAGATTAGCACAATTCTACGAAAGAGCTGGAAGAGTAGATACAATAGGAACTGATCCAAAAGTTGCATCTATTACTGTAGTTGGTGCTGTATCACCTCCTGGTGGGGACTTATCTGAACCAGTTACTCAAAACACATTACGTATCTGTAAAGTATTTTGGGCATTAGATGCATCTCTTGCAGATAGACGTCACTTCCCATCTATCGACTGGTTACAAAGTTATTCTTTATACATTGATAGTATTGAAGGATGGTGGCATGAAAATGTTGCAAAAGATTGGAGAGAAGTACGTGATGAAGCTATGGTATTATTACAAAAAGAAGCAGAGCTCCAAGAAATTGTTCAATTAGTTGGACCTGATGCTTTACCAGAAGCTGATCAAGCTACATTAGAAACTACTCGTATGTTAAGAGAAGATTTCTTGCAACAAAATGCATTTGATGATATTGATACATACTGTGCACCTGAAAAACAATATAAAATGTTAAAAACCATTCTTTTATTCCAAAAAGAAGCTCTTGCAGCAGTTAACAGAGGAGTTCCAATCCAAAAAATTGTTGCATTGCCTGTTAAAGAAGAAATTGGTAAAATGAAATATGTGCCACAAGATGAATTCGACACTAAAATCGAACAAATCCAAGCAGATATTACTAAACAATGCAGTGAGGCTTAAAAATGAATACAAATATTAAAACTAGAGAATATACTACAGTTTCTGAAGTCTCAGGTCCTTTAATGGTTGTTGAAGGAGTAGAAGGCGTTGGTTATAACGAAATTGTAGATATTGAAACACCTGATGGTGAAAAAAGAAGCGGTCAAGTTCTTGAAGTAACCAAAGATGTTGCAGTTATTCAGGTTTTTGAAGGAACAAGTGATTTAAACACAAAAACCACTAAAACCAGATTCACTGGTGAAACTGCAAAAATTGGAGTATCTAGAGATATGATGGGACGTATCTTCAACGGTATTGGTAAACCTATTGACGGCGGACCTGAAATCATTCCTGATGAAGAATTAGATATTAACGGAAGTCCAATGAATCCTGCTTCTCGTGAATTCCCAGAAGAATTTATTCAAACTGGTATCTCTACCATTGACGCAATGAACACTTTAGTAAGAGGACAAAAACTTCCTATTTTCTCAGGATCTGGTTTACCTCACAATGATTTAGCTGCTCAAATTGCAAGACAAGCTACCGTACTTGGTGACGATACTGAATTTGCAGTAATTTTTGCAGCTATGGGTATTACTCACGAAGAAGCAAACTTCTTTATGAGAGATTTCGAAAGAACTGGTGCTCTTGAAAAAGTAACTGTATTTATGAACTTAGCTGACGACCCAGCTATTGAAAGAATTTTAACTCCAAAAATGGCTTTAACTACAGCTGAATACTTCGCATTTACCTTAGGTATGCAAGTATTGGTTATCTTAACTGATATGACTAATTATTGTGAAGCTTTAAGGGAAATTTCTGCAGCTAGGGATGAAGTACCTGGTAGAAGAGGTTATCCTGGATACATGTATACTGATTTAGCTAACATATATGAAAGAGCTGGACGTATTGATGGTAAAGAAGGTTCAATTACTCAAATGCCAATTTTAGTCATGCCACAAGATGATATTACTCACCCTATTCCAGATTTAACTGGTTATATTACTGAAGGACAAATTGTATTAGGTAGGGAGCTATATAGGAAAGGTATTTACCCACCTGTGGATGTACTTCCATCACTTTCTCGTTTGATGAGTGGTGGTATTGGTGAAGAAAAAACCCGTAAAGATCATAGTGGTGTGTCTGACCAACTTTATTCTGCATATGCAGAAGGTCGTGAGCTAAGAGATTTAGTAGCTGTTGTAGGGGAAGAAGCTCTTACTGAAAGAGATCAAAGTTTTTTAGAATTTGCTCAAGCATTTGAAGATCAATTCATTACTCAAGGTAAAGATGAAGATAGAACCATCTTTGAATCATTGGATATCGGATGGGATTTACTTAAAATCTTACCTAGAACTGAACTCAAACGTCTTAAAGATGAATTTATTGAAGAATTCCTTGAACGCTCTGGTGTCGAATAATTTTATATTATTCAATGAGGTGAACTTATGGCACAAGATATTGTAGAGGGAGTAAACCCTACAAGGATGGAATTACTTACTCTAAAAGATAGAACTAAACTCGCAGTAAAAGGGCATGGTCTTTTAAAAGAAAAAAGAGATGCTCTTATTAAAGAGTTTTTTGATATCTTAGATCGTGTTAAAGGTATTCGTGAAAATGCAGAAAGAAGTCTAAAAGAAGCAAATGAAGCTTTAATTGAAGCTCAAATAGCTATGGGAGATTTAGCTGTTAAAAAAGCTTCTTTATCTGTAAAAGAATCTATTGATGTAGATATTAAATCTAGAAGTATTATGGGAGTATCTGTACCTGTAACTGAGGTAAGAATGGAGGATAGATCCATTGTAGAAAGAGGTTATGGTTTTGCAGATACTACTATTCAATTAGATAAAGCTGCTGAAAAATTCGAAGAATCTGTTAAATATTTAATCGAACTCGGTGAAGTAGAAAAAACTATTTTTCTATTGGCTGAAGAGATTGAAGCTACAAAACGTAGAGTAAATGCTTTAGAGCATATTATGATTCCAAGATTCCAAAATACAGAAAAATATATTAATATGAGACTTGAGGAAATGGAAAGAGAAAATTTTGTTAGATTGAAAATGATTAGATCTACAATTGAGAAAAAACAAGAAGTGGAGGAAGGATTAGCTGAAAAACCTAGTCCTGTTCCAGATTTAAGAGTTTGATTTTTCTCAACTCTTTTTTTCCTGATTTTTATTCTTTTTTTTTAAATTAATTTTGGTGATTTAAATGAGACGTAATCCAGTAGATCAATGGCTAGCTAATCCTGATAATAAAGCTCGTGTTTTTGTATGGATTACAAAAGGAATGGTTATTACAACTTTTATGATTACAATAGGCCTTATATTATTCATATTATATTTAGTTGGTATTATATAGCTGTTTTTCAATTTCTAAACTTTTTTTATTAACGTTTTCCATTAATTTTTTTAAATGGTTGTCTTTTTCTATTATTGTTAGTAAAGGTTCTTCTTTTTCTGTTATAGAACCGATATGAGGCAAATCATAAATATTTTTAAAAGGCAGTTTTTCATATTTTACTTTTTCTTGAGCATATAATATTTTTTTATAGCTATATCCATCATTTTTAGGGATTTGGATTAAATTTCCTTTAAATGCCTCAATATGTGCTTCTAATAGATTTATATTCAATATATTTTCTATACATTCATATGTTCCTTGTATTCTAGGGTTTATTTCAATTACATATATTTCTCCATTTCTAACAATAAAATCCACACCATTAGATCCAATAAGTTTAAAATTTTTTATTAATGATTCTGAAATGTTTCTAAGTTCATTATTCAATTTTTCATTGGGTAATGGTACAATATTTCCCATATAAATATAATTTTTTTGATTAAAGTCTTTCCCGGTTAATAATCTTGAAGTAGCTATTTGTTTTTGATTATTTTTTGTTGATAGAACTGATGAGCTTATTGTAGTTCCATCTATATATTCTTGAATAATCCATGATTCATTACTTAAGTTTAAATGATTTAAGAGTTCTTTATTTAATAGATTTATATTATATCCACCACTTCCTGTGGCAGGTTTTATAATATATTGATTAGATGGATTATTTTTCATAATTTCAAATACTTCATCTACATTATCTGCATCTTTAACTAAATAAGTTTCAGGAGTTTGATAATGATTTTTGATTTTTTTATAAAATTTATATTTATTTTCAACATCTGAAATTTTTTTATTAGCTAACAATTTTGGAATATACTTTTTATATTTGCCAGTAAAATCATTAATTGAAATTCCAGATAAGGGAATAATATAATCTGCAATATCTAAGAAGTGTTCACCTTGTTTTAATAAAAGTTTTGGGTTGTACTGATTTTCAAAAGATCCACATGACGTATTTTCTTCTTCTTTTAGAATAGCTATTGAATTTTCTAAGTTAGGAAAGTCTGCAGTTTGAAAATAGCTAAGAGAATAAACCTCATAATTTAATTTTAAGGCTGAAGCCACTATACTTCTAGTATTTATTCCGATAAGTAGTAGTTTCTTCATAAAAATCATAAAAAATAGAAATAATAATAGTCCCGAGCGGAGTCGAACCGCCGTCTCCGGGTCCAAAGCCTAGAAGGATTACCACTACCCTACGGGACTATAACAACTAACATTTTATATTTTCTTTTATCTACTATTTAAAGATATCGATTCAACAAATTTGCATTTTTCCCACCAGCTACAGTTTTTACAAGTATCATTCAAAGTTTCAGAGGTGGAAAAAGTATTTTTTATGTAGTTAAATAGAAAAATAGAGTCAAATTCACTTTTATTAGGAAGTTTAGAAATTACTTTTTCATCCATGGAAATAATTTCACTATTTTTTTCAATATTTTCACAAATATTATTTTTTAAATTAGGACATTCTTTACAAATGTCATCTGGACCAGCAATAACCTCAATTTTTGTATCATTCAGTTTTCTTAAATTATTTATTTTGGTCATATTTTCAACAAAGCTTTTGTCATAGCCATATCCTTGAAAGCCTTGCAGACATAAAAGATGATGTCCTCTTAAAATTAGTTTCATGTTAATCAAAAAAAGAATAAAGTTGGATTTTATTCTTTTGGTAAGCAAACTTTAGAAATTGAAGCTGCACCTATGATTTTTAAAATATCTCCAACAATAAATGGTGCAAGACCCATTACAATTAATTCAGGTATTCCAACAACAACACCTTGAGCTAAATAGAACCAAGCACATAATCCAATTAATCCTGGAATGTAAATAAGTGCAAAATTAGCAACTCCAATTACTAAAACCATACTTCTAAATTTACGAGCATTAGCATATTTTTCAGTGATAGCTCCAATGAAATATGATGCAATTAAGAATCCTACAAAATAACCACAGTCAGATCCTAAAACAATATCAATACCTCCGGTCATTCCTCCAAACCATGGAATAAATGCAATACCTAGTAGAATATAAAAGATTTGAGATAAAAGACCATATTTTTTACCAAGAACCAATCCAGCTATTAATACTGCAAATGTTTGAGCACTTATTGGCACTGGAGTCCAAGGTAATGGAATAATTATTTGTGCCATTATACCAGTAAAACAAGCCATCAAAAGAGATAACAGTATTTTCATACTTGTTTTTGAATTTTGAATCTTGTCATAAATGTCTTTTCTGCTATTATAAAAGTTATCAATATTAATATTCATTGTTGCCTCCTTTAAATTGAATACAATACTTTAATATTTTTATGATTTTAGCTATAAATAATTACTTATTCAATAGCTTATTTACAATTGTATTATGAGCTTTTAATTCAATAGAATCATCTAAAGGAGATAAAGAATTAATATTATATTTTTGTTTCAATGCTTCTAAAATCAATTTATCGGCTAAATGAGGATTTTTAGGTAAAAGGGGGCCATGAAGATATGTTCCAATAAAATTTTTATAGATTAAACCTTCCTTAGAATCTTGCCCATTATTTCCACATCCGTATTTTACAGTTCCTAGATTTTCATATTCATGATAAGTATGGCCACCATGGTTTTCAAAACCAACAAGTGTTTCTGGATTTAAATTTAGATTGTTTTTAAGAATAATATTTCCTATTAATCTATTTTCACTACTGATGCTTTCCATATCGAAAATTTCCAAACAGGGAATATTTTCTTTATCTAAATCAATGTATTTATCTCCAAACATTTGATAACTGCCACAAATAGCTAGTAAAACACCATCATTTTCAATATAGCTATACAAAGAATCTCTTTGTTTGATTAAATCCTCAGAAAGTATTGTTTGTGCTTTATCAGAGGCACCTCCCATTAGAATAATATCTGCATCTTCAATTGGAATTTCAAGAGGTTCTCCTTTTTTTAGTTTATGGATATTTGTTTTAATTCCTCTCCATTCACATCTTTTTTTAAGAATTTCGCAGTTTCCCATATCTCCATATATATTTAAAATGTATGGATACATTTCAATAATATCTAACTCCATTTAGAGGCCTCCTTCAATTATTTTTTTAACTTCAGATATTCCAGAAGGACTTCCCATTATGAAAATTTCATCACTTTCAGATAATACTTTTTTAATTAATGATTTTTCTAAATTATCAGCTATTTTCACTTTTTCAAAATCAAAATCGCTGTATTTTAGTCTAATGGCCAAATCTCCACTTCTTGAACCAATACAATAAAAATTATCAATGTTTTTAATTTCGTTTAGCTGTTCAAAATCAACATCCCAAATCCAGCTTACGTCCTGGCCATCTTCCGTATAATCATTTAAGATGAATATAATGGATTTTGGAGATGATATGTCTTTAAAACTTATTAATTGTTCAGAAACAGCTATTGGGTTTTTAGTTACTCCCAGACTAATTTTTTTATCATTGAATTCTATAAATTCAGTTCTCCCCTGTTTGTATACATAATTATTTAATCTTTCAGCTATTGTTTTAGGTTCAATACCTAATTCAAAGCTTGCTGCAATGGCTGCTAGACTGTTATATAGATTATAATTACCAATAACATCTATTTTATTTTTATATTTATTATTAATCGTAAATTCGTATCCATCTTCAGTTAATTTAGCATCGGTTATGTTATATTTAGCTTTAGGATTAGTAGTTCCGCAATTGGAACATTTGTATTCTCCAATATTTCCATAGTTTAAATAATTGTAATCGAGCTTATTTCCACAGTTAGGACAGAATAAGAATTCTGCTACATAAATGTCTCCTTTGGAAGATGGGATATCATTTTGATGGAAATAAATTTTAGCATTAGGTAAATCATCAAAATAATGAGTGGAAGGATCGTCTGCATTTAAAATAATTTTTGTAGGTAATTTGATTGAATCATGGACAAGTTTAATAGCTTCTTCAACTTCTCCGAATTTATCCAGTTGATCTCTAAAGAAATTTGTTATAATAATGTAATCTGCAGTGATATATTTGGAGATAGTGGTTAGGGAACTTTCATCAACTTCAAATAACCCAATATCATATTTTTCTTTTTCATCAATTATTATTGGAGCTATTAATCCTTCTATAGTATCTGCTCCGTTTATATTTGTAATAGTTTTATATTTACTTTTTAAAATATGATTGAGCATATTATTTGTTGTTGTTTTACCATTTGTCCCTGTTATTAAAATTATTTTTTCACAGTTTTCATTAAGCTTTTTTATGATTTCTTCATTTAGTAAAGAGAATCCATTTTCCCTATTAAATTCAACTAATTCACAACTAAGTTTATTAGCTGAGGATTCTTTACTCATTTTTTCACGACCTATTTTGTTTTTGCTTGGTCATAAACAGTCTTAATAGTTTCCATATCTACACTAGTATATATTTGTGTTGTTGATAAGCTGGCATGGCCTAATAATTGTTGGATAACTCTAATATCTACTCCATTTTTCAATAAATGTGTAGCATAGGAATGCCTTAAAACATGGGGAGTTACTTTTTTCTTTATTCCTGCTTTATCACCATATTTTTTAATCATTAGCTGAATGTAACGTGGTGTTAGGGGATTTCCATGCTTATTTATAAATAGATATTTGTTATCTTGCTCTCTTAAATTAAGATATTCTAATATTAAAGCTTTTGCATTTTTATCAAACAGTACAACTCTATCTTTATCTCCTTTTCCTCTAATTAACATGGTTCTTTCGTCAAAATCTATATCTTTAATTATTAGATTTACTAGTTCAGAAACCCTTAATCCAGAGGAATAAAGTAAAGTTAAAATCAGTTTATCTCTCATTTTGGTGATGATTTTTGATTTAGGTTCGTTTTCATCCCAGGATACAGCATCTAAAAGGTCTTCAACTTCAGTTTCATTTAAAGATTTTGGAAGGGATTTGGTTCTTTTAGGTGCTCCAACTTCATCTAAAAAGTAGATATGATTAAATTCTAAAAATTTTTTTACAACAACAGTAACTAAATAAATGTAATTTTGAGTTACATCCTTCTCTCTTTTTAAATATTGGATGTATTTTTTAAAAGCTCTTAAAAATTGTCTTTCATCAAAAAGTTTGGTTTGTTTTTTTAAATAATCATGAAAATTATTAATTATAGAATTATAAGTTTTTATCGTGTTAGGTGAATAATTACGAATTTCTAGCTCTGCTAAATAATCTTCAATCATTTCTTCAAAATCAAAATAGTCTAGAATATTTATTTTATTTCCAGATTCATCAAAAATAGGTTGGTTAAAAATTTGGTTTTCTTGGTGGCTTTTATTTGGTTGGGTTCGAATATAATCTTCCATTGTTAACACCACAAAATAAAAAATAAGGATTAAATTAAATTTTTAATCCATAGTAATTATTTTTACATTTTCTGGTTTTTTAACAATATGCATTGATTTAAATGCAACTAATGTTTTTATGTTTTTTAAACTACACACGTCAACTAATCTTTGGCTTATGACACCATCAAAAATTACACTATCAATAGGTTCATCAGAGTTTTTGATTTCTTCATATAAGTCTTCTACATCGATTTCTTTGGTAATATTTAATGCTTCATCAAGAAGTGCTGCTTCTCCAGTTTCTTCAATTTCTTTAAGCATATCCTTCATTAAACTTACTTCATCATCTTCTATAACAACTTCTTCTACAATTGGTTCTTCTTCTTTATTATATTTTTTAGATTGTTTTTTGTTTTTATTAGACTTGGATTGTGGAAGAATATCCTTGTGATTAGCTAAAAATTGTTCAGTTGGAATTTTATCTCTTAAAGCTATTAAAACTTCGTCTTTTTCAAGATCTTCTACTTCTTTTCCTTTAGGAGCACGAGTAATATAGTCAACATCTCCTATTTGAAGTAATTCTTTTAAAATTAATTCACCACCACGGTCTCCATCAACAAAAGCAGTAGTGGTTCTTTTTTTACTTAAATCTCCAATAGATTGAGGAACGTTAACACCTTCAACAGCTACAGTATTTTTAATACCATATTTTAAAAGGTTTAAAACATCAGAACGACCTTCTACTACAATAATTGCATCAGATGAATGAATACTTGGACCAGCTGGTAATTTATCTTCTCCGTATTCAGATATTTCATGAATACGCATAGCTTCTCGAACTTCTTCAATCATTTTCATGCTAGCTGGACTAACACTTTCAATCATGTTTTTATATATTTCTTTTGCACGATTTACAACTTGTTCTCTTTTTACAGCCCTTACATCTTCTACTTTAACAGTTGTGATTTCTGCTTCACAAGGCCCTACACGATTAATTGTTTCTAAAGAAGCTGCAAGTATAGCTGTTTCAACTCTATCTAAACTAGAAGGAATAACGATTTCTCCTTTTGATTTTCCACTATTAGCTTGAATCATGACTTGGATTCTTCCAATCCTTCCAGTTCTTTGTAATTCTCTTAAATCTAAATCATTACTAAGTAATCCTTCAGTTTGCCCAAATACTGCACCAACTACATCAGGTTTTTCAACAATACCATTTGCATTAATTTGAGCATGAATTAAATATTTAGTTGTTGTTAATTCTTCTCCTTTTCCCATTTTTAAGCCTCCTAGCTTAATTAATTTCGGAGTATTTTAATTTTATTATGGGATACTAAAAAAGAGTTAATTCACTATTTTTAAAGCTAAAGCTATTAAAATTGACTTTTTTTCATTTCCTTAATTTTTTAATCTTTAAATAATTTATTTGATATAATCAACCCACATTAGCTTTTTTAAAAATGATAATATAATAACTCTAAGTAAACATAATAATATAATTTATTTGATAAATACTTCAGTTCATATTTATAGATAACCTAATATATAAAATTGTAGATTTTTATGATTAGATTTATTTATCATTTAGAAAAATATTTTATTTTAAAAAAATATTTTTATTCTAAAAACAAATGAATATTAATGGTGATAGAATGTCTAATAGTGTATTATCTAAATCTAAACTCAAAAATACAGAAAATGTTGATAGAATTATAAAACCTCAAGATATTGATGTTGAAGGTGTAAAAATTGAAGATTTAGATTTAAAAGAAAATAATTATAATAAATTTATTAATCTAAAAAATTTATTGAATAATATTTCTTCTTGTCAACTTTCTGATGCTTATAATAATCTTTTTAGAAAAAAAGGAACTATAAAGGGATTAAAATCCATTAACAATCATAAAGTTTATGGTAGAATAACAACTGTCGAAACCAATTCTGATGATTGGGGAACTGGCATAATGGGTATTGATTTTGCTGGTGATTATAATATCCTTTTTATTAAATCTAGTGATTGTGATGCAGCTATTTGGGGTGAATTAGCATCTCGTGATGCTAAAGGTCATGGTATTAAAGGAGTTGCTATTTATGGATCTGTAAGGGATATGGATGCTCTTTTAGATTTAGATTTCCCAATTTTTGCTCTGGATTATGTTTCTAATGCAGGTAAACCTGCAGGATTAGGTAAAATAAACCCTGATTTACTAATTGATGGTGAAATAATAAGGTCAGGAGATTTCCTATTTGGTGATGAAACAGGTGTTGTTGTTATTCCAGAAATAGTTTTTGATAAGGTTATAGCTGAAGCTCTTAATATCAAATTATCTGAATTAAATATTATTGATAATATTAATAATGGCACTTCCCTAATAGAGCTCATTGATTTAAAAGATGCTATTCGATTCAAATAGCAAATTATTTAAAAGAAATCAATTTTTATATTTAAAGGTTCCGATATCTTTATATACTATTTCCTACATATTTCTATTTGTTGATACAATATTTTATTTAAGCTTGATTTTATGAAATTTTTAGGAAATAGTTTACATATTGCAAATTCTGGAAAACTTATTGCAAGGTCAGATAAAACTCCTTCTGCTGGAGGAATAGTTTTTGACAGCAATAAAAACAAAATTGGAAAAGTTAATTATGTTTTTGGACCTACAGATAAACCTTATGTTTCAATTCGACTATTTAATTCAGCAAATACTGATGAAATCCAAAAGAACTATGGAGAAAAATTATTTGTATCAAGACCAAAAAATAAAAAAGCTAAAAAAAGGGGGAAAAGACCACGAAACAAAAAATGAAGGAAGTTCCTGATGCTCATGTTAAAACAGAAAAACAAATTATGCAGGGTGATGTTTATGATAAAGATAAACAGACAGTATGCCCTGAATGTGGTTCTGAACAATTAATCAGTGATTATGAACGTGCAGAAGTTGTATGTGCAAATTGTGGATTAGTTATTGATGAGAATTTAGTAGATATGGGTCCTGAGTGGAGAGCATTTGATCATGAACAAAGGGACAAACGTACTAGAGTTGGAGCTCCTATTACCTATACCATTCACGATAAAGGTTTAAGTACCATGATAGATTGGAGAAATAAGGATATCTATGGTCGTGATATTCCTGCTCGTAACAGAGCACAATGGTACAGGTTAAGAAAATGGCAAAGAAAAATCAGAATTTCTGGAGCTACTGAACGTAATCTTGCTTTTGCGTTAAGTGAATTAGATAGAGATTCTTCTAGATTAGGTTTGCCACGTAGTGTAAGAGAAGCTGCTTCTGTTGTTTATAGAAGTGCTGTTGATAATAAGCTTATTCGTGGAAGGAGTATTGAAGGAGTGGTGGCTGCTTCTTTATATGCTGCTTGCAGACGTTGTAATGTACCTCGTACTTTAGATGAAATAGCTGAAGTTTCAAGAGTCACTAAAAAAGAGGTTGGAAGGACTTACAGATTTTTAACTCGTGAATTGAACATTAAATTGCCACCTACTTCACCTGTAGATTATGTTCCTAGATTTGCAAGTGAATTAGGTTTGTCTGGTGAAGTTCAATCTAGAGCTATTGAAATTATTGAAAAAGCTATGGAAAAAGGTCTTACTTCTGGAAGAGGTCCTACTGGTGTAGCTGCGGCTGCTTTGTATATAGCCTCAGTTTTACTTGGTGAGAGGAAAACTCAAAGAGATGTTGCAGATATTGCTGGTGTTACTGAAGTAACCATTAGGAATAGGTACAAGGAATTAACAGAACAACTTGAAATGGGCGTAACTTTATAATTGCGTCACACTTATTTTTTTATTTTAATTAGAGTGTTATTAAGTCAACTTGCTAAAATATTGTTTTGGAGGGATTATTATAAAATCACAATTATATTCAAACCATAACCGTGAGTATGTTAAAACAGAAAAAGAAATCATGCAAAATGATGTTTATGATAAAGATAATGCAACAGTTTGTCCTGATTGTGGATCCACTGAATTTATCAATGATTACGAAAGAGCAGAAGTAATATGTAAAGGATGTGGATTAGTTCTTGAAGAAAATATTATTGATCAAGGTCCTGAATGGAGAGCATTTGATCATGAACAAAGAGATAAACGTACTCGTGTGGGAGCCCCTACAACTTATACAATTCACGATAAAGGACTTACTACAATGATTGATTGGAAAAATAAGGATAGTCATGGAGGAGCTATTCCAGTCAACAATGTAGCTCAAATGTATAGGCTTAGAAAATTACAAAGAAAAAGTAGAATTTCTGGAGCTACTGAACGTAACCTTGCATTTGCCTTAACTGAATTAGATAGGAATTCTTCAACTTTAAGCTTACCTAGAAGCGTAAGAGAAGATGCTTCAACAATCTATAGGGATGCTGTTAAAAATAAGCTTATTCGTGGAAGGAGTATTGAAGGAGTGGTAGCTGCTTCTTTATATGCTGCTTGCAGACGTTGTAAAGTTCCACGTACCTTAGATGAAGTAGCTGAAGTTTCAAGAGTCACTAAAAAAGAAATTGGAAGGACTTACAGATTTTTAGCTCGTGAATTGAACATTAAATTGCCACCTACTTCACCTGTAGATTATGTTCCTAGATTTGCAAGTGAATTAGGTTTGTCTGGTGAAGTTCAATCTAGAGCTATTGAAATTATTGAAAAAGCAGTAGAAAAAGAATTAACCTCTGGTAAAGGTCCTACTGGTGTAGCTGCAGCTGCCTTATATATTGCATCTGTTTTAGTTGGTGAGAGGAAAACTCAAAGAGATGTTGCTGATATTGCTGGTGTTACTGAAGTAACTATTAGGAATAGGTACAAAGAATTAACAGAACAACTTGAAATGGGCGTAACTTTATAATTACGTCTAAAACATATTTTTTTAATATTTACTATATTTTTCTATACGATATTTTAATTCTTTAATAATACCATCGTTTGTAGTTTTTTTAACTTTATCTAAATTTTTCTGATATTTAGAAAGGTTATTTAGGAAAATTTTAATTTGATTAATGTTCATAAATTCATTATATTTTCCGTATCCTAATTTATCTACGTAAAATCCATTTAACACTTGTTCAAAGTTTCCTCGAGCAGGAATGCTATAAATTGGTTTTTTAAGGTGTATTGCTTCACTAATTAAAGTAAATCCTCCATTAGCTATTACGGCTTTTGCACTGGCAATATCATCATAGAATTGATTTTCATTAAATTTTTTAAAGGTTAGATTGTCTTCAGTTTTATTTTTATCAAAACCATAAATTGTAAAGTTTTCATCAATATTTTTTAATTGTTCTACTAATTTTATACTTTTATCACTAGTTTGATAAACTAGGATATGGTCTTCGTTAGTTGGTTCTAATTCCATAATTGATGGTCTTAAAACTGGAGGATATAGAACAGCTTTCTTTTTAGGTTTTATTTTTGGATAAAAGAAGCTTGTTAAAATATGAATTTTAGGTCTTATTACATATCCTTTAATAACAGTTTTTGCTTTTAGCATAGATCTTTGATGATGTGGAGGATAATCAATTTTAGTTTGTGTAATCATATGGATATTATCCAATCCGATTAAAGGAATTTTTAATAATTTTGAAACCATACTTCCATATATTTCAAAATCTGTAACTATTATATTTGGTTTCAGTTCACGAGCTTTTTTATATAACTGTTCATACCCCTCTTTTAAATTTTGAGGATTGTCTTTAACAGCCTTATAGAAAGTCTTTTTATTTGAAACTCTATTATCTTCATATATGGTATTAAATCCACCTATTTCATGAACATTGTCAAATTTTTCTTTTAAATAGTCATAAGCTCTATCACTTGAAAATATATGGATTTCATAATCATCTTGGATTTCATTTAATATCACAGAACTTCTAATTGCATGTCCCATTCCCTCTCCACAGACATTATAAAAAACAATTTTTTTATCTGTAGGTTTTCTTTTAGATACATTTGGTTTAAATAACAAAGATTGATTTTTCAATTGTTTTTTAGATTTATTAAAATCTTTTTTTATTTTCTCTGAATCTATAGCTATTTCATCAAGATAATTCTTTCTAGCAGGATCTAAATCAATATTTCTAAAATCATATTTTATAATATTATCAATTAACTCTTCAAAATTATTTTTATTATAGGATTCTTTATTTTCATGACCAAAATTATAATTAAGTTCAGCTGCATCAGTTCTTTTACCTAGAAAATCATTTAAAGTACTTTTACCGTATTGTCTTACAAGTGTGTATAATCCTTCTTCTTCTAATCTTCTAGTTGAAACACCTATTTTTGGTTTTCTTAAAACTTTAAACCTTTCTTTTTTAGCTAATCTTTCAATATAATCAGTGTCTTCTCCAAAGGTAAGGCTTTCATCAAACCCTCCACATTCCTCATGTAATGTTCTTCTAGCTATTATTCCATAACAACCAGCTCCATGAGGTTTTATGTTTTCAACTGTAACCATAAACATATTAGCTAAGTCATGAAGTATTTTATCTTCAGTTTTTTCAGATAAAGGTTCCATTTGTGTGATTCCGATTCCTAAACGTTCCATTCTGAATTCGTAGAGTACATCTCTTAAATAATCTTCTGTAAGTTTTAAATCAGAATCTAAAAATAAAAGGTATTCTCCAGTAGCTACTTTGGCTCCATTATTTCTACCTACTGCAGGCATTCCACCTTCAACCACCTTACACCCATATTTTTCAGCTATTTCAACTGTTTTATCTGTTGAATTAGCATCAGCCACGATAATTTCATAATTATCAAAATCCTGTTCCAATATACTCTCTAAAAGAACAGGAAGATATTCTTCTTCATTATATGTAGGTATTATAATACTGAGAATCATTACATTTAATATAGATTATTTTGATTTTTAAACCTTTTCAAAAATAAGAATATACATTCCAACTAACAGTATAATAATCACAGCTATTATTTAAAGTTGATGATAAATTCATGGTTAAATCATGTTCATTTTCTTCATTGTTGATATAATAAATAGTTTCATTGTTTAATGGGTCTATTTTTTCTACAGGATATTCAGCTAGTGTAATATTATTATCTGGATTCATTACATCAATTTCATAATATTCTGTATTGGCACCTACAAAGCATAAAGATAAACGTAATATTACTATAAATAATCCAACAAAGTAAGGAAGGCCTCTATTCAATATAAATCTAATATTACTAAGGCTTTTATTAAGTTTATATCCTGGTTGATGTTTTTTTGCAAAATCCATAAGTTTATTGTTATTTGTATATTTAGCTACTAAATAATTCATGTAATATCCATTTCTATAAACAGCTATTAATAGTACAAATCCTGCCATTACAGGAACTCCAAACAACCCTCCATCAAGACATCCAATTAATGTAATAGCTGCTGCAAAACATAAGACTATTGTTGTTGGATATGGTCTTTTTGAAAGTGATAACACTAAAAATATAGTTGTAATTGTTATTAAAATTATTAAAATAGCTGCAAAAGGTTCAACATAGCTATATAAAGTTGAAGCAGTATTTATTCCACTTCCAATTAGTGAACCTAAAATTAAAGTGATTCCTTTTCCTAAAATTGATTTTAATAGATGAGTGTGTAAAAGACTTGTTGTTGCAAAATCAGGTTTTATTGAAACGAATATAGTGAAAATTCCTATTCCTAAAGTTAATCTTAAATAAATTTCTAAAACTAATGTTATTGCAAGAAGTAGGGTAAATAGATAAATAGCTATTTTTAAACATTTATTTGTAAATTCACAATCTTTAATATTAATTACCTGGCTTAGAATAAGGAATAGTCCGAATAGTGCGAAAAATAAAATATCCTTTCCTTTTGATGATCCCATTAAGAAAATATTAGTAATAGGGCGGATAAAGGGAGTGAAAATATCACTTATAAACATTAATGCAGAAAATAAAATTAATAGAATTCCTGCAAGAATAATTTTATTAATCTTCATATGAATAAATATTATAAGTTGAAATTAAAAAAGATTACTAAAGATGGAGTGATTTTATTTTTACTATTGAATATATAATAGGACTTGCTTTAATTGGTATAGTTGCTGGTTTTGCATCAGGATTATTAGGTGTTGGTGGTGGATTTATAATAGTTCCACTCCAATTGTTTTTATTTGAGTATATTGGTGTAGATATTAGTATAGCTATGCTAGTATCTTTAGGTACTAGTTTGGCTATTATCATTCCAACTTCATTAAGTGGTGCTTATAGGCATACAAGAACACTAAAAAATATTATAAAACCTGGAGTCAGACTGGGAATATTTGGAATTATTGGAGGATTTATGGGGGGAGCGATAGCATCACTCCTTCCAACAGATATTTTAGAAATAATTTTTGGAATAATATTGATTTTTATAGCTATTTATAACTTCTTTACAATAAATAAAACAGAAAACGAAGCTAAAATTAGCATGTCAATAATTAATTGTGCTGTAATAGGAGTAGCTATTGGAATAATGTCTGGACTTTTAGGAATTGGAGGAGGTTTATTTGTAATATTGGCCTTAACAGGTCTTTTCGGATATAGTATGATTGAATCCATTGGAATATCCTCTATTTTTATATCCCTAACTTCTATTGGTGGAGTTTCATCTTATATAATCTCTGGATGGGGCGTAAATCCTTTACCATATTCTATAGGTTATATTAGCATTATAAATTTGATTTTTATAGCTATCTTTTCAATGCCATTGGCCTATTATGGAGCAAAAATAGCTCATAAATTACCTCAAAAAAGATTGAAACAGGTATTTTCAATTATTGTTTTGTATATTGGACTTAGAATGTTAGGCATTTTACCTTAAACTAACTTTTACTAGAAAACATCTTCTATTAAATGTTGAAGTTTTTTGGAATCTTGAAGGACAATGAAAGATATTATTAGATTATGAGTAATGTAGTGAGAATGGGTTTTTGTAAATTTATCAAAAGCTATAGAAGTCAAATTAAAAAATATTCATATTCCCATGATTTTATTAATTAGTTCCACAATAAATAATACTTAACAGATTTGGTGAAAAATGCATGATAAAGTTTAAAGAGAATAAAAATTTAGTATTAGCTATTTTTATTTCAATTATTATTTTTCTTTCATTATTACGATTGTATATTGGTTCAAATCTTCAACTTTGGTTTGTAACCACTGCTCAATGTGATGATTTATTAATGCTTGATTATTCAATTTTAACTGATCATTTCACACACTGGAATTACAATTCTCTTGTTAAGGACATGTCTTATTCAATATTTTTAGCTTTTGTTAAATTTTCAACTATTCCTTACAGTGTTTGGTTATCTGTATTGTGGATTATATCAGCATTGTTAGTTGCCTATGCAATCTACAAATTTTTAACTAAAAACAAAATTGCAATTTTATTATCCTTTGTTTTTATTTTATTTGCACCAATAGGCTTTGATATTGCAACAGGATTAAGAATTTATCGTCATGCAATTATGCCACCAGCTACATTAATATGTTTAACATCTTTATTTATATTTTTAAACTACACTTTTAAAGGCTTCAATTGGACCACTGTTATATGGGGGATTTTTTCTGGGTTGGCATTTTCCTTTAATTATTATATTAAAGAAGATGGAGTAATGTTTCTTCCAATATTAATTATAACTGTTTTATGCGTTATTATTGTTAATTTATATAAATCTAATAAAAAGACTATTTTAGACAATGTAAAGATTATAGCTGTATGTTTACTTCCTTTAATAATTTTTGCAGGCACAACTGTAGCTTATGAGCAAGTTAACAATCATTATTTTGGAATATCAAAGATTAATACCAGAACAGATGGGGAGTTAGGCGAATTCTATCATATTTTGCTTAAAATTGATGATAAGAACAAAACATCTGAGATTTTAGTTCCACCTTCCACAATTGAAAAGGCATTTAATGCTTCTCCAACGCTTAAAAGTCATCCGGAACTGTTTAATCAGTGGATGAAAACTCCATGGGCTGGAGGAGATTTATATACAAATAATCTTGCAGGAGATATTATAGCTTGGAGTTTAAGAATTTCACTTTCACAGGCAGGATTATTTAATAGTGAAATTGAAGCAGATAATTTCTTTAAGCAAGTTAATACAGAATTAAACCAAGCTTTAGATAACGGCACACTTCAAAAGTCTGATAAAATATTTATTACAGATTCTTTAAATGGAAAGGATATAAATGAGATTTATTCACTTAAAACAGCTATTATTAATGGTTTAAATATTAATCTGTTTTATGAATATGTAAGAGCAACTCAAAAACCAGTTGACAATGGAGTGGATATATCTTCACAGCTGGTTTCTAATGATAGGGTTAATTTTGCTGAGTCTATTGTGAATGAAGAAATTCCAACAAATAATGAGCTAACAAATACTGAGAAAAGTGCAATTCATTTTGCAGAGTTGGATATATTCGCATATCATTATTCATCTTATATTATTGTTCTATTAACAGTTTTAGGATTTTTTGCATTGTTTATTAGTCAAATTAAAAATAGATTTAAAGATAGGCAACTAAATCTATTATTATTATATGAAATAATGCTTCTTGGAACTTTTTTAGTTCAAATATTTGCAATCGCATGGTTTACATCATGGATTAACCAACCAACAATTGATAGGATGGAGTATTATACTTCAGGATGTCAAGCAATATTTGCTTTATTTGAAACATTAGCTATAATTGGTGGGTTTGTAGTATTTCAAAAAAGAAGAGGAAGTTTATCATGAATATTAAATTAACTATTAATAATTATTTAAATGAAAGTTACTCTAATAGGAAGTATTTAGGATTATATTTCCTTTTTATTCTTGTAATATTCCTTTCAATGATGAATATGGAAAATTATATCCATCCAAAAATGGAAATAATCGTTTTTATTTTTGCGACTATTTTTGGATTTTTTATAATTGATTATCATACATTACATGAAAATGAGCTTTATAAAACTGCATTTATATTAATTACAGTTACAGGAGTTTTTTTAGCAATTTTCACACCAATTGGCCTTATACCTGATGAACATGAACATTTTGCACGCTCTGTAATTACTGCAACAGGTAATCTGTTTCCACAATTTAGCAATGCCCATAACGGCTTTTCCACTATTGGGTTGGTTAACCAGATTGCATCAAACGAAGGTAAAACATTTTTTAACTCAGCAATAACTTCAGTTCCTATTGACTATTCTTCAATTTATTACAGATCAGCATTTCAGCATGTTCCTTTTTATGGATATCTACTTCAAGGATTTGGTGTTTTAATTGCTGAGCTATTGGGACTTCCAGCTATTGGAGCTTTATGGCTTTCAAGAATTTTTAATGTATTATTATATGCTTGTTTAGCTAGTTTTGCAATTCGTAAAACCCCTATTTTAAAAGTTCCTTTATTTATTATATCTTGTGCACCTATGGTAATGTTTATTACAGGTTCTGCAAGTGTTGATGTACTAGTTAATGGATTGATATTTGTAATTATCGCATATTTCTTATATTTTTATAAATCAGATATTAAAATTTCTAGAAAAGAATTGTTAACATTTTTCATATTAGTTTGTTTAGTTGGATGTTGTAAACCAACATTTTTTGCATTGTTTTTATTAATATTCTTAATTCCAAAAGATAAATTTGAAAAAAATTATTACATATATACAATTTTATCCTTTATTTTACTTCTTGTAATCATGTGTGTATTTTATAAATTTTTCATTTCACCAAACACTTTAAACTCTTTTAGACTGGATTATGCCATTAATACAAACTCTAACTCCACATTACAATTTAATTATCTTTTAAATCACATACCTGAAGCATTAATATTATTATTCCAACTTCCAAATTATTTATCTTCATTATTTTTAGATTTATTTAGTTTTTCATTTTTAGATTATAGATTTGGATCTTCATTTATCAATGGTATTTATCCATTGTTTTTAGGAGCTTTATTCCTATTATATCCTTATAAAAATAAAATTTCAAATTTATCTAGAATTGGAGTATTTGCTGTTGTTTGTATTATATTTATTGGAACATATTTCGTATTTTTACTCACTTGGACCCCAGTAGGAAATTTAAGTAATATTTTAGGTGTTCAGAGTAGATACTTTGTACCACTATTTGCACTTCTACCATTATGTCTGAATTTTAATAATAGGAGTAGTGAAGTTAAAAAAATCGATAAAATCTATATAATTTTTGCTATAGGATTTTTAGTAGCTTTATTATTTATAACTATTATCACATGGTACTAAAATCTTATTTTTTTAATTTAACACCAGTTCCATGAGCATTAATTTGAAATTCTCCTTTACTAAAATCTACTAAATCATATTCAATTACTAAATCAATCACACCATTACCATTCTCTTTTCTAATAGCTTCATAGAGATTTAAAAGAGCATGGTATTTTCCATCTTTTAATTTGTTTAAAAGATCCTTTTCTTCTTCAACGCGGTTATCTGTGATTATTTTAGTTTTTTTCTCTACAGTTGCTCTTCCTACAAATAGTCCTAAATATTCCTCAATTTCTAGATTAAGTGCAGTTCCAGCTGTTATGAATTTAAATTCTAAATTATTTATTTCCATGAATCTTGTTTTTTCGTCATATTTTGTTTTAACTTTAGTTTCAATAATCATAGGTTTTTTTAGAAAATATTTATAATAGAAACTTTTTAGATGATAATAACAATAATCTGTAATTTTTTTAAAAAATCCAGTAAAATAAGATAAAATACTTACTACTCCAACAAGTAGAATATAATTAATTAATGTTGGTAGTGCTGCTTGAAGAATAACTATTATTGATCCAAATGTAATTAAATTAAAACCTAATGTAGGATTAGCTATTATAAATCCCCATACCACTGTAATAATAAATAGTATAAATGCACTAATAGCTCCAATACTTTCATTTAAAAGTTTTAATGCAAGTTCAGTTTCCACATATCCCGCAACTAATGGAGCAAAAATAAGGCCTAAATTCCACCCAAAAATATCAATATGAAATAATAAAAATAGATAATAAGTAAAGCATCCTGCTATTGTACCTATGATAATACATAAAGCAGCTTTACTTGTTTTTTCAACTTTCTTTTTGTTTATATTCATTTTACTCTAATTTTACAGCTGTTCCATAGCCACTAACTAAAATAGTGTTTCCCATAGTTCCTCCTAAATTATCATAGGAAATATGAACACCAATAATTCCATTAGCATTTAAATATTCGGCCTTTTCTTTCATACTAGTTAAGGCTATTTCACGTGCTTTTTCAATTTCTTCTTCATATTTTGATGTTCTTCCACCAACAACATCACGAACTCCAGAAAATAAATCTTTATAAACATTGGAACCAATTAAAGATTCTCCAGTTACAATTCCTTTATATTCTATAATTTTTTTATTTTCTATTGTATCAGTTGAGGATAGTAACATATAATCACTTTATTTCATGAACATCATAATTGCCCATACTATGATAAATACTACAATTATACCAAGTAAAGCATATCTACTTTTCTTTTGTTGGTTTATTCTTGCATCCCAAACTTTTTGACAGTCTGGAGAGCAAACTAATTCATCTAAAGGTATTGGAGTTCCGCAAATTGGACAATGTTTATGTGGTTCTACAGCCATTTTTTCACCATTTTATATTTTATTTATTTATATATTAAAAAATTTTTCAGTTGTTTTTGTAACTTCTTTTTTTAAAGTTTCACAATCTTCATCTTTATAATAAGCAATTGTCTTTAAGATGTGAGGTAAATATTTTGGTTCGTTTCTATTTTTTTTAGGTTTTTTATCAAAATTTTTAGGTATTAAAAAAGGAGCATCGGTTTCAATCATTAATTTATCAGATGGAATAACACTTACAGCTTCTTGAAGTGATTTTCCTCTTTTCATATCACAAATCCATCCTGTAATGCCTATGTAACATCCTAAATCAATATAATTTTGAGCTTCCTTCAGAGTTCCAGTAAAACAATGAACAACAGCCTTTTTAGCTATTTCAGGATGATATTCTAAAATTTTGTATAAATCTTCATGAGCTTCTCTTTCATGTAAAAATAGAGGCATATTTAATTCTTCTGCAAGTTCTACTTGTTTTTCAAACCATTCTCTTTGAACATCCCTTGGAGAAAAGTCTCTATTATAATCAAGCCCACATTCCCCAATAGCTACAACTGAAGGATTTTCAGCTATTTTTCTTAACTGTTCAAGAGTTTTATCATCACAAGTTTTTGCATCATGAGGATGAACTCCTGCAGTTGAATATAATGTGTCTGGATATTTAGATGCAAAATCTGCAGCTATTTTACTAGAATTAACATTAGTTCCTGTAATAATAGATTTATCCACACCTACTTTTTTAGCTTCTTCAATTATTTCCTTTCTATCCTTTTTAAATGAAGAATGCATTAAGTTAAGCCCGATATCAATCAAAAACATCACCGATTATTCACTTATAACTTTAGTTCCAACTTTTTCCCCTTTAACAGCTTTAATAAGATTATCAGGATTGTATCCATTAGCTATTACGGTTTCAAGTGATGATCTTTTAATCATTTGGATTGCAGTCATATCAAAGAATTCATAGGTTCCTGCTTTGGTATCCTTCCCACTTATAAATTCCATCATTTCTGTTGCAGTTATTTCTTCAATTAATTCAGCATCATCGTGTTTATTAGGGTCTTTAGTATACATTCCATCTACTGATGTTAAATTGATAAGTTTATCTGCTTGTATAAATTCAGCAAGTATTGCAGAAACAGCATCAGTACTGTGGGCAGGTTCTGTTCCTCCCATAACAATTATTTTTCCACTTGCAGAATATTCTTGAGCTTCCTGGAAATTATGAGGTATTTTTGGGTAAGCTGCATCTCCAAGTGCGGTTAATAGAAGTTTGGCATTAACTCTAGTAACTTCTATACCGATGTCATCACATTGAGCTTCTCCAGCTCCTAAGTCTCGTACAACACTAATATAATCTCTTGCAGGTTTTCCACCACCCACAACTACAAATAGTTCATGATCATTGGATAATGATTTTAAAATTTCACTATATTCTTGAAATTTTTCACAATCATACTCTTTTAATAGGATTGATCCTCCGATTGCAACAACAATTTTCATGTATTCACCTATTTTATTATTTTTAGTTTCAATAATATTTAAAATTTCCACAATTAAGAGATTGTAAATGGGTTACATAATTTAATAGGTGATAACACTGTAAATTTTAAAAAAAGAAAAAAGGGTTTAAGATTGAACAGGTTTTTTGAAAACTTTTTTGAGTTCTCTAAGATAAAGTCTAGCCCATCCATAACCAATCATACATCCACAGAAACTTCCAACTACTAAACCGAAGAAGATACCATAAGCTCCAAAGTTAAGTACAAAACCAAAGAGATATGCAAATACAACTTCTCCAACAAGTGATCTTATTATAGTAATAATAAGGGAAGTAGTTCCTCTTCCAACACCTTGGAACATACAAGATCCTGCAACTCCAAAGGACATAAATACTAAAAATAATGCTAATATTTTTAATACATCAGCTATTTGTCCAGTTAGATAAGCAGTTTCTGCAGAGTAGGAAAATAGTAATGCTAATTGTGGTGAGAATACTATGATTAATACAGCTAATAAAATTGAAATGATTAATCCTAATTTTACTGTATAATCAAAACTTATTTTCATTTTTTCGTAGTTACGAGCACCATAACCAGCTCCAGCTACTGTTAAAAGTGCTGTTCCGAATCCCATTAATGGAATCATTGCCATTTGCACAATTCTCATTCCTGCAGTGTAGATAGCTACCATTGTAGCTGTTGCAACTATTGTAAGCATTGCGTTTATTGACATTACTAAAAGAGAAACAATTAATTGTTCAAAAGTTGATGGAATAGCTACTTTTAAAATATCTATTGTGACAGGTTTACTCGCATTAAATTCTGATGGGTTTAAATCCATATATGTATCTCTTTTTACCCACATCCAGTAAGCCATTACAATACAAGAAATAAGAGCAGACACGATTGTTGCCCAAGCTGCTCCTCCTATTCCCCATCCAAAGTAATAAATAAAGATTGGGTCAAGAACGATATTTAAAATAGCTGTTACTACCATAGCTAATGTTGCTCTATTTACATCTCCTTCAGATCTTAGAATAGCTGAAAAGACAGATGAAAAAATAAATACAATCATAAGTCCAAATACAACGTTTCCATAAGCTAGTGCATAGCTCATAGTACTTGCTCCACCCATAATTGTTACAATTTGAGGTAAAAGTGGAATAACAATAATTGGACAGATTATACTAATAATCACTGATAACACTACTGAATGAAGAGCAGCATTATTAGCTATTGGTTTGTTCTCTGCACCAATTGCTCTTGCAATTAATGAGTTTGCTCCAGCTCCAATACCATTTCCAAGACCGATTACAATCATAAATAATGGTGTTACAAAACCTAATGCAGCTAATGCATCTGCACCCAGTCCAGATACCCATACACTGTCTGCAAGGTTATAAACCATAATTAAAAACATTGAAAGAATCATCGGAGCGGCTAATTTTCTAATAGCTTTTTTAGGTTCCCCTTTAATAAGTTCAATATTTGCATGTGTTTCTTTTTGCACAGTTTCACTCATAAGTTATTATCCTCCGTTTCTTCACTAATATTGATTGCAGTTAAAGTCATTTTTTTAATAACTTCTTCCATTTCTTTTTTATTCATATCTAATTTTGAATAGAATTTTTCCTCCCATTCTTTATCAATTCTCCAAATTTTTTCTGCAAGTTCCTGTCCTGCTTCTGTTAAGTATAAGTTGTGTTTTCTACGGTTATTAGGATCGATTTCTTTATAAATCAAATCCATTAATTCTAATTTCCGTACAGATCTTGCAATACTTCCTTTATCAATTCTATATGCATTGGCCATTTCATCTTGACAAGCACATTCGTGTTTTAATAAGTAATTTAATATAGGAACTTGAGCTGCATTAATACCTTCTTTTTCTAATGCATTATTTAAAAAAATACGATATTGTCTATGAATAATTGATAAATAAATACTGAAAGGAATGCCTTCTTTTTCAAAAAAGTTATTTTTACATTCCATATAAATCATCAATAAAAATAATTTATTTTTTCAATCAACAGTTTATTATTAAAATTTTCTATTATATAAGCTTTGTTGCAAACCTCATATTTTTTACATTTGAAATTTCACATCGATGA
>CAYPCR010000014.1:0-52594 GCA_964409285.1 uncultured Methanobrevibacter sp. | reverse complement strand
TTTCATTTTATTAGCTAGCCATAAACTGAATCCAGTAAAAAATAATTTAAAACTCTTAATATATAAAATAAACTAATATTACACTCCAATATTTATTTTAAACAATAAAATTGCCTTTATTTTAAAAAATTAAAATTAACTAAAAATAATTAAACAAGGCTTAAAAATACTATTAAAAATGCTTAGGCTTTTTAAGATTGTACTTAATGAAATTTAGAAAGAAATATTTTAAAGAAATAGTTTATATTTTAAATAGCTATTTTTACAGAATAGAGAAACAAAAGATGATTTAGTTATATAACATATAAAAGAAGATACCATAATTAAAAAAAACAGTATTAATATGTATTTTTAAACTTTTTCTTAATTTCTTACGTTGGTTGTTTAATAATGTTGATTTATTTAGATTTTAATAATTCTTTCTTAGTTAATATTATATATTATTGTTACTTTAATATAATCCATGTCATTTTTATCGTTAATTATTAAAAATCCGTTTAGAAATAAAAGCAGAGCGGTTCTAGCTATTATCGGTATTGGCATAGGTATAGCTACTATCGTGGCGTTGGGAGGTATTACTGATGGATTAATTTCCAGTGCGGAAGATACTCTCCACGCTGGTGGGACTGATATTACTGTTACTGGTTCTGAATCTTCCTCTGCTCAATCCACAAGTTTTGGTACATCGGCTATTAATGAAAGTTGGGTGGATACAATTAAATCTGTACCTGGTGTATCGGAAGCTGTTGGTGTGTATTCAGGAATGATTACGACAACCGATCGGCCAATGGTATCTATTGTTGGAATTAATCCTAGTGATTTGAAGTTTGCTGAGTTAAATATTAAAGAAGGAAGGGTATTTTCATCCGATAACGCTAAAGAGATTATTGTTGGTAAAGTATCTGCAGATAGTAATGATATTAAAGTTGGGGATACTCAAGACTTTGGAAATGAAACTTATGAAGTTGTTGGTATTTTTGAATCAGGAAACTCTAATCAGGATATGAGTACTTTTATGAGTTTAGACAATGCCCAAGAATTGTTAGATGGGGAAGGAAATTTAACTTCTGTCTTTGTTAAAGTAGATACGGATGCTGATGCAGATCAAGTTGGAGATACCATTGAAAATAGATATAGTGATAATTTAACAGTCATTGCCTCACTTTCAGATTTATCAATGGCTCAGAACATGATTGACATGATTAATGGAGCTACATGGGGAATTTCAATACTAGCTATTATTATTGGTGGTATAGGAATTATCAATACAATGTTAATGTCTGTTTTTGAAAGAACTCGTGAAATAGGTGTTTTAAAAGCAGTTGGATGGTCTGATAAGAGAATATTGCTAATGATTGTTGGAGAATCTATTGTAATAACAATAGTGGCAGCTATTGTAGGATCTATTTGTGGAGTTCTAGCTGTTGAATTACTTACGCAAATAGGTTTCTTAGGTGGAATGAGCCCTATTTTCAGTATTGAAACCTTTGCAGAAGCATTTATTATAGCTCTAATTGTAGGAATTATTGGTGGAATTTATCCAGCTGTTAAAGCAATTAAACTTCCACCAACTGAAGCATTAAGATACGAGTAGTGATTTTTATGACTAAAGCAGTAGAAATTAAAGATTTGAAAAAAAGCTATGAAAATGGCCAAATTAAAGCTTTAAATGGAATTGATTTATCTATTGATGAGGGAGAATTCGTTTCAATAATTGGTCCTTCAGGTTCTGGAAAATCTACTTTATTAAATATGCTTGGTGCACTAGATTTGCCAGACAGCGGTTCAATTGAAGTAGCTGGTTATAATCTTTTGGAAAATAAAAAATTAAACGAGTTTAGAGGAGATAAAATTGGTTTTGTCTTCCAGCTTCATAATTTAATTCCTAATATTTCTGTTATTGAAAATATTAAAATTCCAATGTTTACTAAAAAATGGTCCAATAATCAAATGACTGAAAGAGCACTACATTTATTGGATATTGTAGGGTTAAAAGAAAAGGCTGATAAAATGCCAAATCAGCTATCTGGTGGTGAAAGACAAAGAGTAGCTATTGCAAGAGCATTAGCTAATGAACCATCAATAATATTAGCTGATGAACCAACAGGTTCACTAGATTCTAAAACCAGTAATAAGATTCTAAAACAGTTAAATAAACTTCATAAAGAAGAAAATGTAACTTTAATAATGGTTACTCATGATATGGATGTTGCAAGATTAGCTGATAGGGTTATTGAAGTTTTAGATGGAAAAATTGTTCATAATACAGATGATTCTTTATTAGATAGTGAAATTAAACTTCACTAATCTTTTTATTTTTTAAATTAAACCATGAATCATTCTCAAAGCATCTAAAAGACCATGGCTATATTCAATACAGCCAAAAGCAGTTCTAAAATCTTCTTTTTCTAGGTAATATTTTGAATCATTCATGTAATCTACAGCTCTATCGTAAACTTCTTTTTCACATCCTTCAAAGTCGATATTTTCCACTTGATTTAAATTTCTCTCTAACTTTTCAATATCAATTTTAATTTTCTCAGGACTTTCTAAATTACTCATTTAAGCACTCTCCATACATGATAAACTCTTTGAAGAACTGTAAAGTATGAAATTATTACTAAGAATATTAATATATATGTAAAGTAAATTGGTTGGGTTAAATATCCTACAATAGCTCCAGCCATAATTATAATCATACGAACAGCACGTTCAGCTATTCCAACATTACATTCAACTCCTTGTGATTCTGCTCTTGCTTTTACATAACTTATTGTAATAGCTGAATGAATTAAAAGAACACCAATAAACCAATCACAATATCCTCCAAAGATTATTCCAATATAAATTATTCCATCGGAAA
The DNA here is from genome assembly GCA_964409285.1 of uncultured Methanobrevibacter sp. Lineage (GTDB taxonomy): Archaea > Methanobacteriota > Methanobacteria > Methanobacteriales > Methanobacteriaceae > Methanocatella. Next base: position 49,731 of record CAYPCR010000014.1, on the reverse strand, counting down.
TTCTATCTATTGTTGAGTCAAGAAAAGCTCCAAATTTTGATGAACGATTATGAAATCTTGCTACAGCTCCATCTACTACATCTAAAAACCCACTAAATAGAATAGCTATTGTTGCTAAAATTAACATTTTTTCACTAAACCCGTAACATGCAAGTAGAGCTATAAATGGAGATATTAAAGTTACGATATTTGGATTTATATTTATTCTTTTAGCTATTGGATTTAGTATTTTTGTTAAAAAGGGTCTTAGACTTTCAAGCATAACTATATATAAAGAATTTATTCATATATAATTTTTATGAAAATATTAAAAACTAATCTTGAAAAAATTGATGAATCTATCATTAATGAAGCTATTGAAGTAATGGCCAATGGTGGAGTGGTTCTTTATCCCACTGATACTGTTTATGGATTAGGAGCTAATATTTTCAATAAAAAAGCTGTAAAAAAAGTTTTCGAATTAAAAAAAAGAATTCTTACAAAACCTCTATCTATTCTTGTTCAAAATTTGGAAGATATTGAAATTATAGCTAAAATTGGGAGTTATGAACGAGAAAACATTAATAAATATCTTCCAGGTCCTTATACTCTTATTTTAAATAAAAAATCTGTTGTTTCTAGAACGGTCACAGGCGGATTACGGCAAGTGGGAGTTAGAATTCCTGATAATAATATTGCAAGAAATCTAGCAAAGATTTTTCCCATTACAACTACCAGCGCTAATTTAGCAGGTTTGGAAGTTCATCAATCTATTGAAGATATAATAAATCAGCTTAATGGAGAAGTTGATTTAGTTATTGATGTCGGTACTCTTAAACAATCTCATCCTTCTACAATAATAGATTTAAGCACTAAAGAATTAATTTATTTTGAACGTTAATCTATTTATATCACAAAAATAAATTATAGTTATGAAAACATTAGCTAATTTAGATGGTAATTTTAAAATTCCTACAAATTCTGCTCTCGATGAACTTTTAGGAGGAGGTGTAGAAAAAGGAACAATCACTCAAATTTTCGGACCTCCAAGTTCCGGTAAAACTAATGTTGCTTTATCATTAGCTGTCAATGTAGCAAAAAATGGTAAAAAAGTTGTTTATATTGATACTGAAGGTGGAATTTCTATTGATAGAATTAAACAAATTTCTAGATTTGATTTTTCTAAAATAGCTAATAATATTATGGTTTTAGAACCTACTAATTTTACAGAACAAAATGATAATTTAAGAGCAATTGAAATTTGGCTTAATAACAATCATGAAGATGTTGACTTATTAATTTTAGATTCTGCTGTAGCTCTTTATAGGGTAGATGACATGAAATCCTCTAAACTAAACAAAGAATTAGGAAAACAAATGGGTATCCTTACTAAGATAGCTAGGGATTTTAATATTGCAGTTGTTTTAACTAATCAAATTTATAATGCCTTTGATGAAGAAGGTAATGAAAACATTAAAGCAGTGGGCGGAACTATATTACAATATTGGAGTAAAATTATTTTACAATTAGAAAAAACAGATAATCTTCATGAAAGAAAAGCCACTTTAAGAAGACATAAAAGCATGGCAGAAGGAAAGACAACTACCTTTAAAATTACGTCTAAAGGTATTATTTAATAATTTAAAAGTATTATTTAGCTAATTTTATTAGTAATCAATTGCAAATAATTATCATTGGATATTATGGAATGTTTAAGAATGTGATAGAATGTTTAACAATAAAAATAAGAGTGAGGAACCTGTAAAAAAATATGAAAAAATTGAAAGGATACCTCCGAAAGGCTATGACAGTGCTAATGATTTTTTCGAGGATGTCTTTATGGATAAAGACATGGTTTGGATGGGACAGAATACAAATCATTTGCATGGAGATATAATAGCTGATGCAATGGCTAGTTGTGTGATGCAAAAGGAATATTGTAAATACCCACCACCAGAAGGATTTTCTGAGTTAAAAGAATTAATCTTAAAAGATTTAGGTTTAGAAAATAAAGATTTGGAAGTTTTTTTAACGGCTGGTGCAACTGAATCATTATACTTATCTATGAATGCTTTATTAGAGCCAACTGATAATGTTATTACTTGTGATCCTGGTTATTTGATTATTGGAACATTCGCAGAAAGATTTGCAGACGAAGTAATTTATGTTCCCATCTATAGTGAAGAAAATAATTATAAATTAACTCCTGAACTTGTAAGAGAAAACATGAATGAAAATACTAAAATGATAGTTTTAATTGATCCATTAAATCCACTTGGAACTTCTTACACTGAAGAAGAAATTAAAGAGTTTGCAGAAATAGCTATTGAAAATGATATTTATTTACTTCACGATGTAACTTACAAAGATTTTGCAAGAGAACATTATTTAGCAGCTGATTATGCTCCAGAAAACACATTAACAATTTATAGTTTTTCAAAAATATTTGGAATGGCTGGTATAAGAATTGGTGCGGTTATTTCCACTCCAACAATTATTGATAGGATTAAAAATGTTGTAATTAATGATTTAGGAGTAAATATAATAGCTCAACAAGGAGCAATAGCTGGTTTAAAATCTAAAGATAGTTGGATTGGCGAAATTAAAGAGACTACAGCTAGAAATCAAGAATTAATCAAAGAAACTGTTGACAATGTAGATGGAGTATTTTTACCAGTTTTCCCAGTTGATGCAAATATGATGGCAATTGATTTAACCGAAACAGGAATTAATCCTAAAGAATTATCCGAATATTTAATTGAACGTAAAATATTTACTAGAGAGGGAGAATATACTAGTAAATTATTTGGTGATAGATATTTACGTGTAAGTTTTTCAATACCAACCGAAGAAGTTGAATTATTCTGTAAAGAATTTCCAAAAGCTGTTGAAGCATTAAGAAAGAATTAAGATAAAATGAGATTTCAATATCATAAACCTATTCCAGATTTGTATACCCTAGATAATCCTAAAAATCCCTTAACAAAAATTTCAGATAAACAGTTAGAATATTTCAAGCAATTAGGAACTGAAATGGGATTTTGTGGATTTAGTTACGCTAAGCTATCTGATGAGTTTAAAAAAGAATGGAATATTGTTTATGATAATGTAATAATTGTTAAATTTTTCATGGCAGATGGTTTTTTAACTGATGAGCCTTCAAAAGAAAAAGCTATTGCATTAGACGAAGAATTTCAAGAAATAGGAAAAGATGTTTTTAAATTAATTGATTATCTCAGAAGTGAAGGATTTAAAGCAGACTTAATAAATCCTTTACATGATGAGGTTAGTTTAAGAGCAATAGCTACTCAATCAAATGATTGCGGTCTTTTAAGAAGTAACATGTGTTTATTTAGAGAAGGCTTAAATATTTGTTTTTTTCCAATAGCTACTTCAATTGAAAATCTTCCATTTAAAAAAGAGAATGATATGGATTGGGTATTGGAATTTTGTGAAACTTGTGGAAAATGTATTAGAAAATGTCCTAAAAATGCTTATGATGAGAATGAAAAAGTATTAAGTAAAGTTTGTACAGCACATAGGGAAGGTTGTTGTACTTGTTTACTTGTATGTCCTTTTTATAAAAAAGGTTATAATAAAATAAAAGAAAAATATGATAAGAGGAAGGCAAAATTATGACTGAAAAAGAAATTCCTGAAAATAAAATAGCTTTAGTATCTTGCAGTGGTTTAAGTCCATTAGGATTAGTTGTAAGAGTAGCTACTATTGAACTTGCATTGGATGAAGATGATGTGGTTGCAGCTTGTATTACAGAATATTCTGCTCAACCTAATGAATGTGCACCTATTTTAAAAGACGCAACTGTGGTTTCTATTACTGGTTGTAGTGATGACTGTGTTGGCGAGATTCTAAAAGAAAAAGGAATTGATGTTGCAAAAAATATTAATGCAGAGAAAATTGTTGAGAAATTTAATTTAAATCCTAATGATTCTGCAAGATTAGATGAAGAAGGTGAACTTGCAGTTGAAAAATTAAAAGAAGTTATTTTAAACGAATTAAAAAAATTAAAAACTTAAAATTTATATTCTAATAAATTAAGATATTTTTTAATTTTTTAAATTATTTGAATAATTTGTTTATTCTTTCTTTATCTTCAATTTCTACTTTAGATTTGTGATAAAATTGAATGAAATATATTAAATTAATTGAAGGATCATAAATAAAGGTAATTCTAAAACCTGAATTTGCACCTTTATTTATTTTTTCACAGTAAAACCATTTGGAAACAAATGCAGGAAGGATTACATTTTCATTTAGACCGGCTATTTGAAAATATTTATCGTTATTCGTAGGAACTACATAATTGTTATATGTAATATCTGTTTTAAGAGCATTTTCAAATTTTTTGAAATCATCATCAATTGAAGGACATTTTCGAGCTAATTTTCTTTTTTCTTTAAGAAATTTCTTGTGGTAATCAGTATCAATCTGACTCATATGATCTCACTCTATATTTAGGATCTCTATAAAATACATATGCATAATCTATAATGTCCATTTCTTCAGTGGCTCTCCAAGGCATGTCTCCATGTGAATATTCACTAATTTGATTTGCATTCATTTTACTTAATTTAGAAATCACATCATTAATAACATCTAATTCTTTCGGTTCTAAAACGTTTTTAGGTTTTTTTAAAGAATTATATTTAAACATAGGTTTATTAAAATAACCTTCTTGAGTTTCCACCTTTATTCTATTTTCATTTTCTAATTCTTTTATACAAATATCAAAATGAATGGGTGCAGGGCCATAGGGAAGTTTCCTATAATCTTCATTTGTTAAAGAATGTTCATATAATTCAAAAAAATTGAAATCTGAGAAATATAATAGTTTATATATTACTGTTTTACCTACATTTTTTTTGTTTCCACATTTTGATATAATATAATGTAAAACATCTTTAAATTTTTCTTGTTGGAATCTCATTATATCACATCCATTCAGTTTTATATTTATTATTACTATTTATTTTATTAGTTTTTTATTTTTTTGAAAGAGCATTTGCAAAGTTATTTGGTTAATTCTTTATTGTAGGAATATTATTATTCAATCAGATAAATAATAATATTCTCCTAATTCTTTTTGTTCACGATCAAGATAGCTATCTAATTTGTTAACTCTTGGTCTTTTAGTTTCCTTATCTCTTCTAAAGGTAACATTTAAATTGCCTAGGAATTTATTCATTGAGGTTCTTAAATCAGTTGGTTTTGAAGCATGACCGTTTAAACCTGGTGTTCCATCAAATACCATAGCTCTATCAGAAATGTAGTCAATGAAGACAATATCGTGATCTACAATTAAAGATGCTGCATTTCTACTTTCTACTATTTTTCTAATAACTCTTCCAGCTACTAATCTTTGTTCCACATCTAAAAATGCAGTTGGTTCATCAAAAAGATAAATTTCAGCATCTTTGGAAAGTGTTGCAGCAATAGCTAATCTTTGAAGTTCTCCTCCAGATAAGTTTTTAACTTCTTTTTCAAGTAAATCATCTAATTTAAATGGATTCATTATTTCGCTTTGAAAAATTTTAGAGCCGAAACTGGGAGCATTCATATATAAAAAGTCTTGAACAGTTCCATCAAAGTTTGAAACTAGATATTGTGGTTTATAAGCTATTACAACTTCTTCATCTACTTCTCCAGTTGTTGGGTCACTTACTCCTGCAAGCATTTTAGCGAATGTGGTTTTTCCAATACCATTTGATCCAAATGCAGTTACAATTTCATCGTGATAGATTTCACCGGCATCTGCAGTAAGTCCAAATCCTTCAAAGTCTTTAGATAAATCTGTATAGCTAGCTAAAGTTTCTCCTTCATCTTCTTCAGTTGGAGGTCTTATTGTAAATTCAATTGGATTTTTCCTGATTCTAACATTTTCTTCATTTAAAAATCCATTGATATATGCATTAATTCCAAGTCTTACTCCCTTTCTACCAGATACTACCCCATATCCTCCAGGTTCACCATATAATATATGAATATTATCTGATAATGCATCTAATGTAGCTAAATCATGTTCAATTACAAGAACTGATTTTCCATCTTCTGCAAGAGATCTTATTACTTTTACAGCATTAAGTCTTTGAGATACATCTAACCATGATGTTGGTTCGTCAAAGTAATAGAAGTCTCCTTCCCTTAGAACTGTTGCAGCTATAGCTACTCTTTGAAGTTCTCCTCCAGAAAGATTTTCCATATTCCTATCTAAGACATTCTCTAAATCCAGTTCTTTACAGACATAATCAAATTTATCTCTTTCATCCACATTTGTAAGTAAATCTCGTACTTTTCCTTTAACTACTTTAGGAAGTTGATCTACCATTTGAGGTTTCATTACAGTTTTAATTTTTCCTTCTGAAAGATTTTTAAAGTAATTTTGAAGTGCAGAACCTTTGTAATAATCAATAACTTCATCCCAATTTTCAGGAGTGTTTTCATAGTCTCCTAAGTTTGGAATTAGTTCTCCTGATAGTATTCTCATTATTGTACTTTTTCCAATACCATTTTGACCAAGTAATCCTAATACGCTTCCTTCAGCTAAATTTGGAAGGCCGAATAATTCAAATTGATTTTGACCAAATCTATGAATTGGTTCTCCAATAGCTTCCGGTAAATTAATAATAGAAATAGCATCGAAAGGGCATCTGTTAGTACAAATACCGCATCCTTCACATAATTGTTCAGAAATTAAAGGTTTTTTACTGTCTTCATCGATAATTATTGTATCTTCATCCATTCTTACTCCAGGACAATAATTAATACAGACATAATCACATTTTTTAGGTTGGCATTTGTCTTTATCAAGTATAGAAATCCGACTCATCTTATCTCCTTATAATTATAATAAATATACTACTATATTTTTTCCTATAAATATATAGTTGTTTTCAAATTTCAAGTTGAAAACAATTTTACAGACTAAAATAAATCTTGCTTTTTCTCTTGAGTAAAATTTATTAGATAATGATTTATAGTTATTAGTATGAAACAAGTAATGGTTGTAAGAAATGATTTGAAAATGGGTAAAGGGAAAATAGCTGCCCAATGTTGTCATGGTTCTGTAGGTGCATATAAAAATGCAGACCCTAAAAAGATTAAAATATGGGAAGATACTGCTTATGCAAAGGTAGTTTGTAAAGTCAATTCTTTAGAGGAATTATTAGAGCTTAAACAGAAAGCTATTGAAAATAAAGTTCCTTATTTTTTAGTTGTTGATGCTGGAAGAACGCAATTACCTTCCTCAACTACTACAGTTTTGGGTTTAGGACCTGATGAAGATGAAATAATTGATAAAATCACTGGTGATTTAAAACTTTTATAATTTTCTTTTATTTAATTAATCACTATTTTAATTAAAATAAGGTGAAGATAAATGAAAAAAATTTGTCCGAAATGTGGAACAAAACAAGAATTGGAGGATGTAAATTTTTGTATTAATTGTGGTGCTTTTTTAAGCAATGATAAAGATTCTTTAATTCAAAAATGTGTTTATTGTAATCATCCAATACCTCCTACAATGAATAGCTGTCCTTACTGTGGAAGATATGTAAATTTAGAATCTCATAAACTAGCTATTGTTTTAGGTTATATTTTTTCTTTTATTTCACCTTTAATAGCTATTATTGATGGAATTTATCTTTTAACAAGAAAAAATCGTAGTGTTCATATCCATGGAATTATGATAATTTTAATTTCGATTTTTGTTGTTTTTATTGTTATTAGAATGGTGGTGTAATTATCATTAAAAATGTTATAAAAATAGGGGGAAGCTTATTTCCTGACTATGCAATTGAATTGGTCAAACAATTAAACCAAACAGATTCTTTAGTTATACTTGGGGGAGGGGAATTTGCAAATTTAATTAGGAAATACGATAAGAATTTACATTTTTCTGATGAAACTTCTCATAATACAGCTATTGATTGTATGGGCATCATAGCTAAATTAGTTTGTGATAAAGTTGAAAACTCTGAAATTGCTTATACAATTCCTGAAGCTGAAAAAATTAATTCTAGTGGAAAAGTTCCAATTTTAATAACTTCTGAAATTTTAAAACAAGAAGATCCTTTTGAATGTTCATGGGATGTTACTTCAGATTCAATAGCTGCTTATATTTCACATCTTATAAATGCAAACCTTTTAATAGTAACAAATGTAAATGGTATATATACCCGAGAACCTAAAGAAGAAGGTTCTAAATTCATAAGTGAAATTGATGCAAATGAACTACTAACTTTTAAAGAATCATCAATTGACTTAATGTTGCCTTCTCTTTTATTAGAATTCGGGACTAATTGTTATGTTGTAAATGGAATGTATCCTGAAAGGGTTTTATCTCTTATTGATGATAATATAAATGATTACAATTTCGATTACACAAGAATAATAGGTGATTAGATGAAAGAAGTTGATTGTATTTCATGTAAACAAGAAATCCCATTAACTGGACCTTTTGTTGAATTTCATTGTCCTGTTTGTGGGGAATTAATAGCTAGATGTGACAAATGCCGTACTTTTGGCCATCCTTACAAATGTAAATGTGGATTTGAAGGACCATAATTATGGAGGATTTAAAATGAGTGAAGTTGTAGCAACTATGAAAGTTATGCCAGAAAGTCCTGAAGTAGACTTAGAAGCTTTAAAAGCAGCTATTCAAGAATCAATGCCTGATGATGCAGAATTTCATAAAATTGAAGAAGAACCTATTGCATTTGGATTAACTGCATTAAATGTAATGTTCATCATTGAAGATGGTGAAGGTGGAACTGAAGCTACTGAAGAAGCTGTTAGTGGCTTAGACGATGTAGCTAGCGTTGAAGTCGTTGATACTAGAAGATTAATGTAATCTTCTTAATACTTTTTTATAAATTATATATTAACTATTTTTTATTTCTCTATACAGTAATATAACGAATTTATATTTGACTATTTTTATTTTTAAAATTTATTCAGTTGTTCGAAAATATCGAATATCTGAAATTATTTTACATATATTTCAATTTATTGATATAAACTAAATCTATTTTAAATTATATTAAATTATTATCTATTTATTAAATAATTCATTGAATAAAATTCATATAATTTATATAACTTTTTTTTGATTTTAGTTTATTATTTTTTAGTTATTTTAAAAATTATTTAATTTTTTTATAGAATACTATGGAAAAATTTTTAACATTAATTCCTCTTATATTACATTCTAAAATGATTATAAATTTTATTTAAGATTATATTTTTTAATAATTATTTAATATACGTTCATTTTTTCATATTTGATATAAATTAGACTTTTATATTATAGTTTTAAATAATTTATATCTACGAAATCTTTTATTTTTTTAAAACAATATTGATGTTATAATGCAAAATTGATTTTATTTTGTAAAATTGTTTTATTATTTTTATTTTATTTAAACATATTTCTTAAATTTTAATTTTTAATTAAACAATAGTAAACTTTAAATTATTTGTTGATTGAAATATTATTAATTAAAGTTTTTGAAAAGTGAGGAATATAAAATGAACGGAAAGGGAATTAAATTATTCAACAATGAGAAAATTAGAACTAAATGGGATTCAGAAATAGAAGATTATTGGTTTTCAATTATTGATGTTATTTTAGTTTTGACTCATAGTAAAAATCCAAACAGATATTGGTCTGAACTAAAGAAAAAACTAAAAAATGAAGGTAATGGAGTATATGAAAATCCTATACAAATGAAAATGAAATCATCAGATGGTAAGTTTTATAAAACAGATGTTGCAAACACTCCACAATTATTAAGAATTATTCAGTCAATTCCTTCACCTAATGCTGAACCTTTTAAACAATGGCTGGCACAATTAGGTAAAGAAAGATTGGATGAAACTGCTGATCCTGAATTAGCTATTGAAAGAGCGGTTAATACTTATCGTAAAAAGGGATATAGTGAAAAATGGATTAAACAAAGAATCCAATCGATCGAAGTAAGAAATGATTTAACTGCAGAATGGGATAGGGCAGGAGTTGAGGAAGGATTGGAATATGCATTGTTAACTGATGAGTTAACTGAAGCTTGGTCTGGAATGAACACTAAAGAGTATAAAGAACATAAAAACCTTAAAAAAGAAAGTTTAAGAGACAACATGACTAATACAGAATTAGTTTTGAATATGTTAGCTGAAGTTTCTACAACTGAAATCAGTAAAAATCAAAATCCTCAAGAATTTGATGAAAGTAAAGATATCGCAAGAGATGGTGGAAATATTGCTGGAAATGCTAGAAAAGATTTGGAGGATAGGATTGGTAAATCTGTTATTAGTAGTAAAAATGCAAATAATCCAAAGTCATTAGATGAATAAAAACTATTTTTTAATTGTTGCAATTCGCAACATTTATATATTATTTTTTTCTTAATATCATTTATAAGATTGTTCACATTAACAACAATTAGGTGATAATTAATGAAAAAAGAAATTGGATCTGAACTCTGTCTATATCCAACACCTCTTGTAATTGTTGGAGCTATGGTTAATGAAAAACCAAATTGGATTTTAATAGGTCATACGGGAATCATTGATTTTTCAACAATAAGTATAAGTCTTAATAAAAGACATTATACAAATCAGGGAATTAAAGAAAATAAAGCTTTTTCTATAAACCTTGTTGATGAGAGTTTTCTAAAAGAAGCTGACTACACAGGAATTGTAAGTGGAAATAAAACTTCTAAAGAAAATCTTTTTAAATACAATATAGGTACTACAGGAGCGCCTATGATTGAAAAATCTCTTCTTTCTATTGATTGTAAACTTGTTGATATATATGAGACAGACACTTTTGAGAACTTCATAGCTAAAGTTGAAAATAATTATGCTGATGAGTCAATTTTAGATGAAAACAATAAGATTGATTATGATAAATTCAAACCAATTCTATTTGAAAAACCATCATGGAAATATCTAAAAACTGGCGAAATTGTAGGCAAATGTAGAAAAATGGGGGAATAAAAATGAGCAATGAATTGATTTTATATTTTTCAATATCTGGAAATACAAAAGCAGTAGCTGAAGCTATTCAAACTGAAACTGGAGGAGATATAGCTGAAATAATACCACAAACTCCTTATACCACAGAATACACAAAATTATTGGAAATAGCTAAAAAAGAATTGTCTCAAAATTATCTTCCTCCAATTAAAGATTTAAATATTGATTTAGATAGCTATGATACAATTTATATTGGAACTCCAGTATGGTATGGTACATATGCACCTCCAATAGCTACCTTTTTATCTGAAAATGATTTAGAAGATAAAAAAATAGCTCCATTTATCACTCATGGTGGAGGAGGACAAGGCAATACTTCAAAGGATATTGCAAAACTTTCTAAAGGTTCAAAACATTTAAATCCTTTAGTAGTGGCTGGCGCTAATACTTCAGAAGTTAAAGATTGGACAGAAGGAATCAAAAATGAATAAAGAAGAATTTGAAAAAGTGAATGTTTTTGGATGTGGCCAACCTAACGATGCCTTTGCAGAATTTTTCATAGGTCAGTCTTATTTAAATCCTTTAACAGATATTGAAAATGGGGAATTTCCTTTATTTAATGTTACCTTCGAACCAGGTTGTAGAAATAATTGGCATATTCATCATGCAACATCTGGTGGAGGTCAAATTTTAATTTGTACTGCAGGTAAAGGGTGGTATCAGGAAGAAGGTAAAAATCCAGTTCCTCTTAAGGAAGGTTCTGTAATTGTAATTCCTGCAGGTGTAAAACATTGGCATGGAGCTTCTAAGGATTCATGGTTTAGTCATATAGCTATTGAAGTACCTGGAGAAAATACTTCTAATGAGTGGTTAGAAGAAGTAAGTGATGATTATTATGATAGATTATAAAGATTTAATTGATGAAAGTCCTTTTATTTTAAACCATCTTATTACTTTAAAAAAGACGCATGATTATTTTATTAACTATTATATTGAAAATGAAACAGAGATATCCCCTTCACAGTATTATATGTTAATGTTTCTTTTCTATAATGGAAATACTAATCAGTCAGACATAGCTAAAGCTTGTTTGATGAATCGTAGTGGTGTTTCAAGAGCTTTTAAAGAGTTTGAACAGAAAGGTTTACTAACAAGAGTTGAAGATCCTGAAAATAAACGCGCTTATAAGATTACTTTAACTGAAAAAGGTAAAAAGACAGCTAAATTTTTAGAATCTAAGGAATTGGAATGGGAAGAGATAGTATGTAATGATTCTAATATTGATAAAGATGATTTAATGGAAAAGTTGCAGAAATTATCCTATAGCTCCCTCAATCTTAACCGTGAAAAATTAGTTGGTAAGAAATGAAACAAAATTTATTAAGTATTTATTTGATATGATGTAGAAATGTTTGAATTTTAATTTATCTAGAATTCTACTTTAATTTCAATTTAACATTTTTACTTCAACAAACTTTATATTTTAAGATTCCTAATTATTAGCTATGTTAGAATTAGTAATAGCTTGTTTTTTAGGTATATTAATTGGAACCATGACAGGAATGGTTCCTGGAATACATGTTAACACTGCTGGAGCAATTATTTTTGCAGCTTCCACTTTTTTACTTACAATAATTTCTCCCGAATTTTTATGTGTTTTATTAATTTCAATGTCTATAGCTCACGCTTTAATAGAATTTGTACCTTCTATGCTTTTAGGAGTTCCAGAGGAAGGTACGGCTGTAAGTGTTTTACCGGGCCATAGGATGGTTTTAGAAGGAAGATCTAAAGAAGCTATTAGAATTGTTTCAATTGGTGGCTATGGAGCTATTATTATAATTATTTTACTGCTTCCAATTTTTGCCATTGCACTACCATTTTTCAGTGAAATTTCAAAACCTTACACTTGGATTTTACTTTCTGTAATGTCTGTGATTTTAACTTATAAACTTACCAGCACATTTAGAGACTTTATGTGGTCTTTGTTGTTATTTGTTATTTCCGGGCTTTTAGGTTGGATTGTTTTTCAAACTCCTATACAATCTGGAATTTCTATGATGTGCATGTTTTCAGGTTTATTTGGAATAAGTACAATATTGTTTAGTTTGAATGATAATTCTACCATTCCACCACAGCTTCCTTTTTATGATTTTGATTTAGATTTTAATAAATTTAAAAGTATTTTTGCAGGGGGAACTGCTGGAGCTATTCTAGGATTTTTACCAGGTTTTGGTCCTGCTCAGGGGAGTATAATAGCTCAAGCTGCAAGTGGTGGAACAAGCGATGAGGATGATGATACTACTAATTTTTTACTTGCCAATGCAGGTTTAAATACATCTGATTGTTTATTTTCTTTGATAGCTATTTATTTGATTGGAAATCCGAGAAGCGGAATAGCTGTTTATATGGATTATTTAATTTCGGATCTTTCTTTGTTTCATTTGTTAATTTTTATTTTTGCATCTTTAATAGCTGTTTCTATTTCTTTAATTTTATGTTTAAAGTTGGGAGATTCTTTTTCTAAATTAATGGGCGGATTAGATTATAAGAAATTATCTATTGCTGTTATTATATTGCAGATAATTATAATGTATATATTTACTTTTTATTATAAAGGGCCTGTTGTTTATTTAACTCTTTTATTGATAACTTCTACTGCTATGGGGTTATTGCCTCATTATTTGGGCGTGGGTAAATCTCATTTGATGGGTGTTTTAATTATTCCAGCTATTGTTATTTATTATCAGATGTTTCCTGTATTTTAGGTAAACCTAAAAAATCCAAAACATTTATATGTGATGATGTACTACAGTATACATGGTGATGAAATTTAGGAAAACCTAAATTTTCTTACCTTTGTTATGGTGCAAAACCATATAAAATACACTCCGATTTGTTATTAAATTAGTTTATCTCTCTTTCTAATTTAATAAGAACATATAACTACTCTCAAAAGCCATTGAAAAACCTCCATATTTTTCAAGGTGTAAAAAATGTCACATAATGAAACAAAAAATTGTTGTAAAAACAATAAAGACAAAACACAACCAAGAAGTTTAAAGAAAAAAATCTTTAACTTTTTCTTTGGTTGTTGCAAATAATTTTTATATTTTTTTCTTATTTTCATTCCTTTAAAATTATTTAAATTATATTTTTATTAATTTTAGTATTTTTTAATACAATAATCAATAAATTCAAACTAAATATCTATTAAATATGTAAAGATAATTATTATTTTTGAAAATTAAATACAAAGAATAAGACAATTTAAAATTAAAAGGAATCATGTAAAAAAATAAAGGAACTTTTGAAATAAAACTTTTTGTAGAAACTGTATTTTCAGTGATAAAAAGAAAATTCAGATAGATAGCTAAAAATAATTCATAAATATTAACAAATGAAGAAATTAAACTCAATATTTCTTTATAATGTACATAGACATTTTAAATAAAAACTTACAGATTCAAAACAAAGTTTGTAATTTAACAATGTTTAAGTATTATGAAAGCTATATTATTTAATTACTGAATTTTATTTTTTTCTTAAATAAATAACATGTGGTATAATCATGAGAAGGAGAAAAAAACTGCTTATTTGTATATTAGCAGTGATACTTATTGGGTTAATATCAGTAATAGCAGGTACATTATATTTAACTTCTGATAGCGAATTAGCGCAAGGAGATAAAAATATTTTAATCTGTGCTATTGATGAAAGTGAAACACGTCCAGGAATGGGTGCTTGTGATATGGCTTTTATTGTTAACCTAAAAAATGGATCTTTAGTAAATTACAGTGCTATTTATCCTGCTGGAAAAACTCATCCAACGGCCGCAGAACCGCAAGAGGCCCAAGAACAGGGAGCTGGTGAGAAATTATTGCTTCATGATTCGTTCTGGGAGAATGATACTAATAAATCAATGACTCTTGCAAAAGAAATCGTAGAGTATAATATGAGTACTCATATTGATGCTGTTGTAGCTGTTAATAGTGAAGCTTTGGATGCTATTCTAGGATCAGCTGGTACGATTGATGTAAATGGTCAAAAGATTAATGCAAGTGGAATTGACATTATTCGTGAAGAACAATATGGAAATGGAAGTTCTCGTGGTGACGCAGTAATGGATATGGTAAAAGCTATTGCTAAGTCTGCTGATGATCCAGTTGTAAAAGCGAACATGGTTCAAGCAGCTTTAGATCAATACAATAAAGGAAATATTGTAATGGAACCACAAGGAGAATTTGTAGGATTGTTAGCATCTAAAGGATTATCCAGTATGTTTGGATAATCTCCGATACTTTTTTTTTAAATTTTTATTTCTCATATTTTAGGCTCTAATTTTCTAATGAATACACCTAAAAATACTACAATAGCTGGGAAAAATACAACATATATTAATAAAATCACATCTGAGGGGATAATGTCTCCCATTATTGTTGAAGCAGCCATTAACATTATTAATATTATTACTGGACCTAAAATAGCTATAAATGTATAAATTAAGATAAAACCATTTAATTTTTGAGAATATTCTTTTAGTTTTATCTGCATATCAAATGAAATATCCTTAGCTATTATGTTTAAACTATTTGCAAGATTTCCTCCAACTCTTAGTGTACCAACTATTTGTTGTATTGCTCTAGTTAATCCATCAGAATTCACTCTTCGAGAAACATTTAATAATGCATCTTCATTATTTTCACCATATTTTATTTCTTCAATAGCTCTTTTTAATTCTCGGGATAAAGAACCATAATTTGCATTGGAAATTGTATGTAATGTATCATAAAGCCCTTTTCCAGATTTAAGTTCTGTACTCATGTGTCTTAAAGCATAAGGAAGTTCTAAATTTAAATCATCATATTTGTGGGAATCTTTAATTTGGGGGAAATAAAAAATTAATCCAATAGATAACCCCAACAATAATGTTGTTAAAAGTCCTATTTCAATTCCTAATGTTAATGTAATTATTAGAAGGAGTAATCCAATTAAAATAAGTATTTTTACATTTTTAAATGAATTCAGGATTATTTCTCTATATTTGTCTATTTTATTTAGCTCTTCTTTTTCATTTACAATATCTTTAAAACTCTCTTCTTCCTTATTTTCATTTTTATGTTTTTCTCGAAAAGTACTAATGTTAAAATTTATCATTGTTTCATAAATGGTAGTTGCAACTGTTCCTATAGCTATGAAGAATTTATTTAAGATATTATCACTTCCTAGCTATTTAATCGTATTCTATCCAGAACAGAGTTAGAATCATGATTATACATGTCCAAGACAGTTTTTACATCTTTAATTGTTCTTATATTTTGATTTACCATATGATTTAAAACAATTTCCCGATTTTTTATCTCATGATTTAAGGTATTTATTTTATTTCCTGTTACCTTTGCAATATCTGTAAGAGTTTTACTCGCAATTCCTACATTTTCTATTTCATCAGTTTCAGGATTCCATTCAAATATTTTATTAAGCTGAATAGTTCCTTCCTCCACTCCAGATATTTCAGCTACTTCACTAATTCTTCTAAAAGAAACTCCATCAGGTTTGTATATTCTTTTTTGCATTATTATAAAATCAATAGCTGATATCATTATTTGTGGAACATTCATAGGTTTATTAGTAAGTCTAGTTATTGTTTCTCTGGCATTATTTGCATGTAGAGTTCCAAATCCTGAGTGACCAGTGTTTAAAGCAGTAAATAGAGTAATAGCTTCTTTTCCTCTAACTTCCCCAACAATTATCTTATCTGGACGTTGTCTCAATGAATTTTTAACTAAATCGTCCATTGTTAACTCTCCAGCATTTTCTACATTAGGAGGCCGAGTTTCCATTCTGATTACATGTTCGTGATATATTTGAAGTTCAAGGGTGTCTTCTATTGTTATAATCCTTTCTTTGGGATTTATAAATGAAGAAAGTGCATTTAAAGTTGTTGTTTTTCCAGAACTTGTTCCTCCAGATATTATTGCATTTGCAGATTTTACACCTAATCCATCAAAACATAACCATAAGAATGCAGCTAACTCTGAAGATATTGTTTTTGATTTAATTAAATCAATTATAGTAAGAGGGTCTTGTTTAAATTTACGAATTGTTACAGAGGGACCGTCTGCAGAAATTGGTGGGATTGTTGCATTTATTCTAGATCCATCTATTAATCTTCCATCTAATATTGGTGATTCTTTGTCAATTCTTCTGTTGATTTGTCTAGCTATTGAATCAATAAGTTCTAATATTTCACTTTCTTTTTTATATGTAATATTTGATTTCATCATTCCTTTTTCACGATGGTAAACATAAACTGGTTTGTCTACACCTATTATCATAATTTCTTCCAAATCATCATCTCTTATAAGGGGATCTATTTTTCCATATCCTACAATGTCTTGTAAGAAATTTCTTGAAAGTTCATTAAGATAATTATCATCTATATTTAAATCAGCATTTTCTTTGGAAACCCTTAAAAATATGAAGTTTTTAATGTCGTTAAACAGTTTGGTGTCATTAAGTTGAAAACTTTCACCAGATGACATAGCTATATCTACTAAATTTTCCCTAATTTCTTCCAGGAGCATTTTTTCTTTAGCTGAGTATTTTTGTTTACTTATATTATATTGTGGTATGATTTCTTTATTGCTATTAAAAACATTTTTAGTGGGTTTAATTAACATATAAACATCTCATTTAGATTTTTTTTAATTTTAAATATATTATTAATCTTTAATATAGTTTTTATTGTTTGTTAAACCAATATTTTTATTTTAATTCTTTTTTACCAATTAAAAGAAATATTTAATAATATTGTTTGTAAAATAATTCAACATGGAAAAAGTAATTCAGGAAAAAATTGATAATTTACATCCGTGTGAAAATTGTGAAGACATTCAAATTAAAAAATTTACTCCGATTATTGAATATGGGGATTATAAATTAATCGATGATGATTTTTTAAGATGTGAATGTGGAAAAAGACCTTTAGACATTGTAATGGCTCATATTTTAAAAATAATGATTGAAGAAAAGATCGTTCCACAAAATGCAACATTACGTAGAAACACTCCAGTTCCAATACCTGAATTTTGTTATAGTTCTTTAAATCCTCAGTTTATAAATAAAGATTCTTTAATTTTAATACATCCAGATTTTAATAAAAAAGTAGCTGATAGATTATTTAAAGAAGTTTCAGAGGTCAAAGGTGTTTTAAAAGGCAATCTTCAAGAAATTATTGGTATGGTTAATAAGGATAGTGATGTTTTAAATTATGAGTTACTTGCAGGAAGCGCTAAGAGGACAGATTTATTAAAAACATTAATTGGCGAAAATATTGTGATTAATCAAGATCAACAAAAAACACATATTGAAGTAGCTAACACAACCGAAGAAAAACTTATTAAATTATATAATTTCCTTGAAAATAATGATATTAATACTTCTGTTGCTATTGATGGAATGTGTGGTCTAGGATCTCATGGAATATTTCTTATTAAATATGGTTTTGATAAAGTTATTTTCAATGATGTTTACCCTGAAGCTATTGATTCTTTAAAAGAAAATTTAAAACTAAATGGAATTGATGAGGATAAATATGAGATTTATAACATGCCTTTTGAAGATTTAAAAATAGAAAATGCGGATTTGTGTGTTATTGATAGTTTTCCACAATGTGATGATGAAAAGATTATTGAAAAAGCTGATTCAATAGCTGATAATGTTTTGGTAATTTAGGTATACCTAAAAAAATCAAAATATTTATATATGATGATGTACTACAGTTTATATGGTGATGAAATTTAGGAGTGCCTAAAAACATTGCCTTTATGTCTATATCAGTCAAATAGAACATAAATCTCCAAAATAAATTAAATTAGTTTTTCACAATTGGCTAATTTAATTAGTATAAATAGTGGATTGGACAACCATTATTTATTATCCTCAAAACACGTGGTGTTTAAGATTCGTTAAACACCTATCTCTCTTTTCTAATATATTTTGTATTAAATAATTTTTTATCTAAAATTTTCAATATTAGGTTTACCTAAATATTTATATAGAATAAAATATAACTTATTATTAAGTTTAGGTTTACCTAATTTTGTAGACTAAACTTTAAAATAATTTTTATCTTATGGATAGGAGAATGATTAATGAAAGAATTAATTGTTGGATTAGCTGGAAATCCCAATGTTGGTAAAACAACAGTATTCAATCAATTAACAGGTATGCATCAGCATGTTGGAAATTGGCCTGGAAAAACAGTGGAAAAGGCAGAAGGTCATTTCGAATTTGATGGTGTTGAATTTGATGTTGTTGATTTACCTGGAAATTATGCATTGAGTGCTCATTCTATCGAAGAGATAGTTTCAAGAGATTTCATTGTAGATGAAAACTCTGATGTCATAATTAATGTTGTAGATGCAGCTAATTTAGAACGTAACTTATATCTAACCGTTCAAATGATGGAGTTAGGTGCAAATATTGTTCTGGCTCTTAACATGAACGATTTTGCAAAGAAAAAAGAGCATTATATTAAAATTAAGGAAATGAGTGAGTTATTAGGTTTTCCTGTAGTTGAAATTAATGCTAAAGATAAAGACGGTTTTGATAAACTTTTAAAAACAGTTGAAAAACAAGCGAAAAATCCTGTCGATACAAGTAAAAAGCTAGTTTATGGTGAAGAATTAAGAGAACATTTAGGAGATATCCAAAACTATATAGAAAAAGATAAAGTTTTGAATGATGTTCCTTCAATATGGACAGCTATTAAATTACTTGAAGATGACAAGATTGTTGTAGAAAAAGTTGAAAGTTCACAGTATGGCCCCCAGATTATGAAAGAGGTTAAAAAAGTTAAAAAACATCTAAAAGATATTTTTGGTGAAGGGTCAGAAGAAATTATTGCAAATGCAAGATATGCGTTTATTGATGGACTTATTAAAGAGTGTGTTGATAAACCTGAAGTTGAAAAACCAACATTAACAGATAAAATAGATAACATTGTAACTAATAAATATTTGGGTATTCCGATTTTTTTAGTTATTCTTTATATAATGTTCCAAATTGTATTTACAGTTGGAGCACCATTCCAAGATTTAATTGATGAAGGATTTGGTCTTTTAGGTGAGGCCATATTAGGAGTTCTTGGAGAAGGAATGGTTTCATCATTTTTAGTAGATGGTGTTATTGGTGGTGTAGGAGGAGTATTAGTTTTCCTTCCACAAATTATATTAATGTTTTTGGTTATCAGTATTCTGGAAGATAGTGGTTATCTTGCACGTGCTGCTTTTGTTATGGATCGTTTGATGCATAAATTGGTAGGTCTTCATGGTAAAGCATTTATTCCAATGATTTTAGGATTTGGATGTGGTGTACCGGGTATTATGGCAACAAGAACAATGGAAAATGAGTCTGATCGTTTACTTACAATGATGATTTTACCGTTTATGTCTTGTACTGCAAGATTACCAGTATATGCTTTGTTTATTGCAGCATTCTTTAGTGCATATCAAGGCCAAGTTTTATTTGCAATGTATATTATTGGAATTGCAGTAGCTATTATTGTTGCAGCTATTCTTAAAAGAACATTATTTAAAGGAATGTCCTCTCCATTTGTTATGGAGCTTCCTACATATAAAGTACCTTCTTTAAAAGGTGTTTTATTACATACATGGGAAAAAACTAAAGGATTTTTAAGAAAAGCAGGAACAATTATTCTCGTAGCTTCTATAGTAATCTGGATTTTAAGTAGTTTCCCAGCAGGTGTTGAATATGGTGCACAAGAAAGTGTTATGGGTCAAATTGGTACAGTAATTTCTCCAATATTTGCTCCACTTGGATTTGGAGAATGGCAACCATCAGTAGCTTTATTATTTGGTGTTGTTGCTAAGGAGGTGGTGGTTTCTACTTTAAGCTCGCTCTTCGGTGTAGCTGAGGAAGGAGTAGGAATTGAAAATGCTGTACATGATGTATTTACACCATTAACTGCATTTGTATTCATGATATTCGTACTCCTGTACGTTCCTTGTTTTGCAGCTTTAGGTACTATCAAACAAGAAACAAATGGGTGGAAATGGCCAGCTATTATGGTATTGATTACAACAGTTACAGCTTATGTTGTTTCATTTATAGCTTATCATATTGGTCTGTTGATAGGATTTGTATAATGAGGTGTTATTATGCTTAGCAAAAGCGGAATTAGAGGAGCTAAAACTCCTAAAAATAATAGTGGAGATAAATAATTCTTCACTTTTCAACTTTTTTTAAAATTTAGGTTATCCAAAACTTTATATATTACTTTTTACTTATATTAGTTTAATTAGATTAAGGTGTTCCTAAACTTTAATTTAGGTTTACCTAAAAATATTAAGAGGTTATTGGTTATGGAAACAAAAACATTATTGGATGCACAACCTGGAGAAGAAGTCACTATAAAATCATTAAATGATGAAGGTGATGTTGATTTAAAAAGACATTTATTGGGAATGGGTTTTGTTAAAGGATCTAAAATTAAAATGGAAAGAATAGCTCCATTAGGTGATCCAATTAAATTTAAAATTAAAGGATATTCCGTATGTCTTCGAAAAGAAGAAGCTAAAAATATTGAAATAGAATAATATTTCTCTTTTTGATTTTTATGCAATGTAGAATGTGTGGATGCGAATTTGATCCTGATAAGGTTCCTAACAGAGGATGCACTAATTGTGGTAAAAACTGTGGAAGTGTGGTTCATTGTCCTGAATGTGGATATGGGAATTATATCAACTATGATCAAGAATTTGAATTTGTGAATAAATTGAAGAATAAATTTAGACGCAAAAAAGACTAATTTTTATTATTTTTAAACAATCATTTTTTATATTAGTTTAACATATACTTCTTAAATGGTGATAGATATGTTAAACAGTGATGTTATTTTAAGAGCAAAATATCCTGAATTTGATGAAGAACAATATCAACCTGCAGGGATTGATTTAAGAGCGGGAAAAGTTTATACAATTGATAGCTCAGGTCCTGTTGTTCCAGGAATTTATAAAACTGGTAAAAAACTCCCAAAACATGTTTTAGTAGAACCTGAGGAAATGGAAGTTCCTAATTTTGATATGGATGGATTAACTGATGAAGAATTGAAAGAAAAATTAGAAAATCCGGATAATCTTAGAAAAGCTTTAATTTATAAATTAGAACCTGGAGTAGCTTATATTATTGAAACTAAAGATGAAATTTATTCTAAACATGCTGGTCAAATTTATTTTCCGAGAAGTACTTTACTTAGATCAGGTTTAAATGCAATGGGTGCATTTGGAGACCCTGGATTTCATACTCATTTGTTCTTTTTAGTTATAAATTATTCTGATAGAGTATATCATTTAGAACAAGATGCTCGTTTTGTACAGCTTATAGATTTGGAAATCAGAGATTTAGTAGATAAATATGATGGAGAATATAATGATAAAAGCTAATTTTGATTTATTTTAGCTTTTACAATTTCTTCACAACACTCTTCTATTTTTACTTTATCAAAATCTACATTTAATCCATTTTCATTTAACATTTTTAATAGCTGTGCAAGTTTAGGTGGTTTAAGATGAGCTTTTTTTAACAATTCATGATTTGAAAATATCTCATTTGGTGTTCCGGTTTCTATTATTTGACCATCTTTTAAAACGAATATTTTTTCTGCAAATTCGTTAATTATTTCTACATCATGTGATGAAATTATTATGCTCATTCCATTTTCATGAAGTTTATTAATAATATTAAGTACCTGTTCTACTCCTTTTGGGTCAAGACCTGCAGTAGGCTCATCTAAAATCATTATTTCAGGTTTCATAGCTATTATCCCAGCAATAGCTACTCTTTTTTGTTGCCCTCCGCTTAAATGATAAGGTGCTTTTTTCTCATAACCTTTCATTCCTACCATTTTTAAAGCTTCGGATGTTCTCTGTTTTACTTCTTCATGACTTAAACCTAAATTCATAGGTCCGAATGCTACATCCTCTTCTACACTTGGAGCAAATAATTGATCATTTGGGTTTTGAAAGACAATTCCTACTTTTTGTCTCACTTCAGATAGTTCATTCTTATCATGTATAATAGTTTTTCCACATACTTCTACAGAACCACTTGTAGCTTCCACTAAACCATTGAAATGTGAAAAAAGTGTTGATTTCCCAGCTCCATTAGGCCCCATTACTGCAACTTTTTCTCCTTTTTCAATTGCTATATTAACATCTTTAAGTGCATGAGTCCCATCAGGGTATACATAATTTAAATTTTTTGTTTCAAGTACTGTTTCTCTCATTTTTTCACCTAATTTAAGGCTAAATTTTGACCAAAATATCCTATATTAGCTGTAAAATTAAATATTATAATTGTTAATATAATTAAAATAATAGCTAATGAAAATAAGAAATAATAATCATTTTTTTCTAATTTCTGTTTTTCACTAAAAAGTTCAGAATCTTCATTAAAACCTCTACTAATCATACTTTTATAAACTTTTTCGCCCTGTTCATAGGATTTTAAAAACATCATAGCTATTGTATAACCAATCTGTTTTATTCTCCATTTATAGGGTGTAATTTTACTATGAATATCAAAGTTTCTGGATTTCTGAGCTTTTTTAATAGCTTCATACTCATCAATAAACATAAATAAAAATCTAACCATAATACTTAAAATCATAGCTAAATCCTTTGGCATTTTAAGTTTTCGAAGTGAAGAGACCACCTGTTGCATTGGACTTGTTGAAGATAGAATTACAATAGCAGTTAGAGATACAATTAATCTAGCTAGTAAAAGAATTCCAAAATTAAGGCCAGTATCTGTAATTGTTAACCATGAATAACTCCATAAAATATTTCCAGGATGTATAAATGGTTGAAAAATTATAATTAAACCACCAAAGGGCAGTAAAATAAGTATTCTTTTAAAAGAATTAACAAAAGATAATTTGGAAAGGTACATTATAATTAACAAATAAATTTCAAGAATAATTGGTACAATTAGTTGAGATGCAAAAACACAGTAAACAATAATAGCTATTAAGGAAATAAGTTTTACTCTTCCCTCAAGTTTGTGAATTATGCTATCTCCAGCAGCTAATGTATCTAAATCTAAGGCCTGTTTAATATTCGCCAAATATATTCTCTCCAATTTAAAAATTCTAATTTTATATTTATAAATAGTAATATAAAAAGTTAGTTTTTTATTAATTAAGGTTGAGAATTTAACAATAATAAATTAATTTAAAAAGTAAAAATATGAAGATTTAGAAGAATTTGTCTTCTACTCCTATTCCTTCGTTAATTTTTTTAGCACAATTATATGCATCATACATTCCATATATCCAAAGAATAAGATATAAAAATGCACCTATTACAACAACATATAATATAACAAAAATAATTCCTAAAACAATAAAAAGTAATCCTCTTTTAACAAGCCCATCATAAATTTGACCTACTCATGGAATAAAAAAGGATAATATTGCTGCTAAAACAGGACTTTTATTAGAAACGGGATTCTTCACTCTAACACCACATTTAGGACATATTTCTGCATTTGCATCAATTAGCTCTCCACAATTTTTACAATATTTGGTGTTTTTTTGAGGGACATTTGAATGATTTTCTTGTTTGGTACTGTTTTGATTATCATTATTATTTTCATTTAAATTATTTTGGATAGTTTCATTAGCACTTTCTTCTTCAGGTATTTTGGTACCACATTTAGGGCAAAATTTACCTTCTATACCTTCAGCTCCACAGTTGGGACATTTAACCATTATTTTTACTCCTTATTTTTAAATAATATATTGCAGAAATTTGATAATATATTGTTAGTAATAATTTTATAAAAAATTTTATTTATAGTTGTTGTTTTAAAAGAATAAGTTGGAAAAAGTTTATGTTTAACTTTTTCTTTTTTTAAGAACTTCTCCTAAACCGTAGGCAACAATTAATGTTAAAAGACCGCCTACAATAAGAACGATGATCTCTCCAGATGTTCCTAATGCTTCAAAAGTATAGTCTGGAAAAGGTGATTCTATAATTGGATCGGTTTCTGCAACTTCACTATCTTCTGCTGATTTCTCCAATCCATCGGGATTTGAAGATGCAATAAATGGTGATAAACATCCTAGCACTACACAAATTATAATAGCAATGCCTATTAAATACCAATTTTTCTTTTCCATAGCTATCCACCTCTTGGAAGTTTATTTTTTTTCCATTCTAATAAGTCTGGTCTGTATTTTTCAAGAGCCCATATTATAATTACTGTAAGAACAGCCTCTATAATTCCAATAAATGCATGATATAAAACCATAGAACAAATTCCAGCTATAAGTGGGAATGTTCCAGCTATGGCCATTTCAATTGCACATGCTAATGCAGACATTAGGGTACCTAACCAAGCTCCAATAGCTACTGATGGATAAATTCCAATAAATTTTCTAAGTCCTTTAAAGGTGTATAATCCTACACCTCCCCCAATAATAGCCATATTTAAAACATTTGCTCCGAGAACTGTTAGACCACCATCTCCAAACATTAAAGCTTGAATCAAAAGAACCACGGTAAATATAAGAATTGCTGCTTCAGGTGCACAAAAAATTATTGCCACCAAGGCTCCTCCTACCATATGTCCACTTGTTCCAAATGGTATTGGAATATTCATTGACATTATAGCAAATATTCCAGCAGCTAAAACTCCAAAGAGAGGTATTCTTTTTTCATCCAAATTTTTTTCTGCCCATTTTCCTGCAAAATAAAGGGCTATTATTAAAATTACATAATATATCGCACATTGCCAAAGTGGTATAAAACTATCGGGTATATGCATAATTTTCCTCCATATCCTTGTAGTATTACTTTTAATCAGTATAATTAGCTAAAAGTATTACTCTTTCCTTATCCAAAGTTTTTATTCCTTTGATGGACTTATTTATAGATATTCTATCTTATAAAGATTATTAAAGTATTACAAAAAAGTATTATTTCAATATTAAGTAATACTTTTAAAGTATTACTTTCATAGTTAATTAGTATGTCTATTTTTCACAATATAAATTAAGTAAATAAATAGAGCAATAACAAAATAAGCTAATACCTGAATATCTAGAATTCCAGTTTCAACACCTAGAATTGCATAAGTTAAAATTAGACTATACATTCCAATATAAAAATAGTTATTGGTTTTTCTCATTATTTTAAACCCTATACCCAAAATAAAACCAAGAATAAACATTTCGACTCCAACACCTATTTTACCAAAATCAGCAACCATTTGACCAATTAATGAAGGTGTTACAGTAACCTCAGTTCTCCAAGCTATTAATTTTCCAACCATCATACGAGGTCCAAGTTCACTTCCCGGAATGGAACTAGCTATTAAGTCACCATAAGTAGTTCCAAAATTACCACCAATATAATTTAATAAATCCAAAACATGTAATGTAAAATCAGCTCTACTTTGAAGAGTGTAAAAAGGACTAATAGCTGAGCTAATTGTATATTCACTTAAAGATCTATAATAACCAATCCCAATAATAGCTCCAACACCAATTAAAGCTCCAATAACAACTTCCCAAACAGCTAATATGTCTCCATAATAGCCCATAATAATCATTATAAGTAAAACTGCAAGAAGAGGAGTCCTATATCCTAAAGCTAATAGAAAAATACAACTTAAAATTATTAAACATAAAAACCTAAAACGAGTTTGCGATCTTGAAATTTTATTGTCTTGATAATATTTAAGATAAACACTACCTAAAATACAAATTCCAGGAATAATGAGAAAAACAGGCATTGTAAATACAGGTTTGAGTAAATATCTAATGGATGGTTTTAAAAGAGGAATTCCCCCCACACTAGCTATGCAAATAAAGAAAAATATGATGGATATTAAAATTAAACAAAAGCCTAAAGAATACATGTCTTTAGTTTTAAAACTTACTAAAGGTTTTTTTGCACTATTGTTAAGTAAAAATTTAGGAACTATAATGGCACCAATAAAAAATGCAACAAAAGCTATTGAAATTGAAATAACTAAACTAAAAGTTAATTTGTTTAAAGATAAAAGTAGAAATACAGCAAAAACTACCAACACAATGAGTGGTGAGAAAATATAGCTATTAAGAATTTTATTTTTTTTAATTATTCCTAAAAAATTCTTTGAAGGGTAAAGACCTTTAAAAAAACTATTTACCCATTCTTTCTCAATAAAATGGAGTATGGAAAATATTGTACTAAATAGAAAAGATCTTTTAAATTCATATGTGATTCTATTTAATACATTAGCTAATTTATTGTAAATAAAGCTCATTTTTCCACATTTTAAAAGGTTTTAGTAAAATCAATTGTATATTGACTTTCAATTTGCTGTTTCTCATCAGGAGTACAATTGTAAACACGAATTGTAATATCATCAGTTAAACCATCAATATTTCCAAGAATATCACTTGCTTGAGTAATTTCAGCTGAAGTTCCTCTTGTTATGGTTATCTGTTCATTTAAACCAACATTAGAAGATTTTATAGATATTCTTTCATGATTTTCAAACAAATAATTTACAATTTCCTGATAAGATGTTCCATCTAGCTCATCTACAGTAATTGTAGTAGATAATTCATAATTTGTGTAATTTCCCATTCCATCGGTTAATTGAGAGAGTGAAGTAATATTTTCAGGTTTTATATGGAATTCTGTTAAATCCTCATATTTTTCACTATCAACTTCTAAAGACATTTTATCTAAATAAATATCTGCATTTGGGAAATCCTTATATAAACCAGCATAATATTGTTTTCCATCATCTGTTTCAAAAAGAACTTTAACATTCGAACCTTTATTGTCGTCAATCCATATTATTTTTCCATGAAGTTCAACTTCTTGATTGTTAGTTGAATTTAATCCGGAAATGGTGGTTTTAACGACTTTTCCTTGATTATAATAGGTTAAATATTTTTCTACAACTTTATTTAAAGTAGATGAATCATAAGAAGAGGATTCATCATCATTGTTGTCGTCATCAGATGTTATATGGATAAAGGCGAATATTACAACTGCAATTACAATTATTATTATTAAATAATCCACTAATGTAAATTTAGGTTTTTTCATAGTTTCAAACCTTATTCTTTTTCATCGTCATATATAGCTCCAACAGGACATACTAATATACATTCTTCGCATTTCTCACATTTTGCAGGATCTATTTCCACAATATATGTTTTTTTTACAATTGCTTCTTCAGGACATACATCGATACAATCTTCACAAATCCCACATTCTTCCATATCAATTTTAATCAAAATAAACACCTAATGTTTTTTCAAAAAGAATTGTTTAATTAATAATTATTATGTTATTTTTTATTATATAATAATTTGGTAGGGGATTTTAAGGAATTATCGGTAACTTTATATATTATAAAAAGAAATAGTATATTGTTGTTATATTTGCAGGGGTGCCCGAGCGGCCAAAGGGGGAGGACTTAAGATCCTCTGGTATAGGCCTTCGAGGGTTCGAATCCCTTCCCCTGCACTATCTTTTATATTTTTTTTTCCGAGATTTATGCCTTAGTGGCTCAGCTGGTAGAGCGCCACCTTGGTAAGGTGGAAGTCGGGGGTCCGAATCCCC
This sequence comes from uncultured Methanobrevibacter sp., assembly GCA_964409285.1. Taxonomy (GTDB): domain Archaea; phylum Methanobacteriota; class Methanobacteria; order Methanobacteriales; family Methanobacteriaceae; genus Methanocatella. The sequence continues at coordinate 21,109 of CAYPCR010000014.1, read as the reverse complement.
CCTAAGGCTTTTATAAAACTAATTTTTAAAATTAATTTCAACATTATTTAGTTTGTTTATTTCTTCAAATTTATCATTTAAAACAAGTAATAAAATTTTCAATGCTTTTTTTATTCCACTTTCTTGACGAAGATATAATTGTTCACTATTGTTTTCTCTTAAATCAGCTTCGATGTCTGACGTGGTTATTATTTCAAAATCATCACTAATTATAGCTATTCCACCTTTTCCAATTCCAGCTGTGGTTCCAATAGCTATATCACAATTAGTTTGTTTTTTAACTGCTTCGGCCATTACTTTAGAAACCTCTTTATCTCCCTTTTCATCATACACCTTTATTCCTTTAATTAAAAGTTTAGGTTTTGGAGGATTTTCAACTTTTAAAATAGTTTTAACAGCTTCAATTGTAGGTATAAAGAGACTACAATTTAAGCTAATGTTTTTATAGTTAAAATCTCCAAATTCTTGAGGATTTTCAATATAATCTAATCCAAAATTTCCTTCATACTCTTGAGCTAATGTATGAATTTCACGACCAATCTTTCCGTGAGTGAAACATTCTGCAGTAGCTATTTTTATCATAATAATCTTAAAGCATGTTCTGTAATTTTTTTAGCAACTTCATCTAAAACATAAGGTGTAATTGGTTGTGTGTCTCTAATAAATTTATTAGTGCTTACAACAAGATGATTCTTAGTTATTCCTTCTTTTCTAAGTTCATTAACTGCAGGATTATCTTCACCATACTCAGAAATATCTTTAACAGTAATATTGTCTGGACTTAAACCAAAAATCCCTCCAGTTCCTATGGTTTTTCCCCCATAGCTATGAACATGTTTTATTATATTAGCTGCAGTAGGTATTGTATTTCCTCCAGCTATTTCAATTACAACAACATCTCCTTTAATTAAATTAATATTTTCTTCGCTTATATCTTCAGGAACGCTTATAACTTTTCTAAAATTCTCATCATGAGTGCAAATTTGTTTTAAAAAATCAGTTTTATATTGATTAGGTTTTGCTCCAAGAAGGGTAAAAATAACATCGGAACCAGCTATTTTTTGCCCATCAAAAACACCAATTTCTTTTGGTCCTCCTCTATGAACTTGAATTAAGTTAATTCCTGTTCTTAAACCAAGTCTTCCAAAACCTACTAAGTCAATTCTTCCTTTTGGAACTAATTTATTTTCTAACTCACTAATCATAATATATCCTCCAAATCATCTATATTTTCCATGCAATTAATAACGTAATTTACAAATTCAAATATCTTTTCTTCTTGTTCATTTTTAGGTTTGAAGTCTTTAAAAATATCGGCTTTTTTATCAAATATTAAACCTGTTATATTTTCTAATGTTCTTTTTTCAGCTAATGCTTGGTCAATATGCTCGTCAACTTGATTATTTTCTATTAACTCAGGAGCTAAAAATACATATATGTCATTTGTTTTTTCAAACTCTTTTTTCATCTCTTCTAATGTTTCTTTTGCTTCCTCCTCACTTAAATTTCCATCATCAAAAAAATCAAATAACTCTTCTTCAAATTCAACACCCCACAAAGCAGATAGAAAATGAATTCCTAAAAACACGTTCTGAGTTGCAATATTTATTGAAATACCCACATCATCATCAAAAGAGAAATCTTTAAAATAATCTATTTTGAGTATTTTTAGACTATACTTTTCTTTTTGACCTAATAATTCCATACCTTTTTCATATTCAGTTAAATCTGTAAAAAGGGGAACATATTCTTTTTCTTCATCGTCAATGCTTATTGGAGTAAAAATATCTTCATCTATTCCAAATTTTTCACCATCGATGTTAATTACAGGCACTAAAAAATCTGCATTTTCAACAACTTCTAGTAATCTTTCCATAAGTTCATCGGTTATTTCATCTCTTTCAATTTTATTTAGAATATCGTACAATTCTTCGTTTTTTACATCTTCTATTTTCGTTAATAAAACCTCATTTAAATTTTTCCATGGGGATTTTTCAATAATTTCCGAGTGAATTTCGTTTTTATTTAATAGTTCTTTAAGTTTATAAAGACCTGGAACTTCACTGTAATGGTGATCAATATTTATTAAGCAAACATCTAAATTTTTAGCTAATACTGCTGTTTCCTGAGTTAAATCTCCAGAAATTAAAATATCAATATTTTTCTTGTTAGCTAATTTAATATAATTAGGATTTTTCAAACCAAAACCAGAAATAATAGCTATTCTATCATATTTTTTAGGATTTCCTACAATCTGTGCAAAGGGAAATTCATCTTCAATTGTTTTTAAAAATTCATTTAAATTTCCATTATATTTACAAATTCTGCCAATTCCTAATTCTTCATCAAATATTTCTACTACCTTTAAATTAAGTTTTTCAGCCAAAGCTTCATTAGCACCACCTTTAATCACATCCCAATTTGAATGTAGAACGTAAGTCGGTATTTTTGGTATAAAAAGAGGTTTATGATGGGTTATTATTAAATCATCCTCTTTAAATTTAGAAATATCTTCAGGATATAAATTCATAACAATATAAACGTTGTTTATTTCTTGATTTAGATTATAACTGTCCATAAGGCCTATAAAATCATTTTCAATAGCTAAATTTTTAGGAATTTCATCCTCAATTATTTTTATTATATTTGAAAGTTTCATTTAATCACTGATAATTTTACAGTTTATATTATTAAGTTGTTTTTCAAGAAGTTCATCACAATTAAACAAATCAATAGTAGAAACTTTCATAGCTGGTTTGGTAATTAATTCTAAAAATAAAGGAATGTCTTTTTCTTTAAAAATTATTTCTTCAAAAAATCCCATTTCACATGCAGCATACAATACACCATTTTTTGCTAATGATTCATTTAGTGCATTATTTAAAACTCCTATTGAAAGTGTCATTGTTCCAGAAGTTTTTGTATTAATTCCTTTTGTTTTAAGAATTGCCTTGTTTGAAGCAGTAACTGCATTTAATCTTTCATAAATGTTATTTTTATTTTGAAGTAAAGGATCATTATCTTCAGCTATTGGATCTTCAATTAAAAATCCTTCAACATCAAACAATTTTGATTGTTCAACTGTAATTCCTCCAAAACCAGTTGTATCAATAATTAGATTTCCACTATAAATCAAGTCTAAATTATTTGAAAAAGTGATTTTTGAAAGTTCTTCTTCGCTAATAGCTTCTCCAATAGGAACATGAAGAAATTCTTTAAGATGTGGATAAATATCAACTAATAAAATATCATCAAAGTATTTAGCTAATTTTTTAACAATTCCAATACCTGTAAAATAAGTTCCAATAACAACTACTTTATTATTTTCATTAAATTGTAATGCCCAATTTAGACATGCAGAGGCCTTTTTTTCAATAATTTCATTAAAAATATCAATTAATTCTATTTCAGATTTCAATGTGAAAACTTCATTTGTAATTCCAGTATCAACAGTCATATTCAAACCCTTTTAAAGCCTATTTTTTCTAATGCTTCAACAGCTTCTTTATAAACAGCATCCTCTAAGCTATTTTTATGAATAGCATGAGAAGGGGAACTTCCAGCTGTTAAAATTCTTCCCTTATTATCTATAAAAACAAGAAGTGAACCTGAGCCAGGAACCCCTAATCTCCCTCTAGCTATTATTAAGTCAGCATCACTTTGATCTAGTGCCATGTAAGCTTTTCCAATAGCCGGACATCTATTAACATCTGCAAAATTAGTATTTATTTGTAAAATTTCTGCCTGAGGTAATCCAAATTCTTTTAAAACACGATTCAATACATCTACTTTAATTCCATTTTTATTGGGAACATAAACCTTTTTAGAATTTTTAATGTAATCTCGGATAGCTTTAACTTCCTCTAAGGTATCTCCTTTTCGAGTATTGTTTTCAGATTCTTCATAAGCATTTTTAATATACTCTTCTAAAGTCATTTTAACCACTTGCATTAAGGTATTGTGGTTTTAAACCTAATTTTTCAATGACTCCAACAACATCTTTTAAATTACCATAGCTAGGTGATCCAACACCTTTCACTTCTAAAGGATAATTATCAGCTATTACAGTAGCTAAATTATTTGCACCTGCATTTAAGGAATATTCAACATTTTTAGGACCAATTGTAGGTGTTGGAACCGTAATTCTAATATGAGGATACATTATCCTAGTAATAGCTACTACTTTTAATTGCTCTTTTAAAGGGTAAGGAGGATGATTTTCCATTGGTGTATCTTTATATGGGTTAAAACCCATTATAGGAATCTCTCCTAATGTTTTAAAATTATTTAAATATCTTAAATGAGATAGATTGTCTTCATGTGATTCCCCAATACCTAATAATAATCCTGAGGAAAGTTCTATTCCTGCATCAGCAGTCATTTCACAAACATTTATTCTATCTTCTAATTTTTCTCCAGGTTTAACTTTATTAAATACATCTTCATTAGTTGTTTCTAAGTTACAACAAACTGTATCACTATTAAGTTCAGCTAACTGGTTAATAGATTTTTCAGTTAAATCCGCTCCAACATTAACAAGTATTTCCAAATCAGATTCTTTTTTAACGATTTCTGCAGCTTTTACAGCTTGTTTTCCTTTGTATCCATGTCCTCCAGAACAACTAACTCTAGGAATGTTTGCATCTTCAATAGACTTGACAGCTTCCCTTATCTCTTCATTTGATTTAAAAAAACCATGATAATATCCATCTCTAGAGGTTTTTACCGCAAATCCACAATAATGGCATCTTGGTTCAACTTGGCATTTGTTAGTGATATGAACAGTAGAAGTTAATTTTATTTCTTTTGAATGATTATTTCTAATCTTTGCAGCAGTTTGACATAATTTTTTCAAGTCTTCTTCATTATTTATTGAAAAAAGCTGAAGAAATTCTTCATCTTGAAGTTTTTTATCCTTTTCTGCTTTTTCTAAAATTTCTTCAATCACGTTAACACCTTGTTGATGATAAAGTTTCTTAAAAATTAGTTAACTTATTTTTTAATAGCTAATTTTACTTAATTATTAAAAAATAAGTTATAAGTTGATTGAAAAATCAATCAACAATTTTTAACTTATTTATTGGCTTCTTTTTTCTAAGTCAGCTAAGATTGTTGGTACGATTTCAGCTAATGGACCGAAGTTCATTGAGTCTGCTGTACCTAATAAAGCACCAGGATTTAATTCTTCATCCATTTTATCAATACCGTAGGTTGTCATGAGATCGGTAATTTGAGTTAAGGATTCTTTTGCCATGTTTTGTGCGAATCCTGCTGGTGCACCTAAGATTTGTGTTACAGTGTCTCTGTATGCTAAGATACCTGCGTAGGTAATTGCAGTTAATGCGGAACACATATCACATACAGGACCTAATAAATTAGCTGGTAAAGTAAATGCTGCTCCTCTTGCTTCTTCTCCTAATCTTTGTAAGAGAGTAATGGAGTCAACATCTGCATATCCTTCACCGATGTATACTTGACCTTTCATTTCAGGTACTGCACCTGGGTGGTAAGAACTTACGTTTACTTTGCATCCTAAATCATCAAAGATTTGTTTGAAATCGGTGGTTGGGATGGTACAAGCGTGAGTTACAATAGTTCCATCTTGGAGTGAAGGTGCTATTTTTTCAAGAATAGGTTTTTGCATTCCACCTTCTGGTAACCAGGTCATTACCCAGTCAGCGTCAGCTACTGCTTCAGCATCATCTGAAGTAGTTTTTAAACCTACATCTTCAGGATGTACAAAGTGAATAGCTCCTTTTGGTGGTTTAGGGACTGTTTCAGCTTTTTTGTTTACAGCTTCTCTGATAGCTGGCATGACAGTTTCTGGTTCGTTCATTTTGTGAGCTTTGATAACATCTGCAGGGTTGAATTCATCAATTACAACGAAATCATTGTCGAATACAGGGTCAGATACAATTACTTCATCTACTTGAGGAAGGTTAATTAATTCAGCACCCATTTCGATAGTTGAATGAGTCATTGCGATTTTTTCATTACCTGTTGCTTCAGCTACTTCACAAGCTCTTGCGAAGTTAGTGATACCACTTGCAGCATGAGTTCTGTAACATCCTGCTCCTAAAATTGCTATTTTCATTTTCATATCTCCTTAAAAATATATATTTTTATATGTATTTTTCAAAATATTTTGAAAAATATCTTACTACAGCTGATTATTTAAAATCATTTCATATAGAAATTATCTTAAATAATTTGGGGTTAGTCACCTTTGTAGTAATATATTACATTCTAATTTAAGGGTATATAAATATTTATGTCATTTCTTCTATACATCTATAAAATTAAGAATTCAAAAATCAACAATTATTTAACTATGCATATGACTATAACAATATAATAGTGGTGATTAGATGTATGATTTAATTAAACAAGCAGTTCATGATGATGATGCAGCTATTGAATTATCAAAAATAGATAAAAATGTTGTGGAAGTTGTAGATGCTATTTCAGAATTATCATTAGATGAAGCAATGCAATTAGGAACAAAATTTAAAAGATTTCCATTAGGTTGTGACTTAACTGAAGTAGTTGTAGGAACTTGTGCATCTGACCTTGAATTAAAAGATCTTTTAGGAAATTGCAGATTAGCTAATATGATTGGTGCACCTATCCATATTTGTGCTTATGCATTTTCAGATATAGCTGAAAATTATGGTTTAAGAGGTATTGATGTAATGCAAAAAGTTTATGATATTGTAGATGTACCTCTTGATTTGGATCATTTCGGTGAAAATGGACCTATGAAATTTCCTAAAGAAATTGTAAGATGTGGTGGGGAATGTTATAATAAAGGTCCAGCATTTACAGAATGTCCTCGTGGTAGGATTCATGCACGTTTAATCGATAAAGAAAAATTAGAAAAATCTGATAAGGAAGATTGGGTTAAATTATCCTCTTCTGTTGCTGTTAATGTTACTAGTGAACAGACTGGAGAAGGTCATGCAGCTCCTTTAACAGAAGCTAAAGATGTAGCTGATTTAGCTAAAAAATATAAACGTGGTTTGGAATCAATCATGTTTGTTGGTGATGGCTATGATGAAGTCATTACTGGATTTGAAAAGTCATTAGAATTAGGTGCAGATATTTTTGTAATTGAGGGTGGTCCGTTTAATAGAGCTGAAAATACAAATGAGGCTTATGGAAAAGCTATTGCTGCAGCTAGAATATTATGTCCTGGGAAAGTTGTAGCTACTAATGGAGCTTATGAAAGCGAATGTAGAGTTGGTCTGAGAGCAGGTTTAAATGTTATTATTACTGGTTTTCCTAATAATCATCATGGTTATATGTGTGGTTACGAACCAGGTACAGCTAGAAGAGGTAAATTTGGACTTCCTAGAGTTTTACAAATTATGAATGAGGAAGTTAAGGCTTCTAATACTAGAGTTCCTGTCCAAAGAGATGAAGTTCAAGCTTTAACAACTGCTGTTAAAATAGCTGGTGCAGATAATATTTATCCAACTAAAATCGGAGATTACGCTGTTGGAGATGCACATTGGGCAACTTTAATAAATTCTAAAATGCATGATGAAATTGTTTTGAAACATAGTTTGGAAGATATTGTAAACACTGTTGATGGAAATAGTGTTGCTCTTTTAGGGGGAAGATTTATCTCATGGGTAATAGCTAAGCAATTAGATAAAATAGTTGATGAAATTGTTATTTCAGATATTGACCCATGGGTACAAAAAATGACTGTAGATAATTTACAAAATGCTTTAGATGCAACTGTTATAGCTGGTGAAGGGGATAAAAATTCATCAGAAATTACTAATCAATCTATTATTACATCTACAGTTCCAGCTATCAGTAATTCCATTTTAAATAAAATTCCTAATGCTCTAAATTTAGTTTAAATAAGAGTTTGAACAATATATTAATTAAGAAATTTAATTTTTCTTAATTAATTATTTAGGTGAAAATGTGAATCATGCAAAGATTATTTTAGTAGGTTGTATTTCTGCTTTTGTTGCAGTTACTACAGCTTTACTTGGAGTTACAGGGACAATTATTGGTTCTGTACTTTCTTCCGTTCTTTACAATGTTTTATCTGAAATATTAGAAAAACCTGTAACAGAAGGAAATTTAACTTCAAAAGTTGGAAAAAGAAGAAATCGAAGAAAAACAGTTCCTACTCAAAACAAGAAAACATTTAGCTCCATATTTGAATATGAAATAGCTTATATATTTCCACTGGTTGTTATAGCTATTATTCAATTGTTATTGCTACTTTCATTTTTGTCTGAATGGGGATTTTTACCTGGAACATTTCTACATTTATATTTAATAATCCAAGATTTGGTTGATAATAATTTATACAGGATTATGGGAATTTCATTGTTAGTAATGAGTATTTATCCATTTATTTTAAAACCAGATATTATTAAAAAATCTCATGGAATCATGGTAGGAATTGTAGGTTTAATATTTGTAGCTAGAGGTTTTGCAGATCTTCATAATTCAGTAACAAGTTTATATAGTATTTTTTTCCATTATTTTGACTTTGAAATTGAAGTAATAGCATTTATATTAATTGTAGGTGTTATTTTAAGAATTCTTGTCTCAGCAAGCGATAATCAAAAACAATTTAAAAAGTCAGAAAATAACATTTCTTCAAGAGATTTAGATGACCTTCAATTAAAACACGTTAATCAAAGACCAAGGTATAGGGAGCCAAGACAATCTTCTAAAGAAGCCAGATATTTCACAAATAATCCTTATGAAAGATCTTCTAAAAGGAATAATCGTTATTCAAGAAATCAAAATATCAACGAATCTGCAGAGGACATTTATTTTGAATCTAATGAATATTTTGATGATTATAAAAGGTAGTTTGATATGACTAAGAAAAATAAAACACTTAAGGAAATATTGGATTTGATTTTGTATGAAAATCCAGCTACTCAAGATGAAATAGCTGAAAAATTAGGTATTACTAGAAGATATGTTACTCAGCTATTACAACCTCTTGTTAAAGATGGAACAGTTAAAAGAGCTTATATGATTGATTTAAAAAGCTATGAAAATTTGGCTGAATCTTTAGGTAGTGATATTGGTTCAAGAGAAACTTCAGGTAATGTTTTAATTAATGATATGCTTAAAAACATGGCAAAACACGTACATAATCAACTTGAAGTTTCTTTTAATGCTCTTTTAGAGTATGATGAGGATAAGGCACAGAAAGCTTTAGAAATGGACTATACTACTAACAACATGGTGGAAAAAATTAGAACATCTGTTGAAACTATTGTTAGTATTAATCAACATTCTGAATTTTCAAAATCTGTTCTTTATAATGAAGTAGCTTATGATTTAGAAAGAATTGGGGATTACTGTGGCCATATTGCTAAGTTTGTTATTGAAGATGAGTATGAAGTTGATGAACCTCTTCTTAAATATTTAAGAAAGATGTATAAGAAAGCTCAAAAGATGGTTCGATCTTCTATGTTAGCATTTTTAGAGGGAAATACAGAACTTAAAGATGAAATTATGGATATGGAAGAATCTTTACATATTCTTCAGAGTAAATCCATTAATTTATTAGCTACTCAAATGGCTGAGAATTCTTTTGATGAAAAAGAAAGATCTAATTATTTTATTTATATTTTTAGAGTCATTAAAGCGTTTGAGAGGATTGGAGATATTTCTATAGAAATTGTTGATGTAGCTATTGAATTCCATCAAAATATTCCAAGATCCACTACTCCAAGAACATTTAGACAAACTGGTTAATTTTTATTCACTTTTTGTGATTTTTTCCTTTTTTTATACATTTTATTTTTCTTTAGTCTAGCTATTATTTTTCACATTTTATGTTATTTTTTCTCACTTTTAGAACAAAATATTTGATTTCTTTATATATGAATTAAAAATTTCACTAAATAGGAATTTTAATTCCTAAATAGCAAACTTTATATATTTTTTTTATCTATACTTCAATTGAGGTAGAAAAACTTTTTCAGAAAGATTTAATCTCATTAACAAACCACAGAAAATTCTACCTCAAATTTTAATGGATAATATGAAAACGAAAAACAAATTAATAATTTTAATCGTAATAGTAATTTTATTTTTAGCACTATCATCAGCTAGTGGTTTAAATCACGGTAGAATAGATATAGCTGGTTCAACTTCTGTTCAACCATTAATGGAAGAATTAGTAGAGGAGTATTCAGAAGAACATCCCGATATACAAATCAATGTACAGGGTGGAGGTTCTGGAATGGGAATCAGATCAGCAAGCCAGGGAATAGCTGATATTGGAATGAGTTCTAAAAATCTTAAAAGTGAAGAATCTAAAGGTTTAGAAGTAATTGAACTTGGAAAAGAAGGAATAGTTTTAGGAGTTCATAACTCAAATAATGTATCTGATTTATCAACAGAACAACTAAAAGATATTTTTTCAGGAAAAATAACTAATTGGAAAGAAGTAGGTGGTTCCGATAGTGAAATTCATGTAATAACTCGTGAAGATGGTTCAGGTACAAGAGATGCTTTTGAAAGCATGGTAATGTATGGAGAGGATATTAAAAAAGATGCAATTGTACAAAGTTCCACAGAATCTGTAAAACAAGCAGTTTGCAATGATCCAGGAGCTATTGGATATATGTCACTAGCTCATATGAGTAGCGATGTTAAAGCTATCACAGTCAATGGAGTTGAAGCTACAACAGATAATATAGCTAATGGGGAATATGAACTTCAAAGACCTTTTTTAATTATTATAAATCCAGATACAGCTAATGATGAGTTAATCGAATTTATTAATTGGATAAAATCTCCAGAAGGAGAGAAAATTATCGTGGAAGAAAAAATAGTTCCCTCTGTATAAGTGATAAAAATGAATAAAAATAAGATAAATGAATTTTTAATCGAAAAAGGGTTATTTATTCTAGCTATTTTATCAATATTGATTATTCTTACAATATTAGTATTTATTGTAGCTGAATCATTCCCTGCTTTTCAGGAATATGGAATTTTAAACTTTATTTTTGGAATGGAATGGTTGCCTTCCGACGGTCAATTTGGTGTTTTTCCAATGATTGTTGGATCAATTTATGTTACATTTCTTTCATTAATTATTGCAACTCCCTTATCAATATTATGTGCAATTTTCACTGAAGAAATAGCTCCAAAGAAAATAAAATCCTTATTAAAACCAGTAATTCAAACATTAGCTGGAATTCCATCAGTTGTATATGGATTTTTTGGTCTTACAGTTTTAGTTCCTTTTGTAAGGATTTATTTTGGTGGAACCGGTTTCAGCCTTTTTACAGCAGCTATAATTTTAGCTATAATGATATTACCAACAATAATTTCAATTTCTCAAGATGCAATTAATACAGTTCCTCAGGAATTTAGAGAGGCTTCCTTTGGTCTTGGTTCCACTCATTGGCAAACTATCAGACATATAATAATTCCAACTGCATTGCCTGGAATAATTACAGCTATTATTTTAGGAATTGGTAGAGCTATTGGAGAAACATTGGCAGTTATTATGGTTGCGGGAAATGTTGTTCAAATTCCAAACTCTATATTTGAACCTGTAAGAACTTTAACAACTAATATTGCATTAGAAATGGGATATGCAACTGGAATTCATTATAGTGCATTGTTTGCAACTGCAGTAATTCTTTTTATAATAATCATATTCCTTTTAGTAATAGCTAATCATATTCAGAATAAATTTGGTCTTAAATTAGATGGTGAGAAAATATGAATTTAAACATGCCGTGGAGTCCAAAAACTTCTCAAAAGATAATGAATTTAGTTTTTATTCTCTCAGGAATAATCACTTTAGGCATTCTAATTATTATTTTAGGATATATTTTTGTAAATGGGCTTCCAGTAATTAATTTTGATTTTTTATTTACAAATCCAATTGATTCTGGAGAAGCTGGTGGAATATTTCCAATGATTGTTTCAAGTATCTATGTAACAGTCATTGCAGGTATTATTGCAACTCCTTTAGGAGTTGGAGCAGCTATTTATATGGCAGAATATGCAACAAACCAAAAAATAATAAAATTTGTAAGATTTGGAAGTGAAACATTAGCTTCAATTCCATCTATTGTTTTTGGTTTATTTGGTCTTGCATTTTTTGTTGTGTTTTTAAAGTTAGGTTGGTCAATTTTATCAGGAGCATTAGTCTTATCTTTAATGGCTATTCCAACCATATTTCAGGTAAGTGAAGTAACTTTAAGTTCCATTCCAAATAGCTATAAAGAAGGAGCATATGGTCTTGGTGCAACAAAATGGCAGGTAATTTATAGTGTTGTTTTACCTGCGGCTATTCCAGGAATTGTTACAGGAGTAATTTTAGCTCTTACCAGAGCAATTTCAGAAGCAGCAGCTATTATGTTTACAGTAGGTTCAGCACTTTCAGTTCCAATATCTTTATTTGATCCAGGAAGACCACTTCCTCTACATCTTTACATATTAGCTACTGAAGGCATTTCTCTTGAAAATGCTTATGGAACTGCAGCTGTTTTAGTAATAATTGTTTTAGCATTAACTCTTCTTACTAATTATATTGTCAATAGATATCAAAGGAAAACTAATGGAGATTAAAATGAAATTAAAAGTGAATGATTTAAATGTGTCTTTTGGAGATGCCCATATTTTAAAAAATATTAATTTAGAAATTCCTGAAAATTCTGTTACAGCCTTAATCGGACCTTCAGGTTGTGGTAAATCTACATTTATTAGGACAATAAATAGAATGAATGATTTAACACCTACTTTTTCACACACTGGAGAAATTTATCTTGATGGAAAAGATATTTATGATAAAGAAATGGATGTTGTGGATTTAAGAAGAAAAGTAGGAATGGTTTTTCAAAAAGCAAATGTTTTTCCAAAATCAATTTTTGATAATGTAGCTTATGGATTAAAAATTCATGGTGAGCAGAATGATAATTACATTAAAGAAACTGTAGAAGAAAGTCTAAAATCCGCTGCATTGTGGGATGAAGTTAAAGATAAACTTGATAAATCTGCCTTAGGACTTTCTGGTGGTCAACAACAAAGATTGTGTATAGCAAGAACAATAGCTACAAGTCCTGAAGTTATACTAATGGATGAACCTTGTTCTGCTTTAGATCCAATTTCTACATTGAAAATTGAGGATTTAATACATAGATTAAAAGAAAATTATACAATAATAATGGTTACTCATAATATGCAACAAGCTACAAGAGTTTCAAAATACACATCATTTTTCCTTAATGGTGAAATAATTGAATCAGGATTAACAGAGCAAATTTTTATAAATCCTAAAGAAAAGAAAACAGAGGAATATATTACTGGAAGATTTGGTTAAAATGAAAAATAAAGAATTTCCCACATTAGGTTTTGAAGAAAAAATAAAGTCAATTAAAGATGAACTTAAAAATTACTGTGATGATACAATAAAGCTTTATAGAAAATCTAGGAGTTTACTTGACAGTTATAATAAAGAAGTTGTTGAAGAAATTTCAAAAACTAGTAAACAATTAGATATAAAAGGGTATGAAATAGAAAGAAAATGTATAAGCTTTTTGGCAACAGAACAACCTGTAGCTAGTGATTTAATGTATATTGAATCAGCAATCAGAGTAATTTCTCATGTTAAAAGAATAGCTTATCTATGTAACAATATAGCTGAAGCATCTAAAGAAATTAAAAATATTAATTCAATTGACTATGAATTATTAGATAATTTGCATTATATGGCTGACTATGTTCAAGTAATGATAACTGCTGGCTTTTCAGCTTTCATTAATCAGGACATTAATATTGCAAGAGAATTACCTGAAGATGACGATAAGGTAGATGATTTATTTGATTTAATTTTAAAACAAGTCACAGAGTCAATAGCTGAAAAGATAGATTTTGCTGTAGCTATTATAAATGTACTTTTTATAGCAAGATATCTAGAAAGAATTGGTGATAGAATAGTAAATATTGGTGATAGGGTTGTTTTTATTAACACTCAAAAAAGACCTGATATTGAAAATTTAAAAAAAGAAGATAATAATTAATTTATTATCTTTTTAATCATCATAAATTTTTGCAGAAGCATATCTATTAGCCCAACATTGAATACAAACACCAATAGGAAGTCCAGCAGTATGTGTATGGGCTTTTAAAATTTTAACATCTAATGTAGTTGTTTTTCCACCAAGTCCCATTGGCCCTATTCCTGAAGCGTTTATTTCATCCATTATTTCTTGCTCTAATTTAGCTAAAACTGGATCTGAATTTCTAACTCCAATTTCACCCATTAAAGCTTTTTTACCTAATTTTAATGCTAAATCGGATGTTCCTCCAATTCCAACTCCTATAACTGTTGGTGGACATGGTTTTCCTTTAGCTTCTAAAACAGTTTGAACTACAAAGTCTTTTATACCTTCAATTCCTTCTGCAGGCAATGCCATTTTCAATTTATTATTATTTTCAGAACCAAATCCTTTTGGTAATATGGTTATTTCTATATAATCTTCATCAATAAGTTGAATATCAATTGGAGGGATATAAGAACCAATATTAATATTAGTGTTTTCACGGGTAATTGGATCAACAATATTGGGTCTTATAGGAATCTCTTGAGTAGCTTTAATAATTCCCTTTTCAATACCTTCTTTTAAATTTTCTACTTGGACATTTCCAAGTTTGACAAAAATAACAGGAAGTCCAGTATCCTGACACATTGGAATTCCTTTTTCTTGAGCTATTTCAACATTTTTTAGTATAGCTTCCATATTTAATTTAGCTAGTTCATGGTCTTCTTGAGTAAGTGCATTTTCTAAGGCATTTTTCATATCATTATGAAAATTAATAACTGCATCTTTATAAAGTTCATAAACTGTCTGTTCAATAGTTTCTTCACTAATCAAAATAAATCCCTTCAAATAATTATAAAAAAAGAAAAAAAGTAAAAATAGCTATTTTAATAATTCTCTAACCTTATTAAATTCTTTAGCTACTTTTCTTTGTTTTTCAGAGATTTTCTCTTCAATATCGTCTGAAAGTGCACCTGTTGGACAGTTGGCAACACATTGTTTTTCATCTTGGTCCATACAGAGATTGCATTTGTGAACATCTCCAAAACCATCAATGCGTATAGCTCCAATTGGACATGCACTTTCACAAACTCCACAACCAATACATTTTTCATGATTGATTATAATAGCTCCACCAAGAGCTTCAATTGCACCTTCTGGGCATTTAACTAAACATGGAGCTTTTTCAGGACTACAATGCATGCAGAATAACGGGACCTTATCCACTACATTGATTGAATTTTGTGGACAATTACGTTCACATTTCATACAATCAACACAAAGTTCTGCATTTAATATAATATCACTCATTTTAATACTCCTTTATTAGTCTTTTAAAGCTTTTTTAGCTCTTCCCATAGCAGTAATCACATTTACAAAGCTATTATTGTTTTTCTCAGTGTCTGCTTTGCCAGCAAGTTTTTGAATGTATGCTTTTTGTTTTTCTGCTTTAATTTTATCAGGATCAATAACTGAAATTGCTCTTTTTGAGCATGCCTGAACACATGCAGGCCCTTCTGGTCTGTCAACACATCTATTACATTTTTCTGCAGTAGTTTCTGTTATTGTAATAGCTCCAAAAGGACAAACCATACTACATAAACCACATGAAATACATTTTTCAGAATCGACTTCAGTATTTGTCATTGCATCAACAGGACAAATTTTAGCACAAGGTTCTCCTTCACACTGTTGACAGACAATAGGATAATAAGAGGAATCAAATTCTAAAATATTGATTCTAGAGGATTCATGAATAGATTCACATGCATGTACACAATCAAGGCATCCATCACATAATTCTCTATCTACATTTATTTTTTGCATTTATTCCCCTCCTTATAATCCTAATTCCATACATTCATTGTCAACAAATTCTTGTATTTTTTCAATTTCAGCATCATCTAAGTGTTTGAATCTTTTTTGCGGTTTTAAATATTCTTCTACTGGTTTTCTTTCAGTGGGTCTATATGTTACTTTGAATTCACCATTTTCAATTTCATATAATATCCATGACCCAGTTTCAACAGCTAATCTTCCCATTTCAATAGTTTTTGAAGAATCGTAACCCCAACCTGTTGTACATGGTTGATTTACATGAATGTAAGCAGGTCCATCAATTTCAGCTGCTTTTTTAACTTTTTTCATAAAGTCTTCAGGATATGAAATTGAAGCAGTAGCTACATATGGAATTCCATGAGCAGCCATAATCATAGGCATGTTCTTTTTAGGTTTATCTTCACCAAAACTATCTTTTCCTTTTGGTGAGGTTGTTGTAGTAGCTCCATATGGTGTTGCACCACTTCTTTGAATACCAGTGTTCATATATGCTTCATTATCGTAACAAATATAAGTTAAATTATGGCCTCTTTCCATAGCTCCAGAAAGGGATTGTAATCCAATGTCAACAGTACCTCCATCTCCTCCGAAAGCAACCACATTAACATCATCTTTTCCTTGAATTCTTAATGCAGCTTCTACACCAGATGCAACTGCACCTGCATTTTCAAATGCTACATGAATCCATGGAATTTCCCATGCAGTTTCAGGATAAGGAGTTGTCATTACTTCAAGACAACCTGTAGCGGAAATTGCAACAGTATTTTTACCGAGTGCTTTAAGTGCTAATCTTACTGCAATAGAAGCTCCACAACCTGCACAACCTCTGTGTCCTGGTGCTAATAATTCTTCTTCAGGTATGTTCATTTTAATCCTCCTTAAGTCCTATCCAGGTAACTTCTTGTTCTGGATTTTTAGTTTTTTCATATATTTCCATAATTGCTTGTGGAGTAATATCTCTTCCACCTAAACCTACAATGAATCCATAGGAATCTTTATGTATTTTAGCTTTAATATCTGCAAATAATGCTCCACCAATTCCAAAGGAAACATTTTTATCGATTACAGCTAATTTTGAAGCGTTTTTTACAGCTTCTTCAATAGCTTCAACAGGGAATGGTCTATATACTCTTATTTTAAGTAATCCGACTTTTTCGCCTTTTTCCCTTAATTCATCTACAATTACTCTTAAAGTACTGCACACTGAACCCATAGCTACAAATACAATATCTGCATCTTCAGTTTTATAAGCATCAACTAATCCATATTTTCTTCCAAATATTTCTTCAAATTCATCACAGGTTTTTTCAATAATTGGGATAGAATCTTGCATAGCTACTGACATTGCATGCCTTGCTTCAAGATAATAATCAGGATCAGCTAATGTACCTATAGACATTGGTTGGTTTGGATCTAAGAATGAATGTTCAGGTTTATATGGAGGTAAAAATTCATCTACTTTCTCTTGAGCTGGGATTTCAACAGGTTCTACAGTATGAGTTAAAATAAATCCATCTAAACAAACCATAGTAGGTAACAATACTTTAGGATTTTCAGCTATTTTAAAAGCCATTAATGTTGTGTCTAATGCTTCTTGAGCATTTTCTACATAAAATTGTAACCAACCAGCATCTCTTTGAGCAATTGAATCTTGTTGATCATTCCAAATATTCAAAGGAGCTGATATTGCTCTGTTTGCATCTGCTAATACGATAGGAGTTCTCATTCCAGCAGCTGCAAATAATATTTCATGCATTAACATTAATCCTTGAGAGGATGTAGCTGTAAATACTCTAACACCTGCTCCACTTGCTCCCACAGCTGCACTTATTGCACTGTGTTCTGATTCTACTTTAATATATTTAGCATCAATTTCTTCATCAGCTACAAACTGAGCTAAATATTCAGAAATTGTTGTTTGGGGAGTAATTGGATAAACAGGAATAACTTGTGGTTTAGCTAATTTAACAGCTTCTGCAACTGCTTTATTAGCTGTCATAACTTCTCTTTTCATTGTATTCTCCTTATTCTTTAATCATTGTAATTGCAACTACTGGACATTCGTTTGCACAAATTCCGCAACCTTTACAGTAATCATAATTAATCTCACGATTTTTGTTTACAGATGAGTCTGGACAAAAAATTAAACAATTATCACAATCTACACATTTTTCTTTATCGAGAACAGGTTTAAATGTTCTCCAACTTCCAGTTTTATTAGCTTTACTGCTTCCTGGAGTTTTAATTACACATCCAATAGATACCATTTATAAATCTCCTTTATTTAATTTATGCCATATCGTAAGCTTTTCTTGTAGCTTCTGCATTCAATTCTCCAACTTTCCCAGGGAAAGTTTCTTTAATCACTTCAATAAGAGAATCTATACTCACGACATCAGTTTTTTTAGCAAAATAACCTAATATAATTGTGTTTACAATATTACGTCCTAACATATCTAATGCAATTCCAGTTGCATCAATACTATGTACAGGAACATCTACATTTTCACTAAATTCATCAGCTATATTAATAATTACTTCACTATTCTCTTTTACACCTGAAAATACATCAACTACGCTCATTAGTGTATCATCTAAAACTAAGACATAATCGGGGTTGTAGACCTGATATCTAATATCAATTGGCTTATCATCAATTCTTGTAAAAGCCATAACTGGAGCTCCTCTACGTTCAACTCCAAAGAACGGGAATGCTTGCACATATTTGCCATCTTTAAATGCTGCTTTTGCTAAAATCTCGGCAGCAGTTACAGATCCTTGACCACCCCGTCCGTGAAAACGAATTTCAATCATTTAATATCCTCCATAGTTTATCATGTATAATCATTATAAATTACAAAATATATAAATCTTTGTTATTTACATTTTAAATACCAATATGTACTTTTTTAAATAAATTTTTATACATATAGATATTCTTTTACAATTTCTTTATTGATTCATTCTATTTTTTTTAAAATTTTTAAATTTATTTATTTTGATTCATTTAATTTAAAATGGTATTAATTTATTAAGTAGAAATATAATATTTATATTAATATTTATTTTGGGGTTTTTTAATGACAATTTTAATTATTACTGGAAACTTAGCTTATCATTTAATTGAAAATGTTGTGAGCGATGTTGATGAAGATGTTATTATTCATATAGCTGATACTCAAGTTGCTGCTTTTTTAACTCCTAATCAGATTATTAAGGAAGTTAAAAATAATTTTTCTTCAAAACTTGATGATATTGATTTAATTTTAGTTCCAGGATTGATAAAAAAAGGAACTTCTGAAATAACTGAAGCACTTGGAATTCCTACATTTAAAGGCTCAACTGATGGTGCAGATTTAGCTATGGTAATTAATTTACTTAATAAAATAGAACTTTCTGAAAACAAACCTGCAGATAAATTAATTGAAGAGGAAAAAAGAAAAGAAGCTTTAAAATTCATTGAAAACTTTGAAAATGATAAAGAAAATATTGAAAAACTTCTTAAAAAACCAAATAACATTTTAGTTAGGAATCTTCCTGTTGGAGAAGATTTTCCAATGAGAGTATTAGCTGAAATTGCCAATGCTCCTTTTTTAACAAAAGAACAACTTATTAAAAAATGCCAATTTTTCATAGATTCTGGAGCAGATATGATTGATATAGGTTTGGCAGCTGGTGAAGATTTTTCTGATATTATTCCAGATTTAATAGCTACCTTAAGGCCAATTGTAGGAGACAGGCCTTTAAGTATTGATACTTTAAATCCAGCTGAAATTAAAGTAGCTTGTGAAAATGGTATAGATCTAGTTTTAAGTTTAGATTTGGGTAATTATCCTAAAATTGTAGATGTTCTAAAGGAATATGATGTTCCAGCTGTTTTACTTCCAACTAACTTCACTGAAGGTATTTCTCCAGAAAGCCCTAATCAAAGAGTGAAGTTAATGGAAGAACTTATTGAAAAAACAGAGGGTATTAAATATATTGCAGATTTAATTCTTGATCCTGTAAATAGTACAAGTATTGTAGAATCAATTATTGCATGTAATGAATTTCATAAGATTAATCCTGCACCAATGTTTTTTGGAGTTGGAAATGTAACTGAATTAATGGATGTTGATTCCACAGGAGCTAATGCATTGCTTGCAGGAATTGGAATGGAATTAGGAGTCAGTATTTTATTTACTCCAGAAGAAAGTGGAAAAACTCAGGGTAGTGTTCGTGAATTGGCAATAGCTAGTAAAATGATGTTTTTAGCCAAACATAGAAATTCAATTCCAAAAGATCTTGGCATTAATTTAGTTGATTTTAAAGATAAGCATAAACGATTGGATATTATTGATGTTGATGTAGATGACTTGGAAACAATAGAGCAAGAAAATCCAATGAAGTTTGTTAGAGACTCAAAAGGTAGCTTTAAAATTAATGTTGATTATGACAATAATAAAATAAGAGCAGTTCATTTTAAAAAGAACAAACCTGATGTTGTAATTGTTGGGAAAAATGCTCAAGAAATATATGAAGAAATTATTAAAAAAGAATTAGTTACAAGAATGGAACATGCAGCATATCTTGGAAGTGAACTTAAAAAAGCAGAAATAGCTATGATTACAGGTAAAAATTATATTCAAGATTTTGACTTATTCAACGATTTTTCGGCTTAATTCTTAATATTAAACCTTCAATTAATGTAATAGAAAATAAGAAAAATTAAAAATAATTATCTAAAATTATTTTTAATCAAAATCATCTCCAGTATCAGTTCCTGGAGCTTGTCCAGCTTCATGTCCAGAACTACTGCTTGAACTGCCTGATTGTCCAGAGCTACTACCTGATCCACTACTTGAAGATGATTGTCCAGATGATGAACTTCCAGAAGAACTGCTACCAGATGAGCTTCCTGAGGATGAACTTCCACTATCATCACCATTATCAGTATCATTTACTGTTAAACTGGAATTTGTATGGTTATGTGTTGTATTTGTGTCGGTATCATTATTGTTTGTGTTCATACCATCAGCCACTAAAAATACGGTATATCCGGCTACAATTACAATTGCAATTATTAAAATGGCCATGATTAGGTTATCTCTATCCATTAAATGTACCTCCTTAATATTTAATAAATTCTGTCTGGAATATCATATATATTTTACTTTTTTCCGAGATTGTAAATTTTTATAGGGTTTTTTGTTTTCCGAATTTGTGTGTCCAGA
>CAYPCR010000013.1:0-52720 GCA_964409285.1 uncultured Methanobrevibacter sp. | reverse complement strand
GAAAAGTTTCGCAGTAGAAGAATACGGAAACATGAGAATGAATGAGGGAATGAAAGAAGGATTTGATAATGGAATGAAAGAAGGATTTGATAATGGAAGGAAAGAAGGATATGTTGATGGAAGGAAAGAAGGATTTGATAATGGAAGGAAAGAAGGAAAAAAAGAAGTTGCTTGTATTTTAAAAGATAAAGGATATTCCAAACGTGACATTTTAGAATCCTGCAAAATATCCGAAGAAGAATATTTAAAATTATAAATTACTTCTACAATTTATACAAAATAAGTTTAATCTAGATTGTACTTCTTTATAAAGTAATAAACATTTCCTATATAGAAGTACCTACATATTTTTTAGTTAATTTAATTAATTATATTCGGATAATTGACCTATTAATAACAAAAGCCGTTATACTTATTTTTACTATTAACAAATTTACTGAGACATGTTTTTACTTGTTTAACAGTTGTATTTAATATTTAAAAAGTTCATTCATACTGATGAAGTTTTAGGTTTAGCTATTCCAAATCAATTTTAGGAAAAAGGCAATATTTAATTTTAAAACACTAGTTTATAGTCTATGCAGAAATATTCAATTAACAACCAACCAATTCAGAATAGCTATTTTTACTAAACATTTTATATACTATTGTCAATAAATATTGATAATAAATTTTATAGTTGTTAAAAAATGGGGAATTTAATGAGTATGGAGTATGATGCAGATACTTTAGAACATATTAAAAAAGTGGAATTAATGATTCTAAAGGATTTTGCCGATATTTGCAAGGAGAACAATATAGATTATTATCTTCTTTTTGGTTCTCTTATTGGAGCTGTTCGCCACCAAGGTTTTATCCCATGGGATGATGATATTGATATTGGGATGTATAGAAAAGACTATGAAAAACTTTTAAAGATAATGGAAAGTGGCAAATACAGTGATAAATATTACATGTTAGACTCCCGTTATTATGATGATTATTTCTTTTTATTTGGAAGATTTTCCCTTAAAAATACAAAAATGGAAGAAGTATGGCGAAATCAAGTAAGTTATGATTTAGGATTTCATTTAGATGTATTTATTTTAGACAAGGTTCCTGAAAACAAAATCAAACAGTTTTTCCACAGAAAGCATTGTTTTATATTAGATAAATTACTTTCAATGTCTACAATTAGATTGGAAGATGATTATTCCACACCGGTTCGGATAATTTCAAATACAGGTCATAAGATCTTAAATGTCTTAAATTTAACCCCTCAATATTTTCAAAAAAAGGCATTAAAGACATTTACAAAATATGAAAACACAGAAACTAATTGTATTAGTGATTTAACTGTAAAAGGTCAACTTGTTTTTAAAAATCAATATTTTTCAAAACCTAAAAAAGCAAAATTTGAAGATTTTGAAGCTAATATTCCTGCTGATGCTGATAAAGTTTTAACTATACAATTTGGAGATTATATGACATTACCTCCTGAAGAAGAACGTGTAAGCCATAATCTTTATGATATAGATTTTGGAGAGTATTAAAATGCTTAATTTTACAATTGGTCCTGTAATGAGCAATGAAAAGGTTTTAGAAATTGGTAGTTGTCAGACTCCTTATTTTAGAACTTCTGAATTTTCAGATATTATGCTTGAAAATGAAAAGCTTATGTGTGAACTTATTAAAGCTCCAAAAGACTCAAGAGTAGTTTTTATTACAGGATCAGGAACTGCTTCAATGGAAGCTGTTGTAATGAATACATTAAATAAAAATGATAAGGTTTTAATAATAAACGGTGGAGGATTTGGGGCACGTTTTGTAGAACTTTGTAAATTACATGAAATTCCATTTGAATCTATTGATTTAAATCCTTTTGAAGATATTACTGAAGAAGTTCTTAACAGCTATAAAAACAAAGGATTTACAGCTTTTTTAGTTAATATTCACGAAACTTCAACTGGAGTTCATTACAATTTGGATTTAATATCTGAATTTTGTAGGGATAATGGCTTATTTTTAATTGTAGATGCAATAAGTTCTTTTTTAGCTGACGAGATTAATATGGAGAAATCCAATATTGATGTTATTATTACAGGCTCTCAAAAGGCATTAGCTTGTCCTCCTGGAGTTTCAATTATTGTTTTGGATAAAGAAGCTATTAAAAGAGTTGAAAATAATCAATGTAAATCAATGTATTTGGATTTAAAAAATGCTTTAAAAAATGGTGAAAGAGGTCAAACTCCATTTACGCCAGCAGTATCTATTTTGATTCAAATTAATGAAAGATTAAACGAAATTAAAAATAATGGTGGTGTTGAAGTAGAAACTAATAAAATAGCTACTATAGCTGAAGATTTTAGAGAGAAGATTAAGGATTTACCTTTTGAAATTCCAACTGAATTTTTATCCAATGCAGTTACACCACTTACTCCAACAACAACTTCAGCACAGAAAATATTTAATATTTTAAAAAACCAATATAATATTTGGATATGTCCTAATGGGGGAGAATTTAAAGATATTCTATTTAGAGTGGGACATATTGGAGATTTAACTGTTCAAGATAATGATGTGTTAATTGATGCTTTAAAGGATAT
Organism: uncultured Methanobrevibacter sp.; assembly: GCA_964409285.1. Classification (GTDB taxonomy): domain Archaea; phylum Methanobacteriota; class Methanobacteria; order Methanobacteriales; family Methanobacteriaceae; genus Methanocatella. Next base: position 50,135 of record CAYPCR010000013.1, on the reverse strand, counting down.
GAAGCGTCGTAATTTAATTTAGGTGTATTCATGACTACCGTTATTACATATGGAACGTTTGACTTGTTCCATTATGGTCATAGAAGGCTTTTAGAGAGAGCTCGTGATCTTGGGGATTATTTTATAGTTGGAGTTACAGCTGATAATTTTGATAAAAATCGTGGAAAATTCGATGTTCAACAATCTTTAATGGAAAGAATAGAGTCAGTTAGGGCAACTGGATTAGCTGATGAGATTATTGTTGAGGAATATGAAGGACAGAAAATTGATGATATTAAAGAGAAAAACGTCGATATTTTCACTGTTGGCTCAGACTGGAGAGGAAGATTTGACTATCTATCAGAATATTGTGATATAGTTTATCTTGATAGGACTGAAGGGGTTTCTAGTACAGATTTAAGAGCTGAAAACAGAAATATTTCATTAGGTTTTGTAGGGGAAAGTAGAGTTTTAACTAAATTTTATAATGAAGCTCAACAAGTAAGCGGAATTAAAATTGAAACCGTTTATACTAATGATGTTGATGTTATAAAGAATATTGATAGTCCAACTTTAAAAATAGCTGATTGTTATGAAGATGTGTTATATGATTGTGATGCTGTAGTTATTGTTTCACATCCCTCAAAACATTATAGACAGGTTAAAAAAGCTTTACTTGCAGGAAAACATGTTCTTTGTGAATCCCCAATAGCTTTGAAAGAAGAAGAAGCTGAAGAACTTTTCCAGATAGCTCATGAAAATGATTTAATTCTTTTTGAATCCATCAAAACTGCTTATTCTACTGCATATAACAGATTATTGTTACTTGCAAAGACAGGTAAAATTGGAGATATTCTATCCATTGATGCAACATGTACTAGCTTAATTGAAGAAGAAGATGATCCTATTTCAAAATGGTCTAGTATTGCTTCATGGGGTCCAACAGCACTTTTACCAATATTTCAGCTATTAGGTTGTGATTATGAGTTTAAATACGCATCTTCACTTTATCTAAATAATACTAATTTTGATCTATTTACAAAAGTTGATTTTGAATATGAAGATGCAGTAGCTTCAATTAAAGTGGGAAATGGAGTTAAATCTGAAGGAGAATTAATAATTTCAGGTACGGAAGGTTATATTTATGTTCCTGCTCCTTGGTGGAAAACAGATTACTTTGAATTAAGATATGAAAATCCTAAGGATAATCAAAAGTATTTCTATCAACTTGAAGGTGAAGGAATAAGATATGAACTTGTTGCCTTTACAAAATCAATCCAAATTAACAAAGATAACTCTTATATTGAAAATGAAGTTTCCACAGCTATTTGTAAAATAGTTGAAGATGTAATGGCTCAAGATAGCTATAAAATTAATAGGTAATTTGGTGGGATTTTGACTAAGCAAAGAATTTGTCTTGTAACAACTTCTTACTCATTTTTTTTATATTTACTTAAATTTGGATACAATGAGGATGATATTTTTATTTTTACAGGTTTGTTTCCAAAGGAAATCTCAAAAAACCTAAATCATATTCAACTTCCATTGGTGGTTTTTGATGGAGGGCCTTTAATAGCTCCCTTAAATTCTTTAAAAGGAATTTGGGAAAACATTAAAGGTTATGCTACATATTTTTCTGCTTATATTAAATTAAGAACTCAACTATATTTTAAAACTAGAAATAAGGAAACAGAAGTGTATGGACATGCAAATACTCCATTTTCATACATGTTTTTTACAAATGAGAATGTTTATTTAATTGAGGATGGTTTAATGAATTATACTCCAGATATAAGGGAAACTCATAAAATTAATCCAATTATAGATAAGTTTTTACATTTATGTGGAATTTATTTTTTAAATGCAAAAGAAACTTTAGGAACTCATAAAAACACTAAAAAGGTATATTTAACCAGGCAAAACAACCATCCATTAATTAAAGATAAAGTTGAAGTTATGGATATTGATAATCTTTGGAAAAACAAAACAGAAAAAGAAAAATCAGAACTTTTAGACATATTTAATTTGGATTACAGTTTAATTAAAAATTTAGATAATGACTGTGTTTTAATATTAACTCAACCATTAACTGAAGATAATTATACTGAAATGGAAGAGGAGCTTAAAATTTATAATGAAATCATTCAAAAATATCAGGACAAAAACATAATATTAAAACCACATCCAAGAGAAAGGAAGGATTATGATAAACTTTTTCCACAAATTAAAAGATTACCTCAGGAATTTCCAATTGAACTGTTAAATTTAATAGGATTTAAACCAAAAATAGTAGCTTCTGTTATGACTACAGCTATTTTAAACTTTAAGGATTCAGAAATTGATATTTATGATGGACCTGTCAAATCTGAAAGATTAGATAAGGTTAGAAATAATTTAAAAGAAACATTAACCAAATAATTTTTTATAAACTTCACTATCTGGTGTGATTTCTTTAAAATTAGATGTTTTTGGAAGTAGCTTTTTAACTACAGAACTTTTAATAAGTTTAGAGACTAATTTTTGATACAGATTAAGCAAACCATAGCTTCTATCATCTAATAGCTTATCAATTATTTTATAATGAGCTACAAGTTTAGTTTCAATAGAGTTAATATTTTTATACCTTAAAATCTCATCATAAACTTCTTCCTTTTCATCCTTACTCATATCCCATTTAAATCCAAAACGTTCATAAATGGGATTTAGAAAAATGTCCTCTTCAAGTTCAACATCTAAATCAAATAATAGTTTTTTAATCTCGTAATATGCTTTTAAAGTGGAAAGTAAGAATTCCTTATTATATTTTTGAGTTAAGGAGCTATTTTGACGGAAATTATATATCATTCCATAGAAATTATCTAAAAAGACAATTTTTGAAGCTAAAAAGTAGCATTTATGAGCAAAATAGGTATCTTCATTAAGTTTTGTATCTAAAAATCTGATGTTATTGTCTAGAATAAATCTTCTTTCAAATAAGCTTCCCCATACACGAAAATTCTTGTGATTGGCATAATTTTTATCAGGAACCACTTCAACTCTTAAATCGTTAGAATAATCAATATCTGGGTAATATCTTTTTATTCCATCTTCTTCAACACATCGAACGGCATTTCCAGAAACGATTTCCGCATTTTCCAATGTAATCTTATCATATAAAATTTCACAAACATCCTTTAAAAGTTCATCATCAGGATCAAAAAACATTAAATAATCTCCTGTAGCCTTTTCAATTCCTTTGTTTTTAGGAATTCCAGCACATCCTGAGTTTTTATTTAAAAAAATAGGTTTTATATTGGAATATTGATTGGCATAGCTATTAATAATCTCACGAGAACTATCAGTTGATTTATCATCCACTAAAATAAGCTCAATATTTTCAAAACCAATAGTTTGGTTAATAACTGAATCGATAGCTGTTTTTAAATATTTTTCCTGATTAAAAATAGGAACAATGATGCTTATTTTATACTCACTCATAGACTAAATTTTATATCTTCTATTAGAAAAAACTTATTAAAATTAAAAAACAATCAAAATACAAGGTGATTTAAATTTCCAGCTATCAGATTAGTATTATACTACCAATATATAATGTTGAGAAATATTTAGAAAGGGCATTAGATTCGATTTTAAATCAAACATTCGACACATCTCAATTAGAAGTAATAATGGTTAATGATGCTTCAGATGATGATTCGGCCAAAATTATTAATGAATATGCAGAAAAATATAGTAATTTTATAGCTATTCATAGAGATGAAAATTCAGGTAGTGCAGCTGAACCTAGAAATGACGGTTTAAGGATAGCTAGTGGAAAATATATCATGTTTCTAGATCCAGACGATGAATTCAGGCCAGACATGTGCCAAACATTGTATAATAAAATTGAAAATACAAATGCTGATTTGGTTAAATGCAATTATATTTCAATACAAGATGGAGTCGAGGAGCCTAAATACTACTACGATAAAAGTATTGAAGAGCTTACAATACGTGAAAAACCTCCTGGATATGTTATGATTTGGAATGGAATACATAAGGCAGATATTGTTAAAAACATTAATTTTAAAAATGTCTTAGGAGAAGATTTTGTTTTTTCTTTAGAGGAATTTATAGCTATTGATTCAATGATATATATGAACCATTATTTTGGATATAACTACTATCAAAATCCTGGCCAGTCTCATGCAACAAAACCAACTGTAGAGAAGTTTTACTCAACATTGGAATCTTTTAAAATAGCTAGTGAAATAGTAAAACAAAACAATGCATATGATATTGTCCCTGATTTATTTGGAACACAGATTCAAGGATTATACTCAAGAATTGAAATGCTAGACTTAAATAAGGATGAAAAAATTCAGCTATTAAAGGATATAAATAATTTATCTAAAAGTTTGGAAGTAGAACTGGAAGTTCCATATGCATATTGGAGAAGGGTTCATAAATTAAACACCAAAAATAGATATAATTTGGCTTATAATTTACTTGAATTACATAAAAAGGTAAGATAGGAGGTTATTGTAATGGAAAGTAAAGTAGCTCAATTACTTAATTGTAAATTTAAACCAATAGTAATAGTAAAAAGTGATGAAAAACCTAAAGGGGCAATTGGTCCTAAAAAACATTCCCATTGCATAATGTCTTTTATAGCTCGTGTAATTGCTGATAGAAAAACTGCAGTTTTTGAAAAAGATACAGTTAATTGTGTTGGAGCTATTTCTGGTTTGGGCTTTGGAAATGGATATACAGTTGATGAGGACACCTTAAATAATTATTCAGCATTTTTATCTACAGGATTAAAAGATGCAAAAGATAGGCAAACCTATGAGCAGTTTTGCAGCAAAAAACCTAAACAAGTAAGAGAAATGTTTGAAAGGGGTGAGAGAATTTATTCCACAAACCAAAGAGCAAAAGAATATTTAACTAAAAAAGTTCCTATTTTCAAGCAGAAAGAAAAATATCTTATTTTTAAACCAATTGAAGATATTGAAGATGGTGAGAAAGTGGAATCTGTAATTTTTACAGTTAATCCTTTCGAATTAGCTGCATTAATTAATTTTGATACTTCTTTAAGAGATGATTTTGGATATATTTTAACTCCTCCAGCATCAGCATGTCAAGCTATTGCATCTTTTGTATTTGCTGAGTCTCAAAAAGAAGATCCCCATCCAGTTTTAGGTTTACTTGATTTTGCTGGTCGTGTTCAAATGTCTAAATGGATTCCTGATGACTATTTGAATATTTCAGTACCGTGGAAGTTATTTGAAAAATATGAAAACAATTGTGAGTATTCTTATTTAGACGGTGGAATGTGGAATATGAACAAAGATAATTATTGTAAATAATGAATTCGTATATTACAAATGATTATATTCATTTTATAGAAAAATCAATTTATTTTTTAAATAAACAAATTTTAATATTCAACTTTCAAATCTTTAAGAATAGTATTATATAATAACATTATCTAAAATATAAATTAATTTACTATTATTGTTGATATTCATGACTAAAAAAGAATTGATTAATGGTGGGAAAGTAAAAAGCGTTTATGCTACAGAAAATCCTGATGAAGTTATCATTGAATTTAGGGATGATATGACTGCAGGAGATGGCGCTAGAAAAGAAGTAATGACAGAAAAAGGTTCTTTAAATGCTATTATTTCAGCTAAAATCTTTGAAATTTTAGAAGAAAATGGAGTAGCTACTCAATTTATAGAACTTATAGAACCTAATGAAATGGTTGCAAAACGTCTTGAAATGATACCGATAGAGGTTATTGTCAGAAACATTGCAACAGGCAGTCTTGTTCGTAAATATCCTATTGAAGATGGAACCAAATTAAATCCTCCTATTGTACAAATGGATTTTAAAGACGATGACTTCCATGATCCTATGCTTAATGATTCCATTATTAAAGCTTTAGGAATAGCTAGCCAAGAGGAAATTGATATTTTAAAATTCCAAGCTCTTAAAGTTAATGATATTTTAAAAGAATTCTTTGATAAAGCTGGAATTATTTTAGTTGATTTTAAAATAGAATTTGGTAAAGACAGTCAGGGAAATATTATTTTAGGAGATGAAATAAGTCCTGATAGCTGTAGATTATGGGATAAAGAAACTTTAGACATGCTTGATAAGGAATTGTTTAGAAAAGGTAAAGATGATCAAGTAATGGATGCTTATAGTGAAGTTTACAAAAGAATTATTGGAGAATAAAAACATGATTTTTGATATTGAAGTTAAGATATCACTTAAAGAAGGTATGCTTAATCCTGAAGCTACTACAATTGAAAGGTCTCTTGATCTTTTAGGATATAAAGTTAAAAATGCTAAAACTACAGACATTATTAAATTCCAGATGGAAGGGGATGACAGAGAGGAAGTAAGAGAAGCTGTAATTGATATGTGTGAAAGATTACTTTGTAATCCTGTAATCCATAATTACAAAATATCTATCATTCCTCAAGATTTCACTTGTCATGGTTGTGAATAGCTTGAAAATTGGTGTTATTAGATTTCCAGGAACTAACTGTGACAGAGATGTTGCTAGGGCTTGTGAACTTGCAGGAGCAACTCCAGAATATGTCTGGTGGAATAATGAAGATCTTACAGACTATGATGGAATTGTAATTCCTGGTGGTTTTTCGTATGGGGATTATTTAAGAGCTGGAGCAATGGCTTCCATTACTCCTGTAATTGAAGGAATTAAGGCTTTAGTTAAAGAAGAAAAACCTGTTTTAGGAATTTGTAATGGAGCACAGATTTTAGGTGAAGTTGACTTGGTTCCAGGTGTTTTTATTACAAATGAAAATCCTAAATTTAACTGTGAATGGGTTGATTTAAAAGTAGCTAATACAAGAACTCCATTTACAAAAAATTTCAAGAAAAATCAAACAGTTAAAATTCCAATAGCTCATGCAGAAGGAAGATTTTATACTGATGATATTGATTTACTTAAAGACCAGGATCAAATAGTTCTTCAATTTAAAGATAAAAATCCAAACGGTTCTTTAGAAGCTATTACTGGAGTTTGTGATGAATCCGGTCTTGTATGTGCAATGATGCCTCATCCAGAACGTGCCTGTGAAGAAGTTTTAGGTTCAACTGACGGTTTAAATTTCTTTAAGGGATTTTTAAAATAGTGATAAAATGACAGTTTATTTAATTGGTGCAGGGCCTGGAGATGCTGATTTAATTACTTTAAAAGCAGTAAAAGCATTAAATAAAGCTGATGTTGTTTTATATGATTATTTAGCTAATGATGAAATTTTAGAACATGCTCCTGAAGATGCTAAATTAATTTATGTTGGCAAAAAGGCAGGAGAACATTATAAAACTCAAGATGAAATTAATCAATTAATTATTAATGAAGCTCGGGAAAATGATAATGTAGTGAGACTTAAAGGAGGAGATCCTTTTGTATTTGGTCGTGGAGGAGAAGAAATTCTTGCATTAGCTGAAGAAGGAATTGATTTTGAAGTAATTCCTGGAGTTACATCAGCTATTGGAGCTCCCACTTCATTAGGTCTTCCAGTAACTCATAGAGGATTATCTACTTCTTTTACCGTTGTCACTGGTCATGAAGATCCAAACAAAGATGAAAAACAAGTGAAATGGGATTATACTGCAGATACTTTAATAATCTTAATGGGAATTGGAAATATTAAAGAAAACACAGCTGAAATCATGAAATATAGGGATCCTAAAACTCCAGTGTGTGCAATTGAAAAGGGAACACTTCCAGGAGAAAAAATAATTTTTGGAACTCTAGAAGATATTTCAACTAAAGATATTAAACCACCAGCATTACTTGTAATCGGTGATGTTGTAAATTTATATAAGGATATTTATTAATCTAGCTAAGAAGAAAATCAACAATATTTTGATGTTTAATTCCCTCCTTTGAAAAATCAAAATTATCCATGGATAATACTAGTTTTTCATAATTATCTTTTATTTTTTGAAGAGGTCTAAATTCTCTTTCTATTGTCTTAGAACTACTTAAAAGATAACATACTTGAATATAAAGTTTTTCTTTACCTTTTTTACATACAAAATCCACTTCATAGCCATTTAATTTTCCAACATATACTTTATAGTCTCTTCTTAAAAGTTCCATGTAAACTACATTTTCTAAAATATGGGATATATTATCTATATTTTTACCGAATAATGTTTCTATAAAGCCCTGATCTGTAAAATAATATTTTTCCCTAAATTTAAGAATTCTTTTGTCTTGTAAATCTTCTCTTGAAACTTTATGAGTTAAACAGGCATATTCTAGATAATTTAAATAATTGTAGATGGTATTTCTAGAAATTTGCATTCCTTCATGTTTTAAATATTTTGAAATACTGTCTGCAGAAAATGTTTTACCAGTGTTGTCCATTAAAAAATCAGTAAGTCTTGATATTAAATTAATTTCACGGATTTCATATCTTTTAATAATATCTTCAAATAAAATAGAACTATACAAATCATTTAAGTATTTTATTTTTTCATTTTCTTCACTAATTTGGAAAATAAAAGGCATTCCACCATATTTTATATATTCTTCAAATTTTAAATCCTTTTTACATATTAATGCTTCTTTATATGAGAATGGAAAAATTTTGATTTCTATATATCTTCCTGTAAGTCTAGAAGCTAATTCACCAGAAAGTAAATTTGAATTTGAACCTGTAACATAAATATCTACATTAAAATCCACTAAATAGCTATTTATAGATTTTTCCCAATCTTTTACATTCTGTATTTCATCAAAAAATAAATATACTTTACCTTCTAAATTTCTAACTTTTTCATGAACTACTTTATCCAGCTCTTGAAAATCATTAATTTTATTGTAATCTGAAGATTCAAAATTAATGAGAATTATATTTTCCTTTTTGATGTTTCGAGCTGATAATTTAGCTATTATTTGATTTAGAATTGTAGATTTCCCGCATCTTCTTATTCCAGTTAAAACTTTTACAATATCTTTATTTATCCAGGGCTCAATCTTTTTAAGATACAATTCTCTTTCTATCATTTTATCACTTGTTAATATTTTTAATTAGTTTAACTTATATAGTTATATTTTATTTTATTTTTAATTAGTTTAACTTATACTGATGACTTTCAATAATAAATTTAAAAGTTTCAGTTAGAAATATTAAGTTCAAATATTGATTTTAATTTAAGTTAAAAAACCAATTTTCAATGTTAACATTATATAGGGTCATGACTAAATATTATAATACTATAATTTTTAGGTGTCAGTAATGTGTGGAATTGTAGGTTGCATATTAAAAAATAATGAAAATGCTGCCCCAGTACTTTTAGATTGTATTTCTAAACTTGAATACAGGGGTTATGATTCAGTAGGAATAGCTACTATTGATGATAAGATTAATATTAAAAAGGATAAAGGTCAAATTAAAGAAGTTGATAAAAAACTTGATTTAGGTGATATGCCAGGTCATTTTGGAATAGCTCATGTTCGTTGGGCTACACATGGAGATCCAAATAAAGTTAATTCTCACCCTCAATTTGATGAAAATAAAACAGTAGCTGTTGTTCATAATGGAATTATTGAAAATTATTTGGAAATTAAAATACAATTAGAAAAAGAAGGACATGTTTTTGTTTCAGATACAGATACTGAAATAATAGCTCATTTAATTGAAAAATATATAGATAAAGGCCTTGATTTAGAAGATTCTGTAAGGGAAACCATTAAAATTATCGATGGAGCCTATGCATTAGCAGCTATTAGTATAAATGAACCTGATAAGATAGTAGCTACAAGAAAAGACAGTCCTTTAATTGTGGGGCTTGGAGATAATGAATATTTTGTAGCTTCTGATTCTCCAGCTATTTTAAGCTATGCAAAAGACATAATTTATCCTGAGGAAGGTGAATTAGTTATTTTACAACCTTCTGGTGTTACAATTAAAGATAAAAATGATAATCTAGTTGAAAAAGAAATTGAAACTATTAACTGGACTCCAGAAATGGCCGAAAAAGAAGGCTATGATTATTTCATGATTAAAGAAATTAATGAACAATCTATAGCTATTAAAAATACTTTAACTGAAAAGGTTAATATTGAAAAAATCATTGAAGAGATGGGAGATGTTAATAGGATTTGCTTTGTTGCATGTGGAACTTCCTACCATGCATCTTTAACTGGAAAATATTTAATTGAATCTTTAGCTGGAATTCCAACTGATGTTATTTTAGCTTCTGAATTTAAGTATTCTGCAAACACATTAGATGATAAAACCTTAGTTATTTTCATATCTCAATCAGGTGAAACAGCTGACACTTTAAAAGCACTTGATAAGGCTAATGAAACTTCAAAAACTTTAGGAATTGTTAATGTAGCAGGTTCAGCTATTACACGAAAAGCTGATTATGTAATTCATACTCAAGCTGGTCCTGAAATTGGAGTAGCGGCAACAAAAACTTATTTAAGTCAACTTACAGCCATCTATATATTTGCAGGTCTTTTAGCAGCTAACAATGATTTAATAGAAAAGATTGATAGAGTTCCGGAATTTATTGAAGAAATACTTTTAGATGCAAATTCAATTATTGAAATGTCTAAAAAATATAAGTTTGTAGATGACTTTTTCTTTATTGGAAGAGGTTATTCCTATCCTATAGCTTTAGAAGGAGCACTTAAACTTAAAGAAATTACTTATATTCATGGAGAAGGTTATGCAGCTGGAGAACTTAAACATGGACCTTTAGCTTTAATTGATGAAGGAATACCCGTTGTTGTAATCATCCCACCAGGCCAAGATCATAAAAAAACAATGAGCAATCTTGAAGAAGTTAAAGCAAGAGGAGCTGACGTGTTAGCCGTTGGTTCAAGTGATGATGAAATGTTAATAGAAAAAGCAGATGATGTAGTTGGAATAAATCCTGCAGTTGATGAAATTATTGCTCCTTTAGTATATATTGTTCCTCTTCAAATGCTTGCTTATTATGTAGCTATTGAAAGAGGTCTTGATCCAGACAAACCAAAAAATCTAGCAAAATGTGTAACTGTTGAGTAAAATTTAAATAGCTTAATAGATATTAATTTAATGGGGAGACTAATATGTTATCAATTTATAAAGTTTCGAAATCTGGATTTAAAACTATTTTTGCTATGGAACCTTCTGAAAAGCCAATTTTTTTCTTTTATCTTCATGGTGAATGGGTGAAAGATTATGATGATGTGGATATTAAGAAAATGACTGAAGTTTATGGCGAAAAAGTAGATTTAGAATTATTGAATGATTTAGAACTTGGTGAAGTTTTAGATTTAACTGATGGTGGAAAAATTACATGTTTGACTAAATTTGAAGATTTAGAATCTCTTGAAGATAATTCTACAGAGATTTTAGAATTTTTAGATTCTTATGCTAAAATAATGCACATGGAAGATGATTTTTAATCATCTTAATTTTTCATTATTTCTATTGTTATATTTTTAAAATTTATTTTTCTTAAAATATGTATTTTTAAAATTTACAGTTAACATTGGTTTATTTTAATATTTCTAATCTTTAAAACTGTTATTATAATATAATAGCTATTTTTATTTCTTTTTTTAATATTTTTTAAAAATTTTCATCTAAAATCATCAAGAAAATCGAAACCTTTAAATAGTATATCGAACTAGGTATTAGATGGTGATGATATATGTTTGGTACTGAAAAGTGATGAAAAATTGGTAATAAACGAAAAACACGATTTAAAATTTAATACCGAAAAAATTAGATGTCCTTAATTAATTAAATTTTAGAGTGGGTCCTAAAATTTAATTTTTTATTCATTAATAACTCCAAAATTATTAAAGTCAGCCGACAGGGATAAATAGCTATTTTTTCCTCTTTTAATAGCTATTTATATGAAACACGAAAAGTAGTTGTATTATCTCTCACAACTACTTTTATATTCTGCCTTAAATTAAAAGAGAAACTACTTTTATTATTTTCTAAAACTATAAATATTTATAAATCATAATTATTATTAACAAAATAACATCGTTAACAGGATTGTATATGACAATTATAATTCATACTTTAAAATGTGGATTTATCAATGTTGGTAAAAGCAAATACAAGCAAAATCGTTTTGACTTAGATTTAAATAATGCTTTTCTTTTTAACCGAAAAATGATAAAATTACCTGTTTTTACTTTTTTAATTGAACATCCCAAAGCAAATATATTAGTTGATACTTCATGGTCTAAAGATATTAGAAATTACAGACCTTCAAAATTAAATATTCGTCATCATATTAGATCTGGTGAACTTCCAGAAGGTGAGTCTATCGATGAAGTCTTAAATAAAACAGAAATAGACCATGTTATTTTGACTCATATGCACCCCGATCATGTAGATGGTCTCAATAATTTTGAGCAACCTTTAGAAGATGTTTATGTAAGTGAAGAAGAGTATCAATCTGCTTTAAAGAATGGTGGGAGATATAATAAAAAAACATGGGAACATTTAAACTTCAAAACCTATTGGTGGAATGACACACTTGGCCCTTTTAACAAATCTTATGATTTCTTTGGAGATGGAACTGTAAATTTGGTACATCTTCCAGGTCATACCAAAGGGTATGTAGGTGTTTTAATTAAAAATCATGGAAAATCTATACTTTTAACTGGTGACTGTGGTTCTAATTTAGAGGTTTGGAGAAAAATGGATTTAAGTTCCTTAATCACTAACAGAAGTGATTTTGATAAATCTATGGAATGGATGAAAGAAATTTCAAAAGAAAAAAATTGTTTAGGTGTTTTATCCAGCCATGATGCTGGTGCAAAATCAAAAGTAATTAAAATTTAAAAAAAGAATAAAAAAGAAAGTCAAGATTATTCTTGAATTTCTTCTAATTTTTCAGCCCACATTTCAATGTATTCATCCCATACTTCATTGATATCTTTTTCATGTGCAAGGGATGGATCTAAGATACAGGATCTAAGTACAGTGACTTGGTGAACTTTTTCCCATTCACTAGCTGGAATTCCTAATCTTTCAATAAGTTGGACAGGAGTATCTCCATAATCATCAACACTAAATATAGTATGTGAAGTTATGAAATCATTAAGGAACATTGGTTCTTCTTTATATGAACATACTTCCCAGAATTTTTCATTGAGAGCATTCATTTTAGCTAAATCTTTGTTTCCTTTAGGGTTAAATGCGAAACATACAATATTGAAATCAGGATTTAAACATAAAGGTTGAACTTCATATTCAACATCTCCAGCTTTAATAGTTTTTGTATCTAAGATTTTTTGAGTAAGTAAACGTGCTGCTTCAATACCTCTACCAATGATTTGACCATATCCAGTAATGTTTAAAGGAATAGTTTCATGACTTGCATATACTGCTGCTGCAGCTGCTCCAGCTTTAGAACCTTCTAAAATTACACTACCAATTTCAGATGGGCCATGACCTGATTTTTCAAATACATAAGGTGCTACTTGTGCAATTAAATCTAAAATAGTATCATCTTTAATAGCTATACCACCTGCTGCATATGGAACGAATCCCATTTTATGAGGGTCAATTGTAATAGAATCAGCTACTGGGAATGCTTTGTAAGATTCATATAATTCTTTAGATGGATAATCGGTATCATATTTGAATACTCCTTCTTCAAATGCTCTTCTTTTGAATTCGTCGTATTCCATGAAGTCGCCGTTTTCGTCTAAGTATAAAGCTCTTGAATAACCACCGTAAGCTGCGTCAATATGGAAATAGAAGTTAATTCCTTTTTCAGCAAATTCTTCTCTTAAAGCTTGAATTTCGTTGATTTTATCAACAGCACCTTCTTCAGTAGTACCAGTTACAGCTACTACACCCATAATTGGTCTTTTGTCAGCTGCACATTTTTCTATAGTTGCTTTTAATTTATCAACATCCATATGGTATTCGTCATCTACAGGTACTTCAATTAAGTTATCAGAACCAATACCAAAGATATCAGTTGCTTTTACCCAAGAGTAGTGTTTTGTTTGAGGTACAATTAAAACACCGAGTTTACCGTATCCTGCACCAGTTCCACGAGCAGTAGCTTTTCTGATTTCTGGGAAATCACCATTTTTTTCAGTTTCAACAATTAATGCAAGAATTTCTTCAACAGGCATGTTTAATAATTCCCATTCAGATTTTCCTTTAACATAATCAGGTTTTACTTCAGCTACAGCAAGAGGGAATGATTTTAAATTACGCATGAACCAGGTAGCTTCATAGTTAGCTACAGATCCATCAGTGGTAATATGACCCCAACCGTTTTCATAACCTAACATTTTAGCTAGTTGTTGACCTACATCATATTCCCAGTTTGATGTTGGAACTGAAGATTCATAAGCTACATTATTTGGATTATATAAAATAGTTGCCATGTATCCTAAATTAGCTACCATTAAGGTATCTGCGTTCATTTGACCTAAGTATCTTTGTGAAAACCAAGGGTCAGAATAACGTTTTAATTGAGCTGTAATATCATGTAATACATCTGATGTTTTTTCCATGGTTTTAAGGTATTCTGGAGTGTGTCTGTTTTCAAAATCATTTCTTTCAGGATCTTGTGGATTGAAATTTTTCCTCCAGTATAAATGTTCATTAATTACATCGTGTAAGGTGTCTTGGAAAAATTTTTTATTTTCAGATTTTGGTCCTAAAAACAATGCTTTAACAATATTATCATTTTTTTTAACAGCATCTTTATTTTTGTTTTCAATATCCATATTTTCATCTCCTATTAGAAAATTCTAGTTTTTTAATTTTTTAAAAAAAATTATAAAAAATCTGATTCATTTAAGAATCAGATTCTGTATCGCTTTTCTCATCTCCTGAACTATTTTCAGTATCATCAGATGATTTATCATCAGCTTTTTTATCGGAGCTGTGATCAATTAATTGATTTCTATCGTTGTGTGTTTTTAAGTCAGGATTTTCAGATGGTTTCCAACTTTCTTTACGTCCTCTAAAGATTAAGAGAGGAATTATAGTTACAATAATTGTACCTATTAATAAGATAGCTATATATTCTGGAGTTGTAAGTCCAGATCCACTAATTTCACTTGGAGGAACTAAAGCTACAATAAATAAGAATACCATAGCGATGAATCCCCAACCACCTACAATCCAAGCACCGAGTTTTCCACCAGGGATTTTAAATGCTCTTTTTACTCCAGGTTGTGAATATCTAAGTTTAATTAATGAAGCATACATTAAGAGATACATTACAATATATACTAATGTAGTTAAGGATAATAAAATCCAGAATGAACTGTTAACTCCTCCAGGTAATGCTACAAAGACAAAAGCCCAGAATGTAACAATACATGCTTGCATTATCATCATATTAGTTGGCATACCTTTATCGTTAGTTTTTTGTAAGACAGGTGGTAAGTTACCATCTTTTGCAGTTACAAGTAAACCACGAACAGGACCTAAAATCCATGAAGATGCTTCTCCAATAGAACCACATACAATAAGTAATGCTATAATAGCTGTTACCACACCAGCACCAAACATGGCTTCAAACGCTTGCATAATACCTGCAAGTAAGTTTAATCCTCCAGTTGGTACAAGGAAACCTACAATTAAAGCACCAACAATACTTACTACTACAAGAACAATTGCACTAATAAATATTCCTAATGGATAGTTTCTTTTTACGTTTTTAATATCTCCTGCATGGGCAGATGTCATTTCTACACCTACAAACAAGAATACAAATACTACCAGTAGTGCAATATTACTTAGACTTGACATGTCAGGTATGAAATCACTTGCAGTTGGATGTGTAGTAAATACTGGATGTACACCATGAGCTAAAGCCCAAAGACCACCAATAATAAGAATTGCACATGGGATTACTGTACCGATTACAAATAATGCAGAATTTAATCTTGTATAAGTTTTAAGTCCTCTAAAGTTAATGAATGTAAATAGCCACCATACGAAAGCTATTACAATAAATATATAGACTTTATTGTTTGCAAGAGCAGGATCAATTGCATAAGCAAATGTTGCTGCTACAAAACTTAACACACCAATGAAACCTATGGTCATTTGGAACCATTGCATCCATACAGCAGTAAATCCCCATTTTTGTCCAAAAGCTTCTTTTACCCAAACGTAAACTCCTCCGGTTTGTGGCCATCCTGTAGCCAATTCAGATGAGGTTAATACAGCTGGGATTAAGTATAGTATAACAGCCATAATTGTAAATGCAATTAATTGCCATTTTACTAAAGCCATAGTAGGGAAATTACGTATACTCATAAGAGATGCTAAGGTAACTAATGAAAAACCCATAAGGCCCATTTTAAATTTATTACCAGATTTATCTCTAACTTTACTATTACCAGGCATATTTTTCACCATTTCCAAATAATCTTACCTAGTATATAAATCTTTCCATTTTCAAAAAAGTTTTTACTTTTCAAAACAAAGTTTTAAATAAGTGTAATTATTTTGATTTAAAAAATAGAAATGTAAAAAGAGTTAAATCATATTTAAATTAATATAGCTTTTTATTTAATTAAATTATATTTCAATTTTAGATTATTTTAAGATTAATAGTAATATAACGCTTGTTATCAAATTATTATAATGAATCTTAATTATGAATAACTTTATATATTATAACATAAACAGTAATTTAAATTTTAGTAAATTTACAATTCATCTTTACTATTTTTAACAGCGGTTAAATTTTCAACCATTTTTAAGATTCTTTTTCTTGAATTATTATTAATGGATTGAACTTTATTATAGCTATTTTCAGGCTCTAAAATAAAAAAGGCCTCTTTTGAAGTTGTAGATGGA
The DNA here is from genome assembly GCA_964409285.1 of uncultured Methanobrevibacter sp. Taxonomy (GTDB): domain Archaea; phylum Methanobacteriota; class Methanobacteria; order Methanobacteriales; family Methanobacteriaceae; genus Methanocatella. The sequence goes on along the minus strand of CAYPCR010000013.1, from coordinate 33,318 downwards.
ATATTCATTTTAGCTAAATTTCTCTCTACACGTCGTTTTAATTTTTCATCATCCATATCTACAGTTAAAAAAATGGGAGTTTTAACAGCTGAGGATATTTTTGTATTGTGGCGTGCATTTTTTCTCTCTAAAGAACGCCTTTCAAGAATCTTTTCGCTATTGTCATTTAGATTATAATCTCTAAAAGGAATTCCAACATCAGATAAGGCAATTCTAATTTCATCATTTTTAGGAAGAGATTTATCTAAAACATCAATTGAAGGGCTAGCTAATGTTCCTCCTTGTTTTCTTCCAAAAATAGGACCCATTCCAATATTAAATCCAGCTTCAATAAAACCAGCTCTAACAGGAGCAGATGAAGTGTAAGTGCAGACAATACCCTCGTCTTTTATAACTCTTCTAAATTCTTTAAAAAAGTCAACTGAAAACAATTCAGGAGCCATATTTTGTGAAAAAGGATCTAAAAATATTGCATCATAGCTATTTGACTCTAAATTTTGAATAGTTTGGCGTGCATCATCAATAAAAACATTAATTTCAATATTAGCTGGAATTTCACAATTCTGTAAAGATAAACTAGCATACTCTTGATTAATTAACTCATTTTCAATAGCTTTTTTAGTAATTTCGTGTTCTTCTATTGGAGATGGAACTAAAAGACCACATGCAAGAGTAGGTTTGGATATTTCAACCATATCAATTTTTAAATCTTTATCTTTAAATTCAGCTATTGCAGCAGATGAGTTATATCCAAGGCCAGCACAAATATCTAAAATAGCTATTTCTTTTTTATTTTCTAATTTAAGAGGTTTTATGAATTTTTCGAATGCTTCACTAATAGCTCCACTTGAGGTGTGAAGGGTTTCTATTTTATCATTGATTTCCTTTGAATTAATAGAATAAGATTCATCATCAGTTAAAACAAAAAACTCTTTATTTTCATTAAAAAAATTATTTCTATATTCTGGATTTTCACTTTCCTTTTCCTTTTCAAATAGCTCATTAATTAAGTCAAAAATAGTTTCATTTATTACTGTGGCTTCTTGTTCATAGCTCATCCTATCACTAATATAATTATTAGATTATCCTTTAATTTAAATGTAAGTTTATATATAAATTAAAATAGCTATGAAAAATTTAGATAAAAAATCCAAGATAATAATAATTTTATTAGTTATTTTAATAGCTATTTTAGGAGCTATTATTTATGTTTCTTATTTTGAGGAACCTGAAATGGAATCAATTAATTTAAATAATGTTTCAGTTAGTGTTCCTAAAAAAGTAGATTTTACAATGTCTGATGAGAATTATAAATTTTTAAATTCCACTAAAGGATATTTTGTAGCTGAATTTGATTTAAACACCACAAATTTAGATAGTATTAAAAATACGTTTCACATTAAAGATGATAAATTATTAACTCAAGATAAGACAGATGATGGTGGAGATTACTATATATACGAATCAGATGATGATGTTAAAGTTATAGGAGTTTATATTAATGGTAATGTTTGTGTTGTTATTGGAGCTCCTAACACACATGTTTTAGAGATGATGTTAAATGGCATTAATGTCTTTTCTTCTATTCAAATGCCATCTGTTGAAACTAGTTCCAGTTCTTCTAGTGGTGTGTATTATTCATCAAGTAGTAATGATGAAGAGGATTATAGTAGTAGCTCTGATGATTTTTTTAATTCACTTAATGATTTTTTCTATGAGCAATCAGATACAAGTGGAAGTCAATCTGATTCAGACAGTCTGATAACTACTGAGGAATCAGAATAATTAAAACAAAACAATTTAATGCTTTGTTTTAAATTTTTATCTATAAAATGAGCAAAGTTTATATAATTTCTTGTTTATATTTTAATTTAACTAAAAAAACAAAAAAATAGGAATTTTACAATGTTTGAAATTAAAGCTAAAGATAATAGAGGGAGAGTTGGAGTTTTAAAAACAAATCATGGAAATGTCAAAACTCCAAATTTAATGCCTGTAATTCATCCAAGAAAACAAGCAATAGATGTTAAAAAATATGGGGCAGATATTGTAATTACAAATGCTTATTTAATTTATAAAGACCCTGAATTAAAACAAAAGGCACTTGATGAAGGCTTGCATAAATTGATTAATTTTGATGGTCCTATAATGACTGATTCAGGTTCTTTTCAATTGTCAGTTTATGGAGATGTAGATATAACCAATAAAGAGGTTATTGAATTTCAGGATTTAATCAAAACAGATATTGGAACAAGTTTAGATATTCCAACAGCTCCTTTTGTTACTCGTGAAAAGGCAGAGAAAGATTTAGAAATAACGCTTGAAAGAGCAAAGGAAGCTATTGAATATAAAAATTCTAAAAATATGGACATGGCGTTAAATTCCGTTGTTCAAGGTTCAACATATTTGGATTTAAGAAGAAAGTGTGCTGATGAGCTAACAAAATTAGACGCTGAATTGTATCCAATTGGTGCTGTTGTTCCTTTGATGGAATCATATCACTATAAGGATTTAGTGGATGTTGTAATGAACAGTGTAGCTCATTTACCTGACAGTAAAGCTCGTCATTTAATGGGAGCAGGTCATCCAATGATATTTGCATTATGTGTAGCTATGGGTTGTGATTTATTTGATTCAGCTGCTTATATTCTTTATGCAGAAGATGATAGGTTATTATCAACTCGAGGAACCTTTAAATTAGAAAATCTTCAAGAAATGCCTTGTTCTTGTGAGGTATGTACTAAATACACTCCAGATGAACTTAGAGCAATGCCTAAAGAGAAAAGAAGAGATTTAATAGCTCAACATAATTTAAATGTTTCATTTGCAGAGTTAAGACTTATAAGACAAGCTATTTATGATGGTAATTTAATGGAACTTGTAGAAGAAAGATGTAGAGCACATCCTCAACTTTTAAACGCATATAGACAACTAGCTAATTATTCTGATGATTTGGAAAAGTATGATCCAAGAAGTAAAAAATCTGCATTTTTCTATACAGGTCCAGAATCACTTTCAAGAAGTGAGGTAAAAAGACATCTAAAGAAATTAAGAGAAATGCCAAGAAAACAGGATTTAGTTATTCTTCCTCCTTCAAGAAAACCCTATTCCAAATATATTTCTGGAAAATTAGGTGAATTTCATGTATATGGTTCTGAAAAAGAAATAGATTTAGATAATACTGATTTTATGGTTTTAGATATTCCATTTGGTTTAATACCATTGGAAATAGATGAAGTTTATCCCTTAAGCCAAAATGAATCTCCACAGATTAGGGATGTTGATAGCTTAGAATTTATTGAAGATGCAATTTCTGAATTTATTGAATATTATGATCAGATATTAATACATTCTAAGATTATTAAAGATTTAAACATAGGCCTTTATAATAAACATTATCAGTCGGATGAAATCAGATATAAAAAAGATGATATTAAAAAAATTAAAGCTATAGCTGATTATCAGTTTGGTGTAGGTGCAGGGGAAGCTTTATTTACAGGAAATATCAATATTGAAAAAAGTAAGAAAACTGGTAAAATAAGACATGTTTATGATGGAAAAGTTCCTATTGTTAATATGAGAGCTTCAGATAGCTATTTAATTTTATCAAAGGAAGGTGCAAAAAGATTGCACAATAAGATGGAATACCCTAAAAATAGGGTTGTTGTAAATGAGGATTCTGTTCCTTTTGCACGTGATGGTAAAAGTGTCTTTTCAAAATTTGTAGTTGAAAGTGATGAAGATATTCGTGCAAATGATGAAGTTTTAATAGTAAGTGAAGACGATGAATTATTAGCATTTGGAAAAGCACTTTTAAGTTCTCATGAAATGCATGATTTTAATACTGGTCAAGCTATAAAAACAAGAAAAGGAATGAAAAAGTAGGTGAAAAGATGGATAAAGAAAACATGGAAAAAACAACAAAAGATAAAGAATTAATTGTAAATGCTAGAAAACCTGAGGGAGAGTTAGGAAGTCAGCTATTGGATCGTATGAATCTTTCACATGAACAATTAGCAAAATGGGTTTGTAATCAATTAGCTATTCGTGAAGGAGAATATATTTTAGACATTGGCTGTGGAGGAGGAGTCAATGTAGAGAGATTTGCTAATATGGTAGCTCCTAATGGAAAGGTCGTTGGTTTTGATTATTCAGATGTAAGTGTGGAAAAAACTAAAGAGCTTAATAAAAAAGCTATTCAGGAAGGAATAGTTGAGGTTTTAGAAGGTTCTGTTTCTGAAATGCCATTTGATGATAATTACTTTGATTTAATAACTGGCTTTGAAACTATTTATTTTTGGCCTGATTTAGCTAGTGATTTAAAAGAAGTAAATAGAGTTCTTAAAAAAGGTGGAACTGTTTGTTTTGGTAATGAGTCAAGATATGAAGAAGGTCAAATGGATAAATATGATGAATTAGTTGATTTATTAGATATGAAGATATATGCAGAAGATGATCTTAAAACTGCACTTTCTAATGCAGGTTTTGGAGAAATTGTCATTAATAAAAAAGATGGCGAAGATTGGATTTGCGTTAAAGCTACTAAAATCTAATTCATTTTTTATTTTTTCTAGTTAATTTTTAATATTTGAAACTTCTAATTTTATTTTAATGGCTAATCAAATTAAAACCACTTTTATGAATATGAGTTGGATGATGTCCAGCCAAATTATAACAAGTGTTTTAGCATTCGTTTGGACAATTTTAATTGCAAGATATCTTGGTGTAAGTGATTATGGTATCTTTGGATATGCAGTATCAATGTCTACAATGTTTGCTATTATTTGTGATTTAGGAATGAGTACTCATATCATAAGAAGTGTAGCTACAGATTACAACATAGTATCAAAATACTTAGGAAATGCAATACCTTTAAAGCTATTTCTTTCCATAGCTTATTTAGTTGTAATCTATATTGTTTTAGTCATTTTCAATCAAAGCTGGCTTGTAATATACATAACATTACTTTTCTGTCTTGAAATGATTATTAAAAATTTCATGGCACTTTTATCTGGAATTTTTCAAGCTCATGAAAAGGGAAAATATCCAGCTATAGCTAATACAATATTGGCAGTCTTTACAATGATTTTAGTTATTGTTGGAATTGTTTTTAATTGGGGATTAAATGGAATTGCATGGGCTTATGTAATAGCTAATGTAATAGCTATTTCCTATACAATCTATGCCCTAAGAGAGATTATTACAGTACCTAAGATATCATTTGACATGGATTTTTGGAAAAAACTATTAAAATGGGGAACTCCATTTGCAATTACAGGAATTTTTTCTACAGTTTACTATTCTATTGATGTTGTAATGCTTGAACAGATGGTAAGTGCTTATGCAACAGGTATTTATAATGCGACATATAAGTTAATCAATGTTTTAACATTGTTTTATTCAATTTACACTGCTGTAATCTTTCCAGTAATGAGTAAACAATTTAAAAATGAAAAATCATTATTAATAGCTAGTTTTGAAAAATCTACAAAATATTTATCTATGGTTACCATACCAATAGCTATTGCCTGTTTATTTTATTCTACAGATATTATTCACTTTATTTACGGATATCAGTATGCAGATGCAGGTGCTGTATTATCTATTTTGATTTGGACAGTTTGTTTCTTATTTATTAATGGAGCTGCATCTAATGAGTTAAATGCATCTCATAAAGAGTATTCTGTTACTAAAATTTATATCGTAGCAGCTATCTTTAATGTATGTTTAAATTTATTCTTAATTCCACGCTACTCATACATTGGAGCTTCAATAGCTACTGTAGTTAGTGAAATATTAGTTTTATTTTTGGAATTATATACCTTAAGAAAACTTTCCTTGCTTCCAGGAAAACATTTACTTTTTGATGTTGGTAAAATTTGTTTATGTTCTATAATTTTAGGGGTTATTTTATATATTTTCAAATTAAACATGTGGGTAGCTATTCCAGTCGGAATTGTCGTTTATTTAATTTTATTATATTTAACTAAATCCTTTGATGATGGGGATAAGTATATTGTTAAACAGATTATTGGAAAATAAACACCATAAAATATTTATAATATTAAAACATAAATTATCTATGTTGTTTTAATCATATGCGGTGTTAGTCCAGCCTGGTTAAGACTCTAGCCTGCCACGTTAGAGACCCGGGTTCAAATCCCGGACGCCGCATTTTGCAGTTGTGGTATAGTCTGGTTATTACTTGGGCCTTCCAAGCCTACAACCCGGGTTCGAATCCCGGCAACTGCATTTTTGACTTTTTTATGAATTCTATTTTTTACATGACAACTTACTTTTTAATTTGTGAGTTAGTTTTATTAATGACTTTAAAGATATATTAAATTACTAAATATTTTTTATCGAAAATTCAAATTTAACATATTTATGGTGATTTAATGGTAGGAATAGTGGGATATGGGGCTGATGTGCCTTCATATAGAATTAAAGTCGAAGAAATTGCTAAAGTATGGGGAGGAGATCCTGAATCCTTATCAAAAGGGTTAGTTGTAAATGAAAAATCCTTACCTTCAGCTGATCAAGACACAGTTACAATTGCGGTAACTGCAGCTAGACGTGCCTTAGCAAGAGCCCAAATTGATCCTCAAAAAATTGGAGCAGTATATGTTGGTTCTGAATCACATCCATATGCAGTTAAACCAACAGCTACAATTGTTGCAGATGCAGTAGGAGCTTCACCAGAATTAACAGCAGCAGATTTAGAATTTGCTTGTAAAGCTGGAACTGCTGGAATTCAAATGTCTATGGGTTTAGTAGATTCTGGAATGGTTGAGTATGCATTAGCTATTGGTGCAGATACTTCTCAAGGAGCTCCTGGAGATGCTTTGGAATATACTGCAGCTGCAGGTGGAGCAGCTTATATTATTGGAGAAAAAGATACAGTAGCTGATTTTGAAGCAACTTACAGTTTTACAACTGATACTCCTGATTTCTATAGAAGAGAAGGTCAAGATTATCCTTCTCATGGAGGAAGATTCACTGGGGAACCAGCATTCTTTAAACATGTATTAAATGCTGCAAAAGGATTATTTGAAAAAACTGAAAGTGAACCAGCTGATTATGATTGGGCATGTTTCCACCAACCTAATGGTAAATTTTACCTAAAAGCAGCAAAAAAATTAGGTTTTACTCCTGAACAATACAGTCAAGGTCTTTTAACTCCAAATATCGGTAACACATATTCTGGAGCTGTTCCTTTAGGATTATCTAATATTTTAGATGTTGCTGAGCCAGGAGATAAAATATTTGTTGTTTCATATGGATCTGGTGCTGGAAGCGATGGATTTGTATTAACTGTAAATGAAGAAATTAATGAAAAACGTGATTTAGCTGCTAAAACACAAGAAATAATCGATGACAAAGAATATGTGGATTATGCTGTTTATGCTAAACATAAAGGTAAAATTAAAATGTAAGGAGATTTAATATGAGAGATGTAGCTATTGTCGGAGTTTCACAAACAAAATTTGGTGAACTATGGGATTCTTCTTTTAGAGATTTAATCTCTGAAGCAGGTATTAAAGCTATTGTCGATGCTGATATGGATGGTGGCGATGTAGAAGCAATGTATGTTGGAAATATGTCTTCTGGATTGTTTGTTGAACAAGAACATATTGCAGCTTTAATTTCAGATCATGTAGGTCTTAATCCAATTCCAACCACTAGAGTAGAAGCAGCATGTGCATCAGGAGGTCTTGCATTAAGACAAGGTATTATGGCTGTTGCATCAGGTTTTCATGATGTAGTTATCTCTGCAGGTGTGGAAAAAATGACTGATGTTGTTGATGCAACTCCAGCTATTGCAACTGCAGCTGATCAAGAATGGGAAGCACAACAAGGAGCAACTTTCCCTTCATTATATGCTATGATAGCTAAAAGGCATATGTATGAATATGGTACTACAAGAGAACAATTAGCACAATTTTCTGTTGTAAACCATAAAAATGCTAAGAATAATCCAAATGCTCAATATCCTTTTGAAACAACTGTTGATAAAGTAATTAATTCTACTATGGTAGCTGATCCATTAACACTTTTAGATTGTTCTCCTGTTTCTGATGGTGCAGCTGCTGTGATTATGGTTCCTGCAGAAGATGCTAAAAAGTATACTGATACACCAATTTATGTTAAAGCATCTGCACAAGCATCTGGAACTATTGCTTTACATGATAGAAAAGATATTACTACTATTGAATCAACTAAAGTAGCTTCAAGAAAAGCTTATGATATGGCTGGAGTTACTATAAAGGATATTGATTTAACAGAAGTTCATGATTGTTTCTCTATTAACGGACTTTTAGCTGTTGAAGATTTAGGATTCGCCAAAAAAGGTGAAGGTGGAATTGTAATTGAAGAAGGACAAACAGAAATTGACGGAGATCATCCAATAAACACTTCTGGAGGTCTTAAAGCTCGTGGACATCCTCTTGGTGCTACTGGTATTGCACAAGCAGCAGAAGTAGTATGGCAACTTAGAGGAGAAGCTGGTAAACGTCAAGTAGACGGTGCTGAAATCGGTATGACTCATAATATTGGTGGTACTGGTGGTACAGCAGCGGTTCATATTTTTGGAAGAGATTTAAACTAAATCTCTTAAAACTTTTTTTTTTAAAAAATTAAATGGATGGAATTAATAAATTTTAATTTTGTTTATTGATTCTGGTTTTAAAATTAACTCAGTTTGTTCATTTTTATGGTTAATAATTAAAATATTATTTTTATCAACAGATATGACATCATCTGATTTTATTATTGTTTCTATGCCTTCATCAGAAATTAATTTTATTTTATTTGAATAACCTAACTTTAATTTAGGTGCTATAATATCATAAAGCTGATTTCCATCCATTTTAATTCCTCACTTAAATACTTTCGTGATATCTAGCTAAAATTTCTGCTTTAGATTTTTTCATTTGTTTTTTAAATTCTTTTTCAAAAGCTTTGTCTGCTTTTTTTTGAGCTTTTTCAACAGCTACTCTACGAGCGCTCCTGATTTCTCTACGCATTTTTTTACGTGCTTTTTCATGTTTACTCATAATTTTCATCTCCTTAAGTTTTGTAATATGATACTTCATTTTACTATTTAAAGTTTTGTCTAGTGGACATGGATATTTCGTCCATAGATTCCTTTTTTAGCAAAATGTTTTTTAGTTTTATCTTTAGCTATTTTTTTACCATGATGAGCAACTTTACAAGCAGCTTTTATTTTTAACTCTCTTTTCACATGTTTTTTCAAATGTTTAAAAACCACATTATCATCTCCTTAATTAAATATTTATAAATGATTCAAGCTACTATTTAAAGGTTTTTAAATTTAAAAGGTTGTTACAAATTTCATATTTTTTAGACTTAAAATTGCACATCAACGAATTTTTTCTTTATTTTTTCTTTATTCGGAATATATAACTGCTTTTTGTTTTTATTTTCCTAAAGAAACATTTTAAATAAATTTAATTCTGCAAAGAACAATATTATATTATAACTAAAAACAAACACTTAATCAACATCTTTGAAAATATTATAATAAGTATAAAGTTGTTTATTGATATCTAAATAAAAGAAGAACAAATAATGGAGAAATTATTATAAGAAAAATGTTCCTTATTAGATATAGTTTAGTAAAAATTATTGATTATTATTTATAATTTAAGTAGCTATAATTTTAAAATATTTTTATCATGATTTTAAAATAATCACTAAAATTATTTAGAGGATTTTTAGAACTTTCAAAAACTCTTTCAGGTGGTGTGAACACCTTAACTAAAAACTATTAAAAAAATCCTCGTTAAAAAAATTTTATAGTTTAATTCATCTTAATTTTAAGATATAACAAAATGACAATTTAAAAAATTTTTAAATGTAAATAAAATCTTCTTTTGTCATTCTCTTTCCTCCTGTAATGATGTAGAGAAAAAGAGTTTATTTTAGGTTCTAAAATAATATAAGTTAAATGGAATATATAAAATATTTTATTAAAAAGAGAGGATAAATGTCATCTATCACACATTTTATGACATTTATCTTTTCTACATCAAAAAGGAAGAATTTAACGAATTAAACTCTTCACAGAATATGAGCAACACATTCTATAGTTACTTATTTTTATTATTTTATTATTTAAAGGTTACTACTTAAAAAGTTTTGAGAATAAATGAGCGTATATGTTTATTCATGTGATTCGCATGTTTCGGTTTAATATTTAAGATTATATTGTATGTTTGTTCATTAATTTTATGAAAAAACATATGTATAATTTTCAAATAAAAAATCAAAATTTTTTAACAATAATATAATGTAATTTTTTGTGAGGATAGTAATATTATGATTAATAAGTTAAATAACCAAACAATTAGCTTTTAAAAATGTTAAAATCTAGAAAAAGAACAAAAGATTTAGTGGCTTAAACATCCAACAGTTGTTAGAATTAAAAAAATCAAAAAAGTAGTTAGATTTAAAAGAATAAATTAAATTAATAATTTATTCAGCAGTAATTTTAATATCGAAAGTCATAGAAGTGTCTTGTTCTACAGTATGACCAGCGGTAACAGTATTAATTGGAGAAAATGGTAATAAAAGGTTATTATTAATTTCTCTTATAACATTGTCAGCAACATCAGCTATTGGAACCCCTTTGTAGGTATATCCATCAGTTGGATTTCCTTCAATTTCATATTCTATTACTTTTCCATTATTTTTGTTTTTTGCAACGATTTGATATTTCATTTTTTCACTTCCTATTGCTTTATTAATTATTAGTTATATATTAATATATATAAATTTAATTAATGAGGTTTTTAAATGGATACTGGATTAATTATTTTAATCGTTTTAGTTATTATTGTTGTTATAATAGCTGTTTATTTTATTTCTCTTTACAATAAACTTGTGGGAGGTAAAAATAAAGTTGAGAATGCTTGGTCTCAAATTGAGGTTCAGCTTAAAAGAAGGGCTGATTTGATTCCAAATCTTGTGGAAACGGTTCAAGGTTATGCTTCTCATGAATCTACTGTTTTTGAAAATGTTACTAAGGCCAGGTCTGATTTGATGAATGCGGATTCACCTGCTGAGGCTAGTGAGGCTAATAATAAATTGACTTCTGCTTTAGGTTCTCTTTTTGCAATAGCTGAAGCATATCCGGATTTGAAGGCTAATACTAATTTTTTATCTCTTCAAGATGAGTTAGCTACTTGTGAAAACAAGATTGCTTATGCAAGGCAATTCTACAACGACACAGTTTTAATGTTCAACAACATGTGTCTTCAGTTTCCAAGTAATTTAATAGCTAATATGTGTAATTTTAAAGAAAAAGAGTACTTTAAAGGTGGAGAAGGAATTGAAGAGGTTCCAAAAGTAGAATTTTGAGGTGAAATATGAATAAAAAAACAATATCAATTATTTTAATGTCTATCTTTTTAATTTCAACAGCTGTTGGTTTATATGAATCTGTTGATAATGTAGTAGCTGCTGATAAATCTTACACAATTGATTTAGCAGATGTTTTTGTAAATGTTAATTCTAATGGTTTACTTAACATAAAGGAATCCTATACTTATACTTTTCATGGACAGTATAATGGTGTTTATAGGGACATTCCTTTAAAAAGTGGTGAATCGATTGATAACTTAACGGTTGATACTGGTAGTTATTATAATAAGGTAGAGGTAAGTCATGAAGGGGAAAATGAACATATTAAAGTGTATTTATATAAAGATGCAGCTAAAACACAGCCAATTAAAGATTCAACTGTTGTGATTCAGTATAGCTATGATTTTGTAAATGTAACCAAACTTTATAATGATGTTGGAGAACTTCAATATAAAGTATGGGGGACCCAGTGGGATAAGGCACCTAAGGAGTTTAATGCTCATGTAACTTTCCCTTCAAGTAATGGAGTTCAATATTGGATTAATCCTGTATTTAGTGGTGCTTCAAGTAGTTGGGATGGAAATACAATAAATATTCATTGTAATGATATGAGCACAGATAAATATCTTGAGGTAAGGGCAACCATTCCACTTTCTGAATTTAACAATGCTACTTATGCAAGACATATTAATCAAAATGGATATGATGAAATACTTAAAATACAGGAAGATTATCAATCTGATGCTGATTTCCAAAACAATGTCTTTTTAATTATTCCTATTATTTTATTTGTCAGTTTAGTTTATCCTCTTGCAGCTTATAAAAAGTATGGTGGCAGTCCTAAAACTACCTATACTGGCCAATACGAACATGAAATTCCTACTGATGATACGCCGATGTTTGTAAATGCCTTGTTTTCAACAAAATCCAGTGTCGGTACGCTGGATAACAATGGTATTCAGGCAGCTATTATGGAAATGATTAATGATAATGTTATTGGACTTGAAAATGAAGAAGAGGATTTAAATTTAATCTTACCTGAAAGTGCAAATAATCTCAAACCATGTCAAAAAGAGATTATTGATTTATTAAAAATTCCTGCAAAGGACAATGTTCTTAACATGAAAAAAATGAAAGATGAATTAACCAATAGGGAAGTTGCTAAAGAATTCAATGAGGCTTTAAGGAACATTGAAAATAGCTATAAAAAGGAAAATATTGAACCTGTTTTAGGCAATTACTTTAGTGACAAAGGTTCCACCAGAATATTGATGTATGCTTTAGTTGGAGCAATCATTGGATTTATTTTACCATTTGTCTGTATGGCCTTTTCTGATATACCTAATCTAACTTATTGCTTCTGGGGATCAATCGTATTTTTAATTATTTGTATTGTTCTTTTCTTCTTGCCAGATAGAAATACTGGAAGATGGACTCAGGAAGGTATTGATGAGTTTTCAAAATGGCAGGCATTTGAAAGGTTTATAAAAGACTTTTCTTTAATTAAAGAACATCCTCCAGAATCAATAGCTATTTGGAATGAATATTTAATTTATGCAACTGCTTTAGGTGATGCGAAAGCTGTTATTAAAGCTATGAAAGATATTGGTCCTGTTCCAGAAACAAGCTCTGATTATGACTTGTACTGTTACGGTTACCATGATGGTCCAGAAATGTTTTATACCGCTGCTGCTGTAAGTCGTGTTGGTGAGTCCGATAGTGATAGTGGTAGTGTCGGTGGTGCCGGTGGCGGTTCTGGTGGAGGAGGTGGAGGTGCATTCTAACACCTCTATTTCCTTTTTACTTTAAATTATTAAAATTCTTATTTTGTAAATTTAATTCAAACCTCTATGATTTATTAGTTATAGTAGACTAATATATAATATATAAATTTAATTAACGAGGTTTTTAAATGGATACTGGATTAATTATTTTAATCGTTTTGGTTATTATTGTTGTTATAATAGCTGTTTATTTTATTTCTCTTTACAATAAACTTGTGGGAGGTAAAAATAAAGTTGAGAATGCTTGGTCTCAAATTGAGGTTCAGCTTAAAAGAAGGGCTGATTTGATTCCAAATCTTGTGGAAACGGTTCAAGGTTATGCTTCTCATGAATCTACTGTTTTTGAAAATGTTACTAAGGCCAGGTCTGATTTGATGAATGCGGATTCACCTGCTGAGGCTAGTGAGGCTAATAATAAATTGACTTCTGCTTTAGGTTCTCTTTTTGCAATAGCTGAAGCATATCCGGATTTGAAGGCTAATACTAATTTTTTATCTCTTCAAGATGAGTTAGCTACTTGTGAAAACAAGATTGCTTATGCAAGGCAATTCTACAACGACACAGTTTTAATGTTCAACAACATGTGTCTTCAGTTTCCAAGTAATTTAATAGCTAATATGTGTAATTTTAAAGAAAAAGAGTACTTTAAAGGTGGAGAAGGAATTGAAGAGGTTCCAAAAGTAGAATTTTGGGGTGAAACATGAATGCACGAAATACGATTATAGTTATTATTGCAGTTATTATAATTGCTATTGTAGCTGGTTTACTTCCAACTATGTTGGATGATGATACTGATAGGGATTATACTATAGATTTAGCTAATGTGTATGTTGATGTTGATTCTAATGGTTTGGTTCATGTAAAGGAAGATTATACTTATACATTTAATGGTGAGTATAATGGAGTTTATAGGACTATTCCATTAAGCATGAATCAATATTTAGAAAATCTAACGGTCACCACTGATGGAGCTTACAATACAGTTAATATAACTCATGGTGATATTGGAAATTATCATGCTAAAGTCTATCTATACAGTGATGCAGCAAAAACACAAAAAATCAAGGATACAACAGTTGTAGTTCATTACAACTATGATTATGTCAATGTAACTAAACTTTATAATGATGTAGGAGAACTTCAATTTAAAGTCTGGGGAAATGATTGGGATAGATCTCCTAAGGAGTTTAATGCTTATGTAACTTTCCCTTCAAGTAATGGAGTTGAGTATTGGATAAATCCAATGTTTAACGGAGCTTCAAGTAGCTGGAATGGAAATACGTTAAATATTCACTCTAATAATATTAATCCAGAACAATATCTTGAGGTAAGAGCTGTTATTCCACTTTCTGAGTTTAACAATGCTACATATGCAAAACATATTGATGAAAATGGATATGATCAAATTGTAAAAGTTCAGGAAGATTATGCAAACAAACTCAATACGGAAAATACTGCCTTTTTAGTTCTTCCGATAATCCTATTTGTTAGTTTAGTTTATCCTGTTGTGGTTTATAAAAAGTATGGTGGCAGTCCTAAAACCACATACACTGGAGAATATGAACGGGAAATCCCAACTAAAGACTCTCCAATGTTTGTAAATGCAATGTTTTCAACCAAATCAGATGTTGGAACAATGGATAATAATGGTATTCAGGCAGCTATCATGGAAATGATTGATAAAAATATTATTCAATTGGAAAAAGATGATGATGATTTTAAATTAATATTGCCTAAGTGGGCTAGCTTCAAAGATCAAGTTGCAGATAAAAGTCTTACAAAATTACAAAAGGATGTTATTTTCCTTTTAGATTATGGTGCAGAAGATAATGTTGTTGACATGAAAAAAATGAAAGATAAATTAAGTAATCAATACACAGCTGAATCATTTAATAAGACCTTGGATGAAACTAAAAAAGAATATGTTAATGAAAACGTGGATCCTGTTTTATCAAAATATTTCGATAATAAGGCTAGTAGTTTAATCAGATTGTATTGTGGAATAGCTGCTGTTTGTGCTGCAATTTTATTTGTAGCTACATGGTTTTTCCCAACAATTGATATTCCTAATGTTACCATTAGTTTCTGGGGTTCACTAGCATTTATTATAATAGCCTTTATACTCTATCTTATGCCTAATGAATCTACAGGAAGATGGACTCAAGAGGGTGTAGATGAGTTCTCAAAATGGAAAGCCTTTGAAAGGTTTATTAAAGACTTTTCATTAATTAAAGAGCATCCTCCAGAATCTGTAGCTATCTGGAATGAATACTTAATTTATGCAACTGCCTTAGGTGATGCCAAAGCTGTTATTAAAGCTATGGACGCAATTGGTCCTGTTCCAGAATCAAGTTCAGCTTATGATGTCTATTATTATGGTTATCATGATGGTCCTGCAATGTTCTCATCTATAATTTCTACAAGCAGTTCTGCAGCTCATCCCGATAATGATTTCGGCGGTGGCGGTGTTGACGGTCCTGGAGGCGGTTCCGGTGGTGGAGGTGGAGGTGCTTTCTAGCACTTTTACCTTTAATATTCCTGCTAAAAGGTTTATGAAGGTGCTTTCTAGCACTTTTACCTTTAATATTCCTGCTAAAAGGTTTATGAAGGTGCTTTCTAGCACTTTTAAAATAATTCAATTTTAACTATCATTTCTTTTTCTTTTTTTAAATCTTCAATTAAATTTCTATCTAAATCACGAGCAGCTTTATTAGCTTTTATCATTAATGTTCTATCACATGTATAATCACTAGTTCTACAAACAATATCTGTTGGATGGCTAAGAGTTAAATCTTCATGACCGTATCCAATTATCTCATCATGGCCATTTTCTGTATTTAGAATTACATGAATTTCAGTTTTAGGATTAGCTATTTTATTTTTAAACTCTTGTGTGAAGTTGTTCATTGTTTTGTTTGAATCAACTCCAATAATACAATCAGCAGTTGGCCCAATTTCTTTATCGGTGGTAATTTCAAAAGTGCTTTTATGGTAAGATGTTACGTTTTTATGACCTTTAGTTTTAATTTCCATTATCATACTATCATTTATTCAAAAATTAACTTGTCAATTATATCCATATCAAGATTTTCTTCTACAATTTCAGCTAATCTGTTTAATGAATAATCTTTTTGAGTTTCATAAGGGTCTTGGCCATATTTTGCCTCAAGACCTTTTTTTTGCCTTAAATAATTTAAAAATTCTCTTCTAAAATTATAATTATGGAATATTCCATGAAGATAGGTTCCAAAGACATTATTAGAACAAGCTCCATCGTAAAGGCCTAAATCATTATTTCCTTTCCCACTTTTAACTTTTAAAAGAGGACTTACTAAATAGCTAGGATTAAGTTCTGTGGTTCCTTCATGTATTTCATAACCTCTTACTTCTTCTCCAGCTATATCTTTAAATATTTCCTTAGCTATGCCATCTAAAAAGGAGTTTTCAGGTATTACTCCAACGGTTTGAGTTACTATTTTTTCGCATCTTTCAAATTTAGATTGAATATCAAGAAGTTCAAGACCTTTAATTGTTCCAAAAGATGATTCCTTATGTTTGTCATCAAAAATATACTCTCCAAGAATTTGCATTCCTCCACAAATTCCAACTATTGGTATTTCAGATGATTTTTCAATTATCTTATCAGCAAGCCCTGATTCCCGAAGTGCTTTCATATCAGCTACTGAATTACGAGTTCCTGGAATTATAATAGTATCAACATCTCCAATTTCATCATTTAATCCTATCATTTTAATTCCTACATCCTCTTCATATTCAAAAGGATCAATATCTGTAAAATTAGAGATTTTAGGAAGTCTAATTACTCCAATAACAATATCTTTATCTTGTTTAAAATTATGTGTTGTAAGAGATGCAGAATCTTCTTCAGGTAACTTTAGACTTTCATCATAAGGAAGTACTCCTAAAACAGGAGCTTTTGTAATTTCTTCAATTCTATCAAGACCTGGTTTTAAGATATCATAATTTCCTCTGAACTTATTGATTACTGTAGCCTTAAGACGAGATCTGTCATTATCATCTAATAAAACATAAGTTCCTGCAATAGCTGCAAAAACTCCTCCCATTTCAATGTCAGCTATTAAAATTACATTTGCATCAGCCATATGTGCTATTTCCATATTAGCTATGTCCTGTTCTCGCATGTTTATTTCTGCTGGAGAACCGGCTCCTTCAATAACAATAATGTCATACTCTTCATTTAACTTATCAAAACTTTCTTTAATGGCCTTAAGTGCTTCATCATGATAATCATGTTGATATTGGTAGAAATCCATATCTCCAATAGATTTTCCCTGAATTATAACGTTTGATGTAAAATCTCCTTTAGGTTTTAAAAGAATAGGATTCATATGTATACTTGGTTCAACCATAGCCGCATCTGCTTGAAGCATTTGAGCTATTCCAATTTCTCCATTTTCCTTTGTAGTATATGAGTTTAAGGACATATTTTGGGATTTAAAAGGAGCTACTTTATATCCTTTATTTTTATATATCCTACATAGTGCAGCTACTAGCACACTTTTTCCTGCATTTGAAGATGTTCCTTGAACCATTATACATTTAGCCATTTAAATCACTTATTTTAATTTTAATTGTTTTTTTATTTAAAAATATTTATATAATCATTATTAAAATATAATATATAAACTGTGTTGATTTTTATGGTTGATGAAAAACAAATAATGATGACTTATCTGAATAATAGAACTCAACGCCAACAGATGGAGAGAGAACAACAAAAAAGAGCCTATGAAGCAAAAATTGGAAAATATGAAGCTGAAGAAGTTGGATATGGTTTTAGGGCTTTTAAATATTGCCTAACAGCTTTTATGCTTGGAATGGTTTTTACCTTTTTTACAGCTGGAATCTCTTTTATTGTAGCATTAATAGCTATTCCTATAATAATAGTTTATTATATAGCTAAATCTATAAGCACTAGAAATAGAAGAGCCAATAAATATTTCTCATGTCCAAAATGTAATAATAATGTAAAAGGCAATGTAGGAAAATGTCCTCATTGCGGTCAAAAAATCCAAACTAGAACTTATAAATGTAGTCAATGTGGAGCTATTTTTGATGGAAAGGTTTCTAACTGTCCAGTTTGTAAAAAAAGTTTATATTATAGATGATAATATGTTTAAAAAAAGATATATTAGTTTAATAGTTTTAATTTTTATTGTACTTTCTACAATTTCAGCTGTTAGTGCAGCTACTGTTGAAGTGGAGGAAGATGATCCTTTTTATTATTATAGTGAAAATACTCCCGCTTCTCAAACTGGTTATTCATATGGGATAATAATAGATGGAACTCCTTATTATCTTACTTCAGCTGCTGAATCTGAATTATGTGAGTTTAATATGAATTTTAAATCATTTTTCCAACAGGAAACTTCTTTAAATTATGGAGATTCATTTAAACCTGATTATACAGTGTATTTTGGAGGTTATACTGGAAAAGTTTATGAAGGAACTCCTTATCAAAGTAAAGATGTTGTAAAAGATACTGAATTTGAAAATGGGGAATATTTTACAATCGAGTATAAAATTGGAAAAGTAGGATTAAACGAAAATGCAAATATTGTCACTAAAGTAATCAAATAACAAAATTGTATTTTACTTACTTTGGTTTAGAAAAAAGCAAACTTTTATATTCTATTGAAACCAACATTTAAATACTTATAAAACTTAACTATAAAATGTTAGAAATTTTAATAAAATAGAGAGGTTTATTTATGAAATTTGAAGAAGTAGAATCACAGGAAGATTCTTCTAACGAAGTAAGTAAAGAGCCTGAAAACACTCAAGAAGAAGGCGAATACAAAACTAAACCTATGCTAGATTATTCCAATATAAAAAGTACAAGTGATGTTGATGTTCCACCTTTATTAATTGATCAAGTAATCGGACATGAAGAGTCTATTGAGACTATTAAAAAAGCTGCAAAACAAAGAAGAAATGTACTGCTTATAGGAGACCCTGGAGTAGGAAAATCAATGCTTGCAAAGGGTATGGCACAAATATTGCCACATGAATCACTTAAAGATATTTTAATTTATCCTAATGGTGAAGATGCAAACCATCCAATGATAAGGACCGTTCCGGCTGGAGAAGGTAAAAAAATAGTTAAAGCAACAAAAGCATCTTCTAAAAGTTATGAAGAAAGAAAATCCCTTATAACAATGTTTGCTATCGGTGCTGTAGTTGTAATAGGATTCATGTATGGTAGATTGTTAGAGTCAATTATAGCTGCTGCTTTAATTTTATTAATTTCAATTCAAATAAAACCTAAAAACAATACACAATCTCCAAAATTACTAGTAAACAATGAAGAAAAAAGATTTGCACCTTTCATGGATGCTACAGGTGCTCATGCAGGTGCTTTACTTGGAGATGTACGTCACGACCCTTATCAATCAGGAGGACTTGGAACCCCTGCACATGAAAGAGTAGAAGCGGGTATGATTCATAAAGCTAATAGAGGAGTTTTATATATTGATGAAATTGGTACTATGAGTATGAAAACTCAACAAGAGCTTTTGTCAGCTATGCAAGAAAAACAATATGCAATTACTGGTCAAAGTGAAAACAGTAGTGGAGCAATGGTTAGGACTCAATCTGTTCCATGTGACTTTGTTTTAGTAGCTTCTGGAAATATTCAAGTTCTTGAAGGAATGCATATAGCTATGAGGTCTAGAATTCGTGGATATGGTTATGAAGTGTTCATGAAAGATAGCATGGATGATACTCCTGAAAATAGGGAAAAACTCGTACAATTTGTAGCTCAAGAAGTTAAAAATGATGGTAGAATTCCACATTTCTCAACTGATGCTTTAGATGAAATTATTTTAGAAGCAAAACGTAGATCTGGAAAACAAGATGCATTAACTTTAAAATTAAGAGATTTAGGCGGACTTGTAAGATCATCTGGTGATGTAGCTATTGAACATGGTTCTGATTTGGTTACTGCAGAACATGTAATTGAAGCTAAAAAATTCGCTAGAACTCTTGAACAGCAAATAGCTGATAGATCCATCTTGCAAAGAAAAGAATATAGTATGGTTAATTCTGAAGGAGGAAAAGTTGGTCTTGTAAATGGTCTTGCTGTTATTGGTGATAGGAGTGGTATTGTTTCACCGATTGCTGCTGAAGCTTCACCTTCACTTTCTAAAAATGGTGGTCAAATAATAGCTACAGGTAAGTTAGGTGAAATTGCACAAGAATCAGTTCAAAACGTTAGTGCTTTAATTAAAAAATACACCAATAAAGATATTTCTGATTATGATATTCACGTTCAATTTATACAAACCTATGACGGTGTTGAAGGAGACAGTGCAAGTGTTTCAATAGCTACTGCAGTTATTTCAGCTGTGGAAGATATTCCTATTGATCAAACTGTTGCATTAACTGGTTCATTAAATGTACGTGGAGATGTAATGCCTATTGGTGGTGCTACAGCTAAAATTGAAGCGGCTGCTGAAGCTGGCATTAAAAAAGTTTTAATTCCTAAATCTAACATGAAAGATGTTATGATTGAGAAGAAATATGAGGATATGATTGAGATTATTCCAACTGAAACATTAAGTGATGTTTTAGAAAATATCCTTATTAGTGGAAGTAAAAAAGATAAATTAATTGAAAAAATGAAGTCTTTAAGTTCTAAAGTATCTGATAAGGTTTCATCAAATTCAATTAAAAAACCAGTTCATAATTAAGAAAATTTTTAATTTTCTTTTCTTTTTTTTAAATTTTATTCATTTTGATTTATTTCATTAGCTATTTTTGATTATATTTATTTTTTGACTATCTATTTTTTAATTTTTATAATATCTTCTAATTATATAGCTATTTATTAAACAATTTTTAGAAATTACATTTTTATTATAGAAGCTATTCATACAAATCGGTAAGTTTAAATAAGATTAAAGATAATTAACTTACGTTATAATAATTTTTATGTTATTATGGAGATGAAAAATATGTATTTGATAGAAGAATGTAATAGAAATAAGTTTATATGTGGAGAGTGATTGTGTGGAGCAATCAACAAAAAAACACATATATAAAATGAGTTTGATGGGATTCATCTTAGTTAGTTTGGCTTCTATGATGAGTGTTCGTAATTACCCATCAATGGCATTGGTTCAATGGCAATTGGTTACATTCTCAATATTAGCTATTATTCTTTATTTAATCCCTGCATCTCTTACTTCAGCAGAGCTAGCTACTGGTTGGCCTGATGTTGGAGGAGTTTATGTTTGGGTAAAAGAGGCATTTGGTCAGAAATGGGGTTTTACAGCTGTATGGCTTCAATGGTTCCAGATGACAATAGGTTTTATTGGAGTTTTAACTTTTGTAGCTGCAAGTTTTGCTTATGTATTTAATCCAGCTTTCCAAAACAACAAATTATATCAATTTATTGTTATTCTTATTGTATGGTGGTTATTTACATTCATTAACTTTAGAGGACTTAAGACTTATACCAAATTAAATTCATTATTTGTAATTATTGGTGTAATCATTCCATCTATTGTGTTTATGGGTGTAGGATTATGGTTAATTATGACAGGACATCCTGTTTTATTTACACTTCATCCAACCTTAGCTGATTTCATTCCAGACTTTGGAGATATTAATAATTTAGTATTACTGATTACATTTGTCTTCTTGTTTATTGGAATTGAGATGACAGCGGTTCACGCAGGAGATATTAAAAATGTAAAAAGAAATTATCCAATCGGTATTTTAGTAACTGGAATTGTACTTGTAGTTTTAAGTGTAGTTGGATCTTTAATTATTGCATTAGTTGTTCCAGCATCTCAACTTAATATGCTTGGAGGAGTAATGCAAGGATTTGAAGCACTGTTCGGTGCTGGAATTGTAACAACAATTATGGCATTGTTAATTACGATTGGAGCTATTGGTGAAGCTTCTACTTGGATTTTAGGTCCTGTAAGAGGTTTACTTGTAACAGCTAAAGATGGTAACTTACCACCAATATTACAAAAAACTAATGATAAAGGAATGCCAGTAAACATGATGATTTTACAAGGTATCATTGTTTCTTTCTGGGGTGCAGTTTACGTACTTCTTCCTGGAGGTGTTAACAGTTCATTTTGGATTTTATTATCCTTAACAACATTAGTTTACATTGTAATGTATTTATTAATGTATGCAGCGTTAATTAAACTTAGATATTCCCAACCAGATGTTAAAAGACCATTTAAAATCCCTGGTGGTAAAGCAGGAGCATGGTTAGTAGGTGGTTGGGGTTTTGCTTCAATGGTATTTATGTTTATATTAGGTGTACTACCTCCAAGTGAAATTACCGGTTCTGGTCTTACAACTCCAGAATATATTATATTGATGATAGTAAGTACAATAATAATTTGTCTTATTCCATTAATTATTAATAAAAAACGTAAATCATCTTGGATTCCCAAAGATGAGAATCCTGAAAGTGTTGTTGATGATTAGCTTTAATTAGCTAATTTATTTTTTTCTTTTTTAAAGACTAATATTTAAATAGTGTTTTAACTAATATATGTACATGGTTAATATATTAAGGTATAATTTAGCAAAAATCGCAGGTAAAGCTGGAATTCACATAGCTAAATTAGGTTCTGGTGAGGGAAACTCTTTTCCAGGTTTAGTTTTTTTTAAAAATTGGGGGATTTGAATCTTTAAAAGCTCTTTCTAATGAATTAGACATAGGTTCAATTCTTGTAACTGGAACAAATGGTAAAACCACAACCACAACTCTTTTAACTAGACTTTTATCTAATGATATTGACATTAGACAATCATATGAGAACAATACTGTAAATGCAGTTACTACAGCACTTTTAAAAGGCAATTCTGATATGGGTGTTTTTGAATATGGTATTAGAGATATTAAACACGGGATACCTGTAGAGATACAAGAATCAATTAATCCTATTGGAGTGGTTTATACAACAATTTCAAGAGAACACACTCAAGTTTTAGGTGTTAAAAACTCATTTAAAGATTATATTAAAGCTAAAACATTACTTTCAGAGGGTATGAAAGAAGGGGTAATAATAACTAATGGAGATGATCCCAGAACAACAGGTATTGGTCTAGAAAAAGAAAAGGATGTTCATGTTAACTACTATGGAATTGAAGTTGATGAAATTGATGATATATTTGATGCTATCCCAGCAAAATGTCCATTTTGTGATGAAGAATTAGAATATGAACATGTATACATGAATCACAGAGGAAGATATCACTGTCCTAGCTGTGGATTTAAAAGACCAACACCAAATGTTGCTTTAACAAATATAATTTTTAACAATGACAATTGGGTTCTTGAAATTAAAGGAAATTTATACAATTATTTGGTTTCTAAAGATATTTCATTTGAAGTAACTCTTACAGTTCCTCCTTTTGGTTATCATAACATTTACAATACATTATGTTCTATTACAGCTTATGCTAG
Source organism: uncultured Methanobrevibacter sp. (assembly GCA_964409285.1). Classification (GTDB taxonomy): domain Archaea; phylum Methanobacteriota; class Methanobacteria; order Methanobacteriales; family Methanobacteriaceae; genus Methanocatella. The sequence continues at coordinate 9,669 of CAYPCR010000013.1, read as the reverse complement.
TTTTACACCAACACCTGAAAAAATAGAATCTACCTGTAAAAAGGTATTTGACAATTTAGATATGTCCTTTATTCCTCCTGGAAGATTTGAAGTTATTGAAGTAGGAGATAAAATAGTAGGATTAGGTCAAGGAGACAATGGAGATGCATTAAGAATTAATGTTTCATATATGGATCAATATATTGAGGATTCTGTTGAATTTATTTACACCACTCCTGATGTAGGAGAAGAAGAGGTATTCCACGACCATATGGAAGCTATTAGATGCATAAAGCCAGATCATTTAATTGTGGTTCCAGGTAGGGAATCAGTAGAAATAGCTGAAAAATATTATAATGAAATAAAGGATGAATTTAATGTCGATTTCATTGGGATAAATTTAGAAATGGATGAGCGAACCTCAAAATTAGAAGATTTAGTTCGTAATTCCGATTATGACCATATAATAATGTCAGGATGTGGAGAAGAACAATTAATGTGGGAAACAGTTAAAAGAAAATTATCTAAAGATTAAAATTAATCTTTTTGAATTTTCTCATTAGCTATTTCATTTAATTTATTGAAAAAAGCATCATCTGATTTTTCTAGTTCTTTAAAGGATGAATCAACCTTACAGCCACAAATATCACAAATACCAATAGAATAGCTATCATCATCTATTAGGATTCCAAAATATTTATCTTTAAGATGGGCATATTTGCTAAATTCTTCTTCGGAAAGTTTTAAATTATAATCTTTAGTTGAATAAATATCACATTCATTTATAAAAGGTGCAAAGGTTATTAAACCAAGATTTAAAAACACTTTTTCATATTTTAAAACTTTTAAAACCTTTTCACTATAGCTATCAGATTTTTCAATTCCATAATCATTGATTTCTTCAATGTTATTGGAACCCATGTAATTGTCTGGATTAATGATTATTCCAACAAGTTCAGGATCAACATAGCTATCACATGTTTTTTGAATATTTTCTATGGTTTTTTTAATGTTCATTTTAACGCCTTTTCATATTCTGTGCATAATTTAATTATCTTATCACTATATTTAACTTTATTTATCCATTCTTGTGGAATAGATTCATATCCATAATAAATTCCAGCAATTCCACCAACAATTGCTGCGATTGTATCAGTATCCTGGCCTAAATTGACAGCTTCAAGAACAGCATCTTTATAATTATTGGTATTAAGCAAAATGTAAACAACACTTTCCAATGTATTTACAACATATCCGGAGCTTTTTATATCTTCTAAAGGAATATTAAAGATGCTTTCATTTAAAATTTTATCATAATGCTTTAATTCTTTATTGTCTTTGTAATGATTTTTTATTTTTTCATTAGCTATTTTTATAGCTTCTTTAATCGTAACATCTTCATTGAGAATTGTTTTTGCAAGTTCTACATAGTAAACGCAAGCTATTTTACTTCTGTCATGTCTGTGTGTTAGTGAACTTACATTTTCAACTGTTTCATATTTAATATTATCAATAAAGGCTAATGGTAATATTCTCATTAATGAACCATTTCCATTATCTTTTTGGCCTTCTTTGCCACATTTAAGAGCTTCCGTTCCTTCAATAAAATTTTCAATACTTAATAAAGTAGTATTTCCAATATCAAATGTTTTATTATATTGGGTATATTTTGAATTTTTATACCATTCTACAAATTCATTTAAAATATCTTGATAATCTATTTTATTTTGATTTATTATACTTCTCATAGTAGCTATTGTAAGAGAAGAATCATCTGAAAAGGTTCCAGGTGGCATGTTATAAGTTCCATAACCTATCATATCATTTACAGGATTTTTTCTCATTTCTTCACGAGATGAAAATTCATAAGGAACTCCAAGGGCATCTCCTACTACAAGCCCGATTATTCCATCTTTTATTTTCATAAGATAAACTTTATATGATAAATTACAAAAATTTTATCAATGAAGTTAAAAACAAGACATTTAATTTTAAGGCCTTGGAGAGAGGAGGATGCTAAATGTCTTTATTACTATGCTAGAAATCCAAAAATCGGATCTATGGCAGGATGGCCTCCACATAAATCTGTTGAGGATAGTTTACAAATTATTAATACTATTTTTCAAAAGAAAGAAACATATGCCATTACTTTAAAGGAAAATGATAATCCTATTGGTTGTGCTGGTCTTTTAATCTATCCTGATGGAAATTATTATTGGGGTGAAGGAAATGCAGAACTTGGTTATTGGTTAGCAGAACCTTTTTGGGGAAGAGGAATAATTGTTGAAGCTTCGAGAAAACTTATTGAAAGGGCATTTAATGATTTAAAAATAAAACAGTTATTTGCATTAACTAAAAAAGAGAATTATCAATCAAAAAGAGTTTTAGAAAAATTAGGTTTTAGTTTTTTTGATGAAATACAGAATATTGATTATAAAAACGAGCAATATACAGAAATAGTAATGTATTTAAAAAGATAAATATTATATTATTTAAGAGGAGATAAAATGGAAACCTTTGATGTAATAAATAAAAGAAAAAGTATTCGTGGTTATAAAGATATGCAAATTAAGGAAGAGGAACTTCAAAAAATTATTGATGTAGCTAATAAGGCACCTAATGCAGGTCCTTTTCATGTTACAGTAATTCAAGACCCTGAATTTATTAGAGAAATCAATGATAGAACAAAAGAAAATATGCTTGCAAGTGAAGGATTCATGAAAGAAAGAGCTTCAATTCCTGGTTATGAACCTTTATATGGTGCACCAACTTTTGTTGTTTTATCTACACCAGAAGTTCCTTTCTCTGAAATTAATGTAGCTTGTTCTATTACAACTATGGCACTTGCAGCTACTGATTTAGGAATTGGAAGTTGTTATGTTGTTTCACCGATTCAAACATTGGTTGAAGATTATTATATGGATAGATTAGAACTACCTGAAGGTTATGTTCCTATTTCTGGACTTTTATTAGGTTATGAAAGTGAAAATGGAATTCCAGGAGCTCCTAAAGAAGAAAAAGATAATATAAATTATATTAAATAAGTGAGATAATGACAAGAGTTTGTCCAAAATGTGGTTATGAAAATAGTGATGATTTTAATTTTTGTGCTAAATGTGGAACTCCATTAGTAGAAAATCCTCAAATGCCACCTCAAATGGGTGTTCCTGTAGTTACAAAAGCTATGAAACGTAAATTAATCATTATTTCTTATTTAATCACAATTTTCCTTTCATGGAGTGGAGTTGTAATAGCTTTATTAGGCTTAAAAAGTTCAATTGGTGTAATTGGATTTTTCGGTATTTTCATGCCTTTTTACTTAGTTCAAGCTCCAGATCCTGAAGTTAGAAAACATGGATACATTATGCTTGTACTTTCATTAATAGGTTTGGCATTGTCATTTTACCTATTATTTTATTATTAAACCCAATGAAAACCAATATCACCACTAAATATACTTTCAATTACACCTAAATAATTTATATTAAAATCACTCATTGCTTGTTCTGCAGCATCTCCTCGGCTCATTCCTTGACCCCAGTCATATTCACGAATATCACCAACTATATCTCCACCAAAAATTCTTTCAGCAGCTGCATTATTTACAGTAATGATTAAATTAGGTTTTGTATTATATGTATGTTGAATAATATCTGCTGCAGCTCCATAAGGATTATCAGGATCATTTAAATAGATATTATGAAGGGTCTCTCCCTGTGCATTTGTTGAGCTTCCAGGATAAATCCATGTAAATCCATTGGAAACATTTAATATAGCTGCCATATCAACTCCAGGTGTTCCTTCACTAGTATCGGTAGCTATAACCAATGCATTTGTTGTAAATATCATTCCTACAATAGCTATTATAATAACAAGTGGAATGATTTTATAAATCCATTTCATGTATAATATATTTTACATTTACATAATATAAATTTTGCTCAATGATAGTTTTTTATATTTTAAAGAAGTAATAATTATTATATATACTATGGTGATTTATGTGATTATAGGCGGTTCTGCTTCTCAAGACCTTGCAGCAAAAGTAGCTGAGGAACTTGGGGATGAATTATGTTATGTAGAAACTAAAAAATTTCCAGATGGAGAAAGATATTTGCGTGTTGACGGAAAAATTGAAGATGAAGTAACTATTGTTCAATCTACAAGTTTTCCTCAAGATGAAAATTTAGTTGAATTATTATTTTTAATTAGCAATCTTAAAGATTTAGGAGCTAAAAAGGTAAGAGTTGTTGTTCCTTATATGGGATATGCTAGACAAGAAAAAAGATTTAACTCTGGAGAAGCAATTTCTGCTAAAATCGTTGCGAATCTCATTCAATCAGCTGGTGCAGATGAATTTTTAACAGTAAATATTCATGAAAAATGTGTTTTAGACTTCTTTGATATTGAAGCCAATAATATTTCTGCAATGCCTGCAATAGCTGAATATATTAATAAAAAAATTGATGAAAAACCTTTAATAGTAGCTCCTGATAAGGGGGCTTATGGTTTTGCTCAAGAGATAGCTAAAATCCTTGATTGTGAATGCACCTATTTATCTAAAGTTCGTTTAGGTCCTGATAAAGTAGAAACAAAAATCGTAGATGTTAGATGTGATGAAAATTCTGAAGAAACAGTTAATGTAGATGCTGTAAAAGGTAAAAAGGCATTTATTATTGATGATATTATAGCTACTGGAGGGACTATTGTTAATGCAATAAAAATCCTTAAACAGTATGGTGCAAAAACTGTTGACGTTTGTTGCGTTCACCCTATTTTAGTAAATAATGCAACTACTCGTATTTATGCTGCTGGAGCTCAAAGTTTAATTTCTACAAATAGTATTTCAGCAGATACTTCTAGAGTCTCACTTGCAAAAATAATTGCAAATGCTTTAAGGTGATTAAAAATGGCAATTCCTAAAGATTTGATTAAAAATGAATTACTTCATGGATCTAATGACATATTAAAAAAATATAATGAACCTTATGAAGTAGATGACATAGCTATTTTAAATACTTCTCAAAATATTAATTTTTTAGGTAACTTAAGAATATATAATGAAGATATTGTTAAAAAGGTAGAAAAAGAGATTGATAAAAGTTTTAAAGAATATGGGGAGCTTAAAGTAAGAAGCAGACGTGTTGTACCCTGTTGCGCTCCTGAATATTATCATATTAGTTTTAACATTACTGTTGAAAAATAGCTATTTAATCTTATATAAGGTAATTTAGACAATTAAACAGTTTACATTAAATTCACCATTTTTTAATGTAGACCATTTGAGAGGATATTATGAAACAGTTTACATTAAATTCACCTTATAAACCCTTAGGAGATCAACCTAAAGCTATTAATTCTTTAGTCGATGGAATTAACAAAGGAATGAAAGAACAAACTCTTTTAGGAGTTACTGGTTCTGGAAAAACATTTACCATGGCTAATGTAATTGAAAAAGTTCAAAAACCAACTCTTATTATTTCTCACAACAAAACATTAGCTGCTCAATTATATGAGGAATTTAAGGAATTTTTTCCAGACAATGCTGTAGAGTATTTTGTCAGCTATTATGATTATTATCAACCAGAAGCTTATGTACCACGAACCGATACGTTTATTGACAAAGAAGCTTCCATTAATGATGATATAGATATAATGAGACATTCAGCTACTCAATCTCTACTTTCAAGAGATGATGTTATAGTTGTTTCAAGTGTTTCATGTATCTATGGTATTGGTTCACCAGAAGATTATGGTGAATTCGCTTTTCCAATTCAAGTTGGAGATATTTATGATAGAAATGAAATTCTAGCTCGTTTAATATTCATGCAGTATGAAAGAAATGACATTGAATTTGAAAGAGGACAATTTAGAGTTCGTGGAGATACGATTGAAATTAATCCAGTTCATGGAACACCTCCAATTAGAATAGAATTATTTGGAGATGAAATTGATGCAATCTCACAAATTAATAAGGTAACAGGTAAAAAGGAAGAAAGTTTATCCAGATATATGATCTTTCCAGCAAAACATTTTGTTGTTGGTGAGGATAAAATGGAAGTAGCTTTATCTAAAATTCAAAATGAGCTTGATGAAAGACTTGATGAATTGAAATTAACAGGTAAGCTATTAGAAGCTCAAAGATTAGAGCAAAGAACAAGATTTGACCTTGAAATGCTTCAGGAAATGGGTTATTGTCCAGGAGTTGAAAACTATTCCATGCATTTATCTGGAAGAAATTGGGGAGATATGCCTTATTCCCTTTTAAAATATTTTCCAGATGATTTTTTAACCATAATTGACGAATCACATGTTACAGTTCCTCAAATTCGTGGAATGTATAATGGAGATAAAGCACGTAAAGAAACATTAGTTGAACATGGATTCAGATTACCTTCAGCTAAAGAAAATCGTCCTTTAAGATTTGATGAGTTTGAGCGAAGTTTAAATAAGGTTATTTATGTTTCAGCTACTCCAGGCCAATATGAGCTTTCAAGATCTCAAAATATTGTAGAACAAATTAATAGGCCAACAGGACTTGTTGATCCAGAAATAATAATAAGGCCTGTTAAAGGACAGGTTGAAGATTTGCTTGGAGAAGTTAAAAAAAGAGCTCAAAGAGATGAAAGAGTTCTTGTAACAACCTTAACAAAAAGAATGGCTGAAGATCTAACAGATTATTATGCAAAAATAGGAATAAAAGTTAGGTATATGCACTCAGAAATTGATACCTTAGAAAGGACAGAAATTGTAGATGATTTAAGAAGAGGAACCTTTGATGTGTTAGTTGGAGTAAATCTTTTAAGAGAAGGTCTAGATTTACCTGAAGTTTCTCTAGTAGCTATTTTAGATGCAGATAAAGAAGGATTTTTAAGAAATCAAACATCATTAATACAAACTATTGGAAGAGCTGCAAGAAATGTAAACGGTCAGGTAATAATGTATGTTGATGAAATGACCGATTCTGTTAGAAATGCAAGGGATATTACAAATAAAAGAAGAACCATTCAGCAGAAATATAATGAAAAATTCAATATTACACCTAAAACCACAAAACGTAGCTTAAAAGAAAAAGTTGAAAAAGAAGAAAAATATGATAAGTCAGCTACAGATATTAGTAAATTGCCTAAAGATGAATTAGGATTACTTATTAAAGATTTAGAAGATGACATGAAAGAAGCTGCAGCTAATCTTGATTTTGAACGTGCTGCAGAACTTAGAAATAAGCTATATGCCATCAAAGAAATGAAAAAATAATTTTTTTGTTAAAGTTGTATTATTTGAATGGAGACATATACCTGTATTGTAGGATTATTCATTAATTTTACAATACTTTCAATAGTTAGTTAGTATTAAATTTAATAATTATTATTGTGGAAATTGTTAGTTTTTATTAATAATACTTATGGTTCTCCTTTTGTTATTGAAGGAATTTTACCTGTAGATGCTATTGGTAACGTTACAGTTACAATTGGCGGTAAAAATTACACTATGCCTGTTGATAAAGGTAATGTGACTTTCTCTATTCCTGGTCTTGATGCTGGAAATTATACAGTCACTGTTTATTATTCTGGTGATAATAATTATAACAATGAAACAAGGGTTATTTTAGCTACTGTTCCTCCTTTAGCTACAATGTTAACAGTAGATATAACAAATACTAGCTATGGTGTTCCATTAGGATTTAATATTACTTTTACTACTGTTAATGGTGAACCACTAAATCAAACTGTAATACTTACATTAAATGGTGTGGATTATCCTGTTGAATTGGTTAATGGTTCAGCTATTAAACAATTCCCTGGTTTAGGTGCTGGTGACTACACATGGTCTGTAAACTATCCTGGAACTCAAAATTACATATTCACTAATAAAGCTGGTAATTTAACTGTTTATCCTGTAAAACAATATTAAATGCTGTTTGGGATGAAAGCCTTATTAAAGAAGGAAACTATCTTACAATCAATATCATCCTTATAGGTGTTAATGATGAAAAATTAAATGGAATTGTCAATGTTTTATTTAACAACACTCCTTACGAAGTTACTATAACTGATGGTTTCGGTTCATTTACTACTTTAGGAGACTTAGACAGAGTCACTATTTATGATTTAGATATACTTTTGCTGGAAATCAAAACTATACTGCCAACATGGTAATAAGACTATTGAGGTTGGTAAAGATAGTTCAACTTTAATATTTGACTGTCCAAATGTAGCTTATGGTGATGTATTAAATGTTACAATTAAACTCACCAATTTAATAGAATCAGAACCAATTACTGGAACAGTTAAAATCTACATTAATGAAACATGGGTTTGTGATGTTAGTGTAGTTAATGGTGAAGGTAATTTCACAAGTAGTATTTTACCTGCTGGAAATTATGATATTAAAGCTGTATTTGAAGGTGATAATGAATATACTGATGCTAGTAGGGAATTTACCGTTTATGTGGGAAAAGCTAATCCAATTTTAACTGTTAATCCAAAGTGATACTAAATACGGATCCAACTTAACTATTGAACTTACCAATAAAAATATCGGTGTTGAAGATGATGTTATTATTAACTTATATAATTCAAACGGTACTTTAGTAGATTCCATCAATGCAAAAACTAATGGTACTGCTGTTATTAATTTAGGGGGCGATGTTGCTGTAGGTAATTATAGTGGATTATTTACATTTAATGGTGATAGAAATTACACAGGATTTAAGGTTAATGAATGGGTTAACATAACTAAAGTTATGATTAATCCAGATAAAGATGTTAATGTGACTGTAAATGGTACTTATGGTAATGGTACTATTGTTATTACTATTCCTAAAAATATGACTGGAAATGTAACTGTAACTATTGGTAATGAAACATTTGATGTTCCTATTGAAAACGGTACGGTTACCATTCCTTTACCTGGTGATTTGCCTGCAGGTGACAACACAGTTATAATTAAATATCCTGGTGATGAAAATTACAATCCATTTGATATTCCAGATATCAATGTTACCGTTCCTAAGGCCGATATTGATCCTGATAAAGATGTTAATGTGACTGTGGTTGATCCTAGTGCTAGTAATGCTACTGTTGAGATTATTGTTCCACCTAAAGCTACTGGAAATATTACAATTACCTTAATGGTACTGATTATAATGCTACTATTGAAAATGGTACTGTAGTATTTGATTTACCTCCTGATTTACCTGCTGGTAACTACACTATAGAAATTAAGTACCAGGGTGATGGAAATTATAATCCATTTAACACAACAGCTAATATTACAATAGTATCTACTACTTCAATTATTAGTGAAGATCTTGTCAAATATTACAGAAATGGTACTGAATTCTATGCTACTTTCTTAAATGGCCAAGGTAGACCATTAACTAATACCAATGTCACATTCGGTATTATTGGTAAGTTCTATGATATTGAAACTGATGAGAACGGTACCGCTATGTTGCCTATTAATTTAAGAACTGGTGTGTATGAGATTAGTTCAATCAATTCTGTTACTGGATCTACTGTAATTAATAATATTACTGTAATGGTACCTAGTATTATGCTACTTTCTTAAATAATCAAGGTAAGCCATTAGCTAATACAACTGTTACATTTAATATTATATTATTGGTAAATTGAGATTGTAAATTTTTATAGGGTTTTTTGTTTTCCGAATTTGTGTGTCCAGAAT
>CAYPCR010000012.1:0-52982 GCA_964409285.1 uncultured Methanobrevibacter sp. | reverse complement strand
GACATGATATAATATTCCTAGTATGGGCCGCATACACAAAATACAACAGAACAACTTTTGATTTTCTATATGAAGTCGAAAAAGTACTCAATCAAGCAATAAAAAAGAAACTAATCACCAACCAAGATGATATTCAAGGAAACATTAAAATCCTACACATACAAGACTGTAACAGACTAGTTCCTAAAGAAAAACAAAACGAATTATATAAGGTGATAGAAATGAAAAGCTTTGCAGTAGAAGAATATGGAAACATGAGAATGAATGAGGGAATTAAAAAGAATAAAAGAGATATTGCAGCTATTTTAAAAGATAAAGGATATCCTAAAAGTGACATTTTAGAATCATGCAAAATATCCGAAGAAGAATATTTAAATTTATAAATTAATTCTACAATTCATACAAATAATTTAATCTGGGTTGTACTTCTTTATAAATTAATAAACATTTCCTATTTAGGAGTACATACACATTTTTTAATTTTTTCAAAGGTTGATTAGTTTACATTTAGGGAATTGACATATTAATAACAAAAGTCTTAAACTTCTTGATAAACTATTTACAAATTTTATTTCATCTATAATGTTTTGTCTCTACCTATTGGAAGTTACACTAAATATTTAAAAATTCACAATGATGAAGTTTTAGGATTAGTAAAAAGCATATTAAATTTTAAAACACTAATTTATGCTCTATGCAGAAATATTCAATTAAAAATCAAGGATTTCAACATAGCTAGTTTTTTAATAAAACTTGTCTTACATGATTTATTTTATATAATTAAAAATTCTAATAGTATATTATAGTTTATTTATTTTGTGATTATTATGCTACAAATTGCTGTTACTGGAAAACCAAATGTAGGAAAATCATCTTTTTTTAATTCAGCTACTTCATCATCAGTGGAAATGGCTAATTACCCATTTACAACCATTGATGCTAATAAAGCTGTTGGACATGTGATTAGTGACTGTCCTTGTAAGGAGCTTGATGTTACTTGTAACCCTCGAAACTCTATTTGTGTTGATGGAAAAAGATTAATCCCTATAGAACTTATTGATGTAGCTGGTCTTGTACCGGGAGCTCATGAAGGTAAAGGTCTTGGAAATAAATTTCTTGATGATTTAATGCAGGCAAAAGTATTAATTCATGTTGTAGATGCTTCTGGTTCAACAAATGCTGAAGGACAACCTGTTGAAGCAGGTTCTTATGACCCATTAGATGATTTGGAATTTATGGAAAATGAAATTGTAATGTGGTTGTATGGAATTTTAAATAAAAACTGGTCAAGACTAGTTCGTAAAATAGAAGCTGAAAAATTGGATATAGCTAAAGTCATTTTTGATCAGTTATCTGGAACTGGTATTTCTCTAGAAGATATAATTGAAGCTAAACGTAATATTGAACCTGATTATACAAAATGGGAAGAGGAAGATTTCATAGAATTAACACGTAATATCTTAAATATTGCAAAACCAATGTTAATTGTAGCTAATAAAGCTGATTTACCAACTTCAGCCAAAAACATTGAAAGAATGAAAGAAAAATATCCTAATGTGATACCTGTTTCTGCAGAATCTGAAATTGCTTTAGTTAGAGCTGCAGAATCTGGATTAATTAGCTATACTCCTGGAGATTCAGATTTTGAAATTCTTAAGGAAGATGAACTTTCACAAGGTCAAATTAACGCCTTAAATTATATTAAAGAAAATATTTTGGATGTGTATGGAAGTACTGGTGTTCAGGATGCTTTAAACACAGCTGTTTTTGATTTACTTAATAGAATTGTCGTGTACCCTGTGGAAGATGAACACAAATACACAGATCAAAAAGGAAATGTTTTACCTGATGCGATATTAGTTCCTCAAGGTGCTGTTCCACGTGAGTTGGCTTATTTGGTTCATTCTGATATTGGGGATAATTTTATGCATGCAGTGGATGCAAGAAAGCACATGAGAGTTGCAAGTGACTACGAACTTTCAAACAATGATATTATTAGTATAATTACAAAAAATTAGGTGATATTATGAATCCAGAAGAAATTAAAAAGAATATAGAACAATTAAGAGAAAATTATAGCTGCTCCCAATCTACATTAATGGGACTTTGTGAGAACTGCGATTTAAATCAAGATCAATTAGCTATTTTAGGTAGTGGATTTTCAGGGGGTATTGGTGGAACCTTTGATGAAGGTACTTGTGGTGCGCTAACTGGAGCTATTATAGCTTTAGGACTTTTAGAAGATAATTCAGATTCTATTAAAAAACATTCAAAGGAATTATATGAAATTTTTAAAGATGAGTATGGTTCTGTTGAGTGTGGTATTATTTCAAAAAAGGGCCAAGATAAATCTCCTTGTGTAGATTGTTGTTTGTTTATAGCTGAAAAAGCTATTGATTTATTAGATTAAAAAAAGATTTAAAGAAGAACTTTATTGTTCTTCTCCATAATTTATTCCAACATCTTCTATAGGTTCTGATTGTTGAGTTTCTGCAATATCATCTCCTATAGGTTCATTTTCACCTGGTTCTACATGTTGATAGCTATTTGAGATTATATCGCCTGTTTTTGCATCTACTGTAATTGAACCGCATGAATCACCAGCAGAATTTTCAATATCGAAAATGTAGGTGTCTCCAGATTTAGTTACAGAACTGACTGTATCTCCACTTTGAAGCTCTTTTTCTGCAATATTTTTACACTCATTTTCACTTAAAATATCTCCATCATCAGTGGTAGTATTTGCATCGTTAGTATCTACGTGAGTATTATTTTCATCTAGAGCTGGTAAAATATTATTTATAAAGATATTTTCATTAAAAATATTATTATTAACTTGACCTATAATAGCTAAAATAAGGTTAAAATCAACTTTAGGATTTAAATGTTTAGCACCTATTCCAAAGAAACCTTTATCTAATTCTGCATGTTTTCCATTACTAAATACTACACTGTTGGCCATTTTCACTACTAAATCCTGGTCAATAGCTCCAACACATATTCCTTCCTCTCCATTTGTAACTAAAATATGTGTAATATTATCTTGTATAAATGCAACAGAGTTAGGTGGTTGATTAGCTACGGGAGTCATTTTTCCAGTACTTATATTTTTCAAGTAATTTACCATACTTTCGTTACTGTCAAAGGTTTTGACTGTAATTCCATATTCGCTATTTTTAAATCCATCTACAGTTTGAGTAAATTTAGCATCAGATGGAACTTTCATTTTAATTCCATCAAAACTAGCTGTTTTCATGTCTGTATCATTCCATGTTACTGCAGCAACGGCTCCAGCACAAGCGACAGCTATTATGACAATTGATGCTATCAATATTTTTTTATCCATCAATATCCTCCAATAAATTATTAATTGAATAGGTATATTATGTTTAAATTAGTATAAATAATTATTTTAAAAAACTTGAAAAAAAATTAATTTATATTAGCTATTTAATAATTAATCCCTCTTAAATTATATTAATTAAGAATTTTAAATATTGTATTAAATTTAATTTTTAAAGGTGATATTTTTGCATCCAAGACCAAGTCCAATAGCTGCATCTCTTTACACTTTAAGGGATATGAATGTTGATGTTATTATAATGCATGGGCCTCATGGTTGTTGTTTTAGAACTGGAAGACTTCTTGAAAGTGATGGTGTAAGGGTTTTAACTACAGCTATGAGTGAAAATGACTTTATTTTAGGAGCACAGGATAAGCTTGAAGAAACTTTAAAAGAAGCTTATGAAATGTTTCATCCGAAACTAATGGGTGTTGTTGGAACTTGTGCTAGTATGATTATAGGGGAAGATTTAAAAGAAGCTATAGCTAATGCTGATTTGGACTGTACAGTCATTCCTGCAGAATCTCATGGAGGATTTGGTGAAGGGGATAATACTGAAGGAGCTATAATTGTTCTTGATTCTGCTGTAGAGTGTGGTGTTATTGATAGGAGTGAAGCTGATAGGCAAATAGAGATGCTTAAAAAAGCTACTGAAATTGAAAAAACTAGGGGAATGGCTCAAGGAGAATATATAGAACCTGATTTTGGAGATTCAAAAGAAAGGGTAGCTAAAAAAATTATAGAAGCCATTAAAGATAACAAAAAAGTTGCATTTGTATTAAACGCCAAAAAGGAAACCTCATATTTGTTTGCAGATATTTTAAACTTTAATTATAAAGATATAAACCCTGAAAACAGACCAATATATGTAGCTAATTTAGATGAAAATATAGGTCTTTCAAGAATAAGAGGTCATGCAAAAAACATTAAAAATCAGCTTGATATAGATTTTGACAATATTTCTGGAGGATTGGATGAATATCCTATTACTGGAGATAATGCAGCCGAATTTTTAAAGAATTGTGATGTGGATATGATTGTTGTTGTAGGAGTTCCTCATGCATTTCCAATAGAGGATTTCAACGTCGAATCTATAGCTGTTACAGATGGACCAAGGCTTGTACAACCTTTAAAAGAATTAGGTTATGATAATGTGGTTGCAGAATTAGATGCTCATTCAAAAACTTTAGGAACTTCTGAGATTGTCTATTCTGACTTTGGAACAATGATAAGATCAGCTATAAAATGGGAGAAGGAATAATGATTACAATTATTGATTATAAAAGTGGAAACCTCAGAAGCATTTCCAATGGATTTAAAAAGTTGAATTGTGATGTTGAAATCACTAATGATGTTGAAAAAATTGCCAATGCCCAACATTTAGTTCTACCTGGAGTTGGGGCTTTCGGTTCAGCTATGGAAAATATTGAACCTTTTAAAAATGTTATCTATGAGCATATAAATAGCGGAAAACCTTTTTTAGGAATCTGTCTTGGACAACAGGTTTTAATGAGTAAAAGTGAAGAGTCAAAGGATGTAAAAGGATTGGATATATTTAAAGGTTCAGTTGAATATTTGCCAGTTGATTTAAAAATTCCTCATATGGGATGGAATAAATTAGACGTTATTAATAACAATCCAATTTTAGAAGGAATTGATGGAAAATACTTTTATTTTGTTCACTCTTATCATGTAGTTCCAGATGATGATTCTGTTATAGCTGCAACTACAGATTATGGAATGGATATTGTAGCTAGTTTACATGAAAACAATGTATTTTCAACACAATTTCATCCAGAAAAAAGTGGAAAAGATGGATTGAAGATTTTAAAAAATTTTATTAATATTAAGGATTGATTTTTAATGGATATGGAAGGATATGTAAGAAGTAAACTTGGAGAAGTTGAATTGGAAGATTTAAAATCTGTCCTTGCAGATAGGATAAGAGAATATAAGGATGTTTCTAAAGAAAAGTCTTTATTAATGGCTGAAAGTGTAATTGATGAAGTTCAAACAACCATTGAATTGGAAAATACTGAAGATGAATTTTTAAAGGATATTGCAACTACTCCAAAAGCTAATGTAGCTATGGGAGAGATGGGGGTTGGTTCTAGAGGAGCTGGAGACTTCTTTGTTCACAGAAAAATAGCTGAAATCGTTGCAAGTACCAATACAGAATCTTTAGTAAACCCTTCAGAACAGGATGATGGTGGTGTTGTAAAAGCACCTTCTCCTAATGATGATGTTTATGTTACAACAGCAGTTGATGGAATCCACTCTCGTTTAAGTGAATATCCCTTTCTTGGAGGCTTTCATGTAACAAGGGCAACTTTAAGAGATGTTTGTGTAATGGGAGCAGATCCTGTAGCTATTTTAAGTGATGTCCACCTTGCAGATGATGGAGATGTTGGAAAGATATTTGATTTTACAGCTGGTGTAGCTGCAGTTTCAGAGCTTGTAGACGTTCCAATTGTAGCTGGAAGTACTCTTCGTGTAGGGGGAGACATGGTTTTAGGAGATAGGCTTGTTTCAGCTGTAGGAAGTGTAGGAGTTTCTAATTATCCTCCAACTGCAAGAAAAGGAGCTACTCCTGGAGATACAATTTTACTTACCGAAGGTTCTGGTGGAGGAACTATCACAACAACAGCTATTTATAATGGTTACTTTGATGTTGTATGGGATACAATGAATGTTAATTTTGTTCAAGCTTCACATGCACTTTTTGAAGCGGATTTGGTTAAAGATATTCATGCAATGACTGATGTTACCAATGGAGGTCTTCGTGGTGATGCTGCAGAAATTTCAGATACCACAGGAGTTGGATTGGAATTCTGGGAAAATGAAATAAACAAAACAATAGCTCCTAATGTATTGAACATGCTTCAGGATTTAGATATAGATCCTTTAGGAGTTTCTACAGATTCATTAATGTTGATTGTTCCACCTGAAATAGTGGAAGATGTTAAAAAGGCAGTATCAGATGCAGATGTCTTAATATCTGAAATTGGAATTGTTGATGATAGTGGTTCACCTAATTTAATTAAGGAAGATGGATCTGTTGATAAGTTAGTTCCATTATTTAGGGAAGCTGCCTATACAAAGATTAAAAAATTAGTAGGTGATACTACACCTGAAGACTTTGAAAAAATGAAGATGCAAGTTCAACAGGCTGCTGATTCAGCAATTCTTAAAAAGGAAGCTGTGATAAATCACATTCGTGAAAATTAATTTTTTCACACTTCTCTTAATTTTATTTACTATTTTTTATAATCTTTATTTATGAAAGACGAGTCAGGTTATCTAGCTATAATTGATGGTTTAATAGCTATTATATTGATTTTTTCGGTTTTTTTAATTTTTAATTTAATATTAAATGTTCCAGAAAATACATATACAGTTGTGTCACATGAAAATACAGTCTCTCAGGATGTGATGCAGCAATTAGACACCAATATAAATCTTACAGATAAGACATTTTTAGAAGAAATTTCAGCTATTTTGGATAAGAATAAACACTCTAAAAAAAGTATTCGGGAAGTTTCCAAGCTATGTGAAGCTAAATTCAATCAGTTAGGGCTGAAAAACAATTACTTATTCAAAGAAACCAATGTTGGATTTGACATTATAGAAAAGGGTAATTATCAAACTTCTCAAAACGTTTCAACTTCTAGTAGAAATTGTGGAGATTATTGCTTTAAATTATATGTTTGGTAAAATCATCTTAATTCAGGATACTATTTTAAATACTAAAAAATTCATATATTTTAAGTGATACTTGTTTTACATAAGCCCCGATGGTGTAGTTTGGATAACACGTAGGACTGCGGATCCTATTCCCCGGGTTCAAATCCCGGTCGGGGCATTTAATTTTATTTATTTGAGTGATAGTAATGTTAAATGCTAATAGTTATGTAACTACTCAAAAAGGAATCGGCGGAACCATTAGAAACCAATATGAAGATTTTTATGTAGAAGAAATTCCAGATTTACTTCCTACAGGGGAAGGGCCTAATATTTGGGTTTGGATTGAAAAAATTGGCAGAACCACTCTAGATGTTGTTTTAGATATTGCTCGTGATTTGCATATTGGCAGGAAAAGAATGGGTTTTGCAGGGATGAAAGATAAAAAGGCCCTAACCCGTCAATGGATTTGTATAGCTAATATGGATTCTCAAGAACAGTTGGAAGCAGTTAAAAATCTGGATATTTATAAAACTGATTTTTTAAAAGTGGTGAGAGGAAGAAAAAAACTTAGAATGGGACAGCTTAAGGGAAATAAATTTGGTATTTTAATAAGGGACATTGAAGATATTGAAAAAAGCACTCAAATAGCTAATGAAGTTTTAAAACAATTGGAAGTTACTGGAGTTCCTAATTATTATGGTTGGCAGAGATTTGGAAAACCTAGAACCAACACTCATTTAGTAGGGGAAGCCTTAATTCAAAATGATTTGGCTGAAGCTGTTGGAAGATATATTGGAAGACCAACAGAGGAGGAACATGAGGAAAATCAGAAAGCTAGAAAAGCTTTTGATGAAGGTAATTTGGAGCAGTCTCTTCAGCTGATGGGAAAGGGAATGCGCTATGAAAAGATGATGGTTCGTGAATTAATCAAAGCTTCTAAAAAAGGAGAATTAACTGATAAATCCTATAAAAATGCATTATATGCTCTTCCCAAACCTCTTCAACGAATGTTTGTTCATGCTTATCAATCTTATTTATTCAACGAAGCTGTTAGTAAAAGGGTGGAGATGGGAATTGATAAATATGTTGAAGGAGATATTGTTATAGACACAGAAGACCATATTGTAAGAGATAAAACTCCCCAAGAGTATCAGGAAATGATTACCAATTTTGAAGCAAATCCTACCTCTCCTTTGTATGGAACTAAAGTTCCTTTTGCTGGAGGAGATGTTGGAGAAATGGAGAAAAATATTTTAAATAGCTATAACTTGGAGAAAAGTAATTTTGAAGTTCCTAAAATGCCAAAACTCGGAAGTCATGGAATAAGACGTTCCATGAGATTTAAAGTTTGGGATTCATCAGCTACTGCAACTGAGGAAGGAGTGTATGTTGAATTTTCAATAGATAAAGGTTCATATGCAACAGCAGTTTTAAGAGAAATAATGAAGAAGGATGTTGTTTAAATTGATTAAGGGAAGAAATATTGCTAAAGGAAAAGGTCAAGGAGAACTTATAGTCAGTAACGAACCTATTAGTTTTTTAGGAGGAGTTGATCCTGAAAATGGTGAGATTATTGACCCAAATCATGAACTTAAAGGAGAAATAATTAAAGATAAGGTGTTATTCATTCCAGGTGGAAAGGGTTCTACTGTTGGATCATATGTTATATTTCAAATGAAAAAAAATAATACAGCTCCAAGTGCAATCATTTGTATAGAGGCCGAACCTATAATAGCTACTGGAGCTATAATGTCAGATATTCCGATGGTCGACTCTCCAGAGGATACTTCTGCTTTAAAGAATGGAATATTAGTTGAAGTTGACGGAGATAAGGGAGAAATTAATATTTTATAAGATGATAGCTATGAGTATTTTAATTGAAGATATTAATTTGTTAAATCCATTTAAGGAATTGGAATCAAATGTCAATATTCTCATTGAAGATAATAGAATAAAAGAGATTTCAAATTCAAAAATTAAAGTTTCTGATAATTGTAAGGTTATTGAAGGGCAGAACAATTTCCTTTTGCCAGGTTTTATAGATCTTCATACTCATTTGCTTGGTAAAGGATTTCATAAAGAGGAGAATATGGCAAATCCTTTATCTCTTCATTTTTACGATGGAGTTCCTCATGCTAGACAAACCATTGATGCAGGAGTTACAACAATTAGGGATTGTGGATCTGCAGATATAGGAGTTAAAATAGCTCAAGAGAAAAATCTTTTTGTCTCTCCTCGTTTGGAAATTTGTATCACTCCATTAATGTGTACTGGAGGACATTTTGACTTATTTTTACCTTCAGGATTTGATATGGAAATAATGTATCCAGGTTTTCCTAAAGGCAGATGTGATGGAGTAGCTGAAGTGTTAAAGAAAACACGTGAAGTTAAAAGGGCAGGTGCAGATTTTATTAAATTAATGGGTAGTGGAGGAGTACTTACTACCAATACTTCACCAGATGCTCCTCAATTCAACATTAAAGAACTTAAAACAATTGTTAATGAAGCAAAGGTTGATAATCTAAAAGTTTCTGTTCACTGTCATAGTTTAAAGGGGATTGAGAATTGTATTGAAGCTGGTGTAAGTTCAATTGAACATGGAACATTTATTAATCAAAAAGCAGCGACAGATTTGGCTTTAAAAAATATTTCCCTTATTCCAACATTACTTGTCCATGATTTTTTATATAGAAATGGATTTCCAAGTTGGGATAGCTATGCTGATGAAAAGCTCTCTAAATTAAAGGAAATAGTTAAAGTTCATAAGGAAAATATAGCTATAGCTTACGATGAAGGAGTTAATATTTTAATGGGAACTGATAGTGGTGTTATTCCTCATGGACATAACTTAGAAGAACTTTCAAATTTGGTTGATATTGGAATGAGTCCTATGGAAGCTATTGGATGTGGAACAATCAAGGCTGCGGAGTTTATAAATAAGGATAATGAATTGGGATCTGTTGAAACAGGAAAATTAGCTGATTTGATTATAGTAAATGGAAATCCTTTAGAAGATATTAAATTATTAGCTAATAATGATAATATATTAAAAGTAATTCAAGATGGAAAAGTTGTTAAGAGTTTAAATCCTTAATTAGTTCATCTCCAATTCCTTTTAAGGCAATTATTAAATCAATTTAATTATCAAAAATTTTACCAAAATCAATTTTTTCTAATGCTTCAATTTCTTGTAATTCTTCTAATGTATATAGGAATTTTTTCATGTTAACACATCCTTAAAATTTTCAGTTAATAATTTATTATGTATTTTTAATATTATATTGGTTATAGGTGCATAAAAAAAGTAATAAGGAAATAGCTAGTCAATAGCCTTTCCTTTTTTAATTGGTGGAACATATCTTTTAAGTAGCAATGAAAGTGAAATAACTGTTACTGAGCTTAATGCCATTGCAAGACCTGCCCATTCAGGCATAAACATTAATTCAAAGCTTGCATATAAAGCTCCTGCAGCTAATGGTATTAGAATCATGTTGTATGCAAATGCCCAGAAGATATTTTCTTTAATTCTTGTCATAACCTTTTTGGAGAATTGTACTGCAGCTACAACGTTTTCCAAGTCTCCTTCCATTATAACAATGTCTCCACTTTCCATAGCTATGTCTGTTCCATTTCCCATAGCTACTCCAATATCTGCTTGAGTTAAAGCTGGTGCATCGTTTATTCCATCTCCTACAAACAATACTTTACCTTTTTTATCATTTTCTTGAATATCCTTTACAATATCAAGTTTATTTTCTGGTAAAACGTTTGCCTCTACATTGTCGATTCCAACTTCATCGGCAACTGTAAGGGCGGTTTTTTCATTGTCTCCAGTTAACATGTAAGTTGTAATTCCCATATTATGTAGTTCTTGGATGGTTCTTTTGGAATTTGGTTTTATTTTATCGAATAATGTTATAATTCCTTTGATTTCACCATTAATAGCTAAAAATATTGTTGTTTTACTTTCGTTTTCTAAATCCCTATATTTTAATAAAATTTCTTCTGGAATTTCAATGTCCTTATTTTCAAGTAGGCTAATATTTCCAGCTAAAACCTTTTCTTCGTTGATTTCACCGGTTAAACCTTTTCCGGTGATATTTTCAAAGTCTTTGGTGTTTAATAATTCAACATCCATTTCTTTTGCTTTTTGAACAATTGCTTTAGCTATTGGGTGGTTGGAGTTTTTTTCAATACTTCCAGCTATTTTAATAACTTCCTCTGGCTCCATTCCATAGGTGATAATATCATCAACTTCAGGTTTTCCTTCAGTTATTGTCCCTGTTTTATCAAATGCAGCTACATTTATTTTTCCAGCATTTTCTAAGGTGTCTCCATTTTTAATTAAAATTCCAAATTCAGCAGCTCTTCCAATTCCCACGGTAACTGCTGTTGGAGTAGCAAGACCTAATGCACAAGGACATGCTACAACCAATATTGAAATTAAGGTTGTTAAAGCAAATAATAATGTAGATCCAGCTACAAAGTACCATAAAATGAAAACAACAATAGCTATTGTTAATATGGTTGGAATAAAGTAACTGACTGCAGTATTTGCAATTTGTTGAACTGGAGGTCTTGAACTTTGTGCTTTTTCAACAAGTCGGATAATATTTGACAATACGGTCTCAGCACCAATTTTTAAAGCTTCGATTTTAAGAACTCCATCTTGATTGATGGTTCCTGCAAACACTTCTGAGTCTGGTTTTTTAACCTTTGGTATTGGTTCTCCATTAATCATTGATTCATCAACATAAGATTCTCCACCAATTACAACACCGTCTACTGGAATTTTATCTCCTGGCCTTACAAGAACAATATCTCCAATTTGTATTTGAGCTATTGGAATATCTTCTTCAGAGATTATTTCCCCTTCATCGTTTAGTTCAATTTTTGTAGCTGTTGTTGGTTGAAGTCCAATAAGTTCTCTAATTGAATCAGATGTACTTTTTTTAGCTTTAGCCTCTAGATACCTTCCAATAAGTAAGAATGATGGAAGCATGATAGCTGTTTCATAAAACATGAAAGAATGGTCTAAGACAATATTAAATGTTCCAAGAATACTTGAAACATATGCTACCAGAATACCCATTGAGTACATTACATCCATATTTAAGTTTTTATGGATTAATCCGTTCCAACCTGCTCTTAAGATAGGTAGGGAAACATAAAGGAAAGGAGCTATACTTATAATTAAGGATACCATTCCCATTGACAATCCAAATGGATGCCAATGAACATACATTAAAATCATTAAAATAGCTGAAAATATAAATCCAACAACGATTCTGTAGAGTTTTTCTCTTAAATCCTTTTCATAGATTTCATCTTCATCTACTTCTAATTCACCGTCTACACCGATTACTTCAAATCCAAGTGATTGGATAACCACTTCCATATCATCAACATTTACCTTATTTTTATCATAGTAAACTTTAGCTGATCCTGAGGTTAAATCTGCTTTAACATCGAATATTCCATCCAATCTCATTAAGAAATTTTCTACATTCATTACACAGGATGCACAGTGCATTCCATGAATTTTAAGTGTTAATTCATCTGTATGTATTTCAAAACCTAGATTTTTCACTAGCTGTTGGATTTTTTCAAATGAAATTTTTTTAGGATTTACCACTAAATTTAATTTATTAGTAGCTAAATCTGCATCTACAGATTCGACCCCTTCCTGTTTTGCAAAAGTTTTATCAAGACTTAAAACACAGGATGCACAGTGCATTCCTTCTATTGGTAAGTCCATCTCTTTTAGTTTTGCCATTTTCACCACCTTTGCTTGGAGAGCTATTTATTGAAAACTTACGGAGTATCCCATTTCCTCAACTGCTTGTTGAATTTCTTCCTTTGAAACTTTATTAGAATCAATTTGAATAATAGCTATTTCAGTACCTAAATCGATTTCAGCAGTTTCAACTCCATTTAATTCCAAAATAGCTGCTTCACATGCATAAACTGTAGATTCGTCATGCATTCCATTTATTTTAAGCATAACTTTTTCCATTACCATTTTTATTCACCTTAAATTCTAATTTAGTTTAAATGTTTATAAATGTAATGCTATTATTTAAATTCTTTAATTGTTCTAGTGTTTAAATCGTTGTTTGGAATTTATTTTCTAGTTTCCATTCCTTGATGAATATTTAATAGGAATATCTAAGATATTTGTTATTTTACAATTAAATATAGATATATATTAATTAAAATAAGTATAATTACAATATTTAATAAAAATCAGTTCCTATTACTATTTTTTTAGCTAGTTTTTATTAACAAATTTAGAGAAATTAGCTAAATTTAATTTAAAAAAAGTAAAAATAATGCTCAAATGAGCATTTTATTCATTTTTATTTCGTTTGTATCCATAAATAAGTAATATTATAACAATGACTATTAAAATCAAAATGTAAGGTACAATACTATTTTCAGCTTTTTTAGAAGCTGATTTTTTAACTTCATATGATTTTGAAGCACTTTCAGCTGCACCATCATTGGAATTTTGGCTTGAAAGATCCTCTGAGAATTCACCAGGACTAATAGCTGTTGAAGTATTATTGGATTTAATTAAAATTCCTGAAGTTTGAGTAAGACTTTCTGAAACAATAACTGTATCTTCTACAACTTCTTGGATGGATGTTTCTTGATTGTTTGAATTATTGCTATCTTGGTTAGTTGAATCACCATCATTTGAAGAATCGGATCCATCTGTTGCATTTCTATCCTCTGAGCCTGTGGAATTTCCATCAGAAGTGGAATTTCCAATAGCTGTTCCATTACTCGAACTTGTACCGTTACCTCCAGTATTTTCTGAACCAGTACCAGTTTCAGATGATGTTCCATTGGTGGTTATATCTTTATCACCACCTGTTGGATTATCTCCTCCAATGTTTATATTATCGTCTCCAGTTGTTTTTCCAGCTTCCACTCTTTTATTCCAGTCAATCAAATAATTAACCAGCCATTCAGGATAGTAATCTTCAGACATTACTTTCTTTTCAACATTTAATCCTGTGTTGTTTTTAACTGTAACGTTGTAAAGACTTCCACCAACCATTACAGCACGATTACCTACATTTTTGACTCCGACTAATTGATTATTTGCAACAATAGTATCTACAACTTGTCCGCTTGGATGTCCTGTTAGGGATATTGCAAATTTACCATCGGAAATTACTGTGTTAAACTGAATATTGTAGGTATGATTGTAATTGGTATGTTGAGAATAGCTTATTCCATATAAGTTTCCAGAGCTACTGTTGTAGATGTTATGTGCTTCTATGGTATTATTTAAAATTAAGTCATTAGTATCTTGAACTTCAATACCAGCTACTAAAGCCCATGAATCTCCTCCAGCACGGCCAGTTACATTGATATGATTACTTATAAGGTGAATATGTGTTTCACCATAGAAGTTTTCTGAATATATTCCTATAACAGGTCCATTACCTATTGCAAAGATTTCATTAAACGCTATTTTTAAATTGTTAGAAGGACCATTAACTTGAATTGGATAAGCTGTTCCATGTGCATATTGACCTCCACTGGTTCTAACAGTGATATTGTTAAAAACAATTGTTGAATCATCCACTAGATAGAAATCCATTCCATATAGATAGTTATCAACATCAATAGGTGTGAAATAATCCTCTTCAATTATTGTATTGTTTTCAATTAATGAATAATCGCAATCATAAATAATACAACAATCTAAAGTTGGAAACATTCCATATCTGCTGTTAACTGAAGCATAAATATAGTTTCCTGTAAGGGTTAAATAATCAGTTGAATCAATAGCTATGACAGCTACAGACTCCATACTTACACCGCCGTAAATTCCTTGGCCCCAACTTACATCTCTTAGGGGGAGAGATGCGTTGATTTTATTGCCTCCAATGAAGGTGTTTTCTGAATATGTAACAACCAAAACATAATTAACTCCATTGTAAACATTATAGCTTTCAAAGTTAATTATATTGTTGATTATTTTAACATCCTTACAAGGGTTAGATATGCTTCCTTGAAGATAAATTCCATGTGCAGTTTCCTTTAAAGGTGCATTGTAGTTGATTGTAGTTCCATCAACAGTAATGTTACCTGCAGCTATTAAAATTACCGCTCCATAGTTATCAGGAAAACTTGTATTAGCTATGAAATTACCGTTTTTTAAGGTAATGTTTTCTCCAGCCAGATTAAATCCTGTGTTTATGAAGGTGGCATTTAAACAGCTGACAAATGTATTGGGACTGTTGATTTTTAAAGTTCCAACATCACTAAATTCACCGTCGAATGTTAAATTCTGCCCACCGTACTCTGATTTTAAACAATTATCATCAAAATATTGATTTAAATTATCAGATGTTATGATATTACAATTTATGGAAGAATCATTTGTGGCTATTTCTGAATCATCTATATTTTCAGCGCAAACTGAACCTATAGCTATTAAACATACAATTAGAAATAGAAATATTTTTTTACAATATTTCATCTTCATCTTCCATTAAATTATTTTAAATCAAATAAATTGAAGTAACAAAATAATTACTACAAAATATATGATTACTTATAAATATTATTTTATTAGTATAAAAAGATTATTATTTTATTTATTTTAGCTATTTTTGTTTAATTTTCGTTTTAAGCTATTATTTCCTATTATTTTTCTTCTATGGAATTATTTATATATTGGGTGTAATATAATATAATTTAATAAAGTGTATTTTAATATATATTAAAATTACTTTATTATTTCATGATAAAAAAATATTTTTGTCGAGGTGAAAATATTAAAATTACAAATAAATTATTAATTTTATTAATAGTTTTAATAGCGTGTATTGGTGCTGTAAGTGCATCAGATGACATTTCAGATGTCTCTGATAATTCCACTGCAGTATCTCTAAGTTATGATGAACAAAATGTAGATTATTCTATAAGCAATGTTGACTCATCTGGTGATATAGCTGTTGCTAATGATTGGAGTGGTTTAGCTGAGTGTATTTCTAATGAAGATTCTAAGATAAAATTATCTGGAAATACATTTAGTGCTACTAGTCAAATTACTATAAATTATGATTTAATTATCTCAGGAAGTTCAAATACAATTATCACTTCATCTAATTCTAATTTGATTCCTTTTGTTATCAATAATCCAAGCATTTCTGTGCATTTCATTAATTTAACTTTCAAAGATAGTGTTTGTAAAATGATGATTCAAAGTGTTAGTAATCAGTTTATTTTAGAGAATTGTGTTTTTGATAATATTACAGCAACAGGTGGTCATTGCTCTGTTGTTTATAATAATCAAGGATTAATGAATATTAACAATTGTAATTTCACAAATTGTAAAACTAGTTACGGAACAATTACTAACTATAACTCTGCTAATGTGAATTCAGTTAAAATGAATGTTGATAACTGTAATTTTATTAATAATTCTGCAACTGTTGAACCAGGAGCTATTAATAATTGTGGGCTTTTAAATGTTACCGCTTCATCTTTCATTAATAATTCTGCAGTTTGGTGGGCTGGTGCAATACATACTCACAGTAATGCGAAAACAAAAATAGTAAAATCTCTTTTTGAAGGTAATGTAGCTGGATGGAATGGAGGAGCACTCTATACCTACAGTCTATTGGAAGTATATGATTCTACTTTCATCAACAACAACTGTACAACCAACAATGGAGGCGGAGCTATTGGAGCATACAATTTCGGCTCTCAATACAACATAACAATTGGAAATTGTACATTTAAATACAACAATAATCTTTGCAATGCTTTAGATAATGCCTCTACTACAAGTTTAGGTCGTGGAGGAGCAATATCCGTATTGAACGGCGGTTATTTAAATGTTCACAACTCAACTTTTGTTCAAAATTTTGCAAGAATAGGACAAGCAATATGTGCATATAACACAAACTACGACAATTCCACTGGAGGAACACCATATCTCAAAATATACAACAACAAATTTATAAATCATACTGGCGACAGTGACACCGTATATTTAACTAATGGAACTTATATATTTGAAAATAATACATTTGAAAATAGTAAACAAACCAATATAGGAACTAATAATATAATAATTCCTACTACTTCTGTTAACTCTATTATGAGCATCAGTTTAGAGGAAGAAGATATTATAATCCAACAAGTGGACGACGAATTAAAACATGTTGTTTATATTAATGGAAATATAAATAGTGCCACTGATTGTGATGGATTAAGTTATGAAACTGGATTTGGATATAATGGGGTAAATAGTATAAACCGTTTTTTTGCAAATCAAACATTTACTAATGGAAAAGATTTTTCATTTTCTAATATCACTGTGTATTTAGCAGACTATACTGGAGGTTATTATATACAATATACTACTGGAATGGGTGTTGCTACATTTATTGGTCAAAATAGAAATAATGTGACAATTTCAAATCTAAATTTCGCTGGTTATTATGGTGCGGAAGGATTCAATATGACATTTATAAATCTTACAATAAGACTACCAGATTCTAAACCATCTACTGTGAAAATAGATATTGAAGGTAATTTTAAGTTTATCAATTGTACATTTATTTATAATAAGAATGTCAATGCCATGGTTTCTAATGTGATAAATATTAACTCAAATATTGCTGCTGAATATTATGATAATAATGAGCAAATTCAGGATAATATTTATACTCCTGAGTATCACCCAAGTTTATCAGGATTTGGTCATTTTGTAACTGATTTTTATAATTGTGATTTTGTAAATTATACTGCTACTAATGTGATTAATAGTGCTTATTTAACTACACTTAATGTTGTGGATTGTACTTTTGAAAATTGTAATGTTACTAATTTAGTTCATATGGAAATGAAACTTTATGATGGTGAGGAAGAAATTAATGTTGTTAATCCGACCATTATTAATTGTGAATATACTAATATAGCTAATGCATCTGTTGCTGGATTGGACAATGATTTCTTTGATGATATTGTACATGTTCGATTTACTCCAACTGTTAATGTTGAAGTTGAGCCTGCTACTGTTGGTGAAGGGTTTAAAGTTATTGTTACTGTTCCTTCTGATGCTACAGGTAAAGTAAACATTACTGTTGATGGTAATAATTACACTTCTGAAGTTGTTGATGGTAAAGCTACTTTTAATATTACTGGTTTGAAAAAAGGAAACTACACTGTAGAAGCTGTTTACTTTAATGATGAACACTACGATAACGCTACAAAAAACTCTACATTTGAGATTAATTATTCCAATGTTGTAACTAACTCTACTTTCAATTATTATTTCATGAATGGCTTTTTAAATGATGATTATAATTACACTAATCTTACATTTAAAGGTAGTTTCAGTAATCTTAACACCACTACTATAACTATTAACAAGTCTCTTAGTTTAACCGGTGATGAAGCAGTTATGGATAATATTGGTTTTAATCTCGCAGCAAACAATATTACTTTAGATAATTTTGCTTTAAACATTAATAATATTGAAACTGCAATTATGGTGGCTGGAAACAACATTACCTTAACAAATAATAACATTACATACACTAGTAGTAAAGATAGGAATGGTTATGGTATTTATGCTGAAGATGCAGATAATCTTACAATAGCTAATAACAACATTGAATATACTGGTGCTACTAATGGCACAACTATGGATGCTATTGTGTCAATAGTTGACTGTAATAATGTTAAATTCATTGATAATAGTATTGATGCTGTTTTAAACTCTGTTCCGGTGTCTTATGATGCTAGCTATCAGGCTACTGTCATGAGCCAAGGTGTAACTATTACTGGTTCTAATAGCACCATAGAAAACAATAAAGCAAAAATCAAATATGGTGATTATTATGGAGAATATGACACATTATACGCATTCAGTATTAATGGTGATAATACTAGATTTAAAAACAATGAAATAGCTATTGATGGTCATGAATATGTTTATGGTGTGAATATAGGTGGAAATAATATTGTAGCTGACAATAACAATATTACTGTTAACAGTGACAGTAACTATGTTTGTGCTATTCAGTTAAACGGTCCATCTACAGGATCAGTTTCAAATAACAATATCACCGTAACATCTCCTGGTGTGGCTTATGGAATCTATTCCAGTGGATGGAGTGGTGTAATAAACGCAAATTACACTGACAATACTGTTAAAGCTGATTCTAATGTGGTTTATGCCTTTGAATTAATGGGAACCAATGAAAATGTTGAAAACAATACTATTGTAGCTAGTGGTAATTATACTACTGGTATTGCAACTAATAGTAAAAACATCACCATTGAAAATAACAATATTACTACTTCTGGAAAAGAAAAGGCAAATAGTAATATTACTGGTGATACTTTTGGTGCAATGACTGTTGGTATTAATGTTAAAAACAGTAATAATGCAACCATCAAAAACAACAATATTACTACCACTGGTGATTATGCAGTGAAAATCACTGTGCTTAATAATGGTTTAGTTTCAGATAATTATTTAATAGCTGATTCCCGTAAAGGTGATGAGTCTGTTAGTGGTAATGCTGTTGTTGAAAATAACATTCCTTCAAAAATAGTTGTTAATATTGAAGCTAGTGATTTAACCAAATATTATAAAAACGCTTCACAATATGTTATTAAACTAGTAGATGGTGAAGGAAATCCATTAGCTAATACAATCGTTACATTTAATATTATTGGTAAATCATATACTGTTACAACTGATGAGGATGGTATTGCTACATTAACAATTAATTTAAACCCTGGTGTTTATACTGTATCTGTTTTATTTGCGGGAAACGATACTCATAGATCAGCAGAAATAAACTCTACAGTTAAAGTATTATCAAC
Organism: uncultured Methanobrevibacter sp.; assembly: GCA_964409285.1. Taxonomy (GTDB): domain Archaea; phylum Methanobacteriota; class Methanobacteria; order Methanobacteriales; family Methanobacteriaceae; genus Methanocatella. The sequence goes on along the minus strand of CAYPCR010000012.1, from coordinate 33,085 downwards.
AGTTGAAGGTAATGATATTGTTAAATATTATAAAAACGCAACACAATACTCAGCAACATTTTTAGACTCACAAGGTAATCCTTTAGCTAATCAAAATGTAACATTTAACATCATAGGTAAAATCTACAGTATTGAAACTGATGATAATGGTACTGCAGTACTTCCAATTAATTTAATCCCTGGAACATATACTATAACTGCTACCAATCCTGTTGATGGTTTAATGTATTCTAATAATATTACAGTTTTAAGTTCCATTACAGGTAATGACATAATCAAATTTTATAGAAACACAACACAATACTCAGCAACATTTTTAGACTCACAAGGTAATCCTTTAGCTAATAAAAATGTAACATTTAATATTATCGGTAAATTATACAGCATTAAGACTGATGACAATGGTGTAGCTACCTTACCAATTAACTTAAACCCTGGAGAATATATTATTACTGTTACTAATCCAGTTGATGGTTTAATGTATTCCAACAGTATTACAGTTCTTCCTACTCTTATTTGTCAGGATTTGACTAAAAAATACGGTTCATCAGCAACTTATGATGTTCAAGTTGTAGATGATACAGGAAAACCATGTGCTGATGTGAAAGTTGAATTTAACATTATTGGTAAAATCTATAATTTAAAAACAGACAGTCAAGGAATAGCTAAACTACCTATTAGATTAATTCCTGGAGAATATATTGTAACTGCTAAAGATCCAAACAACGGATTATATGTATCAAAAACAATAACAGTAACAGCATAGAGAATTACAAAATATTCTCTCTTTTTCTTTTTTTAAATGAGAATTAATTAAGCCTCATTTCAATATTTGATAATTTATTAAAAGTTATATTCTGATTACAGAATATTAAAAATAGCTCATGTTTATTCTTGTTGTTTTTAAAAAATATTATATTTTTTGATATTTCAATAGCTGAAATTTCAATTTCTATTATAAGAAATCTGATTAATTTATAAAAAAGAATAAAGAAATTAATTGACTATTCATCAATTAATTCACATTTGACTTTTCCAAGTCTTGGAGCAAGTAAATTGTATAAGTAAGCACCAATAGCTGTTACAACAAATCCATAAACAAATCCAATAACAGCAAATACTGGAATAGCTATATAACTACCGTAGCTAATTGCATTTATTATTCCTGTAATCAAATTTAAAATTAAAAATATGATTGAAAATATAAATGCAAAACTTTTAATATTTAATTTTTCTACAGTTGTAATTTCATCTACTTGGCTTAATTCTAATTCTATAGGTATTCTGTTACCTATTAAGTTGAAAATGTAAGTTCCAATTAATGTGTATATGAAACTTATAATAAATGTTCCAATAATAGCTAATGCAAGCATTGTAGGATTGGAAAACATTAATATGATTTGGTATAATGTATATGCGATACTCATTTGACCTGAAAGCATTAAAGTTTGAACTGCTGAGCTTAACATTAATGGTATTGCAATCATTCCAATAATTAATACTATTATAACCATTATTGTTGAGATTATAGATACGATAAATGCTGTTGTAGTTGTTGAGATTTTTGTTATTGTAGATTCATTTTCAAATTCAAAATTTATAGGATTCATCCTTTTGGCAATCCAGTTATATAGGTAACTTTCTGTAAATAAGCTATAGACAGAGTAAACAAATACAGAAAAAACAGCTGCTGGGATTAATATTCCTACAGCACCAATTCCACTAGGAACCATTATGCCAACTACTATTAAACATACAATAGCTGCTATTATTGCAAGAACTACGTGAATCGCTGTTCCTATAATTGTAACTGAGGATAAATTCAATGATTTTAAATTTTTTATATCACTCATTTTTTCACCTCAATTATTATTAGTTGTCTTTATTACTTAAAACCATTCTTCGGATTTTTCTAGAAGTTCTTCAATAATTCTTTGAGATGAACCGATGTATGTGTGAGGATTCATTATTTCATCAACATCTTCGGCTGTAAGGTATTTTTGAACTTCCTCGTCTTGTAATATTAAATCTGATAATAATTTTCCTTCTTTGTTGGCTTTTATTGCATTAGCTCTTACAATTCCATAGGCAGTTTGTTTACCCATTCCAGCTCTTGTAAGTTCTGCCATTAATCTTTCTGCCATTATTAATCCATTTGTAAGATTTAAATTTCTTTCAATATTTTCATCATAAAATACTAGATTGCTCATTAATTTAATGGTTAGATTTAAAATGTAGTCAGTAAGAATACAGCTTTCTGGTAGCATTATTCTTTCACAGGAGGAATTTGTAAGATCTCTTTCATGCCAAAGTGGGTTGTTATCTAATGCAGCATTTACATAAGATTTTATAATTCTTGCAATACCACATATACGTTCTGCTGTAATAGGATTCATTTTATGTGGCATTGTACTACTTCCCATTTGTTTTTCAGGGTCGAAATATTCTCCAACTTCCATTATTTCAGTCCTTTGAAGGTTTCTAATTTCCAATGCTATTTTGTCTAAGGTTGATGCAATATTAGCCAATACCATTATAAATTCAACATGGTTGTCTCTTTGAACAACCTGATTTGTGATTGATGCTGCTGGAAGTTCTAGTATTTCAGCTACTGTTTTATGGATGTCCCAACCGTCTTCGCCTAATGCGGCTGTTGTTCCTACAGCCCCATCCATCATAGCTACACAAACATTTTTACGTGCATGTTCCAATCTGTCGTATTGTCTATGTAGCTCATCTGCCCAAAGTCCGAATTTCATTCCATATGTGATTGGAAGGGCATGTTGGCCATGAGTACGTCCAATAGCTACTTTATCTTTGTTTTCAACAGCTAATTTTAAAAGAAGTTCAGTTAATGTTTTTAATTTATCTTCTATTATTTCAATAGAGTCTCTTATTAATAATGAGTTTGAGCTATCAATTACATCGTTAGAGGTTGCTCCAAAATGGACATATTCTCCAGCATCGTTTTCACAGACTTCTCCTAATCCTTTTACTAATGCTCCAATATCATGTTTTGTTTGAGCTTCTATTTCATTTACTCTTTCAAGTTTTACAAAATCAGTATTGGCTTTTGTAGCTATTTCATCGGCTACTTCTTGTGGAATAATGCCTAATTTTCCTTCAGCTTGTGCAAGAGCAGATTCAACATCTAACATTCTTTGTAATTTATTTTCAGATTCCCATATTTCTTTCATTTCAGGTGTTCCATACCTAAATTCTATTGGGTGTATAGCCATTTTTTATCATCTCATATAATTAATTTTAATTACATTTATATTTGATTATTTTAATATTAATAATTATTTTACTATCACAATCTTTATATGTTAGATAATAACAATATAGTAATGTAAAAAATATGTTACATTAGGTGATTTGTTGAAAACCAATATTCGAGAATTAAGACAAGAAATGGGAAAATCTCAACAGGAATTGGCTAAACTAGCTGATGTCACACGTCAGACTATTAATGCCCTTGAAAATTCTAGATATAATCCTTCTCTTTTACTTGCATATAAAATTACTAAAATATTGGGCCAGAAGCATATTGAGGATGTTTTTATCATGACTGATGAAGATGGTGAAGAAAAATGATTTTAGATATTTTTAAAGATTCGTTTGAGTATGGGGCTCAAGATATTAAAACACTCCTAAAATTAGGTTTGTTTTCATTTTTTAGTTTTTTAATAATTCCTATGTTTTTATTATTGGGTTATGAATATAGAGTTATTAAAATAGCAATTAATGGTATGATTGATGGAGGAGATGAACTTCCTGAATTTAATAATTTTACAGCTATGTTTGTTGATGGAATAAAGTACTTTTTAGTTGAATTAGCATACATAATTGTTCCTATAATAATTGGTTTAATATTTGTTTATTTAGGAAGTACTTTTAATAATGGTGCTGTTTCAATAGTAGGATTAATAATTGCTTTTGTTTTATTAATTATTTCATTTTTCTATTGTTTAGTAGCTGTTCCAAATATGATAGCTAATGATGGATCAATGAAAGAAGCATTTGATTTTAAAAGATTAACAGAAATAATCAAAACAATTGGTGTAGGACAGTACATTGGATTTTATATTGGTGTTATTATTATAGTAGCTTTAATTTACTTAGTGGTATCTGTAATTTTAGCATTTATTTTTGGTTTATTCGGATTTGCTACCATATTTGTCTATGCTCCTGGATTACCTGTTATTGGCTATATATTACTATTAATATATAATTTAATCCTTGCATTTTTAGTTGCCCCTTACATTTCATTATTTACAGGTAGGGCAGAAGGTTTAATTTATGGTATTGGGGAATAGTTATGAGCACTCTATCAGAAATCGTTAAAGATGGATTACATTATCCATGGAGTAATTTGAAAAACACTGTTTTGACTGGTGTGTTTTTCTTATTAACTTCAATTTTTTACGTTTTTGGAAATTATTATATTTCACAAGACATTTATAGCAACTTCCTATATGATTCTGAAACATTTATGCAATTTAACTATAATTCTGTTTTTGGATGGTTAAATCAAGTCTCTCCAACAGCTTTGGCTGTTTTTATAATCTGCATTTTAGTTGCAGTTATATTTTATTTGGTTGTTCAAGGTTATATTTACAGAGTTTATGAAAATACAGTTCAGGAGAAAAAAGAATTTCCCGAATTTAATAATTTTAAATCAATTTTTATACAAGGATTTAAAATATTAATAGTAAATATTGCTTTTTCAATTATTCCTGCTGTTTTAGTAGCTATTGGAATGTATTACAATGGAATTATTACGGTAATTGGAGTAATTTTAGAAATTATAGCTATTTTAATTTTACCTTTGGCATTATCTAACATGTGCTATAATGAAAGTTTAAAATCAGCCTTTGAATTTAAACAAATCATTGATATTTTAAAATCAGTCGGGGTTGGAAAATACATTGGAACTTTGCTTTTCGTTTGTTTGGTTTATATTATAATAGCTATTGCTTGGTTTATTGTAATGACTATCTTAAACATATTTGCTTTAGCAATTCCTTTTGCAAATATATTATGTTGTTTGGTTTTATTTGTACTATCTGCAATAATATATGCATATATTGTTCTATTTTCTGTTAAAGTAAATGGATTATTATATAATAATGGGAAAGATTTTTAAACAGTCTTTCCCATATAATAGTTTAAATGAATATAAACCAAACATTAAAACAAATCTCAATTATTGAAATTCTCATTGTTGCAGCTATTTCACTAGCTATTATCTTATTGACAGACTGGATTTTCAATATTAAAATCAACGATGAGTTGGTATACGTTTTAATTATTTTCTATGTAATTTATAGGCTTAGAGGTTGTAAAAAAGATTTTGTTTTTAAAAGTAAAAACTTATTTTCAAAAATACAGTTCAAATTTATTTTGATAATAGTTGTTGTAAATATCTTTTTTTCCTATGGTATGTTATATGGCGTTGATTTGTTAGGTTTTTTCATATTTGATTCTGTTAAAAGTATGGTTGTGGCATACGATTTAATTTCAACCGTAATCATTGCTCCTATAGCTGAAGAGCTAATTTTTAGAGGGATTTTTTTAAACAGAATTAATAAATTTTACTCAACCCATTTTTCAATTATTGTTTCTTCAATCTTATTTGGAATTTTACACGAACCGGGAGCTATGATAGCTGCTTTTGTTTTTGGAATCTGTATGGCCATTATCTATTTAAAATCAAACAATATTTTACTAGCTATTTTTGCTCATTTTCTCAATAATCTAATTTCGGAATCAATTTATTATTTAGATGTTTATAATTTTATTTTCACAAATCCAATTGTTATTGTAGTATTTATGATATTGGCTATTGTTTCATTGTATCTTTTAATTACTTCATTTAAAGAGGAATGGCATAAATTTGGATAAATAAATTGATTATAAACTACTGTTATGAATTAAGTATTAATACTAGTTTCTATTATTACTATAATCACTGGAGGATAGTTATATGTTAAGCGATTTAATTGACAAAATTAAAAAGAACGGACCAGATGCGTCTGTATCAGATGAAATAATTAATAGAATCATGGATGAAGCTAAAGAAATAGCTACTAGTAGGAATGAAGAAGTTAATGACTCTATTATTGATGATGTAGCTCATAAAATGATTTTAGCAGGAGATTTCTTAAAAAAACTTAACGTTCCAACTGATGCAAAATGGAAGTTAAATGAAATTGTTGAAAATGAGTTCTGTGCAAATTGTGGTGCATGTGAAATTGTCTGTCCAAATAATTTTGTTGCATTTGATGAAGGACCATTTCTTGTAGAAGAATGTAGAAGAGATGGTCATGGAATGTGTCATGAGGTTTGTCCAAGAGTTTCCTCAGGAAGATATCAAATTTCCATAAGAGAAGATTTTGTTGAAGATTATTACTACGCTAAAGGTGATGTGGATGGTCAAGATGGTGGTGTAGTAACAACCTTTTTAAAATACTTAATTAATGAAGGTAAAATTGATGGAGCTATTGTTGTTGGTGATACTAAATGGAAACCAGTTTCTTTAGTAATTAAAGATGCGGAGGCTTTAGATAATACTACAAAATCCAAATACTCAATCTCACCTTTAACAGCTCTTAAAAAGGCAGGTGATTTAGGGCTTGAAAAAGTAGCTGTTGTTGGTCTTCCTTGCCAAATTGAAGGACTTAGAAAATACCAATACCATGGATATTTAGCTAAACATGATTATGAGTTAAGTGATCAAGGTCACCCACCTAAACTTCCTAAAATTGAATATTTAATTGGTTTATTCTGTACTGAAAAATTCAAATATGAAACAATTAAAGATTTAGTTGAAGAAAATAATCTTAAAATTGGAGATATTAAAAAATTCGATGTTTCTAATGGTAAATTTATAATGGAAACAGCCGATGATAAAATCGAAGTTCCTGTAAAGGATATTGAAATGTTTTCAGGGTGTAAAGTTTGTCGTGATTTCTCATCAGATTTAGCTGATGTATCTATAGGTAATGTTGGTTCTCCTGATGGCTGTTCTACAGTAATTGTAAGGACAGAAAAAGGTAAAGAAATTGAAAATGCTTTAGATTTAATGAAAGGCGTTGACACAGAAGCAGTAGATAAATTAGCTAACTTTAAACTTAACAGATTTAACAAAAGCATCGATGAAAGAATTGAAAACGATGATTTTGTTTCATACTACTGGAACGATTCTGTTGGTGGAATTGGAGTAAGGTCTGATGGTAACTACTTTGTTCGTGTTAGAGCAAAACCTAGTGGTTTCTATGATGTTGAAGAAGCAGAGTATATTAATGAAATAGTCAAAGAGTATGAAGGAAGAATTAAGCTTACAAACAGAGGAGCTTATGAAATTCATGATATTAAACCAAAAGATGTTTTAGAAGTAGTTAAAAAACTTGATGAGCACGATTTAATTACAGGTTCTGAAGGTCCTCTTGTTCGTGCTTGTTTGGCCTGTCCTGGAGCTCATAACTGTGCATTTGGTTTAGTCAACACCACATCATTATGTTATGAACTTGAAGAAAAATTCTCTGAGTATCCAACTAATTATAAATTTAAATTTGCACTTAATGGATGCCCTAATAAATGTTCAAGACCACAAATCCATGATTTCGGAATAGCTGGAATTAAATACCCTCAAACCAATCCAGATAAGTGTAATGGTTGTGGAAGATGTGCAGATGTTTGTAAAGTAGATGCTATAGGAATTAGAGGTGAAATGTCCTATTCTAATTATAATGTCTGTTATGGATGTGGAAAATGTATTAAGGCATGTCCTCATGAAGCTAGAGAAGTTAAATTTGAAGGTTATGAAGTTTATGTTGGAGGAAAAGCTGGAAGAGATGTTGTTGAAGGTGTAAAACTTGAACTTGAAACTACTGATGAAATAGTGGATTTAGCTCAAAGAGTTATTAAAACTTATAATAAATTGGCTATTAAACCTCAAAAAGAAAGATTAGCTGGAACTATGGCTCGTATAGGTCAAGCCGAATTTATGGAAGAAGTAAATAAGTTAAAAGAAGATTAAATTTCTTTATTTTAACTGTAAAATAGACAGTGGAGGATATGTTTGAATATTCTCCCACCTACTATTATTGACTCTAAATAATACTTTTTTTAATTATTATTGTTCTTGTTAATTTTCTTTAATTTCTAAAATTAACTGTTTAGATTTATTTTAAGCAAATATTAATCTTTTAAAAATGAAATTTTAATTGCAGATATTATTTTTACAGTAAATTTTGAAAATAACAAAATAGAAAATAGAACCTACCATGGATGGATTGTACTATAAAGTTTTATAATGGCCTCAAAGTTATTTCTATTAGAATATCATATTTAAAATTAATAACACATCATCTTAAATTATATTTTTAACAATTCAGTCGGATTATTTTTTACTTTTTTGATTTTAAATTTGGTTTTATCTACCTTTCTTTTTATGAGTTTTTCCTATTCTTTCCTATTGTTTAATAGCTCTAATTTTTATTTAAATTATTTTTAATAATCTATTATTAAATTATACTTTTAGTAAAATTCAAATAAACTAATACATAATTTTTTATTCTTAAATAGACGTGTATATGTAAAATAGCTATTTTTAATCCTTTTAAATATCTTTCATAATCGGATATTTTAACAAAATATATATACAATGTTTTAATGACTTATTAGTATAGTTAATTCAACTTTTTTTATATGATTAACTAGATAGAAAAATGGAGGTTAAAAAATTAAAATTAAAAAATATTTTATCCCAATAGCTATTGTATGTTGCTTATTTTTAACAGTAGCTGGGGTAAGTGCTATGGATAATGATACTATCACCATAGATTCTAGTGATGACTCCTCCAATTCGGATGTTGATCCTCACTCGACAGATTTGAAAATAGAATCTGATGATGGTGAAAGTTCCAACCTGCAAGAAGCATATTCTTTAAATGAATATTCACCTATTAGTGAAAGTAATAATCTTGTAAAATATTATCGTAATGATACTCAATATTCTGTTAAAGTGGTAGATAGTGATGGAAACCCTAAAGCAGGAGAAATTGTTAGTTTTAATATCATTGGAAAGATTTACGATATAGCTTGTGATGAAAATGGAATAGCTACTTTAAATATTAACTTAAACCCTGGAAATTATACTGTTTCAGCTATTTATCAAGATTTTGCGGTAAAAAATAATATCACAGTTTTACCGGTTATAGTTGAAAATATGGATTTGGTTAAATATTTTAGAAATGGTTCCCAATATTGTGTAAAAGTTTTAAATAATGATGGTACTGTAGCTTGTGGAAAAGAAGTAACTTTTAACATTATCGGTAAGGTTTATTCGATTGTTAGTGATGAAAATGGAATAGCTACACTTCCAATTAACTTATATACTGGGGATTATATTATAACTGCTATTTTTAACGGTTTTATGGTTTCAAACAATATTACAGTATTGTCAACAGTTACTGAGAATAATGATTTGGTTAAGTATTTTAGAAATGGTTCTCAATATTGCGTGAAACTTTTAAACGAAGATGGAACTATAGCTTGTGGAAAAGAGGTTAGTTTCAATATCATTGGTAAATTTTATATGATTGTTAGTGATGAAAATGGAATAGCTACACTTCCAATTAACTTAAATACAGGAGATTATATTGTTACAGCTATTTTTAATGGCTTTATGGCCTCAAATAATATCACTGTATTGCCGATAATTAAAGCTGAAGACATTGTAATTTCCCAAAACAACAGAGTTCCCTTTACTGTTACTGTTTTAGATGATAATGGTAATCCTGCTTGCAATGCAACTGTTAAATTTAATATTAATGGTAACATATATGAAGTTTTCTCTGATGAAAATGGAGTAGCTACTTTAGAAATTGATGAGATATATAAAAAAGCTGAAATTGAGAGTATAACTAAAGATAGAGTAATTTATTTATGCTGTGATAATATTTATAGTAAAACAAAAGATAAACAAATGATGGAAGATTGTGCAGCTATATTGCGAAGTCAGGGTTATACTGTTATTGTTGGTGATATAGGTCCTAATACTTCTTATTCTTCATTAACTAGTATTCCTGAAAATGGTGTTTTATTCTTAACTGTTGGGGGACTTTGTGCTGGAACCTTTGTTGATTTAGCTTCTAATTATTATCAAAATAAATTAAAAGCTAAGAATTTGCAATTAATTCTCGGTTGTTTGTCTCCACCGATTACTAAAAATTTAGATAATCTTACCTGGTTAGAAAGAGCACATGATGACAATTTTAGTCCATCAAGTTTTACAGGGCTTGAAAATCCAGGACAATATCTAATTGAGCATAATATCCCTTATATTTACGGATCAAGTGGCAGTGATTTAGCAAATAATTTATTAAAAGCTATTTCTGGTAGTAACCAGTATATTATAACCACAGAATATAATGGATTTTATTTATCAAACACTATTAATATTACTGGTTAGAGAATTTTTATTCTCTATTTTATTCTTTTTTATCCAAAAATATTTTAAACTAATTTATTTATAAAGTATAACCATGGATTTAAAAAAGATTGGTCTTTTAATAGCTATTGCTGCAATTGTTTTTACTGTTTATTTTAGGGGTAATTGGGATTATCTTGTTTTAGGTCTAACTTTTGCAATGTTTGGTTTTTTAATAGCTTTAATAGGATTTTTAGAGGATGTTAAAAAACAAAAAACAGTTAACGATAAATTAGATGTAGATATTCCAACTATTATTCAACCTTTGATTACCAAATATTCCAAACTTAACAAGGAATATAAAGAAAATTATAATGAGGAAGAATACGTTGAAAAACGTCTTGAAATGAATAAAAATTTGGAAAAGGAATTGGCTGATAATTTGCCTTATTTATCCAAATCCGACATTAAAAAGATGGTTATTGAATTTAATCATGATCAGGATAGGGAATAATTTTTTTTAAAATTTTTTTTTAATGTACAAATAATGACTACAAGGCTTTAAATAGTACATTTAACTTACTATTAATAGTGATAAAATGATTTCCCCAACACTTGAAGAAGTAAAAAAAATAGCTAAAAATAAAGAATTTAAAAGAATTCCAGTGAGTTACGAATTATTTTCAGATATTGCAACTCCTATTGAAGTAATGAGAAAATTAAAGGCAATTTCAAAACATTGCTATATGTTAGAAAGTGTGGAAGATAGTGAAAATTGGGGAAGATATAGTTTTTTAGGCTACAATCCACTTTTAGAATTCACCTGTCAAGATGGTGTTGTTAGCATTAAAGGAAATGTAAACAGCGATGATTTTGATGAATCAGAAGTAGAGATTATAGAAACTGATAATCCTGGAGAGATTATTAAAAAATTAATTAAGGAAAACAAATCTCCTAAATTAAAAAACCTACCTTCATTTACTGGAGGTTTTGTAGGTTATTTTGCTTATGATTACATCAAATATGCAGAACCTAGTTTAAAATTAGATGCTGAAAATCAGGATCAATTTAAAGACATTGATTTAATGTTATTTGATAAGGTAATAGCTTTTGATAATTTTAAACAAAAGATAATTCTTATCGTAAATATGAAAACAGATGATATTGAAAAAAATTATCAAAAGGCAATAGCTGAACTTAATAAAATGATTGACTTAATTAAAAATGGTCAAAAAGTGGCTATTCCAGATTTAAAACTTAAATCTGAATTTAAACCGGTTTTTTCTAGAGAAGAATATTCCAACATGGTTAACAAAGCTAAAAATCATATTAAGGAAGGGGATATTTTTCAAGTTGTTCTCTCAAATAGGATTGAAGCAGATATTGAGGGAAGTTTATTTGATACATATAGGGTATTAAGAACCTCAAATCCTTCTCCCTACATGTTTTATTTCTCAAGTGATGATATTGAAATAGCTGGAGCTTCTCCAGAAACTCTTGTTAAATTAGAAGACAATAAGCTATATACATTTCCACTTGCAGGAACACGTCCAAGAGGTAAAACAGAAGAAGAAGACTTAAAACTAGAGGAAGAGTTACTTAGTGATGAAAAGGAATTAGCTGAGCATAATATGCTTGTGGATTTGGGGCGTAATGATATTGGAAGAATTTCACAAGTAGGTTCGGTTTCAGTTGATAAATATCTATCCATTGAAAGGTTTTCACATGTAATGCATATTGGTTCTACTGTTACAGGAATTTTAAGGAAAGATTTAGATTCTTTAGCAGCTATTGACTCAATTTTACCTGCCGGAACCTTATCTGGAGCTCCTAAATTAAGGGCCTGTGAAATTATTAATGATTTAGAAGATAATAAACGAGGAATTTATGGTGGAGCTATTGGATATATAGATTTGAGTGGTAATATTGATACATGTATTTCAATTCGTATAGCATTTGCCAGAAACGATAAAGTATTCATAAGGTCTGGAGCTGGAATTGTAGCAGATAGTGTACCAAATAAAGAATTTGATGAGTGTATGAATAAAGCAGCTGCTGTAATCGATGCCTTAAAAACAGCTGATGGAGGGATAAAATGATATTGTTGATAGATAATTACGATAGTTTCTCATATAATTTATACCAACTAATAGGTGAGGTAAATGAAAATATTAAGGTATATAGAAACGATAAAATAAGTTTGGAAGAGATTTATCAATTAAATCCAGAAGTTATAATTTTATCTCCTGGACCTGGAAAACCTGAAGATGCTGGAATCTGTATTGATGTTGTTAAGGAGTTTCATGATAAGATTCCAATTTTAGGCGTTTGTTTAGGCCATCAATCTATCTGTGCTGCCTTTGGAGGAAAAATTTCATATGCTGATAAATTAATGCATGGAAAATCCTCAAAAATAAATTTCAACCAAGATGAATTATTTAAAAACATTGATAATGGAATTTCAGTGGGAAGATATCACTCCCTGTCATTAATAGAAAATACACTTCCAGAACAATTAAAAATAATAGCTAAAAGCGATGATGGAGAAATAATGGCAGTAAAACATGAGAATTTTCCAGTTTACGGCCTACAATTTCATCCAGAATCTATCCTAACACCAGATGGATTAAAGATTATCAAAAATTTCATGGAGATAGTTCAATGATTAAAGAAAGTATTATTAAACTTACAAATAACCAAAATCTCACAAACCAAGAGACATTTCAAACAATCGATGAAATAATGAGTGGTCAGGCCAGTGATATTCAGATAAGTAGTTTTTTAACTGCATTATCCATGAAAGGAGAAACCATAGATGAAATAACATCAGCTGCAAAAGCTATGAGAAACCATGGTCAAACAATTTCACCTGAAAAAGAAGTTTTAGAAATTGTAGGGACAGGAGGAGACGGTTCAAATACATTTAATATTTCAACAACCTCAGCTATTGTAATATCTTCAGCAGGAGTCCCAATAGCTAAACATGGAAATCGGTCAGCTTCAAGTAAATGTGGAGCTGCAGATGTACTGGAAGAATTGGGAGTCAATATTAATTTAAGCCCAGAAAAAAACCTGGAACTTTTAAACGAAATCAATATTTGCTTTTTATTTGCTCAAAAATACCACTCAGCTATGAAACATGTAGCTCCTGTAAGAGGTGAATTAGCTATTAGAACAATTTTTAATATTTTAGGCCCTCTTACAAATCCAGCTAAAGCAACAATTCAGGTTTTAGGAGTTTTTGATGAAACTTTGGTTGAAAGTTTAGCTAAGGTTCTTCAAAATCTAGGTGTTAAAAGAGGAATGGTTGTTTATGGCCAGGATAAACTAGATGAAATTTCAGTCTGTGATAAAACAACAGTTTGTGAAATCAAAGGAAATGAACTTTTAAGCTATGAAATTTCACCACAAGATTTTGGAATTCAATTGGCCAATAAAGAGGATTTGGTTGGAGGAGATCCTTCTAGAAATGCTGAAATTACATTAAACATTTTAAAAGGTGAAAAATCACCTAAAAGAGATGCTGTTATTTTAAATTCTGCAGCAGGTTTATATGTTTCTGGAAAAGTAAATTCCTTAAAAGAAGGAGTTCAACTGGCAACTGAGCTAATTGATTCTGGAAAAGCACTCCAACAATTAGAAAGATTCATCAAATATAGTAATGAGTAAAATGTTAGATAAAATTGTAGAAAAAACAAAAATACGAATTAAAAATTCTAGAAAATATTCAAAAGAGGATATTAATCAGGCAGATATCACTTATGATTTTCCTTTTGAAAAGGCACTAAAAGAAAAACCGATAGCTATTATAAGTGAAGTTAAAAAAGCATCACCTTCAAAAGGATTAATAGCAGAGGATTTTGATTATATAGCTATTGCAAAGGAATATGAAAATGCAGGAGTTTCAGCTATTTCAGTCTTAACAGAACCTGACTTTTTTAAAGGTTCTCCAGAGTACTTAAAAGAAATAGCTGAAGTTGTTGATGTGCCAATATTGAGAAAAGATTTCATTATAGATTCTTCGATGATTTATGAGGCAAAATTAATTGGTGCTTCAGCAGTATTGTTGATTGTAGCTATTTTAAGTGATGAACAGTTAAAGCAATATCTCCAAATTGCTCATAATCTTGGTCTTTCAGCAGTGGTTGAAGCACATGATAAAGATGAAATTGAAAGGGCCATAGCTGGAGGAGCTCGTATTATCGGGGTAAATAATCGTAATCTTAAGGATTTTACTGTAGACATTAACAATTCAATTAATTTAAAAAAATTTGTTCCAGAGGATATTATCTTTATTTCTGAAAGCGGAATCAAAACTCCGATTGATGTTAAAAGACTTAAGGAGAACAATATTGATGGAGTTTTAATAGGTGAAACTTTAATGAGGTCTGATAATAAGGAAAGTCTAATTCAGGAGCTTAAAAATGGTTAAGTTAAAAATCTGTGGAATCAAAAGAGAGGAAGATATTGAATTAATGAACAAATACAAACCAGATTTTGTTGGTTTTGTTTTTGCAGATAGCTCAAGAAAAATCAGCTATGAATCATCTAAAACTCTTAAAGGTAAGTTAAATCCACAAATTAAAACTGTAGGTGTTTTTGTTAACCATGAAATTAATGAAATTCTCAAGCTATTTCAGGAGAATATTATTGACATGGCTCAGTTACATGGAAATGAATCTCAGGATTATATAAATACATTAAAAGAAAAAACTGATAATAAATTGAAGATTATTAAAGCTATTGAAATTAAATCTAAAAATGATTTGGATAATTTAAATTATGATGTTGACTTTCTTTTGTTGGATAGTGGCAAAGGGTCTGGAAAAACATTTCCTTGGCATTTAGTAGAACAGAAAATTGATAAAAATTTCTTTTTAGCTGGTGGAATAAATAAGGATAATATAAATGAAGCTATTGAGAAATTCCAACCTTATGCAATAGATTTAAGCAGTAGTGTTGAAAAAGAAGGATTTAAGGATGAAGAATTAATTAAAGAAGTTATGGAGAGGATAAATTGAGTAAAGGAAGATATGGGGAATATGGAGGCCAATACATTTCCGAAACATTAATGAATGAATTGCTGTTTTTAGAAAGGGAATATGAAAAGAATATGGCGGATCCGGAATTTAGGGAAGAATTAAACACACTTTTAAAGGAATATGCAGGAAGGCCATCATTATTGTATTATGCAAAAAGAATGACTGAAGATTTAGGCGGAGCTAAAATCTATCTTAAAAGAGAAGATTTGAATCACACAGGAGCTCATAAAATCAACAATGTTTTAGGTCAGGTATTACTTGCAAAAAAGATGGGAAAAACAAGAGTAATAGCTGAAACAGGAGCAGGCCAACATGGAGTAGCTACTGCAACTGCTGCAGCTCTTCTAGATATGGAATGTGAAATATTTATGGGTGAGGTAGATACCAAACGACAAGCTTTAAATGTATATAGAATGGAATTGTTGGGAGCTAAAGTTCACCCAGTAAAATCCGGAACAAAGACTCTTAAAGATGCAGTAAACGATGCATTTAGAGAATGGATAGCTTCTGTAGAAACAACAAATTATGTTATAGGATCAACAATGGGGCCTCATCCATTTCCAATGATTGTTCGTGATTTTCAATCAGTAATAAGTGAAGAAATTAAAGAGCAGATACTAGAAAAAGAAGGAAAACTTCCAACTGCAGTTTTGGCCTGTGTTGGTGGTGGAAGTAATGCGATGGGGACATTTTACAACTTTATTGATGATGAGGAAGTTCAATTAATAGGATGTGAAGCTGGTGGAAAAGGAATAGATACACCATATAATGCAGCTGCATTAACAAACGGTAAAATAGGAATATTTCACGGCATGAAATCTATTTTTAACCAAGGAGAGTATGGACAAATAGCTGAAGTTTACTCAATTTCTGCAGGTCTTGACTATCCAGGAGTAGGCCCAGAACATGCTTATCTAAGGGATTCTGGAAGAGCCCAATATGTTCCAATTACAGATGAAGAAGCGGTAGAAGCATTTGAATATTTATCTCGAACTGAAGGAATAATTCCAGCTATCGAAAGCTCACATGCAATAGCACAAGCCATGAAAATGGCACCAGAAATGGATAAGGATGATATAATAGTAGTTTGCCTGTCAGGTAGAGGAGATAAAGATGTTCGCTCAATTGCACAATATAGGGGAGTAGAGGTAGATGAGTAAAATTAATAAAGCATTTGAAGATGAAAAAGCATTTATAGGTTTTTTAACTGCAGGAGATCCGACAATTGATAAAACAGTAGAATATATTTTAGCTATGGAGGAGGCAGGATGTGATTTAATAGAAATTGGCATTCCCTTTTCTGATCCTATGGCTGAAGGAGTTGTAATTCAGGAAGCTAATGTAAGAGCTTTAAAAAATAATACAACTACTGACGATGTTTTTGAAATAGTTAGAAGAGTTCGTGAAAAAACAGATATTCCTTTAGTGTTTTTAACCTATATAAATCCTGTTTTTTTCTATGGCTATGAAGAATTCTTTAAAAAATGTGGGGAACTTGGAATTGATGGTATAATCTCTCCTGATTTGCCATATGAAGAAAAAGGAGAAATAGATGAAATAGCTAGTAAGAATAATGTTGATGTAATTTCATTAATAGCTCCAACTTCCCAGGAAAGAATTCAAAAAATAGCTAATGATGCAACAGGATTTATTTATCTTGTATCTTCATTAGGTGTTACTGGAATGAGATCTGAGATTAAAACTAATTTGAAAAGTATAATTGAAGATATTCGTGCAGTTACAGATATTCCAGTAGCAGTTGGATTTGGAATCAATACTCCTAAGCAGGCTTCAAAAATATCCAGCTATGCTGATGGAGTTATTGTTGGAAGTGCAATTGTAAAGATTATTGAGGAACATGGAGAAAATGCAGCAGAACCTCTTAAGGAATATGTAAGTTCTATGAAAAAGGCTTGTATGCATTAACCTTTTTTATTTTTTTAAATTCAGGTTCTAATTTTTTAGCTATTGATTATTTAAAAGCTATTTGTAACTTCCATATTTAAATTCCCATATGAGAAACTGATTGTTTAAAGTTTTACAAATCAATATTTTAAAATAAAAACAATGGAAATCTATTAACATTGAGGTAGCTCTTTTTTAAATTTGGAAATATTTATTTATTATAAAAATAAAAATATAATTATTTATTATAAAATCTTAAGGGATTGTTATGTTCAAAGCAGAATTAAGTGATTCTAATATTTTAAAAACTAGTTTTGATGCTATCTCTTCCATTGTAGATGAGGTAGAAATTCAAACAGATAGTGAAGGTATGAGATTAGATGCCTTAGATCGTAGTCATATAACATTTGTACACTTAGAACTTAAATCAGATTTATTTGATGAGTATACTTGTGATGTTCCAGAAAAAATTAACATAGATACTGATGAATTTATGAGAGTACTTAAACGTGCTAAATCTGATGATAGAGTCATTTTATCTGTTGATGAAGGTAATTTAATCATCACCTTTGAAGGAGAAGCAACAAGAACATTTAAAATAAGATTAATTGATATGGAATATGATACACCAGTTCCACCTCAATTAGAACATCCGGCTCATGTTCAAATTCCTTTCTCACTTTTAAAGGATTCAATCAACGATATCGATATTTTCTCTGATAAAATTTTATTAAGACTTGATCCTGATAATTTTACAGCTTCTGCTGATGGAGAATTTGGAGATGCAAGTATTGAATATATTCATGGTGAAAAAATAACTGAAGAAGTAAAATCCTTATTTTCACTAGACAAAATTAGAGAAATGCTTAAAGCAGATAAATTCTCTGATGTGGCACAAATAAGTCTTGGAGATGACATGCCATTATTATTATCACTTGAAATGGTAACTGGTGACGGTGAACTTAGTTTCCTACTTGCTCCAAGATTAGAAACTGATGAATAATATTAATTTATTATTCTACTATTTTTATTTATTTTTAAGAGATGATATTAAGTGGATCAATTTTATCATACTTTACGTAAAATCCAGAAAAAGGAACGTTCAACTGGAACTCTAGCGAGAGTAGATGAAACTTTTTATCAAGATATTCATAAATATTTAAATGATTTGAAAAAAGCTGCAGGTGATGATTTATTTGCAGAAGAATATACCTTAATTAAGGATACTCAAAGAGTAGCTACTGAAATCTGTGAGAGAAGAGAACATAAAATTACAGATGCAGCTGTTGTGAATATACACAGGTCTTATCATTTATTTACAGGAAAACCAAAGTTTGATTTAATTGATACAACACCTCTTAATTTAACTCCTGAAGAAGAAAAATTTTATTTTTCACTAATAGACACTTTAAAAAACCATAGGGGAAACATATCTTTAGATAAAATAGCTATGGATGATGAAAAACCATCCAAAGAGCCAACTCCTAAAAAAACAGAAACAAAAACTCCACCAAAACCTCAAAAAATAGAGTCTAGGGGGGATGAAACACTTCAACGTTTAGATGAGATTTCTCAAGCTAAAATTATTAAAGATGAAAAGGTAGAACCTATTGAAAAACAGATTAATAAATCTAAATTCAATAAACCTATTGAAAATAAAGTTGTTAAACCTGTTGAAGAATTGGAACATTCTTCTAGTGAAAGTTCTGAAAACATAGAAGAACTGTTAAATGAAAAAGACGAATTTATAGATTTAGAGTCTAAAAAACTAGCTAAACAATCAGAACTAGTAACTTTACTTGTTTTTGAAGAAATCGATGCTATCGTAGGAGTAGATGAAAAAATCTACGGCCCATTTAACCCTCAAGACATTGTTGTAATGCCTAAAATCAATGCAATGATATTTGTTAAAAACAGAAAAGGTAGACTTGTTAAAATTTAATAACTTGGTTTAAAATTCAACCATCATATTTAAATAGTTATTTTACACATAAATATTAAATGTCTATTTATAATATAAAAAATTATATTTTATAATTTGGATTCTTGCTTTTAGTAAACATGACCTGTTACTTTAAAGTTTTTATCTCTATTTTGCTTGATTTTTGATTTAGATAGATAAATTTGTAAATAGATGATGATAATTTTTTTAAGAAAACACTATTTTAAAATTAGGTGGAAACATGAAAATACCAAAAGAAAAACGTAAATATTGTCCACACTGCAAAACTCACACAGTACATGAAGTTCATACTGCTAAAAAAAGAAAAGCTAGTGAGTTAAAATGGGGACAAAGACAATTCAGACGTGTAACTGCTGGATATAGAGGTTACCCAAGGCCTTTACCTGCTGGAAATAAACCTGTTAAAAAATTAGATTTAAGATACAAATGTAAAGAATGTGGTAAATCTCATATAGGTAACTCTTTCAGAAGTGGTAAACCTGAATTTATAGCTAAATAGGTGTTTAATATGGTTAGTAAAGGTAGAGGAAATTTTTTAAAAGTAAAATGTTTAGATTGTGATAACGAGCAAGTTATTTTTGATCGTGCCGCTTCTGATGTAAAATGTATTATTTGCGGTAAAACCATAGTTAAATCTCGTGGTGGAAAAGCAAAAATCATGGCTCACATTGATAAAGTTTTAAACTAATTAAAATAAATTTTCTCTTTTTATTTTTGGTGATTAGATGGTAAGAAAAAGACAAGAATGGCCCGATGAAGGAGAACTTATTGTAGGAACTGTATATAAAGTTCTTAATTATGGGGCTTTCGTAAAACTAGAAGAATATCATGGAAAAGAAGCTTTTATCCATATATCTGAAGTTTCTTCTGGTTGGGTTAAAAACATCAGAGATCATGTTAGAGAAAATCAAAAAATCGTTTCTCGTGTTCTTAGAGTTAACCCTAAAAAAGGACATGTTGATGCTTCATTAAAAAGAATCCGTGAAGATCAAAGAACTAAAAAAATCCAACAATGGAAAATCGAACAAAAAGCTGAAAAATTCTTAGAATTAGCTGCTAAATCTTTAGATAAAAGTTTAGATGAAGCTTATGATGAAGTTGGATATGAACTTATGGATATCTTTGGAGATGTATATGGAGCTTTTGAAACTGCAGCTGATGAAGGAGCAGTATCTCTTGCAGAAGAAGGTATTGATGCAGCTTGGGCAGTAGCTATTGAAGAAGTTGCTAAGAAAAACATCACTCCTCCTGAAGTTCACATTAGTGGATATGTAGATATTAAAACCTTTGTTCCTGATGGAGTGGATGTTATTATTGAAGCTTTAAAAGCTGCAGAAGATAATGGTGATGAAGAAGAAGAGATTTCTGTTCAATGTGTAGGAGCTCCTAGATATAGAATCACAGTTAAATCCACTGATTACATATTAGCTGAAAAATCTTTAAAAGAAGCAGCTAATAGGTGTATTGAAGTTGTTGAAGCCTCTGATGGTAATGGTTCATTTTTAAGAGACTTAGAATAGAAAATTTTATAAGGGTGCTACTTATGAAAATGAAAATGCATAGATGTAATGACTGTGGAATATACACATTAGAAGATAAGTGCCCTAAATGTGGAGGAGAACTAAATGTTATTTATCCTCCGAAGTTTTCTATTGAAGATAAATATGGGAAATATCGAAGGATGTTAAAAAAAGAAACCATGGAAAAGTAGGAGGCAATATAAATGAAAATTACTGAAATTGATGTGCTTGAAGAAATTGAAATCGAAAATCCTATTTTTATTGAAGCACTTCCTGGAATTGGTCATGTAGGAAAATTAGCTGCAGATCATATTATTGATGAATTAAATGCTACTAAATTTGCAGAAATTTATTCACCAAGCTTTCCCCCTCAAGTATTTGTAGGTGAAGATGGAATTATTGACAGCATGATAAATGAAATGTATTATGTTAAAGATATTGGTGAAAATCATCTTAATTTTATTATTCTTGTAGGTAATACTCAAGGTTTATCACCTGAAGGTCAATATGGAATATGTAAAAATATTATAGAATATATTAAACCTTTTGGAGTAGAAAAAATTTTTACTTTAGGTGGAATGGCTACAGGTCAACCAGTGGAAAAACCTAAAGTTTATGGAGCTGCTACAGATAGCGAAAATATCGATGTATTAAAAGAACATGATGTTGAAATTAGATCCAATGATGGAGGTATCGTTGGTGCATCAGGATTGTTTTTAGGAATAGGAAAACGTTTTGGAATGAACGGTTCATGTTTAATGGGTGAAACTCCAGGATATTTCATTGATGCTGAAGCAGCTGAAGCAATCTTATTAAAACTTTCTGAAATTCTTAATTTTGACATTAACACTGATAAATTAGAAGAAAGAGCTCAAGAAACAAGAGAAATGTTAGCTAAAGCTCAACAAATGGAACAAGATTTGATGAACAAAGCAGCTAACAATGATCGTGATGATTTAAGATACATTGGTTAAATTTAACCAATCCTTTTTTTTATTTTTTTGTTTATTTCACGGGCTTCAATATAATAATAAATATAAAATCCTGCCCAAATAACAAATCCAAATATTAAAGCTATAATTATCCATGAAATAATAGCTGCAGGACCTAATTCTAATGGAATCCAGTCTAAATAAATTCCAACACTAAATAATCCAATAAAACCTATTCCCATTTGAATGATAATTTGGATTAAAACAGGGATGTTCTCTTTTTTATATATTAAAGTTGGTAAAGCAAAACATTGTCCAATTACAATGCCTCCGATTATTGCCTTATATAAAGTTTCACCGTTAATTATAAAATTATTAACTCCAGCTTCAGCTATTAGCAAAAGTCCAACTAAATTTAGTACAAAACTTCCAACAACTGCTCCTAAAAATACTAATTTAATTATTTCTCTTAATTTAACCATTTTATTTCATCCCTAATCTATGTTTGAAGTTCTGAAGATAATTTCTAGAAATATTATCTTTCAATCCATTTTTCAAATTAATAAACATCATTCCTTTCAAAGAAGGAGCAATATAATCAATTTTATTAATGTTTACAATAGCTGATTTTGATATTCTAATAAAAGAATCATCTAAAATATTTTCAAGTTCATATAATCTTTTTTTAGTTGTAAAAACTTTATTTTCACTATAAACCTTCATTTTTCCTTCTTCAGTTTTAATCATGTATATTTCATCAAAATTTAAAAATAATGTTTTATCATCTTTTTTTACAGCTATTACATCTCGTTTATCCAAATTCTCAAGAAAATTAACAGCCTTTTGAATATTTTCAGATAGCTTATTAGATTTTAATGTAGCAGATTCTTCTAAAAATTCATCTGAAATTATTAATTCAACTTTCACTTTCCCATCACCTTGTTGTAATCTTTAACAATTTAATTATAAACTCATTTTGATAGGTTTAGCTAAGAGGTTAAATTTTGTTTTTAAGAGGTAGTTTTAGTAATCTAAAATTTTAATAATTATTTTCACTAACTATTAATTATGTTAGTTAATGCTGATTTTCATGTTCACAGCTGTTTTTCAATGGCTTCATCTAAAGATATGTTAATAAAGAATATGGCTCCTAAAGCTAAATTAAAAGGTTTACGGCTTTTAGGAACTGGAGATGCTTTTCATCCAGGGTGGTTAGAAATAATTGAGAATACAACAACCGAAACATCAGAAGGTATCTATAGTTATGATGATATGGATTTTGTTTTAACCACTGAAGTGGAAGGAAAGAATAGAATCCATCATTTAATAATAATTCCTAATTTGGAAATAGCTCATGAATTATCAGATAAATTAAAATCTAAAAATAAAACCACTGATGGAAGACCAAGAACTCGCTATACTGGAGCAGAACTTAAAGATTTAGTTAAAGAATATGATTGTTTAATTGGACCGGCTCATGCATTTACACCATGGACAGGGATGTATAAATCTTTTGATAGTATTTATGATTGTTATGAAAGTAAACCTGATTTTGTTGAATTAGGGTTGTCTGCAGATACTTACATGGCCGATACTGTAGCTGAACTTAAGGATTTTACATTTTTATCAAATTCTGATGCTCATTCTCCATGGCCTCATAGGTTAGGTAGAGAGTTTAATCAAATGGAACTTGAGGATATGTCATTTTCTTCAATTAAAAAAGCTATTAAAAATTCAGCTATTAAGGCCAACTACGGAATGGTGCCAAATTTAGGTAAATATCATATGACTGCATGTACTAAATGTTTTAAGCTTATTGATCCAGAAATAGCTAAAAAAAATAAAATGAAATGTAGTTGTGGAGGTACTATTAAAAAAGGGGTTGATTTTAGAATTTCTGAAATTGCTGATTATAGTGAGACTCATTCTCCAGATTTCAGACCTCCTTACATTCATTTAATGCCATTAGCTGAAATTATTTCTTCTATTTTAGATAAAGGAGTTACTACTAAAACCGTACAGGGTGTTTGGCAAAAATTAATAGATAATTTCAACACAGAAATTGATGTTTTAATTAATGCAGATATTGAAGAGATTAAAAAAGTAGAACCTAGGGTTGTTGGGGGAATTGAAGGATTTAGAAATAAGACACTAGATATTATTCCAGGTGGTGGAGGTAAATATGGTAAGATTAATTTTGATGAAAAAGAGCAAAAGAGAACAGAAAAATCTCTTACAACATTAGATTCTTTTTAATTAAAATAGAGATTTTGAATTCATTTTGTGAATTATAATAATAAAAGGAAGAAGAAATATTTCTTCAAGTCTAAGTTTATTTAGCTAATAATAATGAATTACCAACTACAATTAAAGTAATTCCCATATCTCCAATCAAAACAGCTTCCCAGAGGTTAATGTAACCTAATATTCCTAAAATCATTAAAATTACTTTAACAGTTAAACAAAAAGCAACATTAAATCTGATTTTGCCCATTGTTCTTTTTGCAAGATTAATTAATAAAGTTATTTTTGATAATTTATCTTCAAGTAAAACAATATCAGCTGTTTCAATAGCTACATCAGCTCCTTCAAGACCCATAGCTATTCCAACATTAGCTTTTGCAAGTGAAGGTGTATCATTAACACCATCTCCAACCATAGCTATGTCTTTATAGTTCTCTACAGATTCTGTTACTAAATTTACTTTATCTTGAGGAAGTAAATCTGCGTAATAGTTATCAATATCTAAATCCTGAGCTACGGCTTTAGCAGTTTCATTGTTATCACCAGTAATCATTGCAGTTCTAATATTTAAAGATTTAAGTTTGTCAATAACATTTTTACTTTCATTTCTTATTTTATCTTTTAAGGTAATAACTCCTAAAATGTCATCTTTGGTTCCAACAATTACGGTAGTGTTTTTATCCATTATTCCAGCAATATTTTCAAACAGTGATTCCTTTCCAACATAATAGGTTTCTCCGTTAATTGATCCTTTAAGACCTTTTCCTGGAATTGATTCAAAGTCCTCTACTTCCAATAGCTTAACATTATTCTCTTTACTATAAAGATTAAATGTATTTGCAATAGGATGGTTGGATTTAGCTTCAATTGAACAGGCTATTTGAATTAGTTCATTTTCACTAAAATCTTCGTAAGGGTTAATATTATTAATTTCAAGTTTACCTTCAGTTAATGTCCCTGTTTTATCGAATAGGACTTCTTTTATTCTGGATAGTTCTTCAACATATTCTCCTCCTTTAATTATAATTCCATTTTTTGTTCCTTTTGTAATAGCTGAAACAATTGAAACAGGAGTTGAAATTACCAGTGCACAAGGACAAGCTATTACAAGTAATGTAAGGGCTCTATAGGTCCACTCTGCAAGAGAACCTCCTAGGAATAGTGAAGGAATTACAGCTACTAAAATAGCTAAAACAACAACAATTGGAGTGTAAATTTCTGCAAATTTATCAATAAATAAATCTATATCTGCTTTGTTTTCTTCGGAATTTTTAATTAATTCGATGATTTTTGCAAAGATTGTATCATCTGAGGCTTTATTAACTTTAATTTCAATGTAACCATCTTCATTTAATGTTGATGCATAAACTTCATCGTTAATATTTTTGCTTACAGCTACACTTTCTCCAGTGATTGAAGATTGATTAACAGAGGTTGATCCTTTTACAATAATTCCATCAACAGGTATTTTGTCTCCAGGTTTTACAACAACAATATCTCCAACTTTAATGTCCTTAACAGGTTTTGCATGTGTATGATCGCCATGTTTTACCATAGCTATATCCGGAGTTAATTTTACAAGTTGTACAATTGAGCTTTTTGATTTATTAAGGGAATATTCTTCCAGATATTCACCTAAGTAAAATAAAATCATTAAAAGAGCACCTTCTTCTCCAGAGCCTAATAGAAATGCTCCAAAAGTAGCTATTGTAATTAATAATTCTATTTTAACTTTTCCATGTGTTAATTCTTTTAATCCATGAATTATGATTTTATATCCAACATAAACTGCTCCAACTAAAAATATAACTTGAGAGATTATATGTGGAACTAGATGAAAGTATTCTGTTAAATATCCAGCTATTAATATTACAATTCCTACTGCAAAAATAGCTAATGGTTTTTTTGACTGTGATTCTTCTTGTTCTATATTTTCTAATAAATCTGCATTACAGCAAGCACATCCTCCATGTTCATGGTCGTGATGATGCTCTTCATTAATTTCCATATTCTTCCCCTTCTTTTAAAATATTGAGGATATCTTCATCAATTAGGGAGTAAAAAATTTGCTTGTTTTCTTTTCTAAACTTTACAATGTTTGCATTTCTTAGATGTCTTAATTGATGAGATACACTTGATTGACTCATATCAAGAAGTAGAGATAATTCACATACACATAATTCACTATATTGAAGTGCTAGAATTATTTTTATTCTGTTTGCATCTCCTAATATTTTAAATAAATCACATGTTTTTTGTACTGTGTCATCATCTTTCATTTTATGTGAAATTTCATCAACAAGTTCTGATCTTATACTTTTTATTTCACATACATCATTTGAAGTCATATGAAGATATATTCATATGAACATATTTAAACTTTTTGGCACACTTAAAAATAGCTATCAATTGTTAAAAAAGTAAACGGACTTGGAGGGATTTGAACCCTCGATCTTAAGATTAGGAGTCTTACGCCCTTCCAGACTAGGCTACAAGCCCAAAAATAAATTAATTAAATGTTAAATTAAAATAAATAAAAAAAGTTGTAATATAAGCGGACCCGCCGGGATTTGAACCCGGGGTCTTCGGATTAGAAGTCCGACGCCCTATCCAGCTAGGCTACGGGCCCTTATAATTACAGTTATTATTAAATTTGCATTTTATTATATATAAATTTATGGTGTCATTTTAAAAAAATAAATATAGAGAAGATTTATCCTTCCCCTATAACTTTTCCTGTGTAAGCATCAATTTCAATACCGTCCACTGATTGTCCAGTACTAGAATTAATAACAGGAACAAAATATGAAGAACCTATTAATTTAGGGGTTCCAGCATAACATCCAGCTTGTTTAATATATTGATTTGCAATAGCTTTAGCTTTTTCAGGGGTAATTGATTTTTGACTTGATCCACCGGAACTACTTCCTCCTGAACTTGAATGGCTGCTACTACTGGATGAGTGTGATCCAGAACTTGAATGACCACTTCCTGAGCCAGATCCACTTCCACTTCCTGAGCCAGATCCACTGCCTGATCCGCTTGAAACTCCTGCTCCAGAACCTGATCCACTTCCACCGTTAGTATCATTCACAGTAAGATTTGTGGTGTTATTACCTATTCCATTACCACTACCTCCGGAGTCCATTCCAGATAAATCAGAAAAGACTGCATTATCGCTATTTGTTAACCCGTATGCAGCTACTCCTGCAGCAATACATAAAACAATAATTATGGAAATTATAATGTTTGACTTTTCCATTCATATCTTCCTCCCTAGATATTTCATTATTGTAATAATATAAAATACAAATATTTTTTATGTCATATTTAATACTTATATTTATCTAAAATTGTAAAATATTTTTACCATCATTATTTATAGTTCCATTTTTTTATATATATTTTTCTATTTAATTTTAAATGTCATATATACTTAAGAGGGTATAGATAAATAAGATATGTTAGTTTCTAATTTTGAAATGAGGTGACATTTTTGACAAACATAAAAACTATATCCCCAACTTCCAGACAAGAGGGACATGCTGAATTGGTTATGGAAGTTGATGATGAGGGGATTGTGACAAAAGGGATGTATTTCAGTATTACTCCGGTAAGGGGTTTAGAAAAGATGGTTCTTGACAAAAGTCCTGAAACCGCTCCAGTTTTATGTCAAAGAATTTGTGGAGTATGTCCAATTCCACATACTTTAGCTTCTGCTGAAGCTGTTGATGCATCTTTAGATATTGAAGTACCTAAAGCAGGTAAAATATTAAGAGAAATTACATTAACAGCACATAACATTAACAGTGCAGCTATCCATCATTTTTTAATAGCTCCTGATTTTGTTCCAGAAGACAAGTATGCTACAGCTATTCAAAGTGTTTCAGCTGTAAGAAAAGCTACTCAATATGTTGTTGATGTTGTAGCTGGAGAAGGAATTCATCCATCTGATATTAGAATTGGTGGAATGGCTCAAAATATTTCACCATTAGCTAAAGAAAAATTAGTTGAAAGAATGACAGATTTAAAACAAACACTTGAAAGTCATATTGAACTAATGAAAGGATTTATTGAAGATGCAGATTTACCTAAAGGATTAGGTGCTGTTGATGTACCTTTATTTGCTACAAGTCAATTTTATGGCGATGTAGACGATTTTCACTTAGCTGATGTAACTGAAGTATTACCTGAAGCATGGTATGGCAATGAAGAAATAGGTAAAAGAGCTTGTACAGTAATTCCATTGATTGATGGTGCAAATGTAGAAACTGGTCCAAGAGCTAGAATGGAAAAATTCTCTGGTTTTAAAGGTAATGGAGTAACTGCACTTCACCTTGCAAGAGCAGATGAAATGTTGTTAAATTATCATCATGTTTTAGAATTATTAGATGAATTGGATACTGCAGCACCTGCAAGAGCAGATTATGACCTTAAAGGTACTGGAAAATTAGGTATAGGTGTCATTGAAGCTCCAAGAGGAACAAATGTTCATATGGCCAATATTAAAGATGGTAAAACTCAGTTTTATTCAGCTATTGTACCTACCACATGGAATATTCCAACAATGGGGCCTGCAACTGAAGGATACTCTCATGAATTAGCTCCACATGTAATAAGAGCATTTGATCCATGTTTATCCTGTGCTACTCATGTAATGGTTGTAGATGATGAAGATAAGAAAGTATTGAAAAATGAAATGGTGAAAATCTAAAAATAATAAATAGCGAGGAATTATATGCCTTATCATGCAGAGACAATAGTTGTTGGTTGTGGAAATATCTTATTTAAAGATGATGGATTTGGACCAGCAGTTATTCATAAATTAGAGGAATACTTCGAAGATAAAGAAATGCCTGATGAAACCATGTTTATTGATGCCGGAACCGGAGCAACACATTTCATATTTTCGCTTCCAGACGAATATTGGAAGAAAGTTATTGTAGTTGATGTTGTAGAATTTGATGCTGAACCAGGAACAGTTAAAGTTTTTAGCCCATATGATATGCCGAGAGGAAAATATGAGAATGTTCATACTTGGCCTGTAGAGGAGCCACTTCATGAATTGGCTAAAGATTGTGAGGTTATTATTGTAGGATGTAAACCTCAAGAAATCTCTTCGCCTGATGTTGAAATGGGTTTAACAGACCCAGTTAAAGAGGCAATTCCTGTAGCTATGGACATTATTCTAAAAGAAATTGGGGCTTTATAATGTTTTCCGGAGTAAAAAAATTTTTCTCAGGTTCTGATGAATCTGAAAAAGTTGAAAAAGAAGAAACAAAACCAGTTGAAGAGAAACCACAAGAAACTCCACAAACCACAGAACCAACTAAACCACGTGTAGGTTACATTCATTTAAGTGGTTGTACTGGAGATGGAATGTCTTTAACTGAAAATTATGATATTTTAGATGTTGTTCTTACAGATATGATTGATATTGTGTATGGTCAAACTTTAGTTGATGAATGGGACATGCCAGAAATGGATTTATGTTTAATAGAAGGATCTGTATGTCTTCAAGATGAGCATAGTATTAATGAACTTTTACAAGCTAGGGAAAAATCTCAATTAATTTGTGCATTTGGTTCTTGTGCTGTAAATGGTTGTTTTACAACTTATGCTCGTGGAGGACAACAAGCTCAACCTCAACAAGAGTCTTTTGTACCAGTTAGCCAATTAGTTAAAGTAGATTTAGCACTTCCAGGTTGTCCTGTATCTCCTGAAATGATTGCAAACACTGTTATAGCATTAACAAAAGGAGACATGACTTATTTACAACCAGCTATTGATTTAGCTAATTGTACAACAGCATGTGGTTGTGATTTATTAAATAACGTTATTCGTAATGCAAGATGTACTGGATGTGGAACATGTGCTCTTGCATGCCAGACTAGAGCTTTGAACATGGTTGAAGGAAGACCTCATTTAAATAATGCTAGATGTATTAAATGTGGTTGTTGTTCCACATCATGTCCAAGAATGTGGTTACCTGAAAGCCAAATTAAACAAAATACTGGATTATAGGGAGGAATAAGAATGGTATTAGGTACATACAAAGAAGCAGTATCTGCTAGAGCTACAGATGCAAGAATTCAAGAAGTAGCACAAGATGGAGGAATAGCTTCAGCATTACTTATTCATGCTTTGGAAGAAGGTATTATTGAAGGTGCAGTGGTTGCAGGCGATCCTAATGATAATTGGGCACCTTATCCACAAGTAGCTACTAATGCTGAGGAAGTATTAGAAGCAGCAGGGACAAAATATTCCATGTCTCCAAATGTATATGGAATCAAACAAGCTGCTCGTCAATTTGGTCTTGAAAAAATAGGTACTGTCGTCACTCCATGTCAAATGCAAGGAATTAGAAAAGCACAAGCTTATCCTTTCTCCATTAGATTCATTGGAGATAAAATTAAATTGTTAATCGGAATTTTCTGTATGGAAAACTTTCCAATGGCTTCATTAGATACCTTTTCTGAAGCTATGATGGAAACTCCTTTAAGAGATGTTGAAAAAATGGACATTGGTAATGGAAAATTCATGATTGATACCGATGGAGAAACTAAAGGAATTCCTCTTAAAAAGACTCACGGATATGAACAAACTGGATGTAATATCTGTCGTGATTATGTCTGTGAATGGTCTGATATTTCAACAGGATCAGTTGGTTCACCAGCAGGTTGGTCAACTGTATTTACAAGAACTGATAATGGTGTAGATTTATTTAAATCTGCAGTTGATGTTGGTTTAATTGAAATAAAACCTATTGAGGAAGTTAAACCTGGTTTACCATTAGTTGAAAAATTAGCTAAAGGTAAAAAGGATAAAGCTAAAAAAGAGATTGAAAGAAGAACAAAAATGGGTATTCCAACACCTGTTATTTACTGATTCTTCTTTTAATTTTTTATTTTTTTTATATTGTTGTTATAGTACAACCTTCTTTTTCTACAATTACTGTATGTTCTTTTTGTGAAACCCAACAACCTGTTTTTTCTTTTAGTGGGTGATATGGATAAATAGACATAGCTTCTGATAATTGCTTAAGTGCTCTATCTGCACGTGTAGGTTTAAACTCTTTTGTTAACCATCTTCCAGAAAATGGAAGGGATGGATAATTATGTTCAATATAATTTAAAACTCTTGTAGTATTTTTCATTCTAAATGGTTTATCTGCAAGGAATGAAAAAATGTATGCTCCCGGTGCATCATTAACCCATCCTGCACCATTGGTAGCGAAAGGTTCAATAGCTATTGCTTGATCTTCTTCCAGTT
The DNA here is from genome assembly GCA_964409285.1 of uncultured Methanobrevibacter sp. Lineage (GTDB taxonomy): Archaea > Methanobacteriota > Methanobacteria > Methanobacteriales > Methanobacteriaceae > Methanocatella. The sequence goes on along the minus strand of CAYPCR010000012.1, from coordinate 1,769 downwards.
TGGTTGTATCATGATTGTTAACATTAGGAATTGAAAGTCCGGCATGAAGATTATACTTTTCCAAGCTATGTCCAGTTAAATTTGAGATAGGATTTAATTTATATTTGCTAATAGCTTCATTAACAGCTTCTCCAATTTTACAAACCTCAACTCCTGCTCTCACAGTAGCTATTGCAGCATCAAGTCCTGCAGCTGAAGCTTCAATTATTTCAGCATTTTCATTTAAAAGATCTCCTCCAAAACGTTCCTCTAAATTTTTCCCATCTGCCATTACAGTAATAGCTGAATCTGCAATGTAACCATCAACTTCAGCACCTAAATCTAGCTTAACTAAATCCCCTCCATAAATTTTAGTATCATCCTGGTAGGGGGAAGTGTAATGAGCAGCTATTTCATTTATAGAAACATTACATGGAAATGCTATTCCAGCTCCTCTTTTTTGAATTTCAGTTTCTACAAATTCAACCAAATCTAAGACTAATGTTTCTTCTTTAATTAATTTAGAAGCTTCTTCACGAACTTCAGAAACAATTTTGCCTGCTTTTAAGTAAGAATCTATCATGTTATTACCTTTAAAATTTTAATATTAATATTTGTATCACTGATTTTATAATATTAACTTCTCTTTTATCAAGAATATTTTGCAAAAAGATATATAGTATTATGTTTTTAATATACCGTAAGCTTTATGCGATGTAGTATTAAAAATATATAATATTAAATTATAATTATAGGAGGAAAAGTATGGACATACCAACAATCCCAAATGAATGGTTTTTCCTTATTGTTTTAATTATAGTTTGTGTTGTAATAATTATTGTTGTAGCACTTTGGAGAAGTGTTGCCAAATCTAAAAATGAAGTTTCTATACTTGCAAAGGAAATAGAACTTAAAAAAATGGCTATGGTTGAAAAAGACATTGAATCTAAACGTTTAATGGACAATCCAATCCCACTTCCAAAAGAACAACAAGATAGTCTTTCAGCTATTAGAAAATCTACAACTGAAGTTAGAAGTGAAGTTGGATTTTTACATAGTGAAATTAATGAGAGATTAGCTCGTTTAGAAGCACAAACTGAACAGAAAAAATTAGAAAAAATGCTTAAAGAAATAGAAGCTAAAGAGAAAAAGCTTGAACAAACTAAATAGGTGATAAAATGGAAGCAATTGAAGCAGTTGCTGTTGTAATTTTAATTATAGCTATTTTAGTTTTAATTTACTATTATTTACAAAATAGTCCTAGTACAATGCAAAAACTTAGAAGTTATGTTCCAGCTAATGCAGATGCACATATGAATGAATTTATTAATGATGAAGATGGAATCGGCGGTTCTGCTGGTGAAGATTTAGCTAATGATTCAGATGATGAAGAAAAAGATGGTCTTGGTAAAAAAATCAAAATTAAATTAGGAGATATAGACATGTCAAGTTTTGATACTGATGCATTTTCTAAAAAAATTGATGCATTTCTTGATGAGAAAAGCGATCAACTTATTAAAGATTGGTCTTTAGCTACTACTGATGATTTAGATGTTCTTGAAGATAAATTTTCTAAAACCACAAAATCTGTGGATGATTTAGAAAAACAATTTAATAAATTCAAAAAAGATTCAGTTAAATTCCAAGAAGAAACTGAAACTAAATTAGCTGATATAGATAAAAGAATAGAATCACTTGAAAATAAATAAATTACTTATTTATTTTCTCTTATTTTAATAGAGATTGTAAATTTTTATAGGGTTTTTTGAAGATTTTTTTTAGACACATTT
>CAYPCR010000011.1:0-56969 GCA_964409285.1 uncultured Methanobrevibacter sp. | reverse complement strand
CTCATCGATGTGAAATTTCAAATGTAAAAAATATGAGGTTTGCAACAAAGCTATTAATACGAAACTATTTTTATATGGGATAATATAAATTATAGTATCGCATTTAATGGTGATGGGTTTTGAACTCTAAAGATAAAGATTCTATGGAGAATATTATTTTAAAAATAAACGACGTAAATATTTGTTTTTCTAGTTTAAATCAATCATATGATTTAAATGATATTAATAAAATTTTAGAAGAAAATAATTGGGATTTAGATTATTTTCCAAAAAGAGATACTATTTTTAAACAAAATGGATTATTTTATATTATTTCAAGATCAGATAATCAATTGAATGTTAACTATATTTTTGATAATTATGCTGATGCATTATCAAATTTAAATCGTGGAGTGATTGATTTAGGAACATTCAATCTTGAAAGGCAAGGTAAATATATTTACAATTCAAAATCAAAATTCACACTTGTCAAACAAAATCATAACAAAACCACAAATTTTGGATCTTTTAAATCAGTTAAAGAGGCTAATATAGCTAAATTAATTCTTGAATATTATAATTGGGATATTGCAGCTATTAACAAAGCAATCTTTAAAATAAATTCCACATATTATACAATAGCTATTATAGATGAAAATATTTTAATTTTAAACGAATCAAATTCTCTTACAAAAGCCAGATATGAAAAAGATGATGTAGTTGACAGGGCATTAGAAGATTTTAAAATAAAACAACAAAATGCAAACATCTATAAACAATCCAAACATCGTTATATAATTCAAAAATCAATAAAAAATAAAACAATCAGATATGGATTTGCTTTTACTTTACCGGGAGCTTTAGCTTTAAAAGAACTTGTAATTGAAAACAATTGGGATATGGATGCAATTGATGATTACACCTATGTTTATGATGGAGAATTTTATTTTGTCTTTTTCAAACATGATCGCCAACTATATGTTCTTGGAAGGTTTAAAAACATAGAAGACTCCTTCTTACTTGAAAGGAATTCGAATAAAAAGTATATGGTTTCTCATAGGGATCAATTATCAACAAATATTTATGGACTTCATGCCAAATTTGTTGTTTCAAGATTTGAAGATGGAGATGACCGTGTTTATGGATATTATCCTTCCTATGATGAAGCAGTATTTGTAAGAGAGTTACTTAAGGAGAATGATTGGGATATTGATTATTTCATTGACAACAATATCTTTAAAAAAGATGATGAATATGTTGTTTTGGTTAAATTAGATGATAAAGTTCGTCTTTTAAGCACCTATGATAAATATGAAGATGCTGCAGACCATTTGGATTATGTAATAGAAGATTTTAAAGTTAATAAATCACGTAATCGTAAAGCAAAATACATTTACAAAGTGAAAAATAAATACATGATTCAAAAATTCCATAAGGGAAAAATGAGGGTTTTTGGACGTTTTGAAACTTTTGAGGATGCAGTAACAATTAAAAAATTACTTACTAAACTTAATTGGGATATTTCAAAAATAAATGATGAAGATAATATTTTTAAAATTCAGGATAAATTTGCAGTTATTTTAGAAGACAATGGTCAACTTCATTTACTTGGCATTTTTCCAACCTATCAGGAAGCTTTAAAAAACAAAGGCAATTTGTTATTTGAAAAAGTAAGTTATCTCAATTCCTCCTCCAATCAATATTCTAAAAAGAACAAGAACATTCAAAAAACTAGTAGAGGCTTTAATGTTTCTAAAAGAATTAATGGAGAACTTGTAACCTTTGGAACTTATGATACTCATGATGAAGTTGTAGCTGCAAGGGATAAATTTATTGATGATAATTGGAAAGTTCCAGAAAAACCAACACAACAAGCTGATGATTTAAATAGTATAATTTTTAATCTTACTGGTTGGCAGAAAGTAGTCTTTGATGCAATTGAAAGTTTAAATAAAGAAACCTTTGAACTAGATGAATTAAGACAATTTAAATCCTCATTTATGAGATTCGCTCCACCAGGAAAAGCAGAAAAAAAGGTTATTAAAAATATTGAAGATTTAGTTAATCTTAATCTTCTTGAAAAAATAGATGAAAAAACTTATAAAAAATTATGGATGTATTAGTATAGGTGTTTAACTTTAGACATAGCTTGCTTTCTTTTTTTCTCAACATCCTTATATTCCTTTGATTTAAATGTATTTTTTTGTCTTTCTGTAGTTCCTTCTGGCATTATGGTAACTAAATCAATTCTATTACCTTCACATGCAAAAACGACTTTTATTTCATTATATTTTTTAGTAGGCGGTGCTTCAAAATACACGGAATATTCATTAGAACCGCTTTTTTCATATCTTAAAGGTTCATTATACATGACAGTATTTACAATAAACTCACGACTAATTCCATTATCTTGTAATCTTTTTTGAAAATGAGTATTTTCAAAACACCAGTCAATGCTATCAGTTTTTCCAACTTCAAATTTTTCAAAAGCTGTTAACATAAAACCCCACCTAAAAGAAAAAATAAGAATTATTCTTTATCACTTAATAATTCACCAGCTACTCCAATGTTTTCTCTAGGGTAAGCTTGCACTAAAACTGTGATTGCTTCTATAGGCAAATCATAAGCTTTACTTACAACTTCACTAACTTCTTTAACCATTTCACGTCTTTTCTCGGTAGTTAAACCTTCATTTCCAGCTATTGTTACAACAGGCATAATAATCTCCTCTACATAAATATTAATATTCAAAGGCATATATAAACAATGTTGTAGGAATGTGATTTCATGCTCGGTGAAGAAAAACTTAAAGAATTATTCCCTGATTTTAAAGATTTGGTTCAACCTTCTGGTATTGATTTAGAATTAGATAAAATTTACACACAAGAAAGTGAAGGTTCCTTAATTGATAATGAAAAGAATTTGCCTGAAATTAAAGAATTAGATGGTCCAATTTATACTTTAAAACCTCATACTGGTTATTTAGCTAGCATTAAAAGGAAAATAAAAATCCCTAAAGGTTATACAATGCTTTATTTGCCTCGCTCAACTTTACTTAGATCATTCATTTCTGTTCAAACTGCAGTGGGCGATCCTGGATTTTATGGAACCTTAATGTTTATGATTTATAATCATGGAGAATATGAATATAAGATTAAATCGGGTGATAGAATAGCTCAAGCTGTTGTATGGCCTGTAGAAGGTTCTGGAGTTTATAATGGTTCTTATCAGGAAGAAGAATAATGAATGTTGCAGATAGATTAATAGAACTTTTAGAGGAAAATTCAATTAAAACAATATTCGGTATTCCTGGAGAGCAGATAATGCCTTTTTATAAGGCTCTTCAAAAATCAGATATTAAGCATATTTTAGTAAGACACGAACAGGCAGCTGCTCATGCTTGTGATGGTTTTTACCGTTCCAGTGGAAAATTTGGAGTTTGTGTATCTACCGCCTCTCCGGGAGCATTAAATTTTGTAATGGCAGTAGCTACTGCTTTTAAAGATAATATTCCAATGTTGGTTTTCACAGGAGATAATATTGTTGAAAATAAGTTTAATGATTCTTTTCAATCATTTCCATTAAATGAAGTGTTCAAACCGATTACCTTTAAAAGTTTTGATCCATTAACTGGAAGCGAAGCTATTTCTAATTTAAAAGAAGCTTTGTTTTTACTTAAATATAATCCTCAAGGCCCTATTCACATTAATCTATCAAAAGATATTTTATTAGAGGAAGAATATCATGAAAAACTGGAAAATTTTAAAACCTCCTTTGATTCTAAAAACTATTTAATTGATTCTAATAAGCTATTTTTTATTGTAGGTGCAGGAGCAATTAGTGAAGCTAATCTAATTAATAAAATAGCTGTTTTACATGATATTCCAATAGCTACTACTTTCTCTGCAAAAGGAATAATTCCTGAAGACAGTAAAGTTAATTTAGGTTTAATTGGAAATAGGGGATCTAGAAAAGCGGATTATGCATTTAAAAATGCAGATAAAATTTTGGCTTTGGGAACTAGATTATCACAAAGAACTCTTAAAAATATTGATGATCGTATAATTCAGGTTAATATTAACAAAAATCATTTAATTTCTAATAATAACATTAATGCTCCAGTTAAAAACTTTTTGGAAAATATCCAGTTTAAGAATTATTCAGCTTGGCTTGATGAAATATTAAATGTTAAGGAGACTCTTGAAATTGATGGAATTAATGATGAAACCACTCCTTTAAGGCCACCTAGTGCCATTAATACAATTTTAAGGAATTTTGAAAATAATATTGTAGTTTCAGATGCAGGAAGTCATACAACATGGACAACACTTTTAAAAAAATCCGATAGATTTGGCAAACTATTGTTTTCCGGTGGTCTTGCACCAATGGGATATGGCCTTCCGGCAGCTATTGGAGCTTCAATAGCTAATGAAAATGAAAAAATCATATTAATTAATGGTGATGGTGATTTCCAGATGAATATTCAAGAATTAGCTACTGTTAAGCAATATGACTTAAATATAATGATTTTCATTTTAAATAATTCTGAGTATGGCATTATTCATCAAACTCAAAAGAATGTTTATAACATGGATCCATATGAGGTTTATCTTGAAAATCCTAATTTTGTAGAATTAGCTAATAGCTATGGAATTGGCGCAATTAAGGTAAATACAAAAGAAGAATTAGATAAAATCTGTAAAAAAGAAACTAGAAAACCTTTTGTTGTTGAAATGCCTGTAGCTTATGAGGATATTCCATTGCCTAAATAAGACAATTTTTAACAAATGACTGTACAATTTCATCAACATTAGTATAATCATCATTAAAATTGTAATAGGTGTAATTGCCATCATCGGATTCCAGAATAAGTCCAATAGGTTCTATTTGGTAGCTGGATATATTTTCAAAGATAATTGTTATTTCACTGTCGTAGATAAAGTATAGATTTCCTCCAGGGATTTTTATTTTATTAAAACTTCTTTCAATATCTTTTTTACAATGTTTGGCGAATTCTTTTACGGTATGCTGGATAAAACGTTTTACATCATTATGAATCTCCATTTTCCTCACCTTTTATAAGAATTTTTATTAATTTCCTCACATCTTTATTTTTTAGTAGTGTAATTGTTGGTGAAATAATTTTAAGGAGATTTATCTTGATATCACACTCTCCTTTAAAATCAAATATCGGTTCAGTAAAATTAGGTTCAACAGATAGCTTTGCATTTTTAAATAGTGAATTTGGAAATACAAGAATCGCCCACATATATCCAACATATTTAGCTGTATCTACATAGGAGTCCATACCAAAATTCAAGTGATTTTCCATTTCTTTAACTTGGATTGTATATAATATTTTTTTGAAAAATTCAATAAAAGGGTTGATAGTTGGTTTAGCAAGTTTTAAGATGTTTTTTATATCATGATTTTTATCTTCTTCATCTTCATCTTTTTTTGGTTCGTTGTTGCCTTTATTTGAAGGATATTCAATATGATATAACTTAATTTTAGAAAATATTAGTATTTTAAAATCGAATTCAAGTTTTGGCCCAACTTTTTCCCAACTAGCTATTATCCTTACTCCTAGATAAAGTAATATTAAAATAATTATTATAATAGCTATTAAAATCTCTAGAAGCATCAAATTATCACAAGTTTAAAAAAGGAGTTTAGAAAAATCATTCATCTGATTTTTCTTCATATTCTGGTTCAATATATTCGGATTCGTCGTAGTCATCATCTTCTTGGTTTGGTTTAATAACATATTCCTTAATTAAATCATTAATTACTAAACCTAAATCACTAAGAGCTTTATTTAATTCAGTTCCTTTGGTCAAATTAATTGCTCTAATTCCTTCAGCAGTGTTTCCTTCTTTTGGTACAATAACCATAGATACTGGTTCAACTCCCGCTCCAGCACCTACTACATCGCTGTCGTTTTTACCAATTAAGTTTTGACCAGTTCCAAACCCTAAACCCATTCTCATAACAGGAATTAGAACTTTATCTCCTGCATCTATAGGTTCTCCAATAAAATTATCAATGCTAATAAGTTTACGTAGTTCTTCAACTGTAACTTTAATATTTTGATCTGTCATGTTTTCACTCCATATGAATTTAGATAAATAGTATTATATATTTTACATTTTATAATATTTAGTATACGATATATAATTAGTTAATTGTCGTATTTAAGTAAAAGGAGGGTGTACTTTTAAAATGGTTAAAAAGATAAATAGTTTTTTTATTTTCTTTTTAATAAGTTTCATATCAATATCAACAGTTTTTGCTGAAAATGAAATACTCCCTAATGAAATATGGGTTTCTGTTGATGGTAGTGGTGATGGTTATTCTATTGATAATCCCACAAACCTTTCAAACTCAATGTCTAATATTCAAAATGGCATGATAATCAATTTCCTTGATGGAAATTATGATACTTCCGAATATCTCATAAAAAATAGAAATGTTACACTGCAGGCTGTTAATAGTGGAAATGTAACATTTAATGGAAATAATTTAAATCCAATTTTTAGAATAGGAGGCAATTACATAACTCTTTCAGGATTTAATTTTATAAATGGATTTTCTAGAGGGTACGGTGGAGCTATTGATTGGTATGGGTCATATGGTACTATAAGTAATTGTACATTTTTAAATAATTATGCTAATAGTGGAGGAGCGGTATTTTGGGAGAATAGTTATGGTACTATGATTAATTGTACATTTATAAATAATCAAGCTGATAGTGCTGGAGCTGTTCATTGGTCTGGAGAATATGGGAATATTATAAATTCTACTTTCATTTCAAATATTGCAAAAACTAGTGATGGTGGAGCTGTTCATTGGTCAAGTATTGATGGGTTAATTTTAAATTCTTATTTTAAAAACAATCAAGCACTTTTAAGTGTGGGAGGTGCAATTTACTGGTCTGGAAGTAATGAAAAGACAATAAACTGTACCTTTATTTCAAACAACGATAAATATGGAACTACGATTTACAGTAGTAATTCACTTTATTTATCTAATAATTCCATTGATTCTATAGTAGCTATTTATAACGATGGGATAATAACAAGTCTTGTTAATGTTATTGTCCTTGAAAATCAAACATTGGCTTCAAAAATCAACGAAAAAATTCTAATTACAGCAACTGTAGCTGATGATAGAGATAATAGAATAATTGGAAAAGATTTAATTTTTAAAATAAATAATGACTCAACCATAGCTAGTGTAAATAAAGTAGGACAATATTATATAGAGTATTCTATCAATGCAAATACAACTTTAATATCTGCTCAATATAATGGTGGAGATAATGTTAATGTTAAAAATGCATTAATTATAACTGACAATTCAATTTCCCTAACAGCTAATGATATTGTAATGTATTATAGAAATGGTACTCAATATAAAGTAACTCTAAAAGATAGTTTGGAAAATCCAATAATAGCTAATGTTACAATTAGTATAAATGGAAAGAATTATATTGTAAAAACAAATTCTGATGGAATAGCTACTTTAGATATTAATTTGAATCCTGGAAATTATACTATTTCTTCAACATATGCCAATCAAACAATTACAAATAATCTTGAAGTTTTATCTACATTATATGGATTTAACTTGATTAAGTACTTTGGAAATGATTCACAATATTTTGTTAAAGCTTTAAATATCCATGGGGATTTGTTAAAAAATTCTAATATAACTTTTAATCTTAATGGTATATTTTATACAAGAACTACAGATTCTAATGGAATAGCTACTTTAAATATTGATTTAAATCCTGGGGAATATATTGTTACAGCTATTGGTGAAAATGGTTTAAAAATTTCCAATAACATTACAGTTCTACCTATTTTAGAGAAAAATAATACTGAGGAACACATTGAAAACGAAATTCAGCACGAAGTTAAAGATTTATATAAAAATAACATGTTTTATCCTGCTAAAGTAGCATTCAATATAATTGAAGGATCAATGATAAAAATAAATAATGTTGTTTTTAATGCTAATCAGATTACTTCTGGTGGAAGTGTTTTAGATGAAAATGAAAATTCTACACAAAATAAAGATATAAATTCTAATCATAAAGAATCATCAGGCTCTAATCAATATGATTACCTTTGGATTATTTGTATTTGTATTGTTTTTATCATTCTTTTGTTTGTTTTTATTTAATTTAATTAATATAATAATTAAATTAAATTTACTTTTTTATAATTTAATCATGAATTTTTCTTAGATTTTAATAATAAAAATTTTAAACTATTTATTTTTAAAAATACTCTACTAAACTTTATGAATAGTCAAATATATAACTAATTTTCCTAAAATTAAATATTAAAAATTTATCATTTAAAAAAATTGTATTTAAACAAGTTTTCTAAATTTTCTATAAACTATTAATATGAGAACTTCTAAAAGTTAGTAGTAATATTTTTTTTATTAAGGTGTTTTGAAATGAGTAATAGAAAAGAAAAAATAAATAATAGCTGGAATAAAGGTTGGAAAGTTGGTTGGGAAAAAGGTATCCCTTCTGAAGATATTGAAATCGAAAAAAATCGGTCTGATGAGATTTTAAAGGATACTAGAGAAAAAATAGACAAAGGTTGGTCTAAAGGGTGGAAAGTTGGTTGGGAAAAGGGTATCCCTTCTGATAATGTTGAAATTAAAAAAATAAAAAAATAAATGAATAATCAAAAAGATTATTCACAATATGATTCTGCAATTGATGCTACACCAGCACCTGCGTCATCTATAACTCCTAATTCTTTTAAGGTCATTCCAATAGCTCCAAATGTTTGGAGTAATTCTTTATAGGAAATGTTACCCATATGACCTATTCTAAATACATTTCCTTTTAAGTGATCTTGACCGCCTGCTAATTCTACTCCATATTTATCTCTTGTAGTTCCTCTAAATTCAGCATCAGTAATACCTTCTGGCATTTTAACAGCTGTTACAGTAGCTGAGGAAACTGCTTCATCAGCAAATAAATCAAGTCCAAGTGCTTTTACTGCATCAACACTAGCTTTTGCAGCTTTGTGGTGACGGTCAATTCTGTTTTGTAAACCTTCTTCTTGAACCATTTTTAAAGCTTCATTCATAGCATAGGTAAGTGAAACTGAAGGAGTATAAGGTGTTTCAGGAGGATTTTTATCTCCACTTTTTCTGTAAGCTTTCATATCAAGATAAAATCCGTTTGGAGTAACATTTTCAGCTTTTGCCCATGCATCGTCACTTAAGGTAATTGCAGCCATTCCAGGTGGTGCAGCTAAACATTTTTGAGATCCAGTAACACAGATATCAATTCCATACTTATCTACATCTACATCATCTCCACCAAGAGAAGATACGGTATCTACAATGTATAATGCATCATAATCCTTCATTACTTTACCAATTTCTTCAATAGGTGCAGCTACTCCAGTAGATGTTTCATTGTGGACAACACTAATAGCTTTGATGTTTTCATCATTATCAAGAGCTTCTTTAACAGCTTCAGGTGTTACTGCGGTTCCCCATTCTACTGCAAGTTCTGTAGTGTCAATTCCGTGAGCTTGAGCTATTTTCATAAATCTTTCACCGAATTTTCCACCGACTACATTTAACATTTTTTCTCCAGGATTTAAAACATTACTGACAGCAGCTTCCATTGCAGCAGTTCCAGATCCTGTAAGTAAATAAGCTTGATTGTTAGTTCTAAATACATCAGCCATTAGTTGACTGGTTTCTGTTAAAAGTTCACCATATTTTGCACTTCTGTGATTAATAACAGCTTGTGACATTGCATTTAATACTCTAGGATGTACAGTTGTTGGTCCTGGAAGCATTAATAAAACTTCATCCATTTTAAAATTTCCTCCAATAAAAAAATATAATCATAGCTATTAATAAGCTATTTAAATTTTTAATTTTTATTATTGTTAAATATTTGTAAATTTAAGCATAAATTGAAAATGGCAAATTTTTATTAAAAATTTAATGGTTATTGACAGGGTGTTATTTCAACATCATAAAACCACGATTTTTTATCAAATTTATACAATTAGTTGTTTTTAATTTTAAAATGTTTTATAAGGGTCGAAATAAAATATATAAGATATATGAACACAGCGAAGAGAATTTTTAATTATTTATTTGGTTTGTTTTTAATCACTTTAGGAGTTGGATTTTCTATTAAATCAAATTTAGGTTCCACTCCTGTTAGTTCTATTCCTTATACTTTAACTGTTATTTGGGGAATAGAAATAGGTCAAGCTACTATACTTTTTCATATATTCTTAGTAGCTGTTGAGGTTTTACTTTTAAGAAAATCATTTAAACCTAAACACTTTTTACAAGTATTTGTAGGTATTTTATTTGGTTATTTCACATCATTTTCAGTTTACTTAACTGGTCTTTTACCTGATCCGGGAAATATTTTTATTAGTTTAGGACTTATTGTCTTAAGTGTATTTTTAGTTGCTTTAGGTCTTTTCTTCTATGTTCCTACTAATATTGTTCCTTTGTCTGTGGAAGGTGTAACTCAGGCAATAGCTATTGTATCTAATAGACCATTTCCAAAAATAAAGGTTTATTTTGATGTTACTATTGTTGCAAGTTCATTTATATTGTGTTACATATTTTTAGGAGTTATCGGAGGAAGTGTTGGAATTGGAACAATAATTGCAGCTATTTTTGTTGGAATTACTTTAAAATATATTCAAAAACTTCATAGATATTTAACAGGTCAACCCGTTGATTTAAAGAAGATGTAAAATATGAGAAGTTATTTAAAAAGAATAGTATTATATTTGATTGGTTTATTTATAATGGGGATAGGTGTTGCCTTTTCATTTCAATCTAATTTAGGTTCTTCTCCTATAAGTTCCATTCCTTATTCTTTTTACATGATTTGGGGAATAAATGTAGGAATAGCTACCATTATTCTTCATGCAATTTTTGTTTTTGTAGAATTTTTGCTTTTAAGGGAGTATTTTGAAGCTCGTTTTCTTCTTCAAATTGTTGTAGGCGTATTTTTTGGGATTTTCACAGATGCTGGAATGTATATTGTATCGTTTTTCCCACTTTCAACCAGTCTTTTAACAAGCTTAATTTATCTAGCTATTAGTATAATTTTAGTTGCATTTGGATTATTTTTATATATTCCTCAAAATATTGTTCAGTTAGTAGGAGAAGGGGTAATGCAAGCAATAGCTATTGTAACTAAAAAGCAATTTTCAAAGATAAAGGTTTATTTTGATTCAACTATGGTTGTTATTTCATTTTTCATGTGCGGATTATTAATAAATAATTGGTTTGCAAGTGTTAATTTAGGAACAATTCTTTCAGCTATTTTAATAGGAATAACTGTAAGATATATTACAAAGGCATATATGAAAATCACAGGTAAAACTGTTGATTTGAAAAAAATGTAGGTGTTAATAATGGATTTTGGAATTTGGCAAAATTGGTATGAAGAGATTTTAGATGATTTTGGATTTATTAAAGAGGATGATATAAACTCTGCTAAAGCATTAGATGATTTATTATTTGATTTAAACACTTTGACATTAGATGAACTCTATGATAAGGTTCACAATTGTAGAGATACAGATAAATTCATAGTTTTCGGAGCAGGGCCATCTTTAAAAAAAAATATAATTGAATTAAAAGAGAATGTTAATTTAAATGATTATATTTTAATAGCTGCTGATGGAGCAACAACTGCTCTTATTGAAGAAAAATTAATTCCAGATATTGTTGTAACTGATTTGGATGGTAAAATTGATGATATATTACTAGCTAATAACAGTGATTCAGCTGTTGTTGTACATGCTCATGGAAATAATTTAGAAAATATTATAAAGTATGTTCCATTTTTCGATAATATTTTAGGAACTACACAAGCTCAACCTCATGGTAATCTTTATAATTTTGGAGGATTTACAGATGGAGATAGAGCCATTTTTCTTGCTGTGGCATTGGGAGCTAAAAAAATATTATTGGCTGGAATGGATTTTGGAGATATTGTAACTCAATATTCTAGACCTGGAAATGAGAAATTTTTACAAAAGGCCGACGATATTAAAAAGAAAAAATTGGAATATGCCAAAAAATTAACAGAATGGATTAATGAAAATGAAGATGTTAAATTAGAGTTTGTTTAATTGTTTTTATTTTTAATTATTCTATTTATTTAAATCATCATTTTTTTATATAAGTTAATGTATAATTAATCAACATGGGAATTGAAGATATTTTAATGCATGATGAGAGTTTGTTCTCAAATATAAATGCTTTTGACCCTGATTATATTCCATCTAATTATAATTATAGGGATACTCAAATGGAAGCAATGGCATTAGCTATAAGACCAGCAATGAGTGGAGGCCAACCATCTAATTCTATGGTGTTGGGATCTTGTGCCACTGGAAAAACTACAGCTATTAAAAAAGTTTTTGAATTAGTTGAGAAAAACACTGAAAAAGTAGTTTGTGTTTATATAAACTGTCAATTGCACACAACAAGATTTGGAATATTCTCACAGATTCATAAGAAGCTATTTGGACATTTGCCTCCAGAAACTGGAGTTCCTTTTTCAAGAATCTATTCTAAAATCATGCAACATCTTCAAAAAAATGAAATAGCTTTAATAGTTGCATTTGATGATGTTAATTATTTATTCCAAAGTAAAACAGCTAATAAAGTTTTTTATGATGTATTAAGAGCTTATGAAGAATATCCTGGTGTAAGGTCTGGTGTTTTTGCAACTCTTTCAGATTTAGAGTTTAAATATGCTTTTGATAAGAATGTTAATTCTGTTTTTATACCTCAAGATATTACTTTCCAACCATACACCTATTCAGAAATTTATGATATTTTAAACGATAGAGTAAAGGCAGGATTTTATCCTAATGTAATGCCTGATGAAATTTTGGAACAAATAGCTAATTACACCTATGAAAAAGGTGATTTAAGAGTTGGAATTAATTTATTAAAATCAACTGGTAATATTGCTGAGGCAAATGCATCTAAACAAATCAAACAGGAACACTATGATGAAGCTGTAAGTTCTTTAATTTCTGTTAATCTTTTAGAAACTTTAAAATCACTAACAAATATAGAAAAATCTTTACTTGAAATAATTATAGATAGTGATAAAGTATTAACTGCTGGAGAACTTTCAGAATTATTTATAAAAAAAGAAAATGTTAGCTATGCTAGTTTTAATAGAACTTTAGATAAATTAGAATTTTTAAGATTAATCGATACTAAATTTACAGGAAAAGGTGTTAGGGGAAACTCACGGGAAATAATACTTCGTTTCAACCCTAATGATTACAATAAATGCCTTAGCTCATAACCTTTCCTGGAATTGTTATGCATTAAACTTGCATTGATGATACTAGTTTAATGCTTCAGCTCGTGGGTTTGGTATTTTATACAAAGTTAGGATTTTGAGCTGTAACAATTGAAATAATTGATAAAAGCAATACTATAACTACAGCTAGTACCACCATGCAAGCTTCAATATTTAAATTTGTCATTCCAATTTGGTCTGCAAAAGAACTTTTTTTCCTCAAATCTGCTTTTGAAGTTGTATCGAAATTTTTAAACATTGTATCACATCACTACATTTAATATTGTAAAAAGCTAATATAAACTAAAAGAGTAACCCCATTTGAAAAGTAATGGCCACATGATGATAAAATGAAAAAACCTTACGAATACTTTGATGTTACAGCAGACATAGGATTTTATTCTTATGGTAAAAATATAGAAGAAGCTTTTGAAAATGCTGCATTAGCTATGTTTAATATTATTTCCGACACGGAACATATTAAACCTATCAAAACTTTTAACTTTTCTATCAAATCTGAAGATAAAATTTCTTTATTATATGATTTTTTAGAAGAACTGCTTTTTTTACACGAAGTTGAATTTATGTTATTTTCTAATTTTGATGTAAAAATAGATGAAGATTTAAATCTAAAAGCTACTGTTAAAGGAGAAAATATTAATTGGGAAAAGCATAAAAGAGGTTCAGAGGTAAAGGCTATTACCTTTCACAAAATGGATGTAGAGGAGGGGCAGAACTCTTGTAAAGTTCAAGCTATCCTGGATTTGTAGGAGGTGATTAAATGCGTTATACGGAAACTACTTCAAGAACATTGGAATTACTTTTAGTTATTGTAGGTGGATTTATTTCTTTAATTGCAAGTTTATATCTTATTTTCGGAGGAATATTGACTGATGGTGTTGAAATTGGTTTAAGTGTAATTTCTATTATAGGTTCTCTTTTAGCTATTTATCTAGTATTCTACATCGAAAAATACGAAGAAAAAGTAGGTCCTCTTTTAATAATAGCTACAATAATGATTTTATTCGGATTTTCTGCATGGGATATTTTAGGAGCTATTTTAGTTTTAATAGCTGGAATATCTGTGATGTTTAGAAAATAGAGATAGTAAGAGCTTATTTAGAAAATTAATAATGGTTTCATTTAACCATCATATTTTTATTTTAGATTGTTCTAATTTTATTTAACTAAAGTTGTGATGATATGAGTATTAGAGATGTTATTACTAAAGTGGATGAAGACGTTTATGAAATCCCAGGTAGCTATAATAAAAGAATGAGAGCTCGTGGGAAATTATATCTTGATGATGAAAGTTTTGAAAACTTAGAAGACAGTGCTCTTGAACAAATTGCAAATGTTGCCTGTCTTCCAGGAATTTATCAGTATTCTATAGGCCTTCCAGATATTCATTTTGGATATGGATTTCCAATTGGAGGAGTAGCTGCTTTCAATGAAAACAATGGTGTTGTATCTCCAGGAGGAGTAGGTTTTGATATTAATTGTGGAGTTAGATTAATTAGAACCAATTTAACCAAACAAGACATTGAAGGTAAGCTTGATGAACTTGTGGATGCATTATTCAAAAATATTCCTTCAGGTGTTGGAAGTAAAGGTAAAATAAAACTTAAAGAAGATGAAATTGATGAAGTCCTTGATTATGGAGCCGAATGGGCTGTTAAAAATGGATATGGCTGGGAAGAAGATTTAGAATACTTAGAAGAAAATGGCCGTATCAAAGAAGCTGATAGTAGTTTAGTCAGTGATAAAGCTAAAAAAAGAGGAATTCCTCAATTAGGTTCTTTAGGATCTGGAAATCACTTTTTAGAAATTCAAGTGGTAGATGAAATCTATGATCCTGAAATAGCTGAAATTTATGGGCTTAAAGAAGGAATGGTTACAATAATGATTCACAGCGGTTCTAGAGGTTGTGGCCATCAGGTTTGTTCTGATTATTTAAGGGTAATGGATAAGGCCTATAAAAATTATCAACTTGAAATTCCAGACAGACAACTAGCTTGTGCTCCTTTGGATTCTAAAGAAGCTCAGAATTATTTAAAAGCTATGTTTGCAGCTGCTAATTATGCATGGGCAAATAGACAAATGATGACCCATTGGATTAGAGAAACTTTTGAAGATGTTTTAGGTAAATCTGCTGAAGATATGGATATGGGAGTTGTCTATGATGTTGCTCACAATATTGCTAAGAGAGAAACTCATGAAAATGAAAAAGGAGTAAAAATGGATCTTTTAGTTCATAGAAAAGGAGCTACTCGTGCTTTTGGTCCTGGAAGAGAAGAGATTCCAGAAAAATATAGGGAAGTTGGACAACCTGTATTGATTCCAGGAACTATGGGAACATCTTCTTATGTTTTACATGGAACTGAAAAGGCTATGCTTGAAACATTTGGATCTACAGCACACGGTGCTGGTAGGGTTCTTTCAAGAAAAAAAGCTAAGGAAGATTTTACAGCTGAAGATATTGAAAAAGATTTGGATGATAAAGGTATTAAAATTAAGGCTACTTCACAAAATGTTATAGCTGAAGAGGCTCCAGGTGCTTATAAAGATGTTGATAATGTTGTTAGAATTTCTGACGAAGCAGGAATAGCTAAATTAGTAGCTAAAGTATCTCCACTTGCTGTTACAAAAGGGTAATATTATGATTGGAATTATTGGCGGTAGTGGAGTTTATGAACTTACAGATAAGGCCGATAAGGTTGAAAAAAAATTAGTGGATAGTGAATTCGGAGAGCCAGTGGAAGTTTCAATTTTAACAATTGCAGGTAAGGAAGTTGCATTTATTCCAAGACATGCCAAAGGCCATAGTGTACCACCTCATAAAATTAATTATAAGGCCAATATAGATGCACTTAATCGTCTTGGAGTTACACAAATTATAGCCACTAATTCAGTAGGTTCACTTAACTCTCAAATTCCTCCAGGTTCATTGGTTTTACCTACCACATTTCTAGATTTTACTGCAGTTAGGGATAAAACTTTTTTCAATGATGAAGTTGTTCATGTTGATATGACAGAACCATATTGTCACAGGTTAAATGATGTAATAGCTAGTTGTGGAAATGTTATAGAGGGAGGAACTTATGTATGTACAGAAGGACCAAGATTTGAAACAACAGCAGAAATTAAAATGTTTGAAATTCTTGGAGGAGATGTTGTTGGAATGACAGGCCTTCCAGAGGTTGTTTTAGCTAGAGAAAAAGAAATCTGTTACAGTTCCATTTGTATTGTCTCTAATTTTGCAGCTGGAATATCTGATGATAAACTTACAATCGATGAAGTTTTTGAAAGTATGGAAAATATAAAATCAGAGCTAATTGATTTAATTTTTAAAGCTATTGAAAAAATAGATGAACAAGATTGTACTTGCAGACATTCTTTAGATGGTGCTGAAGTATAATCCTTTTTTTATTATTTTAAATACTGTTTTTCAAGACGTTTTTGAAGTATTAGGTAAATTAAACATTCTACAAAAATCACAACTAACAATACATAACCAATTACACTATATTGAGGATAGCTATTTCTCCAAGTGATAATTAATAGAGCAACATAGAAGAAAATAATATTTGAAATGTAAAATGTTTGTTTAAATGCTTCTTCGCTTCCAATAGATAATTTTCTCTCTCTTTGAAATATGTCGGGGTGAGAAAGATTAATTGGAACTGTTAGAGCTAAAAGAACTGTAGAAGCTATAAATAAGTAGATATTACTAGCTATTAGTGCTAAAACACAAATTAAACATATGATAATGTAGAGTAAGATAACAGTATATTTTAATTGTTTTAAATTCATAGTTTACTATTGTTATTAAAAATTTATATACTTAAACTAAAAATTAATAGATGGTGAGTAGATGGCAAAAGTTATATTGTTAAATGGAAGTCCAAGAAAAGAAAGTAATACACAAAATGTGTTAGAGATATGTGCTGCTGAAATTGTTGAAAATGGTGTTGAAGCAGAAATTATTAATCTTAGAGGTAAAAAAATTCAATCATGTATTGCATGTAACAAATGTGTAGGAACAGGTCATTGTGTTCTTAATGACGGGTTAAATGAAATTATTGATAAAATTAGAGAAGCTGATGGATTTATCCCTGCAGCTCCAGTTTACTTTGGAACTGCTAGAGGAGATATAATGTCTGCTCTTCAAAGAATTGGAAAAGTTTCTCGTGGAAATGATAAATTCTTAGATTGGATGGTTGGAGGGCCTATAGCTGTTGCAAGAAGAGGAGGCCAAACATTAACTCTTCAAGAAATGACAATGTTTTTCCCTATTAATAATATGATTATTGCTGGAAGTACTTATTGGAATATGGTATTTGCAGGTCCGGAAGGAACAGCATTTGAAGATGAAGAAGGGATAAATACTATTAAGCTATTCGGATCTAATGTTGCAAATATAATTAAAAAACTTAAATGAGGTGAAAATATGAGGATAGCTGTAGCTTCTAGCGATGGTGTTCATGTTAATCTCCATTTAGGAAAAGCTAATTCCTTATATATCTATGAATATAGTGAAGATCAGGGAATTGCATTTTACACTCATCGTGAAGTAGAAATTGATGAAGATGGCAAACATCAAGGGTCTAAAGTTCTTGAAGCTTGTAGTGATTGTGATGTTATTATCTGTGTTAAATACGGTTTTAAAACTAAAATTAAAGCTGAGGATTTAGGAATAAAACTTGTTATGGATGAATGTCCAATTAATGAAGCTTTAGAAAAGTATATCGAACATTATAATTTTATGAATAGTTAGAGTTTTCAACTCTAATTTTCTTTTTATAGCTAATATTTATATAGTATAAGAAAAAAATTTAATAATAACCTTTATGGGCGGGTTTTAAATATTTTTAAAACTTTATTAATAATTAAATATTTCTTAAAAACTTATTATAGCTAAAGACTTATTCTTAATAAGCTATTATTTAAATAATATTTACAAAATTAAAGTAGCTAACGCTATATTTTTTATTATAAATTAATTTAAGGGAAAATAAATTCGACGGTAGATATAATGGCAAAAGCAAAAGCAAGACGTAGAGTACGTGACACATGGAAAGAAAAAGATTGGTATTCAATAAAAACTCCAATTGCATTTGAAGATAAAGAAATAGGTGAAACTCCTGCAAGAGACCCTGATCTTCTTATTGGACGTGGTGTAGAAGTTACCATGAGAGAATTAACTGGAGACTTCTCAAAACAATACATTAAACTTAGATTTGAAATTGATAATGTAGCTGGAGACACTGCAAATACCAAATTTACTGGTCATAAAACAACTACTGATTATGTAAGGAGTATGATTAGAAGAGGAACAAGTAGAATCGATACTACTGTAGTTGTAACTACTAAAGATGACCGTAGAGTAAAACTCCATGTATTAGCTGTAACTACAAGAAGAGCTAAATCTTCCCAACAAAAATACATGAGGGAAGTTATTACAAACTTATTACAAGAAAAAGCTGCTGAAGAACCATTTGATGCTTTCGTAAAAAGCTGTGTTAATGGTAGATTAGCTAGTGAAGTTTATCACAATGCTAAAAAAATCTATCCACTTAAAAGAGTGGAAATTATTAAAAGTAAAGTATTAAACTAATACTTTATTTTCTAACTTTTTTTCAATTTTAACTAAATCTATTTATATTATTCAAAACTTAAATTATAATTACAATTAAATTTTAGGTTTTGTAAATGGTGCAACAACAATTAATGATAAATTGGGGTTATGTATTAATTTTATTTGTTTTAGGATATGTAACATATAAAAGAAAAGCTTTAGATCTTTTAGGCTCAATTTTCATGATTTTAATGGGTGTTGTTATTATTTTCTCAGCCGGTGTTAATTGGTTGATGATTTTAATAATTTTTTTAGTTTTAGCGTTAATTGCCACCAGGTATGCAAAACCCTATAAAAGATCTTTAGGAGAATTTGAAGGAAGAAGAACAGCTAAAAATGTTATTTCTAATGGTATTGTTGCATTTATGATGGCAGCTTTCGGAGGTTATTATTTACCTTTGGTAGGTGGTTTTATTGGAGCAATATCGACTGCAACTGCTGATACTCTAGCATCAGAAATAGGTGTTACTCGGACTCCTCGTTTAATAACTACTATGAAAAAAGTTCCTCCAGGAACCGATGGAGGAGTTTCAATATTAGGAACTGCTGCAGGAATTGCCGGTGCTGGCGTGATAGGAGTATGTTCATATTTGTTTGGTGTTGTTTCTTCCCCAGTTTCAGCTATTATGATTTCCGTAATTTCAGGTACATTAGGATGTTTTATGGATAGTTTCCTTGGAGCAATTTTTGAAAGAAAAGATTTGCTTACTAACGAACATGTTAATTTAATAGCAACTGTTACTGGAGCTCTTATTGGAATTCTATTAATACATTAAAAATCTTTTTTTATAAAATTATTTAACTATTTAAATTCTAATATAATAATTATATTTAAGGTGATATAGTGAAGGGAATTATATTAATAATGGATGGTATGGGAGACCGTCCTTTAAAAGAACTTGATTATCAAACTCCACTTCAAGCTGCTAACACTCCTAACATGGATGAAATGGCTAATAAAGGAATAAACGGTTTAATGGATTCAATAGCTCCAGGAATTATTCCAGGAAGTGATACAGCTCATATTTCAATTTTAGGTTATAATCCTTATGAAGTTTATACTGGAAGAGGTCCTTTTGAAGCTTCTGGAGTAGGTGTAGATGTTATTCCAGGAGATATTGCTTTTAGATGTAATTTTTCAACTGTTGATGATAATGGTATTGTTACAGACAGACGTGCTGGAAGAATTCGTGAAGGAACTGATGCAATAGTTGAAGTTTTAAACACCATGAAGTTAGAAGATTATCCAGATATTGAAATTATTTTTAAAGAATCTACAGGCCATAGGGCTGTTTTAGTATTAAGGGGAGAAGGTTTATCTGATCAGGTAAGTGATGCTGATCCTAAAGTAGAAGGAAATAAACCGAAAGAAGTTGTTGCTTTAGATGATTCCAAAGAAGCTAAAAAAACAGCAGATATTTTAAATAAATTAGTAGCTAAATCTTATGAAATGATTAAAGATCACCCTGTTAATTTAGAAAGAATTGAAAATAAAGAACCACCAGCTAATATTATTATTCCTCGTGGAGCAGGTGCAGTTCCAGTAGTTGAACCTATTAATGATAAATATGAAGTAAATTCAGCTTGTATTGCAGAAACTGGTCTTATTATGGGTATTTGTAGATTTGCAGGAATGGATATTGTTGAAATGGATGATGTTACTGGTGGAGTAGATACTAATTTGGACAATATTGTAGATACAATCATTGACCAAGTTGAAAATACTGATCATAACTTTTTCTTAGTTAATATTGATGGTGCAGATGAAGCTGGACATGATGGTAATGCTCAAGAAAAATTAGAATTTATAGAAAAAGTCGATAAAGTAGTTATGAGTAAACTTAAAGATTTAGAAGATGTTTATTTAATTTTAACAGCTGATCATTCCACTCCAATTTCTGTTATGAATCACTCTGGAGATCCAGTTCCAATGATTATTATGGGTCCAGAAGTTAGAACAGATGATGTTTGTAAATTTTCAGAAGTTGATGCTGCAAAAGGAGGTCTTTGTAGAATTCGTGGTAGTGATGTAATGAATATATTAATGGATTTAATGAATAATTCTCATAAGTTTGGAGCATAGTGAGTTGGTTTAATGTCTAATAAAAAGCTTTTTGGAACTTCTGGAATTAGAGGGCTTGTTAAGGATGAAGTTACTGCAGAACTTGCATTAAAGATAGGTAAATCATTAGCTTACTATTTAAACAATTCCGGAACTGTAGTTGTAGGTTATGATACTAGAACTACAAATGAATTATTAGATCAAGCTATTTGTGCAGGACTTTTAGAAGGAGGAGTTGATGTTGTTAAGATAGGTATGGTTCCAACCCCTTTAGTTGGTTATGCTACTGAAAAATTAAATGCAGATGCTGGAGTGATGCTTACAGCTTCACACAATCCATCTCCATATAATGGAATTAAATTATGGAATCCAAATGGAATGGCTTATACTTCAAAACAAGAGGAAGAAATTGAAAAGATTTACAATAATTCTTCTTATATTTCAGTTGATTGGGATAAAATTGGACGATTGACATATAATAATGAAATTAAAGAGGAATATATAGATGATTTAGTTAATTCTGTAGATATTAAACCAGGTTTAAAAGTTGTGATTGATTGTGCTTCAGGAGCAGGTTGTGAAATATCACCTTTAGTATTTAGAAAAGCAGGCTGTAATGTTACAACTTTAAACTCACAACCAGATGGATTTTTCCCTGGAAGAAACCCAGAACCAAATGCCGATAATCTTCAGGATTTAATGAAAACCGTTGTAGCTACTGGTGCAGATTTAGGAATAGCTCATGATGGTGATGCAGATAGAATGATTACCATTGATGAAAATGGTAACATTTCACCTTTTGATAGTTTACTTGCATTAATGGCAAAAGAATTTGGAGGAACTGTAGTTACTACTGTGGATGCTGGAATTTGTATGGATGAATCATTAGCTGAAGTAGGGGGAAATGTTTTAAGAACTCCTGTAGGTGATGTTAATGTAGCTGAAGTAATAATAGATCAAAATGCTACATTTGGTGGAGAACCTTCTGGAACATGGTTACACCCAGACTTTTGTATGTGTCCGGATGGAATTTTATCTGGTTTAAGAATAGCTGAATTAGTTTCTAAAAAAGGAAAATTATCCAAATTACTTGATAATATCCCATCTTATCCAAACATTCGTGAAAAAATAACATGTTCAAAACAACAGAAAATTGAAGTAATGGAAAATATGGAAGAGTTGGTTAATAATAGTTTCGACGATATTGAAGAAATAAATACTGTTGATGGAGTTAGAGTAACATTTACAGACAATAGCTGGGTTTTAATAAGGCCATCTGGAACAGAGGATTATATTAGAATTACTTTGGAATCTAAGGACAATGAAAGGGCAGAATTTATTCGGGATGAATGTTTAAAATTTATTAATGAAAATTTATAAAGTAATGTAAATTGAGGTTATAACATGAAAGCTATAATTTTAAGTGCTGGTGAAGGATCTAGAATGAGGCCGCTGACTCTAACTAAGCCAAAAACAATGTTGCCAGTAGCTGGAAAGCCAATTATTCAGTATAACATAGAATCTTTAAAAGAAAGTGGAATCACTGATATTTTATTAATTGTAAGATATAAAGAAGACATGGTAAGAGACTATTTTGGTGATGGTTCTGAATTTGGCGTTAATATTACTTATAAAACTCAAAAAGATTTCTTAGGTACAGCTAATGCTATTTCTTATGGTGAAGATTTTATTAATGAAAGCCTTATTGTTTTAAACGGAGATATTATTTTAGACGCTGAAATTCTTCAAGAAATTATTAAAAAATATAATTATATGGATGCTGATACTTTAATGGTTTTAACAGAAGTTGAAGATCCATCTGCTTTTGGTGTTGTTGAAATTGAAAATCACGATATTAAAAATATTATTGAAAAACCAAAGTTAGAAGAAGCTCCTAGCAATTTAGTTAATGCTGGAATATATATTTTTAATAAAGATATTTTCGATAAAATAAATAAAACTGAAATGTCAGAACGTGGAGAATATGAGATTACTGATTCATTATTGCTTCAAATAAATGATGGTAAAAAAGTAATTGGTCATAAAACAGATAAAGATTGGATTGATGTAGGAAGGCCATGGGAATTAATTGAGGTAAATGAAGAGTTAATTGGCCAGCTTAAAACTGAAATTAAAGGAAAAATAGAATCTGGTGTATTCATTGATGGAGAAGTATATTTGGATGAAGGTAGTATAATAAGGGCCGGAGTTTATATAGAAGGAAATGTATATATAGGTAAAAATTGTGATATTGGTCCTAATTCATACATCAGAGGAAACACTTATCTAGGAGACAATGTTTCTGTAGGGAATGCTGTTGAGATAAAAAATTCTATAATTATGGAAAACACAAATGTTAGTCATTTAAGTTATGTTGGAGACTCAGTTATAGGATCTAATTGTAATATAGCTGCAGGAACTAATATAGCTAATTTACGTTTTGATAATGCTACAATTAAGACAAAAATTAAAGATAAAAGAATTGATAGTGGAAGACGTAAATTAGGAGCTATCATTGGAGATTCTGTAAAAACAGGAATTAACTCAAGTTTTTCTCCTGGTGTTAAGGTAGGATACAATTCTACAATTGGTTCTGGTGTTTTGTTATATGATGATGTTCCTTCAGATACTCGTGTACTTGTAAAACAAAATCATATAATTCAAGATAAGAAGAAAACTAATAATAAATGATGATACTATGATAAATAAAAAAGACTCTGTAGTAATATGCCCTGGGGCTCATGTATTAGGCGATGTTGAATTAGGAGAAGATGTTTCTGTATGGCATGGTGCTGTAATTAGAGGAGATGTTGCACCAATAAGTATTGGAAATAATTCTAATGTTCAAGATAACTGTGTAATTCATGCATCTGAAGATTTTCCAGTAACAATTAAAGATAATGTAAGTATAGGTCATGGTGCTGTGGTTCATGGATGTACTTTAGAAGATAATGTTTTAGTAGGAATGAATGCGACAGTTTTAAATGGAGCTAAAGTTGGTAAAAATTCTATTATTGGTGCTGGAGCTGTTGTTAGTGAGGGTAAAGAATTTCCAGAAGGAAGTTTAATTTTAGGAGTTCCTGGCAAAGTAGTTAAGCAATTAACTCCAGAACAAGTAGAACATATCCAAGAAAATGCAGATCATTATTGTGAATTATCAAAACAATATAAAGACTAGTTATTATAATTAAAGGGAATAAAAATGAAACCAAGACAAATTGTTAGTGAAATGGACTCATATGTGCCTGGAAAATCTCAAGATGAAATAGCTATGGAATTTGGAGTTAATAAAGAAGATATTATTAAATTAGGTTCAAATGAAAATCCATGGGGTCCTTCCCCTAAAGCTATTGAAGCTATTAGTAAAGGTACCTCTAATATTAATAGATATCCCGAATCTGATTTAAGAGAGTTAATTCATGAATTAGCTGTTTATTCTGGGGTAGATGATTCACAAGTTGTAGTGGGGGGAGATGGTGCAGATGAAATTATTGATGTATTAGCTAAAACTTTTATAAATGATGGTGATGAATTTATTGTTCCCCTTCCATCTTATATGTATTATGAATATTTGTTACAGCAATATGGAGCTAAACCAGTTTATGCTAGATGGGATATGGATGAAAATAAATTGGATGTTGATTCTATAATTGACTGCATTACTGATAAAACAAAAATGATTTTTTTATGTACTCCAAATAATCCTACAGGAACTTTAATTAGTTCAGAGGATATTTCAAAAATAGCTGAAATTAATGAAGATATTTTGATAGTTGTTGATGAGGCTTATTTCGAATATGCTGAAGTTACAAATAAAGATTTAATTAATAAATATCCTAATATTTTTATTATAAGAACAATGTCTAAAGTGATGGGATTAGCTGGAATGAGGATAGGATACGGTTTATCATCTTCAGAAATTATTGAATATATATTTAGGATTAAACCAATATTTTCACTTACAAGATTGTCTTATATAGCTGCTTTGAACACTTTAAGGGATAAAAAATTTATCGATGAATCTATTAGGAAAGGTATTGAAAGTAGAGAGTATCTATATAATGAATTGTCTAAAATAGAGTCTTTAAATGTATTTCCTTCTAAATCTAATTTCATGTTAATAGGAGTTAAGGATACAGGTTTCACTGCAACTGAATTAACTCATGAACTTATGAAAAAAGGAATTATTGTTCGTGATTGTACTTCATTTAAAGGTTTAGATGAATATTGGATTAGAATTAGTATTTGCACAATGGATGAAAATAAGAAATTTATTAAAATTATAAATGAGGTTTTGTCATAAAATGTTAGTCGGTGGAAACATCATATCATCAGTAGAATTTCATGGAAATATGTCATTAGTATTTTTCATGGGTGGTTGTCCTTTAAGATGTAGATATTGTCAGAATGTCAAACTTCTAGAGGGTGGAGATGAGACTTCTTTAGAGGAGATTAAAAATATTATTGATTCTTCCGCTGATTTTATAGATGCTGTTGTTGTCTCCGGAGGAGAGCCATTAGTCCAATATAAAGATGTTTTGGATATCTTAACTTATGCTAAAGGTATTGGTTTAAAAACCAAATTAGATACTAGTGGAGTTTATCCAGATAAGCTTAAATTTATATTAGATGCAAATGTATTGGATTTCATATCTTTAGATATCAAAGCTCCATTCCCGAAATATAAAAAAATTGTTGGAGCTAATATTGGAAGGAATGTTAAGGAATCTATGAATTTGATTAACCAATATGATGATGTAGAATTAGAGGCGAGAACAACATTTGTCCCTACATTACATACTAAAAAGGATATTAAATATATAGCTGAGGATATTAAAGCTGATACTTATACTTTACAACAATTTAGGAATCGTAATGTTTTAGATCCAGCATTGGAGAAAGTAAATAATCCTAATGCAATTGATTTAAGAAGATTAGCAGAATCTTTAATACCTTATTATAAAGGTACTATTAAGCTTAAAACTGCTGAATTTGGAGAACAAATCATTAATAAGGGGGATTAGGTTGCCAATTTTGTCTTTTGGAAGTCAGGATATTGATATTATCACTGGTAAAAAAACCATGACTATCCGAAAACTTTGGAAAAATCCTCTTAAAAAAGGCGATAGATTATATTGTTATTGGAATCTTGTTTCTAAAGAGAAAAAGAAAATTTTTGAAGCTGTGGTGGAAAATGTTGAGCTGATTCAATATAAAGATTTAAAGAATAATGATGAATTAGCTCAAAAAGAAGGATATGCCGATGCAAAAGAGATGGTGAAAGAATTTAAAAAAATGTATGTTGGTAAAATCGACGATGAAGAAATGTTTCAAATTATTAGCTTTAAAAAACTTGATATTGATGATTGGAAAGGGAATAAAATCGATGAAAAAGCTATGATTACTCAAAGAGCCGATATTCTTTTTGATACTGGAAAATATGATAAATCTACATTATGTTATGAAGCTGCTTTAAAAATAGATCCTAGTGATGTATATCTTTTAAACAAACAAGGAGATAATCTTTCAAGATTAGGGGATTTTCAACAAGCTATTTTATGTTATGATAAGGCTTTAGGAATTGAAAATGATAATGAGTATATTTTTAATAATAAGGCAATAGCTCTTTTAAATTCTGGCGATGTGGAAGGGGCTCTGGAAGCTAGTGATTCAGCTTTAAATATAAATCCTAATAGTCCTATTGTTTTATATTGGAGAGGATTTATTTTAGAAGTTTTAATGAGATTTGATGAAGCATTAGCTGTTTATGATAAATTAATTAAAATCGATGGTGAAAATCCTGAAGTTTGGAATTCAAGAGGAAATCTTTTGACAGATATGGGAAAACCAGAAGATGCAATAGAATCATTCAATAAAGCTGTTGAATTATGTTTGGATGATTCTGAAATTGATGCTGATGCTTTAAATAGAATGGGAAATGCATATATTGATATTGGAAATTTAGATATGGCATTAGAATGTTATAATTCAGCTATTAACATTGAAAAAAATAACATTGATTATCTATTAAATAAAGGTGTTGTTTTAATGGAATTAGGTAAGTTTGAAGAGGCTGTAAAGAGTTTTGATAGAGTACTTCTTAAAAATCCAGATAATGAAGATGCATTTTTCTTAAAAGAGGAATGTTTGGATAATTTCTAATTTTTATAAAACTAAAAAGGTTATTTCGTGTAAAAATATTATTTTCACATATAGGTCTGTCTGTTGAAAATAATTTTACTTTTTTATAATATCATTATTATAAAATATTCATTTAATTATATTAAAAAATTTATAAATAAAATAGATTTAATGATAGCTATTTGCCACTATAATCCTTTTTCAAATTAGGATCTAATTCTTTTAGAACCTGAGTGTAGATTTCAATAGCTAGAGTTACTATTTCATTTTTAATTTCAGGACTATTTTCACTCATTGGTGTTTTAATTTTCTTTTCAAGAGCTATGAATTTGTTATAAATTAATAGCTTAATTGGAGAAGATAAATTATGAGTAGAAACTTTTTTAGTGGAGTATCTCATAAATTCCACAAAATCTTCAAGATAGTCATTGTTAATGTTCTCATTTTTATTTAATTTTTTAACGATTATTTCTAAAGGAATTTGTTCTGAGTGGGATTTAGCATAGAGAACTTCAATATCTTCAGCAAAAATTATAAGTTCTTTTCTTCTTTCAGGACCTATAATTCTGTCTAACGTATTCTTATCATTATCTTCAATAAGTTTTTTAAACCTATAGTCTGTACGATGGCCATTGTACATCATTATATACATTGAAGATAAAATAGCTAAAATAGCAATATCATCTCCTAAACTCCAATTTCCAAAGGTATAAAGTACAACACCAATAATTAGGATAAAAGAAAAACCTCCAATAATCCATTGGTGATGAATTAAATACCTTAGAAATTCGCTTTCAATTTTCATTTTATCATATTACTATGTTTTTTAATTAATTCAATTCCCCATTCAGTCATTTCATCAGCTTTATCTTGAGTATTTGATTCAGAAAAACATCTGAATATAGGTTCAGTTCCAGAAGGCCTAATAATAACCCATCCATCATCTTTAAAGATTTTAACACCGTCAGTAGTGTCTAATTCATAATCAGTTGTAGATTTGATTTCATTAGCTATTCCATTCATAACATCTTCTTTCAAATCATCATCACATTCGATTTTCATCTTTTTTGAATAATAAACTGGTAGTTCATCAACTAATTCAGACAATGGCTTTTTCTCCTTAGCTATTATTTCTAATATTTTAGCAACTGTCATTGCAGCATCTCTTCCATAAACAAAGTCTGGAAAAATTAGTCCTCCATTTTCTTCTCCACCAAATAATCCATTTTCATCTTTTAGAGCACGTGCAACAAGTAAATCTCCAACTGCAGTAGCTATTACTTCTCCATTATACTCCTCTGCAATATCATAAATAGCTTGTGATGTTGCTACAGTAGTAACAACAAGCCCACCATTGTTTTCTTTTAGCATTTGTTTTTCCACAAGTGAGAAAGTTTTGTCTCCTAAAACAAATTCTCCTTTTTCATTTATACAAATGGTTCTATCAGCATCTCCATCATGAGCAAGCCCAATATCGGCATTTAATTGTTTAACAACTTCAATAAGTTCTGTTAAATTTTCTTCAATTGGTTCAGGGTCACGACCTGGGAAAAATCCATCTGGTTGACAGTTAAGAGTTATAACTTCACATCCTAATTGTCTAAGTAAATAAGGGGCAGTAAAGCATCCAGCTCCAGATCCACAATCAACAACAACTTTTAGGTTTGCATTTTTAATAGCTTCACTATCTACACTTTCGCATACAGTATCAATATATTCTTGAATAATATTGTCATTGGTCATGGATTCGCCAATATTATTCCATTCTACTCTAGTAGGTTCGCTATCAAAATACATTTCTTCAATAGCTAATTCCATATTATCAGGAATTCCAATACCGAATTCATCTAAAAATTTAATTCCATTATATTTCGGAGGATTGTGAGAAGCTGTAATCATAACTCCACCATCATAATAATTTCTCACTGCAAATTGAACAGCTGGAGTTGGTAAAATCCCTAAATCCACCACATCACAACCACTAGAAAGTAAACCTGCTTTAACTGCATCCATTAACATCTTGCTTGTAGTTCTAGTATCTCCTCCAACAGCTATTTTACCTTTAACTAAACTACCATAACATGCAGCTAATCTTGATGCAAATTCAGGTGTTAAAACATCATTGGCGGTTCTTCTAACTCCAAATGTTCCAAATAATCTTTTTTTCTCAGACATTAAAATTCCTCATTTTTTTATTATACAAATATATCTATTTTGATTAATTAAAATTTATCCTCCTTTGGATAGGTATCTTCATAGCACTTTTGCTGTGATAGTCCTAATTTTCTTGTAAGAATTGGATTGAAAATTCCATAAATTATTACAGTTCCTAGAATAACGATAAATACAACAGGTATCAATTGAGGAATATTTAAGCCACAGTTATTTAGCTTAAGAGCAAATAATGAAGCTGAAGCAGCAGCTACTATTCCACGAGGATGGATGAAACCTAAAAATATTTTCTCTTTAAATGTAAATTTACTGTTATATGTTGCAATAAAGGTTACAAGAGGCCTTATTATTAAAACGTAAATTGCAATTAAAATTAAACTTGGTATTAAATATTCCATTAGATGATTAATGTCAACTAATGAAGCCAAGGTCATGAATAAGACACCAATAATAATCGGTTCTATAAAGTCATTTAGATGTATAGTTAAGAATGTTTCTTTTCCAGTTTGTATATTAGCTACTACCACTCCAATTGTTAAAGCAGCAAATAAACCTGCCTCAGGGAAAAGTATTTCTCCAATTAAAATTGCTGCAGATACTAACATCCACAATACAAGAATATGAAATTTATCTGTAATAAGTCCTTTTTTCTGTCCTTTGACATATAAAATTGCAAATACTACTCCAACTAGAATACCAATTATAGTTCCAAGTATTGCAGTTAAAAACAAATCATTAAGTAAGAAATTTTTCAAATCCAATGATTGGAAAATTGTATGTTGTAAAAATACATTTGTTACGGAGTTGAAAGGTGAATTTGTTGAATACAATAATTCATTAGGTGCATGAACAATAATAATTATATATAAAACAATTACAGCTATTATTGCACCTAATGGATCTGTAATAATAGCTTCCCATTTTGCAGTGGTGTTTAATTTTTTATTAGGTTTTGAATATTCAAGAATAGGTCCTACAACAGTTGGACCTGAAACAATTAAAAGAGCAGCTATTAAAAAAGCATCTAAAATATTCATTGAAAACAAATATTTTATTATTATGCCTCCTATTATAAAAGTAAGAATAGTATTGACAGGTATTATTTTTTTAATTACATTTCGCTCCTTTTTTCTTAATTTTGAAAGATTTAAATTTAAACCACCAGAAAAAAGTAAAAAACCTACTCCTAAACTTACTAAAGTGTAAAAAGATGATCCAAAAATCTCTTTTGGTTCAATTAATCCTAAATATGCTCCAAAAAACATTCCTGCAGGAAGTAATAATACAATTCCTGGAATTTTTCTAAGCTGAGCTATCCATTGGAGTCCTACTCCCATTACAATTATTAAGAATAAGCTTATAATAACTGGATCATTAAACCCAATAGAGGCTAAATATTCTAACAAATTCATCTCATTCACCTATTACCATAAGTAATAATATCTAACCTCTTATAAATAGGTTTTTATTAAATTATGGTAAGGGAGCTACTATCTGATAATATTATTTCCATATCTGAATTATATTCGGTTATAGTGCCTACTGCTTTTACTTTTTTATCTTTGAACATGTCAATACTTAGAGTATTGTCCTCCATTTGGGAAACCACACTTTCAAAAGCTATTACATTAATAAGGCCACTTCCATCATTAATTGTTAAAAAATAAGTAGAACTTGAAGATGATTTTTTAATATCTTCAACAATTCCTTTAATAGCTACTTCTTCATCAATCATTCCTCTATTTATATCTTTAATACTAACTTCTTTAACTTCAATATAAGGAGTAAAGATTATCAATCCTACTATTCCAATTAAGGAAGTTATTAAGGCAATTTTAAGAATTTTATCATCAGTCACTTTCATGAAGTTAAATATTGTAAAAATAGTTAATAAAATAGCTAGAAAGTGAATATAAAAAATTGATTTTAGTTTATAATTAATATAAAAAGTAAAAAAAGTGTTATTGGTTAATATACATTGAAATTAACCTTTCCACAGTATCAACATCAGTTAAACCTTTGTCTGTACGAATACGTTTTACAACTGGGAATCTAAGAGAATATCCAGTTTCATATTCAGGACTTTTAACAATTTCTGAAAAAGCTATTTCTAAAATTATTTTAGGCTCTACAATGATTGTACGGCCTTTTTCAGATATTTTATACTCTTCCATTTTTTTGGTTAAATAAGCTAACATTTCATCGTCAAGACCAGTAGCTACATAAGCAACAGTTTTAAACTCATCATCTTCTCCTCGAAGACCTAAAAGATAGGATCCAACAAATTTAGCTCTTTTTCCAGTTCCATGAATTCCTCCAAGAACTACCATATCTAATGTTTCTGGTTCTGCTTTCCATTTTAGCATTTTTTTGCCACGAATTCCTGGAATATATGGTTGAGATGCATCTTTAATCATAATACCTTCATGATGTTCTTCTAAAGATTTTTTAAATAATTCTTCTATTTCAGGTATTGTTTCAGGAGTTCCATAGACCATGGTACTGAGGTTTAATGCTTCTGGAGTAGTATCTACAATTTCTTCTAATTTTTTCCTTCTATCGAGTAGGGGTTCATCAAGCACAGGAACTTTATAGAATAAAAGATCAAATAAAAATACTTTTAAAGGAACATTTTCAATAGCTTTATCAATATCATGTTTTCTACGGACTCTATGAAGAATATTTTGGAAAGATAGAGGTTTTCCATCCTTTGTAGCTATTACTTCTCCTTCCATAATGAAATTTTCATGAGGGATATTTTCATCAATAAGTTTTACAATTTCAGGCATTGCATTTGTAATATTTTCCAATCTTCTGGTAAATATTTTAATGCCTTCTTCATTTCTATGAATTTGAAGACGAATACCATCATATTTAGTTTCACAAATAGCTAGTCCTATTTCATTAATAATCTCAGTTAATGGTGGTGCCAATTGTGCAAGCATAGGTTTTACAGGTTTTCCAGGTTTCAAGTTTAATTTTTCAAGACCTTTAGAACCTTCTTCAAGAGCTACCAATGCAACAAGACCCATATCATTAGTTAACATTTGAGCTCTTTCAACAATTTTTTTATCAATGTCAAATGCTTGAGCTATTGCATCTCGTACAACACCTTCTCCAACACCAATTCTAAGCTCTTCTGTTATTGTTCTACTTAGATATTTAGCTTCCAAGGGTGTTGCTTGTGAGAATAGTTCTAAAATTACTGATATTTTACGGTTTGTAGAATTGGATCCTGTAATTTTGGAAAGTTTACGTAGGTTATTAAAAACAAAATTCACTGTTAAGGGTTGAGCAAAAAAAGTGGTTTGTTTTTTATTTTGGAATAGTTTGTAAGAAGCAAGTCCAATGTCTCCTTCATCACGAACAGCATCTTCCACTTTATCAGGTGTAGTTCCAATAGCTTTAGCTACTGAACGTTCAACTAATTTACTTCCTATTCCTATTTCCTCGTCACTCCATGAAGGAAAAACTCTACCTAAGATTAATAAACCAATTTCTGAAATATCTTCACCATTTAAAGATTTGAATAAATCAGCTATTATTTGAGTTTTTTCAAGTCTTTTAGTAGTGTCTTCTAAAGCAGAATATACTTCAACTAAATCTTGATATAACATTTTAATCTAGAATAATTTTTCAAATCTATCTTTGTCAACATGACAAATTGGGCAGGTTTCAGGAGGTTCTGGTCTACAACATAAGTATCCACAGACTTTACATCTCCAAATAGGATATTTAAGACCATCAATTTCAATTTTTTCTAAGGTATGTGTTTCTTCTTTTTTCTCTTCTTGTGCTTTTTTACGTCTATCAGGAATGGAATGAATTTTTTTATCATTTTCTATAACATCTTTGGTTACATAAAGTGCACAGAAGCAGAATCCATATTCTTCTAAATCTATGTCCCTATAATCGCAAGGACAAATTAAATCTAAATCTTTTTCACGTTTACCAGAGGCTAATCTACATGGACAAGCCGCATAACCGTATCTATCCACATTTGTCTGGATATTTTCAAGTAACATTTCTACAAATTCCACATCCGGATTAACGCAGTATCCAGTTGCTTCTGTTTCTTTTTTAAAATCATCATAAAGTTTGCCCATGTAAATCACCTTCTTTAATTATTTATTCATCAATTGCATCAATATCTAAGTCTTTTGCCATTTCTTCAGGTTCATATCCAATAATTACATATTCCCCATTATTTATAACTAGAGTTGGGAAAGACATATCTGGATTATATTTTTCAAGTTCTCTCATAGCTTCGTCACGTTCTCCACCAGTTGTGAGATCAACATAAATATAATCATATGCAATTTCTTCTTCTTCAAGATACATTCTTGTTTTTTTACACCAGCCACAGGTAGAAAGAGCAAATAATTTAATATCTGCTAAGTTTTTTCCATCTACATGTTTAAAATGTAAGTCATCTACAATTGCATCTTCGCCTGCTACATGTGTAATATCACTTTCTTTTGATTCATAATTAACCATTTTATCATCTCCTTATTTTTCAAATGCTAATATACATAATCTCATATATAAATTTTTTGATTTTCTAGTATTTGTTAGCTTTTAAGGTTTTTAATAGGTAATTAATGCTTTTATTTCCAATAAAATTATTAAAAAGTTATTTTAAATCTGTATTTTATTGATTTAAAAGTTTATATAAATAGAATTATGATGTATAAGATTTTAAGTTTAAATAAAAAAATATTTTAGTTTAAAATAAAATTTCAATTAAAAATCATTTTTAGCTATTTTAACTGCACAGTATTCTCCACACATAGCACACATCTCATCATCATCTAATTCGCATTGATTTCTATAGGAACGTGGTTTTGATTTATCAATAGCTAATTCAAATTGTTTTTCCCAGTCGAAATTTTTACGAGCATCAGC
Organism: uncultured Methanobrevibacter sp.; assembly: GCA_964409285.1. Lineage (GTDB taxonomy): Archaea > Methanobacteriota > Methanobacteria > Methanobacteriales > Methanobacteriaceae > Methanocatella. The sequence continues at coordinate 22,718 of CAYPCR010000011.1, read as the reverse complement.
CATTTGATTTTCTTTTTCTATTGCAGATTCTAAACCATTAGCTACATCTGCTGCTTGTGCAGCTATTTTAGATGCTACCACTCCTTCTTTAACATCTTCTAAACTTGGTAATGTTAAATGTTCTGCTGGAGTTACATAACATAAGAAATCAGCACCACTATAAGCAGCTATTGCACCTCCAATAGCACCCGTAATATGGTCATATCCAGGGGCTAAATCAGTAACAAGAGGGCCTAAAACGTAAAATGGAGCTTCTTTACATATTGTCTGTTGTAGCTGCATGTTAGATTTAATTTGACTTAAAGGCATATGGCCTGGTCCTTCAACCATAACTTGAACATTATTTTCTTTAGCTTCTTTTACAAGAACTCCTAAATTGACAAGTTCTTGAATTTGACCAATATCACTAGCATCAGATTGGCAACCCGGTCTTAATCCATCTCCTAAACTTAATGTAATGTCATATTCATAAGATAATTCCAACAAGTAATCGTAATTTTCATATAATGGATTTTCCTCTTGATTGTGTAAAATCCAGGAAGCTAAAAAAGTTCCTCCTCTACTTACAATTCCCATCTTTCTATTTGTTTTGTTGATTTTATCTACAGTTTCTTTAGTTATCCCACAGTGAAGTGTCATAAAATCAACACCTTCTTTAGCTTGATTTTCGATTGCTTTAAAGATGTCGTCGCTATCCATATCTATGATTTCTTTACCTTTGTTTAAAGTAGCTACTCCAGCTTCATAAATTGGAACAGTTCCTATAGGAACATCTACTGCATTCATTATTTCTTTTCTAAATTGATTTAAATTCGGTCCTGTACTTAAATCCATAATAGTATCAGCACCATATTCTACAGCTAATTTGGCTTTGTTTATTTCCAAATCCAGATCTTCAATTTTACTAGAAGATCCTAAATTAGCATTTACTTTAGTGGTTAAATTTTTACCAATTCCACATGGACGAGTATTCCGATTAACATTTTTAGGAATAACAACTTTTCCTTCAGCTACTAATGATATTAATTTATTTATAGATATTTTTTCTTTTTTTGAAATAGCTTCCATTTCTTTTGTTGCATTACCTTTTTTAGCTTCACTTAATTGTGTCAATGTATCCCTTCTCTTAATTTATATTTATATTAATGGATGAGGCAAATCAGGATTTTCCTTTTTAGGTTTTTCTCCTCCAATTTTTTCTAATCTCATTTCTAAAAATTTCTTTCCATTTTCTGTATTGGAATATATTGGTATGGATTGGCCTACTGTTTTTAATGATTCTTTATCTCCTATTTCTCTCATATATTTAGATGCACACCCTGTTGCTACATCACAATTATCAAATAATATTCTAGCATCTTCTTTGCTTAATTGGCTAGTATGAACAACAAATGTATATATGTTTACCTCAGGATATTCTTCTTTAAGTTTTTTAATTGCTTGTGCGTCGGTAGCAATTGCTATTGTAACTGCAATATTTTTATATCCCATTTCAATAGCTTTTTTTATTCCAGCTATTTGGTCTATTTCTGCTGTTTCTGGATTTACAATATTATTTTTTCCAATTTCTTCTATTATTTCAGGTATTGGTGTTGTTTTTACAAGTCCGGAAACTCTTCCACCTACTCCTTGAGCTAATTCACTTTCTGTTATAATTACAGTTCCACAACCTTCACAAACCATTATAACACAATCAATAATTTTTTCCTCAATAAGTGTGGAAATTATTTCAGATATTCCAAATGTTAAAAAATCTTTCATTCTTAACTGTCTTTGAGGTGTACACATTCCAAAATCATCTATTCTGAATTGTATATTTTCTTTTATTTTTTCAGTGGTTAGTTCTTTAATTCCTCTATGATGATCAAAGAGAGGACAATATTTAACTTTTGGTTCGCTAACCTCTACAACTTTTCCATCACGGACTGTGATTATACTTTTTCCAAGACCATCAATAACATGTTCATCCATGAATTGTATATTGTAATTTATATTATATAATTAATTAGTATTATTTATTTTAAAAAAAGTATTACTAATAAACATAAAAAAATGGAGACAAATTAATGTCTCCATTAGTTTTGACCTTAGATATATTGAACAAGGTCTTCTTCTTCGTGTTGTGGTTTAACTTTTTCAAGAGCTTCTTGGAAATATTTTTTAGGAATATCTTCAGCTTCTAAGTTATCTCTTAATGTTAACATAGCTGCTTCACGACATACAGCTTCAATATCTGCTCCTACATATCCTTCAGTTTCTTGAGCTAATTTTTGAAGATCAACATCATCAGCAAGAGGCATATCTTTAGTATGTACTTTAAAGATAGCTAATCTTCCTTCTTCATTTGGAACTTCTACTTTGATTTTCCTATCAAATCTTCCAGGTCTCATAAGTCCAGCATCAAGAATATCCGGCCTGTTAGTAGCTGCAATTACTGCAACATCTTCTAATTCTTCCATACCATCCATTTCAGTTAAAAGTTGGTTAACAACTCTTTTGGTAACTCCACTGTCACCATCATTACCACTACGGCTACTTGCTATGGAATCAATTTCATCGAAGAAGATTACAGTTGGAGCTGCTTGTTTTGCTTTTCTGAATACTTCTCTAACTCCAGCTTCAGATTCTCCTACCCATTTGGATAAAAGTTCAGGACCTTTTACAGAGATAAAGTTAGCTTCACTTTCATTAGCTACTGCTTTTGCAAGTAAAGTTTTACCTGTACCTGGAACTCCATAGAGTAAAGTTCCTTTAGGTGGTCTTACTCCGAATTTTTGGAAAGCTTCAGGATATTTTAATGGCCATTCTACAGCTTCTTGTAATTCTTGTTTTACATTTCCAAGTCCACCAATATCATCCCATTTAATATCTGGAATTTGAACAAGAACTTCTCTTAATGCTGATGGATTAATTTCTTTAAGAGCTGATTTGAAGTCTTCTGGTTTAACTACAATTTTTTTAAGAACATCTTCTGGAATTTCTTCATCGATTTTATCAATTTCAGGAAGAATTCTTCTAACTACTCTCATAGCTGCTTCTTTACAGAGAGCTTCTAAGTCCGCTCCTACGAATCCATGAGTAACTGCAGCCATTTTTTTAAGATCAACATCATCTTCAAGAGGCATGTTTCTTGTATGGATTTCAAGAATTTCTTCTCTTTCTTCTTGATCTGGAACACCAATTTCGATTTCTCTGTCAAATCTTCCAGGTCTTCTTAAAGCAGGATCAAGGGAATCTGGTCTGTTGGTAGCTCCAATAATTACTACTTGTCCTCTAGATTTAAGACCATCCATAAGAGTAAGTAATTGTGCTACGGTTCTTCTTTCAGTTTCTCCTTGAGTGTCTTCTCTATTTGGAGCAATTGCATCTAATTCATCAATAAATATAATAGATGGTGCATTAGCTTCAGCTTCTTCGAAATATTCACGAAGGTTTTCTTCTGATCCACCTACATATTTACTCATAATTTCCGGACCATTAATTGCAATAAAGTGTGCGTCACTTTCATTAGCTACTGCTTTTGCAAGTAATGTTTTACCTGTTCCAGGAGGTCCTTGCATTAAAACTCCTTTTGGTGGTGCAATACCTAATTTTTCAAATAATTCTGGTTTTTTAAGAGGAATTTCAATCATTTCTCTTACTTTTTTAACTTCGTCTTTTAAACCACCAATATCTTCGTAACTGACATCAATAAGATTGGTGACACCATCAATAGTAGCTACATCTACAGGTGTTTCATGCATTACTACTTCTGTATTATCTCCTACTACAACAATTCCTGCAGGTTGTGTAGAAACAACAGCAAATTTAATTTCAGTCATTGGTGAGAAATCCATTAAATTATCAAATAAACTGTCAAAACCCATTCCAAGACTTGGTTGGCTTCTAACTTGTGAAGTAATAATGTCTCCTTGAACCATTACTTTTCCTTTAAATAAGCTACTTACGTCTCCTTGCACTTGAATATTATTTTCAGTTGGTGCAAGAACAACTTTTTTAGCTTCTACAGCTTTAGCTTTTTTAATTAAAACTTCTTCTCCAATGGTAGCTCCAGAATTTTTACGGACTAATCCATCAATTCTAATAACTCCTAAACCAATATCAGTTTGAGAAGGAAGAACAATAGCTGCAGTTTTTTTGTCACCTATTATTTCAATAAGGTCTCTTTCTTGTAATCCCATCTCTTCCATTACATTTGGATCAAGCCTTGCGATACCTTGTCCGATATCTCTTTGGGAAACAGATTCAGCGACTTTTAATCTCATTTCATCTTTTACCATATTATCATACTCCTTTGTTTCATTGATTAATCATATTGTTATCTTTTATAAAGTTTTCGTTATGTAACTTTTATTCGTATATTTACGAACGAACAATTTAATTATAGATCACCCTCTTTATTGTTCGTAATTATGAAAAATAAATAATATCTTTTTTAAGATACATTTATATAATATAATTTTTCTACTATATAAATGTTTCTATTTTATCTGTTTTTATAAATTTGATTAAATTAATTTAAATTTATAAATAGTATTTTATATTATTTTATTATTTAATTCTCCATATAAAAATACTTTAATATTATTTTTATATTGAATATTAAATCTTATTAAAAAAATAATTGCTTATATTTGTTATATCAATTTTCATAGATAATCATATTGTTTTTATTTAATACGAACAAACTAACGGACTTTAAATATTTTTTACAGGTGTGTAGTTAAAGTTTTAATGTATTAAATTATATCATTAGTAAGGTGATAGATGATGCAAATTACAGGATTTTTAATAAGCATAGTGACAGCTATAATATTAGCTATCATTTCAATTGGGTATTACCGTTATAAATATGGTAATTTTAAATTTTCAGAAAAGGACATAATAAAAATAATAGTTTTTATAGTAGTTGGAAACTTTGTAGTAACCTTTGTTAAAGCTCTTTTATTCCCATAACTACTTATTTTTTATTATTTTCTTTTTTTAAATAGCTTTCATATGTTTCAACAACTTCTAATTCATGACCACATTCAGGACAGTACAATTTTCCTTCATCAAAAATAAATGGTGTAGGATGATTTTTAGTTTTCATTGTACATGCACACATCATTTTATCTCCATATTCGTTTACAATAGTTTTATCTTCATTGAAAAATAAATTTACAGAAATCAATTTTCCATTGGACCATCCTCTAGCTATGATTTGATTTTTATTCATGGATAATTCCTCCAAAACCTGTCAATAATCTTTTTACTTCATCTATTGAATCTTCATATAAACTTTCTATTTTGATAGTTAAATTATTCTCATTGTCAATGATTATTACATTTATTATGTTGTCTAAATTAGCTATTGTTTTTTCAATAACTTCACTGTTAATCTTTCTATCAAATTCACAGTTTATCTCTTTTAACACATGTTTATAATTATCAATTTTCCATTGGTAAAGTTCTTCAGGATTTAAAATTTCAATATTGGATATTTTAATAATCTCAATTCCATTTTTATTTTTCAAAATAGCTGTATCCTTTTTAATATTTTCAAGAATCCCAACATATACCTTAGAGGTGTATATATCTTTTAATCCGACTTCGTGACCTTTTAGTTGAATTAAATGGCTATGTTCATGAGATAAAGAGCTAATAGCTTTGTCACTACGTCCTAAAGCAGCTTTAATATCTCCCATATTTTTAGTAGCCTTATCAGCTATTTCCACGAAAGTTAATTCATCTCCATTGTTAATAGCATCTTTAAGTTCAATTACAGCATCTGCAAAGGCATTTCTTATTTTTGTTCCATTATTATTCATTGTTTGGATATAATAGGTTAAATATGGATTTTGAGATACAATCCGTGCAATCATATCTATCATCAGATTATAAATAGGGCTTTCATAATCTTCAGTTTCTGTAATATTAATTTTTAGCTTTTCCATAGCTGATGCAGTTGAAATAAATGAGAAATGAGTTAAAACCTGGACAATACTCATCATATAGTCATGATTTTGAGAGGTTGTTTCAATTACTCTCATATTCTTATTATTTAAATAGTTGAAAATTCTTTCATACCATTGACCTTTTTCAATAGGAGTTAAAACTATTACTTGATTGTCTAATTCTGTTGTTCTCGGTCCAAATATTGGATGGGTAGGAACGTATTCTACAGTGTCTGGAAGAACCTCTGCCATGGTTTTACTAGGTTCCTCTTTAACTGATGTAACGTCAATCATGACAGATCCATCTTTCATATAATCTGCTGTTTCACGAATTACAGTATTTGTATAATTTATTGGAACAGAAATTATTAAAATATCACTTTCACTAGCTAAATCTGTATTTGATTCATAATATTTCACTTCAAACTCATCAGCTACTTTATTGCCTTTAATATGGTCTCTTCCACTTATAGCTACTTCAAATTCATCTTTTAAAAAATAAATTAAGGTTTTCCCAAGACCGTCTGTTCCACCTATTATTCCAATTTTCATGATAATAATTATTAAAGTTGTATTATATATAATAGTCTTAATGAAAATTTTAAAGCAAGATACAAAGGAAGGGGTTATTGAAGTACTTCCAGAAACATTAGATGATTTATGGCATTTATCACATATTGTGGAAGTTGGTGATAATGTTTCATCTAAAACCACTCGTCGTATTCAAGACAATACTGGAGATAAATTAAGAAGTGATAGGGGAGTTAAAAAAACATTTTTTTTAGGAGTGGATATTGAAAATATTAGTTTTCATCTTTTTACAGGTAAATTAAGATTAACTGGAACAATTACAAAAGGTCCGGAAGATTTAATTCCTTTAGGTTCACATCATACTGTTGAAGTAAAATTAAACATTCCATTAACTATTAAAAAAGATAAATGGTCTAAATATACATTGAATAGATTAAATCAAGCTATCGAAGCTTCTAAAAAACTTTCCGCCATTATTGTAGTGTTGGAAGATGATGTCGCTACATTGGGATTAATGAGGCAGTTTGGAATTGAATATTATGGTCCAATTAATGGAGCTATTTCTGGTAAAAGAATAATTGATAAAAATAGGAATAAGAATATTGCGAAATTCTATGAAAAAATTGTGGAATCTTTACAGAAATTTGATAATGTGGCTAATATTGTAATTGCAGGACCAGGTTTTGTTAAAAATGATTTTTATGATTATTTAAAAGATAAATATCCAGAATTAGCTAAAAAATCAATCATTGAAAATATCGGAACTGGTGGAAGGGTAGGAATAGCTGAAGTTCTTAAAAAGGGAGTTGTTGAAAAATTAATGGTTGAAAATAGGGTAGGTAGTGAAATGGTAGCTATCAATAATCTTCTTGAAGAAATTGGGAAAAATTCTTCTAAGGTTACTTATGGTATTGATGAAACAACCAATGCTGTTAATATGGGAGCGGTAGAAAGATTGTTGGTACTTGATAAACTAATAGCTACAGACAATCTATCTAATTTATTGGAAATGGTTGAAAATATGAGTGGTGAAGTTATGGTTATTAGTTCTGAACATGAAGGAGGAGAACAATTGGAATCATTAGGTGGAATTGCATCTATTTTACGATATTCTATTAGCTAGTTAAATAAATTTTATATAACAGAAATAGCAAAATTTATAATTAATATTTTTAGTTGGGATTTTAATATGATGTATATGTCAACAATAATTGCATTTGTGATTATCTTTCTAATAACAGCCTTCGGGACAATGTTTTTAGATATGATATTTCGATTTTTAGGTAAAAGAGGATATCTTGGAAATCTTTATCCTAATGTTCGTGGTGGAATTCCTCGTTCTGTAGGTCTTATTCCTTTTATTGTATTATGTTTTTACTTTTTACCGGGATTTAACACTCTTGTTTTAATTATCGGAATATTTGCATTTTTTGATGATATTGTTGGACGTCGTAAAATTCCTACATTAAGCATTGAATGGGGTCAATTATCTAGAGGAATTGGAATATTGGCGGTAATGATTGCAGGATATTATTTCGGTCTTGGATGGTCTTCAATTTTCATTGCATTACTTGTTCAACCAATTAATATTTCAGATATGCAACCTGGTTCCACATGTATGGTAACAATTATCATGTCTATAATAACAATTGTTTGCATGTTAATTGTTGGTAGAGCTCCAGTTGATGAACTTCCAGCTATTTATACTCCATTAGTACTTTTAATAGCTTGTATTGCTTATTGTCCTTTGGATTTTGCCGGAAAAATAATGTTGGGTGAAGTAGGTAATCATTCTTTTGCTGTTGCATTAGGAATCTCATTTTATTTAATTGGAGGTTTCTGGTGGTTAATAGCTCTTTCAATTGTAACTATTCTTCTTACTGCATTTGTAAGAAGAAGTACTCTTAAGGTATTTCTTACCCGAAAGCTTAAAATTAGAAATCCAACATTCGGGGATTATATTATGGATGTTTTAACTGGTGGTGGATTAGGAGATTTATTTAGAAGATTAATCCTTAAACAAAAACAATATCATGTTTCTAATCCTATTTTAATTTTATTAGGTTTTAGAAGACTTCTTTATAATCCTTATGCTCCTAATAACGAAAGATTTGAATCAAATCAAAAAGCCTATAAAGTTAAATTACAGAAATTACAATAAAATTATTTGATATTATGAAAGTGTTGTTAGTTATTACTGGAAGAGGTCTTGGCGGGGATGCTGTTATTGCTATTAATGTTATAAAAGCATTGGAAGAAAAGGGTGTTGAATGTGAGATAGCTCTCGATAAAACCGCTCCGGGGATTTTATTTAAGAAAAATAATTATGATTGGCATAAAATAACTATTCCTCAAGCTGGAGGTCATGCAGCTAGTAAAAAAACTGCAATTAAGGCTGCCTTTAGAAGTTTAAGTGCTGTTTTTAAACTTCGAAGTTTAGTTAAAAAGGTTAATCCAGATTTGGTTGTAGGAATTAATGGTGGGGGAGCTGTTGTAGGTGCTATTGGAGCAAAATTAGCTAGAACTCCTTCATTTTCTTTAATCTGTACACCGTTGGATAGTAAGGTATGTCCTAGATTAAACAATTGTTTAGCTTTTCCAGAACTTTTTAATTGTTATGAATTCCCTGAAAATGTTTCTAAAACATATTTCCCTATTAATCCTAATACCAATAAGGGAGATAAGACTAAAGCTTTTGAAAAACTCAAACAAGAGAAAAATTTCGATGAAAATAAAAAAACAATTCTGTTTTCTTCTGGTTCTTCAATCTTTAAAGGAGTAATGGAAGGGGTTAATAATTTTTCAAATGTTACTGATGAATATAATGTAGTTTTAGTAGGTCTACCATTAAAAGAGGAATATATGGATATTATTGATCAAGATAAAGTAATTTATTTAGGTTACATCGATTGGTTGAAAGATTTATATGATTATGTGGATTTAGTAATAGCTACTGATGATGGTTTAATGATTGAAGAGTCATTAGCATGCCAATGTCCTACTGTTTCTTTAACTAAAGTAAAATGGGGAAGATATCATAATTTTGCATCAATTTTTGAAGGGGCGGTTATTGAAGCAGAAGTTGATAATTTAAATGAAAAAATTTTTGAAGCATTAGATAACTTAGACGAACTAAAAAATAATGCTAAAAAATATTCCAAAGAAATATTGGATGCTAATTCATTAATTGCAAATACTATTATTAATGAATTAGACTAGCTATTTATAACCACATATTTTTTATTATTTTATAATTTGCATCTGTAGATGGATGGATTTCAATAAAATCAGAATAATCAGTTAAATCATAATCTTCTCTCATCAAATAAGATAGGTATGCTACATCACTTACAGATGAAGGAGAAATGGATGTAATTTTTTTAATTTTATTTTCATTTCCATCAAAGGAGACCTTTGAAAATCCTGTATCTCCATTTAGAATATGCCAAAATGCGCCAGGCCCTCCAATTCCTGGAATGCTAATATCTATAATTTCATCATTTTCAGGTAATTTTTCATTTTCAACAAAACTGACTTCCATATTCAAACTTAATGCTTGTGGAACATCATCGTAGCTAATTTTATTTGGATAGTTTGCCATGTTTCTTGCAGCACAAACACCCTCTTTTCTAGCTATCGGTGTTAATTGAATTCCACCAGTAACATCTCCGGCAGCATATACATTATTTCTAGAAGTTTGCATCATGTCATTAACTTTTATAGTATTGTTTTCGTTAAACTCCACAAATCCTTCAGCTATTTCAGAATTAGCTACACGTCCAGCTGCAAAGAAAGGAGTTCCTTCAAATTCCTCACCAACAGTTGAAATAACACTATTTTTTCTTACTTCACTTATATGAACATTTTCATAAAGTTTAACGTCCGGAATAAGCTTTTTGAGAATGTATTTATTAACTTGACGGTCATTAATATCTTTTAAAAACTTACTTCTAGAGAGAATACTAACTTCACTGCCTAAAGTGGAATATATATTAGCTATTTCGCAAGCTATTATTCCTCCTCCAATAATAACAAGTTTTTCAGGAACATCGTTAATATTTAAAATATCGCTACTTGTTAAACCGTATTCAGCTCCCGGAATATTAGGGATAAATGGTCTTGCTCCAGTAGCTATTAATAAATTATCATAATCTAAAGATTCTCCATTTACAATTACATTATTCTCATCAATTGAAGCTTTCCCATAAATTATTTCATTTCCTACACTTTCATTTTCTTCTTGATTTAGACGTCTCATTAATTCCTGACTTTCTTTAATTTTTTCAACAATTTTTTCATAGGAAAATTCAAGATTACTTTTTAAAAACCCATAGCTATTAAAAAGATTGCTGGAATTTATAAATTTGGTTATATCGGTAAAAGCACAAATTACCATACATCCTTCATTTAAACATGTTCCAGCTATGTGATTTTTTTCAATTAAGGTTACTTCTTCACCTAATTTGCCTAATTCAAGGGAAGCTAATCTTCCTGCAGGTCCAGATCCAATAACAATATTTTTCATTTTAACATCTCTCTATTAAATAGATACATTTATATATTGTCTATTATTATAATTATAATCTAATATTAAATGTTCGTATTTTTAAAACTGATTTTGAGATTGTTATTTTAAGGAGGTTAAAATAATGTGTATTGCAGCACCAGCTAAAGTAGTTGAAATTAATAAAGAAACAGAAAGATTATTTGCAGATTTTGGTGGAGTTAGACAAGAAGCTAAAATTAATCTTTTGCCTGATGTAGAAATAGGGGATTATGTTTTAATACATGCAGGTTATGCAATTGAGAAATTAACTGAAGAAGCAGCTAAAGAATCTCTTGAAGCTTGGGAAGAATTAATGGAAGTATTAGAGCAAGAAGATTTAGAAATGGAACAAGCTAGAAGTGAAGGACTTCAATAAATAGAAACCCTATTCACTCCTTTTATTTTTAAAAATTCATTTATTATATTTCCAGGAAGGGGTTCTTCAGTTATTATTGTTAAATGAGGATAATCTTCCATTTCATTATCTTCAGCATATGCTTGACGTATATTAACTCCTTTTTGGGAAATTAGTTGTGTTGTAGAAGATAATATTCCTTCATTTTCAGAGGTTACTTCGATTTCAATAACTCCAAGATCTAAATTTTTAGCTATATTTTTCAATAAAGTTCCAGCAGGCACTATATTTTTAAAAATATTTAATAATTCCTCATCTTCTTCAATTATTTTTATGGTAGATTTGATAGCTCTTCTATCAACGCCGGCTGATTTAGCTAATGATTTATCACTAATTTGCAAATCTCCACAATAGATTTTTTCTTTATCATCTACTCTAAGTCCCAGTTCTATCATTTTTTTAGCTACTTTCATTCTAGCAGGATATTTTTTAAATTTTTCTTCTAATTTTTCCCACATTTTTAACCCTATTCCACATATTAGTACATTTAAGTTATATTATGTTGTTTATCAAATTTAAATATTTTGAAAATGTTTTAAATTTGTTTTTCACTTAAAAAAGGGTTTATATATAAGTATTTTAAATTTAAAGGATTTATTAAAAAATAGCTTTTTAAAGAGTTAAAATTCCTTCAATATGGATAATTATTAAGAAAATAAGAATAGTAGTAGGCTAGATGGGATTCGAACCCATGACCTCCCGGTTATCAGCCGAGCGCGCTAACCAAGCTGTGCCACTAGCCTATAAGATGTGTATTGTTTGAAACGTCAATGTTCCAATCAATACTAATTATTATATATTTTACTATATATAATGTTTTCGGTATTTAGTTTTTAATCTATTTATTAATCATTTCATTAATAGAATCGGCCATTGCATGTCCTTCGACAATAATTTCAGCTTTTTCAATTCCATCAACTTTTTCTGCTTCAGTTTTTGCATCTGCAGCAACACGAGCAATACTCATACAACCTGGATTTGTAGGTTTAATAACAATTTTTACATTGTCTCCATCAACTGTAATATCTTGTACGATGCCCATTTCTACAATACTCACACCCATGTGTGGGTCATTAATTTTAGCAACTGCATCTTTTACATTGTTTGTTAAATCTTCTGACATACAATTCCTCCAATAATGAGTTATTAAATAACGCACTAAATAATAGTTTCTATAATAAATGTATTAGTAGTAATATATATAGCTACTTATTTTAATCTGTATTTGATTTTTACTCCAATTCCATTTTCACAAGCTTCCATTTCTTTACCGGTTAAAATAGCCTTACCTACACCTACAACTTCATTATCTCTAACAACTACTACTTCATCATTAGGAATAATTTCATGAGAAGCTTTGTTTATACCAGGAGCAAAGACAGTGTTTGTTTGAAGATCAAAATCGATGTTTACAATATTAATTCCTAATTCTTTAAGAATTTCACCGCCTTCTAAATTAAGTCTAAATAACCCATAATCCATATTTAAAAGAGCAATTTGAACACCATCTACTAATATACGTTTATGGTATCTTCCTTTTGTTTTCACATTATCTGGAATAAAATCACGAGCTTTAAATCCCCATTGATAAACAGCTATTGACCTAAGTTCATTTAAAACTTTTTCATGTCTGCTAATTTTATCATGATTTTTAAGCTCCATTCTTAGATTATATATGGAATCTGCAGATGTAGGACGACCATCTTTACAGGTATAAACAACATCGTCATCTAGATATTGTTTACAAACTTCTTCATAGCCACCACTTACATTAGCTACTACATTTTTTCCCTTTACATATTCCTTTAAAAGCTTTCCACTTTCACTAATCTCATCTTGAGACCAATTTCCTGTTACAGCTACATCATAAGATTGAATAGGGAAAGTATTCTCCAACTCTCTAGGACAGATTCCAAAGGGAGAGGTTATAATTAATTCTTGAAAAGATCTTGTCACTTTTCTAAATCTCATATGGGATTTTGAATTAGAATAAGGTTTTTTCATACTGCAGGGCAATAAAACTACAGTATCTCCAATTGGTTTCATTAGTTTCATCCGTTCTCTCCATCGTAGAGCTTCCGGACGATAAAGAGATTGTTCTGATGAGCATATAACTTTCATAGTTTTCATTCCTCAAAGGGTTCTATTAATTCTTTATTAAGTAAAATAAGTCTTTTGATATTTTCTTCAGGATTTACTATCTGTTTTTCCCATTTATTTATAACAAATTCAAGATTTACATCTTTGGTTCCACTTAAAAGATTGTCTGCATGAGCAACAATTTTTTCCTCTAAAGTTTGTGGAAGATAAGATTTTTTGGGAAGTCCTAATTCAATAGCTTCATTTTCAGTTATTCCTGCCCCAATATGTCTTTCAATAATATTACAGACATCTTCAGGATAATTTAACTTTTTAGCTATTTCAGCTCCTTTTACAGCATGATGGATACCGTGAGTTTGGCATCTTCCAATGTCATGTAAAATAGCACCTTTTTTTAATAAATCCATATTTACATTATCAAAATTAGAAGCAATTTTGACAGATTTTTCACAAACAGCAATACAATGTTCAATAACATTTTCAGGACATTGCATTTGTCTAAGTAATTCTATTTCAATCATTTTTCAACATTTTTCTTAAATTCGTCATAATTGCTTTGAACAGTTTCAATATCTTCTTTAATTTGATTTTTATATTCTGTATTGTCGTGGAATACCATTTCTTCTCCACATTCTGGACAGATAAATTCAAATTCAGAAGATCTGTCAAAATCAAATCTTACATGTTGTTCAGGACACATAAAAAACATATTGTTTTCTTCTGAGTCTAATAATTCATGTAATTGATTAAGATAGGCTTCAGAATCTTCACAGATTCTTTTAATAACTTCATCTTCTTCAAATTTCCAAGCATAAGTATACCATTGAGTTTCAGGATCTTTACTCCTTTTATAACTAGCTAATCCTAAATCATATAATTTATAAAGATATTTTCTAACAATATTTAACCTAATATCAGTTTTCTCCGCAATTTCCTCATCGGTTTCAATACCATCAAGTAGGCATTGAACAATAGTTAGATTACTTTCTTCTTCTAATACATTTGTCAATAAAGATTTTACTAAAGGATCATTTATCATTTAATTTCTCCCGTTGCATTATGCTTAGACTTTATAAGAATTAGTTAAAAAATAAAAAATCAATTCTATATAACATATATATTAAATTTTGATATAATATAAATATTATGATTTATTTTTTCCTAATGATTACTGCTGGGGTATGAGTTATAGAATCAAGAGTTTCTATAGAAATTTCATTAGTATCGCTTCCAAAAATAGATTTTACACTATGAATGGTGGCCATAGCTGTTGATAATGATTTTTGATAATCTTCAGCAATATTAGCTATTTTTAATCCTTCTTCTACACTAATATCTTCGGAACAACCTAGGGGGGTAGACCCCATATTTTCAGATAATTGGCCTTTAAAATAACCAAAAAATCCTTTATTTGCTTCAATTCCATCAATAGCTACAGGAAGACCTGTAAAATATTTCCCATTTTTCATGTATGTTGCATCGGTATCGATAATTAAAACCTTTACTTCTTTATTAATCTCTTTTTTAATTTCTTTAGCTACTTTTTCAGGATTTTCAGGAAGCATAGACACACAAGTTCCTGGAGCATTACTTAAATCAATTCCAGCTTCAGACGCAGGTTTAAGAGCATGTTTTAAACCATAATGTTGTAAAACTACTTCTTTATGGGCTTTGGTTTCAGGAGGTAATTTTCTAAGATTTTTAATAGTTCTTTTTTTAATTCCTAAAAGAGGTCCTAAAACATAACCCCATAAATATTTACTCCAAACTGTTGTTAGGAATTTAGCTGTAAAACCTGGTTTATAGTCAGATTCATCGATAAGTCTTCCTTGAGAAATTGCTATTGGTGTTTCTGCTATGACTAGATAATCTCCTTTTTCCATTAATCGCCGAGCAGGTTCAATTATACTATCTAAATTTTCATTAGGTTTTATGTAACCCGTTTCAATAGGGATTATATAATAATCATCAATTTCTCTATGTTTGATGTTATCTAAATTTTCCATAAGTAACTCTTAAATATTAAATAATATATACTTTCTTCTAGTAATGGAGGTGTTCATCATGGAAGAAAAAGTTGTATATTTTGATAAAGAAGGTAAACAAAATACTGATGAGGTAATAGAATTAGTTAATACAAGATTAGATAAATCTGACAATATTAATTATGTTGTAGTGGCTTCTGCTTCTGGGGAATCTGCTTTAAAATTAGCAGATAAAATTGGAGATAAAGCTGAAATCATTAATGTAACTCATCATGCAGGATTCCATAATCCAAATGAATTAGATATTTCAGATGATATGCTTGAAAAATTAAATAAAAAAGGAGTATATACATTTATAGGATCACATGCACTTAGCGGTGTTGGAAGAGGGATAACCAATAAATTTGGTGGAGTCAATCCAACTGAAATTATAGCTGAAACTCTTAGAATGTTTTCTCATGGAATAAAGGTTTGTGGAGAAATAGCTATTATGACAGCAGATGCAGGATTAATTCCTGTAGATGAAGAAATTATAGCTCTTGGAGGAAGAGGATCTGGACTTGATTCTGCAGCTGTTCTCACTCCTGCAAATATGACTAATGTCTTTGATTTAAGATTCCATGAAATTATTTGCATGCCTAGACCATAATTTCTAGGATTTTATTATTTTTTTATTTTTTCAGCTATTATATAAAGGGTTAAATTTAATAAAGATTAGCTATTATATTATATTTAATCATTGATTTTAAGATTATTATAATTAATATTTAATTTAGAATAAAATATTTATTTTCAATTTAGATTAATTTTAATATTTTTTTTAATTATTTACGTGTTTTTATAATGTTTTAATGTTAACTAATAATTTTAAAATCGTTATTTGATGAATTATATATTATTTAATTTTAATTAGTTGTATTTAAATATTAGTTATAACATAAATTATTTTAATATAAGCATAGTATGTGGGGTTAATTCGTGAAATTTATAGATGATGCAATCAAGGAATCTGAAAAAAGAATGGAAAAGAAAGCACCTGAAAAATTTCCCTCTGATATAGATGATGAACTTAAAGGTATCATGGACAACAATAAAGCTAATATATATGTTGTAGGTGCTGGAGGAGCAGGAAATAATACTGTTTCTCGTTTAAATGAAATGGGTATTGAAGGTGCAACAACAATCACCGTTAATACTGATGCTCAAGATTTATATTATAGTCATTCTGAAAAGAAAATTCTTTTAGGAAAACAAACTTGCGGCGGTCTTGGAGCTGGAGGACAACCTTCCATCGGAGAAGAATGTGCAGAAGAAAGTGAAGATGATATAAGAGAGGAGCTAGAAGGCGCAGACATGGTCTTTGTTACTTGCGGTCTTGGTGGAGGAACTGGAACTGGTTCAGCTCCAATCATTTCAAAATTATCTAAAAAAACTGGTGCATTAACCGTTGCTGTAGCTACTATGCCATTTTCTGCTGAAGGAATTAAAAGGAGAGAAAATGCTGAAGAAGGATTAGCTAAACTTAAAGAAGCAGCAGATACAGTTATTGTAATTCCTAATGATAAATTATTAGAAGTAGCTCCTAATTTACCATTAAACAAAGCATTCATGGTTTCCGATGAAATTTTAGGAAGAGCTGTTAAAGGAATCACAGAATTAATAACAAAACAAGGTTTAGTAAGTCTTGATTTTGCGGATATCAGAAGTATTATGGAAGGTTCCGGAATGGCTATGATTGGTATGGGTGAATCAGAATCTGGCGAAAGAGCATTGGAATCAGTACATGAAGCATTAAGCAGTCCTTTATTAGATATCGATGTTTCAAATGCTACTGGAGCATTAATTAACATCTCAAGTAGTTCTGATTTAACTTTACATGAATCTGAAAAAATTGTGCAAGTTGTGGCTGACAAACTTGATCCTGAAGCTAATATTATTTGGGGAGCTCAAATCGATGAAAGTTTACAAAATACTATTAGAACTACTATCGTGGTTTCAGGAATTAAGAATGATGGTTCTGAAGTTCAACCAGAAAGAATCACTGTTAATGAATCTTCAATTGAAAAACCATCTGATGATGATAATTTAGATGATTTCATTGATGGAATTTTTTAGATAGAAAGTTTTATTAATAAATAAAGATTAATTTTATTTATTACTTTATTTTTAATTTTATAGTTTATTTTTGTGATTTAAAATGAATGTACAAGAAAGAGTAGATAAAGTTTGGAGAGATTGTAAAAGGGTATTAAAAGTATCAAGAAAACCTGATGGCGAAGAATATGTAGATTTTGCTAAAATTACTGCTTTAGGTGTTTTAGTTATTGGGGTCATTGGTTTTGTTATAGTTTTAATCTGTCAATTAATTGGATTATAGATTTTCCTTAATTCAATTTCTTTATTTTTATCTAGATTATTATTAAAAATTTGTAAAATATCTTCTTTCAAATAATGAAATTTTGAAAGGTTTAAATACTACTTTTTATAAAATTATTTATATTATATAAATCTGATTTTCTGGATTATTATCTAGTATTAATCATGGTTTCTATAATACTTTTATTTAATAATTGATTTTATTAACTAGTAGAAAATATTAAAATAGGTGAATTTTTATGGAAGACACTGAAAATTCCATTTATGCTCTTAAGACATCTGCAGGACAAGAAAAAAATGTTGCAAGATTATTAGCTCGTAAAGCTAATTTAGAAGGCGTTGGCATTTCATCAATTCTTGCTCCAGAATCTTTAAAAGGGTATATTTTAGTAGAATCTTCAACAAAGATTGATTTGAGAAATCCTGATTTCAAAGTACAACATTTAAGAGGTGTTGTAGAAGGTAAACATGGTATTACCTTTGAGGAAGCAAAAAGATTCTTAAAACCAGAACCTATTATTTCTTCAATACAAAAAGGAAGCATAGTGGAACTTGTTTCTGGTCCTTTCAAAGGAGAAAGAGCAAAAGTGGTTCGTATTGATGAATCACGTGAAGAAGTAGTTCTAGAGTTAATAGAAGCAGCAGTTCCGATTCCGGTAACTGTACAAGCTGATCAAATTAGAATCATTCAAAAGGAGGCTGACTAATGGCTAAAGATACCGTTGAAATTCTTATAGAAGGCGGAAGCGCAACACCTGGACCTCCATTAGGCCCAGCATTAGGCCCTTTCGGTGTTAATATGATGCAAGTGGTTGAAGAAATTAATAACAAAAGTGCTGATTTCGCAGGAATGAAAGTACCAGTTAAAGTTAGTATTGATCGTGATACTAAAGAATTTGAAATAGAAATAGGTACTCCTCCAACTACTTCACTTATTATGGAAGAGCTTGGTATTGAGAAAGCATCCCACGAACCAGGTTTAGATATTGTAAATGATTTACCAATTGACAAAGCTTTAAAAATTGCTAGAATGAAATTTGATTCTTTACTTGCAAATGATTATAAAGCTGGTGTCAAAGAAGTAATGGGAACCTGTGTAAGTATGGGTCTTTCAGTAGATGGTAAAGATCCAAGACAAGCTCAAAAAGATGTTGACGCTGGTCAATACGACGATATTTTAGTCGAATAAAATTTAAATTAATATTTCAGTGTATATGATGTTATAATATTTTGTTATAATTGATATACTGTTTTTACTTCATGCAATCGAGAAAGATTATTTTCTTTTTGTCGATACTCATGAAACCGAATGAATAACCAATGAACGAATGTTCATGGGGGATAATATGACACAAGATGTAATAGAAGCGGTGAAGAAGGCAAAAGAACAGTCCAAGCCGAGGAACTTCACACAGTCAATGGACATGATTGTTAATGTTCGTGACTTAGATGTCAAAAAACCAGAAAATAGGTTTAATGAGGAAGTTACTCTTCCTAATGGCCGTGGTAAAGATGTAAAAATCGGAGTCATTGCTGATGGGGAACTTATTGTTCAAGCTAAAGACGCTGGTGTCGATCTTGTAATAAATAAAGCGGATTTAGAAGAGTTAGGAAAAGACAGAAAAGCAGCTAAAGCTGCAGCAAACTCTGTTGATTTCTTTATTGCTCAAGCTGATATGATGCCACTTGTTGGTAGATTTTTAGGTCCAATTCTTGGTCCTCGTAATAAAATGCCAAAACCAGTGCCTGCAAGTATCAAATTAGCACCTCTTTTAGAAAGGTTACAAAATACTGTTAAAGTAGGTATTAAACAACAACCTTCAATCCAAATTATTGTTGGAAGTCAAGATATGACCGATGAGGAAATAGCTGAAAATATTGAAACTGTTCTTACAATCTTAGACCGCCAGTTAGATAAAGGAAGAAACCAAATAAAATCCATGTTTATTAAAACAACTATGGGTCCAACTGTGAGGGTGATTTAGATGGCTCATGTTGCTGAATGGAAAAAAGAAGAAGTTAGTGAACTTAAAGGGTTAATAGACTCTTTTGATGTTGTTGGTATTGTTGATTTATTAAACATTCCAGCAAAACAGCTCCAAGAAATGAGAAAATCCCTCAATGGAAAAGCTATCATTAGAATGTCTAAAAAGAACCTCATTGACTTAGCTCTTGAAGATTGTAATGCTGAAAAAAATAACATTGTTGATTTATCAGAATATATGGATGGTCAAGTAGCTCTTATTGCAACAGAAATGAATCCTTTTAAATTATATAAAATATTGGAAGATTCAAAAACTGCAGCTCCTGCAAAACCAGGATCAATAGCTACTGATGATATTGTAATCCCAGAGGGAGATACTGGATTCGAACCAGGTCCATTTTTAGGTGAATTACAACAAGTTGGTATTCCTGCTAAAATTGATAAAGGAAAAATTGTTGTTTCTAAAGAAACTGTTCTTGTAGAAGCAGGTGAAGAAGTATCCAAAGAAGTAGCAAGTACTTTAACAAGAATGGATATTAATCCAATGGAAGTAGGAATTGATTTAAAAGCAGTATATGAAGATGAAGCTATTTATACTTCAGATGTACTTGCAATCGATGAGGAACAAACATTAGCTGATATTCAAAATGCATATATGAATGCATTTAATTTATCTGTTAATGCAGCAATCCCTACAGAGGAAACTATCTCTGCAATTATTACAAATGCTTATTCCAAAGCATTCAATGTTGCTATGGAAGGTGTTGTCTTCACTTCAGAAACTTCAGAACCATTAATAGGATTAGCACAAGCAAAAATGTTAGCATTAGCATCTCTTGTTGCTGATGAAGATGGTGCATTAGATGAAGAATTAGCAGAACAAGTAGCTGGAGCAGCGGCTGTTGCAGTTGTTGCTGAAGAAACTGAAACTGTTGAAGAAGAAGAGGAAGAAGAGGAAGAAGAAGAAAATGCAGAAGAAGAAGCAGCAGCTGGGTTAGGAGCTCTCTTCGGTTAAAATTAAAATTTTATTATTTAATAATTCTAACATAAATTGATTTAATAAACTAAATGGTGATAACATGGAATATATTTATGCGGCAATGATTTTGCACAGTGCAGATAAAGACATAAACGAAGAAAATGTTAAGAGTATTATAGAAGCAGCAGATATTGATGCTGATGATGCTAGAATTAAAGCTTTAATTGCAGCTTTAGAAGATGTTGACATAGATGAAGCTATGGAAACTACTGCTATGGCAGCAGCTGCACCTGCAGCAGCACCTGTTGCTGAAGCAGCTGAAGAAGAAGTAGAAGAAGAAGAGGAAGAAGAAGACGAAGAAGCAGCTGAAGAAGAAGCAGCAGCTGGTTTAGGTGCTTTATTCGGATAGATTTTCTATCCTCATTTCTTTTTACTTTTTTTGAACATTTTATAATTTATTTTAAAACTAATTTTAAAGACATCCTATTTAATTTTAATAGCTGAAAATTCTTTTTTTAAATTAATCATTACCTTTTAACCAAATTAATCATTACCCTAGTTTGATTTTTAATTCTCTTTTATTGTTCTTATTTTTTAAAATTAAGCTATTAAACTCATTTTAAAATTTTAATCATTACCCTATTTTTTAGTTAATCATTACCCTATAAAAAATATGGAAATTTTTAAATATTATTAAATTTAAATTTTATTTGCTGATTTCATTTAATATTTTTTTAAATTATTAAATTTTTATTAATTAATGGGAGAAAGAAAGATGACTATGAAATTTGATATTACAAATAAAATTTTAAATAACATAATTGAAATAGAATCTGCAAGACAGTTTATTAATCATTCTCATCTTCAACCTTCCTATGACTTGTTACTTAAAAATAAGGCTATTATTGACTCTTCTCATAATTCAACTTCCATCGAAGGCAATACTTTAAATTCTGAAGAAGTTAAAGAACTTTATAATTTAAACAAAACAAACAATTTACCTACAGATATGAGTAAAGAAGAAATTGAAGTATTTAATTATTTTAATCTTCTAGATAACCTAAGTGATTATTGTAAGGATTTTGATTCTTTTTCAAAAGAATTAATCTTATCATTTCATAGAGAATTAACTAAAAATATTTTAGAATATCCTGGAGAGTTTAGAACCACGCCTGTAATAGTGGGGGATATTTTAAATGAAGAAATTAGTTATTTTCCACCTTCTCCAGATAAAGTTGAAATTCTTATTGATAATTTTATTGATTGGCTTAACGATTCTGAAGATATTGCATTAATTTTAAAATGTGGAATAGCTCATTATGAGTTAGTTAGAATACATCCCTTTGTTGATGGAAATGGGAGGACTAGTAGAATTTTATCTACATTTATTTTGCAATTAAATGGTTTTGATATTAATAATTATTTTTCTTTAGATGAATACTATAATGCTAATAGACAGGAGTATTATAAAGCTTTAAGAAGTGCTGATAGAACTCATGATTTAACAGAATGGTTGGAATATTTTACTACAGCTTTTTTAGATTCTATTACGAAAATAAAAATAGAAATAATGGATTTAAAAAGAATCACTAATGAATATGATGATAAATTAGAATTAACAAGTAAAGAAATTGAAATTCTAAAATATCTTGAAATTGAAGGTAAAATTTCAAATAGCGATGTTCAAAGTTTGTTTAATATTTCTTCTAAATCTAGTTATAATTATTTAAAAAAACTTTTAGATAAAAGTTTAATTAGAAAATTAGGAAAAGGTAGAAGTACTTATTATGAATTAATTTGAGATTGTAAAATTTTATAGGGTTTTTTTATTTTCCGAATTTGTGTGTCCAGAATTTCATTTTATAG
>CAYPCR010000010.1:0-57918 GCA_964409285.1 uncultured Methanobrevibacter sp. | reverse complement strand
GTGGAGCTATATTTATTAATGTGAATTCAAATTTAACTGTGGATAATTCATTCTTCAAAAACAACACTGCAAGTTACGGTGGTGCTATTAATTCAAATCAAACTGGAAAAGTTAAAGTAAATAACTCAGTATTGAATAAAAACTCTGCAAGTCTTGAGGGAGGAGCAATAGGATGCTACTTAAATTCAAGTTTAACTATAGATCAATCTTACTTATACAACAACACAGCTGGAACTAGTGGAGGAGCAATATACATATACTCCAACGGAAATGTTAATTTATCAAATTCTAACTTCACAAATAACACAGCTACAAAATTAAACAGTAGTCGTGGAGGAGTAATCAGAGTAGAAGAAAATTCAAATGTTACAGCAAACAATTGTAACTTTGATAACAATAAAGCTACATTAAGTGGTGGAGCTATTTCAGTTTATCATAATGTTATGGTTAATGTAGGAAATTCAAACTTCACAAACAATAAAGCTAATACTAATCTCACTGGTAATCTTGGTTATGGTGGAGCAATATTCATCAATGTAAACTCAACATTGACTACAGAAAATTCATTCTTCAAAAACAACACAGCTAGCTACGGTGGAGCTATTGACTGTAATACAAGTTCAGATTTAGATGTTTTAAACTCTGTGTTGGAAAATAATACTGCTACTCTTGGTGAAGGAGCAATGTATGTTCGTCACGACTCAGATGTCCATTTATATAACTCTAACTTTACAGGTAATATAGCTAATACTACTAATGCTACCCGTGGTGGAGTAATAAGAGTTGAACAAAACTCCAATATCACTGCTGATAGTTGTAATTTCAACAATAACACAGCTGCACTTAGTGGTGGAGCTATTTCAGTTTATCAGAATGTATCAGTTAATGTTAAGGATTCTAATTTCACAGGAAATAAGGCTAATACTGATTTAACTGGTGATCTTGGTTATGGTGGAGCTATATTTATTAATGTGAATTCAAATTTAACTGTGGATAATTCATTCTTCAAAAACAACACTGCAAGTTACGGTGGAGCGATTGATTGTAATACAAGTTCTAATTTAAATGTTATAAACTCTGTTCTTGATAATAACAGTGCTACTCTTGGTGGAGGAGCAATGTATGTTCGTCACGACTCAGATGTTTATTTAACTAACTCTAACTTCACAGGCAATGTTGCAAATACAACCTCTGAAACTAGGGGAGGAGTAATAAGAGTGGAACAAAACTCCAATATCACTGCTGATAGCTGTAACTTTAACAATAACACAGCTGCATTAAGTGGTGGAGCTATTTCAGTTTATCAAAACACTACTGTAAATGTGAGAAACTCAAATTTCACTAACAATAAAGCAGATTTAAATGGTGCAGGTTACGGTGGAGCAATTTTCATTAATGTTAACTCTATTTTAATTATTGATAATTCAATCTTTAATAACAATTCTGCAAGTTATGGTGGAGCTATTGATGGTAATAAAAGTTCAAATTTAAATGTTTTAAATTCTAACTTTGTAAATAATTCAGCTATCAATGGTGGAGCTATTAACTCACAATACAATTTAAGTGTATCAAATTCAATATTTTCAAATAACACTGCTCAAGTTAAGGGATCAGCTATATTCAATAATAAATCAATGATATTAACAGCTTCTAATTTCACAGACAACACAAAAACAGGTTATGCTGTGATTTATCTTCAAGGAAATGAAACAGATTTAGTCAACATTACTAAAAACACTATTAAAACTAGTTTAATTCCTATATACAATAATGTCTCTTGTATTATAAGTCCTACAAACTTAATTGTTATGGATAACAAGACTTATTATAAATCCTCTGGTGAAGAATTTGACATTTGGGCGATTTTAACTGATGATATGGGAAATAAAATAGGCTCATCTGAACCTATTAAGATTACTGTTGTTAATAACAGTACAATACCTGTAGACGCTGTATTTAATGATACATCAGCTAATTTAGAATATGAATATTCTAATTATGTGATTTATAATACCGGTGAATTTCCTGTTGTTGGAAATTATGAATATGCTACAGATTTAGCTGTTAAAAATGCACTTGTTATAATTAAGGGCGGCATGCCAACAAAAGTTACAATTACTATTGAAAACACCACATATGGAGATCCTATTGGTGTAAATGTGACCCTTTCTGACATTGATGATAATCCGCTCACTGCTAATGTAACTGTTGAGATTGAAGGTAAAAACTATACTGTTGAAATAATTAACGGAAAAGGAAATACAACAATAACAGATCTAATTGATCCTGGAAATCATACTGGAAATGTAACATACGATGGTGATGATTATTACCAACCTTCTCAAAACCATACATCTTTCACAGTAAGTCCAATTCCAACATTTGTTAATATAACCATAGAGGATGTTCCTTATGGTCAATATCCAAATGGTACTGTTCATTTAGTTGATGTTAATAATATTCCACTTAACACTACAGTTAACGTGGTTATTAATAATAAGACTTACAATGTAACTGTTGAAAATGGATTTGGTAACTTTACTGTTGTAGATTTATTGGATGTTGGAAATTACACTGGAGAAGTTTATTTTGAAGGAACAACTAAATATCTTCCTTCAGATAATACAACTACTTTTAAAGTGACTCCAATTCCTACATTTGTTAATATTACAATTGGGGATGTTCCTTATGGTCAATATCCAAATGGTACTGTTCATTTAGTTGATGTTAATAATATTCCACTTAACACTACAGTTAACGTGGTTATTAATAACAAAACTTATACAGTAGAGATAATAAATGGATTTGGTAACTTCACTGTTGATGAATTATTGGATGTCGGAAACTATACTGGAGATGTTAGTTTTGAAGGAACCAGAAATTATCTTCCTTCAGATAATACAACTACTTTTAAAGTGACTCCAATTCCTACAAAAATTACAATCACTATTGAAGATGTTCCATACGGCGAATATCCAAATGGTACTGTTCATTTAGTGGATGTAGATAACAATCCAATTAATGGAACTGTTATAGTTATTGTTAATAATAAAAATTATACTGTAGAAGTTGAAAATGGATATGGACACTTTACAATAGATGAAATTTTAGATCCTGGAAGTTATGATGGATACGTTTACTTTAATGGAACCAAATATTATCTACCATCAGATAACATGACAACATTTAAAGTAACAAATAATACTAATCCAGTCACACCATCTAATGGAGAAAAAAATTCATATGCTGCTAAAGCTAATGAAAAAATCGATAAAGATTCATTAGCTAATATCAAAACTGCAAATCCAATACTTTTACTATTATTAACAATTTTGGTAATTCCTTTAAGAAGAAGATATTAATTCTTCTTCCCTTTTTTTTCTTTTTTTGGATTAGAGATATCTAAAGTTTGTTTTTTCTCTATTGAGTTTAATTTGCTTATATTTCTATCGTTATTTAAAAACTTGTTTTTGTAAATCTTTATGTAATCAAATTTAGTGTTTTTTTTGGGTTTTTAAAAAATAGCTAGTATATAGAATTATTATTTTCCAAAAGTTTTATCTCTTAGCTTTTTTTATTATAAATCCAACTTCAACAAAGCAAATAATGAATTAGTTATGTATTTTATTAGCTTTTCAAAATATAGCTATTATCCTTATTTTGTTCATTTTTATAGATATTTTCACTTTATATTCCACCAACTTACAATTAAAGTTGCATTTGAAGAATAATTTACATTTAATTAATCACAAATTGTTTATATAAAATAGAACAAATAATTATATAGTAAATTTAATAATTTACTGAACCTATAATGGAGGTGTTAATAATCCATAGGAAAATATTTTGGTTTTCCGTTGGTTTGATATTGTTATTTTCAATATCATCTGTATGTGGAGTTGATGTTGACAATACTACGGATTATTCATATCTATCTGAAAATGTCAACATAGACTCGAATCAAAATATAAATAATGAAATACAAGCAACATCTGATAGTAATTCAACTAATGGAGTTGCTTCTACAGAGAACTTAGCTATTAAATGGGTATCTAGTGATGGTACTGGAAGTGGTGACAGTGAATCAGATCCCATGGCAGTAACAGGAATGGATTTGGTTGCAAACACTAAATTCAACATTCTTCCAGGAATCTATACCATTGATTCTACCTTGATTCGAATATCAGGTGGATGTACGTTAAATGGAATAGGTGAAGTTATTTTTACAGGAACATTAAACAATGATAAGTTTTTACAATTGATGGGAAATGACATTTCAGTTACAGGAATCACATTCAAGGACAACAGTGTTCATAATGTGATTTATGTTGACACTAATAGTAATAACTGTCTTGTGGAAAATTGTACTTTTATAAACAATATTAACACTGATAGCTTTGCGAATGCTCATACTATTTGGTGGCTGGGCAATAATGGAATTGTTAATAATTGTCGAATTATCAATTCTTCGGCTGGTAGTGGTAGTGCAATTACATGGACAGGCAATAACGGACTGGTAAACAACACTCGTATTAGCAATTGTAAGGCCACAGAATATGGTTATACATATGGTGGTGCAATTGCATGGACAGGAACAAACGGACAAATTATTAATTCAACTTTTATTAATAACACTGCTAAATCTCATTCAGGAGCCATATATATCTCTACTGGTGATTTTTCAATTATTAATTCAACGTTTATTAATAATTCCGTACCAACAGGATCCGCAGGTGCATTATATTGGACTGGAAGTTCAGAAAGTTTAATTAACTCTACTTTCATAAACAATTCAGCTAGCTATGGTGGTGCAATTTCATGGGGAGGAGCTGATGGGAAAATTATTAATTGTAATTTCACTTCCAATCATGTAGGCTCTTATTCGGGAGCAATATATTGGACTGGGAATTCCGGTAATATTACAAATTCTATTTTTAAAAATAATACAGCATTAAATTCACATTCAGGTGCAATTTATGTTGCTGGAAGTCAAATGAATATTAACAATAGCTCTTTTATAAACAATTCAGCTAATTATGGTGGAGCTATTGAATGGGGAGGAGCTGATGGAAAACTTACAGACTCTAGTTTTATCCAAAATTCAGCTATTCTTAATACAGGAACAGGGTATGTTGATTATGCAGGTGCCGTACATTGGACCAGTGAAAACTGTTATATTGATAACTGTATTTTTACTTTAAATGAAGCTAACAATTGTGGTGCTCTTTGGATTACTGGAGCTAATGCAGTAATTTCTAACTGTTCTTTCGTATCCAATAAAGCTAGAGGATATGGTGGTGGCGCATATTTATCAGGTCAATACTCTAAAGTTATAAATTGTAACTTTACAAACAATACGGCTGGTATCAATGCTGCAGGAGTTAATTTAGATGGGTCTGATGCTACCGTTTATAATTGTATCTTCATTAACAACACAGCTACTTATGCTGCTGGGGGGGTTTACTGTGATAAATCCAATAGTACAGTGGAAAACTGTATTTTTATAAATAACACTGCAGGAACTCAAGGTGGTGCTCTTCACTGTTCCTATGCTGCAAATGAAAAGGCTATAAATAACATATTTATAAATAACACTGCAGCATTAGGTGGAGCTATTCACTGGTATGCTGATGATTGCTTAATCGAAAATTCAACTTTTATAAACAACAGCGCTACTAACAGTGGAGGATCAGTATTTTGGTCAAATCAAAATGTAGCAACCCAAGCTAATGGAATTATTAACAATTGTAACTTCACAACCAACAATGCTACTAGTAGAGGTGGAGCTATTTATATTACAAATAATGTAAACGGAACTGTTACTAACTGTAATTTCACATCCAATAGCGCCACTTATGGTGGGGCAATTAGGGTTGAAACCACTTCAATACTTAATTTGTTTAAATCCAATTTCCTCACTAACAATGCAACAGTTTACGGTGGGGCAATAGCTGGTTATCAGGATACTAACATTTATGTTAACAATGCGAATTTTACTTTAAACACCGCTAATGAAAATGGTGGTGCTATTAGGGTTTATCAAGACTCTTCAATTCATATTAACAATTCAAATTTCAATAATAATGCTGCTATTCAAAACGGTGGTGGTATTTCAACTTATGATCATACGTTAATTTCTATTAACAATACTAAATTTTACAATAACACTGCTGGTAATTACGGTGGTGCTATTTTTGGAAACACTAACACAACATTTGATATAAATAACACAGATTTCATTAAAAATGAAGGGTACTTTGGGGGTGCTATTTACGGTGAGGTTAATGCCACTCTTGATATTCTTTGCTGTAACTTTACAACAAACACTGCCGATAAAGGTGGAGCTATTAGGATTGATTCCGATTCATTGCTTATCGTGAAAGATACATTGTTTAAAAACAACACTGCTAATGGTGATAATGAAACTGGTTTCGGTGGTGCTATAGCTGGATCAATCAACACAACTGTGAGAATTGTTGATTCTAATTTTACTTCTAATGTAGCATCTCAAAACGGTGGAGCTATTAGGATAGATTCTAATTCAACACTTATAGCTAGTTATGTGTTATTTTACAATAATACTGCTGGTAATTTTGGTGGTGCTATAGCTGGTTATCAGGATACTAACATTTATGTTAACAATGCGAATTTTACTTTAAACACCGCTAATGAAAATGGTGGTGCTATTAGGGTTTATCAAGACTCTTCAATTCATATTAACAATTCAAATTTCAATAATAATGCTGCTATTCAAAACGGTGGTGGTATTTCAACTTATGATCATACGTTAATTTCTATTAACAATACTAAATTTTACAATAACACTGCTGGTAATTACGGTGGTGCTATTTTTGGAAACACTAACACAACATTTGATATAAATAACACAGATTTCATTAAAAATGAAGGGTACTTTGGGGGTGCTATTTACGGTGAGGTTAATGCCACTCTTGATATTCTTTGCTGTAACTTTACAACAAACACTGCCGATAAAGGTGGAGCTATTAGGATTGATTCCGATTCATTGCTTATCGTGAAAGATACATTGTTTAAAAACAACACTGCTAATGGTGATAATGAAACTGGTTTCGGTGGTGCTATAGCTGGATCAATCAACACAACTGTGAGAATTGTTGATTCTAATTTTACTTCTAATGTAGCATCTCAAAACGGTGGAGCTATTAGGATAGATTCTAATTCAACACTTATAGCTAGTTATGTGTTATTTTACAATAATACTGCTGGTAATTTTGGTGGTGCTATAGCTGGTTATCAAAATGTAACAGTTACTGTTAAATGTTCTAATTTCACTAATAATAGGGCAAATGATGTTCTTACTGGTGCTTTAGGTTATGGTGGAGCAATTTTCATTAACGTGAATTCCACTTTAATTACTGACAGTTCATTCTTTAGCAATAATTCAGCTAGTTATGGTGGAGCTATTGACTGTAATGTCAGCTCAGATTTAACAGTTGCTAATTGTGTACTAACCAACAACACAGCTACTCTTGGTGGAGGGGCAATGTATGTTAGACATGATTCAGAAGTTCAATTAATCAGCTCTAATTTCACCGGTAACATAGCTAATGAAACTGCTGAAACTAGAGGAGGAGTAATAAGAGTAGAACAAAACTCAAACATCACTGCAGATAGCTGTAATTTCATTAATAATACTGCTGCACTTAGTGGTG
The DNA here is from genome assembly GCA_964409285.1 of uncultured Methanobrevibacter sp. Classification (GTDB taxonomy): domain Archaea; phylum Methanobacteriota; class Methanobacteria; order Methanobacteriales; family Methanobacteriaceae; genus Methanocatella. The sequence goes on along the minus strand of CAYPCR010000010.1, from coordinate 50,227 downwards.
GTGCTATTTCAGTTTACCAAAACGTAACAGTAAAAGTTAAGAATTCTAATTTCACTAATAATAAAGCTAATACTGATTTAACTGGTGATTTAGGTTATGGTGGAGCAATATTTATTAATGTTAATTCTAATTTGACTTTGGATAATTCATACTTCAAAAACAATACTGCAAGCTATGGAGGAGCAATAGACTGTAACACAAGCTCAGGTTTAAATGTTTTAAACTCTGTATTAGAAAACAATTCAGCTACTCTTGGTGGAGGAGCAATGTATGTTAGACATGACTCAGATGTTAACTTAACTAAATCTAATTTCACAGGAAACGTAGCTAATAGTACTGATGCTACACGTGGTGGAGTAATAATAGTTGAGCAAAACTCTAACATAACTGCTGATAGCTGTAATTTCATTAATAATACCGCTGCACTTAGTGGTGGTGCTATTTCAGTTTACCAAAATGTAACAGTAAAAGTTAAAGGCTCTAATTTTACAGGAAACAAAGCTAATAATGTAACTTCAGGAGCTTTAGGTTATGGTGGTGCAATATTTATTAATGTAAATTCCACTTTAAATACTGAAAACTCATTATTCAAAAATAACACCGCAAGTTACGGTGGTGCAATTGATTGTAACACAAGTTCTGATTTAAATGTTCTAAACTCTGTGTTAGATAACAACACCGCCACCCTTGGAGGGGGAGCAATCTATGTTAGACATGATTCTGATGTGGATTTAATAAACTCTAATTTCACAGGTAATGTTGCAAACACAACCTCAGAAACCAGAGGAGGAGTAATAAGAGTTGAGCAAAACTCTAACATAACTGCTGATAGCTGTAATTTCATTAATAATACCGCTGCACTTAGTGGTGGAGCAATATCTGTTTATAAAAATAATACAGTTATAGTTAAAAATTCAAACTTTACCAATAACAAAGCATCCACTTCAAATACTGTTGGTGGAGATGATCTTGGTTATGGTGGAGCTATATATGTAAACAACAACTCTACATTAATAATTAACAATTCCAGATTAAACAATAACTCTGCTAGCTATGGTGGTGCTATTAATTCAAATCAAACAGGAAAAGTTGAAGTAAATAACTCAGTTTTATTTGATAACTCTGCAAGTCTTGAAGGAGGAGCCATAGGATGCTACTTAAATTCAAGTTTAACAGTAGACAAATCCTACTTATATAATAACACAGCTGGAACCAGTGGAGGAGCAATATACATCTATTCCAACGGAAATGTTAACTTATCCAATTCCAACTTCACAAATAACACAGCAATTAAATTAGATAGTAGTCGTGGAGGAGTAATAAGAGTAGAAGAAAACTCAAATGTAACAGCAAACAACTGTAACTTCGACAACAATAAAGCAACTCTAAGTGGAGGAGCAATTTCAGTTTATCAAAACGTAACAGTAAAAGTTAAAGATTCCAACTTCACAGGAAACAAAGCTAATAATGTAACTTCAGGAGCTTTAGGTTATGGTGGAGCAATATTTATTAACGTGAATTCCACTTTAAATACTGAAAACTCAATCTTTAATAATAATTCAGCTAGCTATGGTGGAGCTATTGACTGTAACACAAGTTCTAATTTAAATGTTCTAAACTCTGTACTAAACAATAATTCTGCTACTCTTGGTGGAGGAGCAATGTACGTTAGACATGATTCAGATGTTTACTTAACTAACTCCAATTTCACCGGTAATGTTGCAAACACAACCTCAGAAACCAGAGGAGGAGTAATCAGAGTAGAGCAAAACTCTAACATAACTGCTGATAGTTGTAACTTCAACAATAATACAGCTGCTTTAAGTGGTGGAGCAATATCAGTTTATGAAAATACTACTGTAAATGTGAAAGATTCTAACTTCACAAATAACAAAGCTGATTTAGAAGGTTCAGGTTATGGTGGTGCAATATTTATTAATGTGAATTCCACTTTAAATACTGAAAATTCAATCTTTAATAATAATTCAGCTAGCTATGGTGGAGCTATTGATGGTAATAAAAGTTCCAAGTTAAATATTTTAAATAGTGACTTTGCAAATAATTCAGCTATCAATGGAGGAGCTATTAACTCACAATACAATTTAAATGTTAGTAGTTCAGTATTTTCAAATAATACTGCTCAAGTTAAAGGATCAGCTATATTCAACAATAAATCAATGACATTAACAGCTTCTAGTTTCACAGACAACACAAAAACAGGTTACGCTGTGATTTATCTTCAAGGTGAGGGTAATAATCCTGTCAATATTACCAAAAATACAATTGAAACAAGCTTAATTCCTATATACAATAATGTCTCCTGTATTATAAGTCCTACAAACTTAATTGTTATGGATAACAAGACTTATAAAAAAGAATCTGGAGAGGAATTTGAAATTTGGGCAATCTTAACTGATGATATGGGAAATAAAATAGGTTCATCTGTACCTATTAACATTACAATTCCGAAAAATAGTACAACACCTGTAGAGGCTGTATTTAACGATACATCAGCTAATTTAACATATGAGTATTATAATTACGTTATTTATAATGCAGGCAAATATCCAGTGATTGGAAATTATGCATATGCTACAGATTTAGCTGTTAAAAACGCTCTTATCATGCTTGATTTGATGCCAACAAAAGTTACAATTACTATTGAAAATACTACATATGGAGATCCTATTGGTGTAAATGTAACACTTACAGACGTTGATGACAATCCACTTACTGCTAATGTAACTGTTGAGATTGAAGGTAAAAATTATACTGTTGAAATAATTAACGGAAAAGGAAACACAACAATAACAGATTTAATTGATAGCGGAAATCATACTGGAAATGTGACATACAAAGGTGATGATTTTTATGAATCTTCTCAAAATCGTACATCTTTCCATGTAAGTCCAATTCCAACATTTGTTAATATAACTATTGAGGATGTTCCTTATGGTCAATATTCAAATGGTACTGTTCATTTAGTTGATGTTAATAATATTCCACTTAACACTACAGTTAACGTGGTTATTAATAATAAGACTTACAATGTAACTGTTGAAAATGGATTTGGTAACTTTACTGTTGTAGATTTATTGGATGTTGGAAATTACACTGGAGAAGTTTATTTTGAAGGAACAACTAAATATCTTCCTTCAGATAATACAACTACTTTTAAAGTGACTCCAATTCCTACATTTGTTAATATTACAATTGGGGATGTTCCTTATGGTGAATATCCAAATGGCACTGTTCATTTAGTTGATGTTAATAATATTCCACTTAACACTACTGTTAATGTGGTTATTAATAATAAGACCTATAATGTAACTGTTGAAAATGGATATGGTAATTTCACTGTGGAAGATTTATTAGAACCTGGAAACTATATTGGAAATGTTAGTTTTGAAGGTAATACAAATTATCTTCCTTCAGACAATACAACCACATTCAAAGTGACTCCGATTCCAACAAAAATCACAATCACTATTGAGGATGTTCCTTATGGTGAATATCCAAATGGTACTGTTCATTTAGTTGATGTAGATAACAATCCAATTAATGGAACTGTTATTGTAGTTGTTAACAATAAAAACTACACTGTAGAAGTTGAAAATGGATATGGATACTTCACAATAGATGAAATTTTAGAACCTGGAAGTTATGATGCATACGTTTACTTTAATGGAACCAAATATTATCTACCATCAGATAACATGACAACATTTAAAGTAACAAATAACGCTAATCCAGTAACACCATCTAATGGAGAAAAAAATTCATATGCTACTAAAGCTAATGAAAAAATCGATAAAGATTCATTAGCTAATACTAAAACTGCAAATCCAATACTTTTACTACTATTAACTCTTTTAATAGTCCCATTTAGAAGAAGAAAAATCTAAATCTTCTTCTCTCTTTCTTTTTTTTAGAAATCTTTAATATATCTTAAACATAATGATATACTATGGATAAGAATATTTTATACATAGCTATTGCTATCATAATAGGATGTTGTATAATAGCTACTGCCTGTTATTTTGGATTAAACAGTAATGACAATAGCTATGAAACTAACAATACCACTAATAACACCACAAAAATTAATATAACTGAAGATGATAAAAGTTCTAGTTCTTCAAGTGATTCAAAATCTGATGATGGTGTTGTAAGTGAAGAAGTGAAATTTAACTATCAGGCTGGAGAAGGATATTATAGACAAGTTGAATATGCTGATGGTAATTTTAGACAATATGATACACAAACAGGAGAATTAATAGGATCTAGCTATCAATCAGACCAGAAATACTTACCTTCAATGGAGTGAGGTGTAAATATGGGAAGCATAACAGTTGAAAAAGAGAAATACGATGAAGCTGCTCGAAAAATTACTGATGCAGCATCCAAAAATAAGATAGAATTTACCAATGATAATGATATCCAACAGGCCTATGGGAAATTCCAGGATAAATACTCTCCAATTGTTTTAAAAAACCTTCCAGATGAAGAGGTTTTGGAGACAATTTTTTTACATGATGGGGATAATGATAATCTTTGTTATGCATTAGAATTTGATAAGGAGTATAATTTTGCAGGTTCTATTTGGGGAGGTTCTTCATATAAATATCATTTATTTAAAAGCAATGATGATTGGAAGTATGGAAATTCTCCAAAATTAGGTAAAACAATAACAGAAGAAGAAGCTCTTAATAAAGGAAAAGCAATTAGAGATTCATTAGTTGAATGTTGTGAAATTATTGAAAATTCATCTTTAGAAACATCTGATGATTATTTAAATCTTGAAAAAAATTTGAATAAAATTTTGAAAAATATAGATGTTAAAGCTTCTTATATATGGATTCATAAGTATTTTCACATGATTTTTCCAGATAAATTTCTATATTTTCATGGAAAAGATTGGAGAAAATATCTTTTAAATAGCTTAAATATAGATTCTAATTATTCTTATTATTTTAATGAATATCAAATGATGGAGATTTTTAAAAGGACAAATTTAAATGTTGTTGATTTTTATCATGCTTTTGTTAGTGAATTTGGAAAACCAAATGAAAAATTAGAAGACAATGAAAATCCTCAAATCTGGCTTTTAGCACCTGGTGAAAATGCGAAATTATGGGATGAGTTTAAAGAAAAAAACATAATAGCTATTGGATGGGGAGATATAGGAGATTTAAATCAATATAAAAATAAAAAAGAAATTGGAGAAAAATTAGAACTTATTTATCCCGTTGGAAAAGTTCAAATAAAGAATAGAAAAGCTTTATACGATTTTTCTAAAGAAATGAAAGTAGGAGACATTGTTTATGTCAAAACTGGACAAAAAACCCTACTTGGACGAGGCAGAATAACTTCTGATTATATATTTTCTAAAGAGTATATTGATTACAATGATGATTATTTTAATATAAGACAAGTAGAATGGGAAGATATTCAACAAAAAGAAATTAACACTAATTTTCCAATTAATACATTAACAAATATCACAACTAATGAAAAAATATTAAATTCTATTAAAGAAATTCCTCCTTTAGATAAATATTCACAGGAAAACTTCCTTAATGAAGTTCTATTTTCCAAACAAAATTACAATACACTAATTAATTTACTTCAAAGAAAACAGAATATCATACTACAAGGCCCACCTGGTGTAGGTAAAACATTCATTTCAAAAAGATTAGCTTACTCTTTAATGGGCGAGATTAATGAAGATAGGATTGAATTTATTCAGTTCCATCAAAGCTATTCATATGAAGATTTTATTCAAGGTTATAGGCCAACAAAAGAGGGTTTTGAACTTAAAAACGGCGTTTTCTATGAATTCTGTAAAAAAGCCGAAAATGATCCTGAAAATAGCTATTATTTTATCATTGATGAAATTAACAGAGGTAACATCAGTAAAATCTTTGGTGAGCTTTTAATGTTAATTGAAGCTGATAAAAGAGGAATCAAAAACGCTATTAACCTAACCTATAGTGATGAGAAGTTCTTTGTTCCGGAAAACGTATATATTATTGGAATGATGAATACAGCTGACAGAAGTTTAGCTATTCTTGATTATGCCTTAAGAAGAAGATTTGTTTTTTATGATGTTAGTCCATTGTTTGACGAGGAATATCTTTTAAAGCCTAAACTGATTGAAAATGGAGCTTCAGATAATTTAGCTTCTCAAATCCTGGAAAAACTATCAAATCTAAATGATAAAATAGCTAATGATGAGGATTTAGGAGAGGGTTTTAAAATTGGCCACAGCTACTTTTTGGATTCTGAAAATCTTGATTTAAACACATATAAATCAATCATTAATTATGAAATAGCTCCACTTTTAAGGGAATATTGGTTTGATGATTCGGATACTGTTGATTTTGAAATTGAAAAATTACTTGATGTAAATGATTAGTGAAGAAATTCCAATTCAAAATATTTATTATATGCTTAGCTATGCGTATAAAAACCTTAAAATCAATGAAAACATCTTAAAAGATTCAATTAGCTATGACAATGTTTATAATCTTTTTGCACGAATTTTGATTAATATTTTAAAAGCTATTAAAAAAAGAGGTTTTTATAAAGGTTATATAAGTAAAAATGACAATTTACATTCACCTAAGGGTAAAATAAACATCTCAGAATCAATCAAAACCAATTCTTTAGTTAACAAACAGCTTAACTGTCAGTTTGATGAGTTTAATGAGAATGTCCTGTTTAACCAGATTATCAAAACTACAATGGAAAATTTAATCAGAAATAAAAATGTTGATAAAAGCTTGAAAAAAGATTTGAAGAAGTTTTTACCTTTCTTTAAACAAATCAATACAATAGATCTTAACGATAAGATTTTTCATGATTTGACTTGGAATAGAAACAACAGCTATTATAGTTTAGCTATTACAATATGTGAGCTTATTTATACATTTAGACTACCTGAAGATAGCTTAAAGGGCGAAATACTTTTTAAAGATTTTATTAAAACTTATGAAAAGGAACTAGCTAATCTATATGAAAATTTTGTTTTCAATTTCTTTAAAAATGAGCTTAAGGATGTTAAAGTTTATAAGCCTCATATTTATTGGAATTTAGGAAGTAGTCAGGATTGTGATAAGTATCTGCCTATTATGAAAACCGACATTGTTTTGGAAAACTCTCACACACAGCTAATAATTGATACGAAGTTTTATAAGAATTTTTTAGAAAAGGGAAAATTAAATTCAGCTAATCTTTATCAGATAAGTTCCTACATTGCAAATAGTGATTTTAAAGGTGAGGTTGAAGGAATGCTTCTTTACGCATCCCTTGGTGAAGATATAAATTTAGAGTATAATATTAACGGCAAAAAAATTTATATTAAGACTTTGGATTTAAATCAGGATTGGCAATTAATTGATTCAAGACTTCGAGAAATAGCTGATTTAATCTAAAATTCAACTTTCGGAAGTCTTTTTTTACCTTCTTCAGTTTCAAAGAAATCAGCAGGTAAAAAGTCAAATAGTAAAGCTACAACATTACTTGGGAATTGCTCACAGCTATTGTTATAGATTAATACATAGTTATTGTATGATTCTCTATATTGAGCTATTGAATTTTCAAGATTTTCCAGCTGTGATTGTAGTTTTAAGAAGTTGGTACTAGCCTTTAAATCTGGGTACTGTTCACATACTGCATATAGCTGTGCTAGACATTCTGAAAGATAATCGTTAGATTTTTGAATTTCAGGGACGGTATTTGAGTTTAACAGTCCTGATCTTGCTTCAGCTACTTTTGTAAGTGTTTCCTTTTCATGAATTGAATATCCTTTAACTGTCTGGACAAGGTTTTCAATTAAATCAGCTCTTCTGTTTAGCTGTACATCGATTTTACTCCATGCATTTTTAACGGAGTTTCTTTTATCTACAAGGTTGTTGTAAAGACTTATGATATAATAGATTATTACAGCTATTATTATTACCAGTAGCCAAATTCCTGGAATAAATGAGTTTGCCCATATAGCTATTAGTAGTACTATTATTGCTATTATTATTTTCATCAGTGTATTCATGTTTGTTTTTTTATTTTTTGTGATATATAATAATTATGTTAAAAATATTTTTAAAATGTTTAAAAATTTCAATTTCTCAAATCATCAATAATCTTTTCATATTTCTTATTTTGAAGTTCAAGACTTTTATAATTAATTTTACTGGATTTGGTAATATCTTCGACAGATTTATTTAAATTATCAATGATTTTATCCTGTTTTTCGATTATCAAATCCTTTTGATTTAAAAGTCCTTCATAGCTCTTTGAGATTTTTCTAAGCTGCAGTTCAAGATTTTCTGTAGTTTGTTTAATCTGTGTGCGATAATCATCAAGCAATTCTCTTTGGTAGTTAACTTGATCCTGCTTATCTTCAATAATAGCTTCTTTTTCTTTGATTTTATTGTTTAAATCATCTAACTCTTTTAGTTTGGCCTTGTCATTGTTGATTTCGTTGTCTAGCTTGACTTTACAAAGTTCATTTTCATGTTTAAGCTTATTGATATAGCTGGCATACTTGTTGATTTTTTCATCCTTTTTAGCTATTTCCAAATTAAGCTCGTCGATTTCTCCCTCTTTAAGCTCTAACAACTCCTTTAAATCTTCACAGCTATTCATGTTTGCCAACCTTTACCTTTGGATTGAATCTATGTGAAGATTTACCTATTTTTTTAATCTCTTCCTTTTTAGGACATTTATACTCTTCCAGATATAAAATAAAGTGAGATATATCCTGGGAGTAATTGTTCTCTTTTCCAAGAACCAATCCTCTAAAATTAGCTCCAAAACCACCTGTCCCACCAATATTTACCTTTACCTTATCTGAGGAGGACATTCCATCAAAAAATCTTTCAAATTCTATTGTTTCAAAGATTGGAGCTTTCATACTAAAAGCCATCAGCTTGTTTGAACTTTCCCTTAATGAGAGATATTTCTGATTGACCTTTATTGATTCCTCGCTACCTACCTTTGTAAACTTTACATAATCTCCAATTTCTGAGCTTGGCATTTTATCACTAAGAAATAATTTTATTGGTTGAACTAAATATAATTAATTGTAATGACATAATGTTAACCAGGTGATATTATTCTTCCTATACCAGTTGATTTAAACCATTTAAAGGACAAGCTTTCTAATCTTTTATTTGAATATGAAGATTTGGTAAATAGAATAGGCCCTAGCATTGAACATAGATATGTTTCACGGTTCGGATTTTTTGAAATTGAACTATATCAGTTAGAATTGGAAATTGAAAGGATAAAAAGGAAAATTCAGCTGATTCAAATCAAGATAAACAAACAAGAAAAAATTGACATGGAAAAAATTAATAAATCTTTGGATGAAGAGTTTAAAAGTTATCAGGAAAATCTAGAAAAACAAAAAGAAGAATTCAACAATTCATTGAAAAATCCAACCCTTGTTTTAACCAAACAGGACGCTAAAGAAATAAGAAATAAATATAAAACCATTGTAAAAAAACTCCATCCAGATTTAAATGAAGGGTTGTCCCAAAAAGAAAAAGATTTATTTATTCGAGCTACCTTTTCATTTAAACATGGGGATGTGGAAGGTATTCGAGCTATTTATGAAGTTGTTAATGGTAAAAATGACACTATTGAAGGAGATGAGGATTATCTTAAAAAAAGAATAGAAAATCTTGAAGAAAAAATTGCCGAATATAAAGAGGAATATCCTTACAATAAAAAAGAAATAGTTGAAAATGAAATTGAAACCAAAGAATATATTGAATTTTTAAAAAATGAAATAAATAGCTACAAGGAAGTTTTGGACTTTTATAAGCAAGAATTGGAGGAGTTGATTTTCAGTGGAAATTGAAAAGCCACCAAAGGAAATAGCTACCACAGTTAGATTTCTCCATGGGAAAAATCATAAACCATTTAAGTCGGATATATATCTTGGCAAATTCTATTTGGCGGGATGGTTTTATTATATTAATAGAGAAGAAGTTTTTGATAAAATAAAGGTTAAAGATAAACTACAGCTATTTAGAGAACCTAAAAACAAATATGATAAGAAAGCTATTGTTGTTAAAAGGAATAATGAAAAAATAGGTTATGTTCCAAGAAAGGATAATTATGTTTTATCCCACTTGTTAGATAATGGTAAAGGATTGTATGGGATTGTAGAATCTATTGAAGAGATTGATTATGGTGATGTAACAATTAGCTTTAAAATTTTTTTAAAGGATTAGGGTAGAAATTATGGTAAATAAAAGGTTAATAGAAATTTTTAAAGATACTCAAAAAATTTATCAATCTGATGAAGAGCTTTTAAAATCAATTGAATATTCCCTTAATTTTCAAAAAATCATTTTAGAAGATGATAAGATTGATTTTTCATGCCTACCAAGATTTAAAAATCAAGCTAAAATTAAAGTAACTAAATCAAGAACACTTGAGGCAACTTCAAAATATAAAGGTGAAAAAATAGGTGTTTTGAATTTTGCTTCTTTTACACACCCTGGTGGAGGTGTAGCTGAAGGATCAAAAGCTCAAGAAGAATCAATCTGTCGCTGCTCAACATTGTATCCTTGTATTTCACACTCATTAGCTCAAAAGGATTTCTACCATAAACATGCAAACACCACAAATCTTTACAACAATGATTGTATCTACACACCAGATGTTAAAATCTTTAAAAAAGACAAGTTCTATCCTGAACTTATGAATAAAGAAGATTGGTTTGAGGTGGATGTAATAACATGTGCTGCACCAAACTTAAGGGGAAATAAAGGTTTTAATGAAAAAGAATTACTTAAAATATTTGTTGAAAGGATTACAAGAATCTTACAGATTGCTAAAAATAATAATGTTGATGTATTAATATTAGGGGCTTTTGGATGTGGTGCATTTAAAAACCCTCCAGAAATTGTAGCTGAAGCTTTTAAAATAGCTATTAAACCATTTCTCTATGATTTTAAACTAATTGATTTTGCAATTTATTCCTCCTCTCATGATACCAATTATCAGATATTTAAGGAAAAATTCTACCCATCCCTTACAAAGGAAATAGAATCAGAAATTAATGACTTGTTTTGGCTAAATAAAAATATGGAACAGATTTCAGATATTATTGATATTCCAGTCTCAACAATCAGCTATTGGTTAAGACAAGGAAAAAAAGGAAGAAAAAAATATAAAGACTTTTATGAAAAATATAAGGATTTAGCCTACACTCCTCCTACTTTTGATGTCTATGAAAGAGCATATAGAGAAGTTTTAGCTGGAAAGAGATGTTTTACTATTGAAGAGGATTTTAATTTAAAAAAAGGTTCTCTAAAAAATTGGATTAAGAAAAATATAGATGATAGAAATGAAATAATGTTTTCCAAATTAAAAGTTCAAAAAATAGAGGATGGTTTAAGAAAAGAAAAGTTGGATGATGATTTTACAATTCTTGATTGTTTGGCTGATTTTGCACAGTCACATGATATTAGTTTACCTGAGCTATTCTTTTTGATGAATAAATATTATAGAGAACAGTTAAACAGTATTGAGCGTAAATTTCATAATCTTATATTAAATCATTCAATTAAAAAGGAATATTTAAAAGGTATTCATCTACCAAGGCTAGATTTTAGTCTTTTAAATAAAAATAGATATTTTCCCATCCCTGGAATGTATGGCGGGTTTTTATATACTTTAGAATATGACAATTTCGAGGAAAAATTTGTTCTTTATGTTTCAAGTTGGTCTAGAATAGTGGAAAATTCTGAGAGGTCTTATAAAATCACGGAATTTTCATGTGAATTAATAGAATAATTTTTTTAATAAATAAACAACTAAACTATCAATTTGATGAATTTAGTGAAAATGTAGTGTTTAACCGAATTATTAAAACTACAATTGAAAACTTAATTCGAAATAAAAATGTTGAAAAAAACTTAAAAAAAGAGTTAAAGAAATTCTTACCATTTTTTAAAGAAATTGATAATATTAAACTCAGTGAAAAAATATTTCATGATTTAACTTGGAACAGAAATAATAGCTATTATAGTTTAGCTATTACAATATGTGAGCTGATTTTTACTTATAGACTTCCTGAGGATAGCTTAGATGGTAAAATACATTTTAAAGATTTTGTTACAATTTATGAAAAAGAATTAGCTAGTTTATATGAAAATTTTGTCTTTAATTTTTACAAAAAAGAGCTGACGAATATTAAAGTTCACAGACCAATAATTAATTGGAATTTAGAGTCAGACCCTTTTACAAATAATGAGGAATATCTGCCTCTTATGAAAACAGACATTGTTTTAGAAAAAGTAGATTCTCAATTGATAATAGATACTAAGTTTTATAAAAATTTCTTGGAGAATGGAAAACTAAATTCAGCTAATCTCTATCATAAATTCTTATGTTGAAAATAGTGATTTTGAAGGTAATGTTAAAGGAATGCTTCTTTATGCATCTCTTGGCGAAGATATTGATCTAGAATATAATATTAAGGGTAATAAGATTTATGTAAAGACCTTAGATTTAAATCAAGATTGGGAATTGATTGATTTAAGACTTAAAGAAATTGCTGCTTTAATTTAGATATTATTTCATTAGTTTTGAAGGTAAAACTTTTCTTATTCATTCCACATTTTATTGTTAGCTATATTTGAACTTAATTTGCTTAATAAATCTTTTAAAGTTTGTTTTTCTTCATCTGTAAAATTTTCTAAAAATTCATTTTCTAAATCTCTTTTATATTCTTCAATTTCTTCTATTGCTGATGTTCCTTTTTCTGTTAATTTAATATATTTATTTTTCTTATTTTTCCCATGATATCTTTCTATAAATCCTTTTCTTTCTAATTTTTTTAAAGATCTGGTTATAGTGCTTTGATTTCTATAGAAGATTTCAGATAATTCTTTTTGTATTATCTTGTCATGGTTATAAATATATTCTAAAATATGGTAATTGTGATGTTCCAGATCATATTCATTAATTTTTAAAAAAAGGGGAATTTCATATCCTCTACTGATATATGAGTTATAATCAGCAATAGTATTCATATCCTTTAGTATTTCTTTAAAATGTTGTGAGTTGTTGGCCATATAAAATCATTGTTTTTGATTAACAATATAGTTAACTATTTAAAAAAGATAATGGTGGAATAGTTATAAATTAGTTCATTTAAGAAACTGTTTTTAGATATCTTGTGAAGTAGCAATAACTAAATATTGCAGCTATTATCATTCCAATTACTATACCTACAAAAATTCCCGTTATTCCAAAATTAAATACAAATCCTAGAATATATGCACATATTATAGATAAAAGCATGTCTCTTAAAATTACTAAGAATAAACTTGTAAATCCTTTTCCTGATGCTTGAAACATTGCAGTTGAAGTCAATCCAAGCGGCATTACTATAATATATATTGCGAACAATTTGATAATTTTAGAAATAATTCCTGCTAATTCATATTCATTGTTTAATGCAACAAATAAATATGAAATCTCATTTGAGAATATAAATAACACTATAGCTATTATAGTTGAGATTCCCATTGAAAATTTTATTGAATATTTGTAGATATCATTAACCTTTACCCAGTTTTTAGCTCCAATGAATACTCCAGCTACTGTTAATATGGCTGCTTCAATTGCTAAGGAAGGTATTAATCCAACAGTTATTATTCTCCAGGCACCTGTAAAACCTGCCACTTCAAGATTTCCACCAATTGTTACCAACATTAGATTAACGAATATAAATAAAAAGTTTGTGACAAATCCTTCTAAAGTAGCTGGAACTGCTAGTGAAATAATTTCTTTGTAATGTTTTATATTATGTTTGTAGTGTTTAATACTGGTTTTAAGATAAGTGTTTTTCTTAATAAATATCCAGTAAGTTAATATTATAATGGGAATGGCTGATGCCAATATTGTTGCGATAGCTGCCCCTTTCATTCCAAGACCTAGTAGGAATATGAAAATTGGATCTAATATTATATTTAAAATACATCCTCCTATCATACAATAGGTTGCTCTTTTCATATCTCCTTCAGATCTTAAAATACTTGATAATACCGTATTTAAGATTAATATTATGGAAAATATGAATAGTATTTGAGCATAATCCATTGCATAATTTATAACTGATTTTGCTCCCATTAATATTAATATGTCCTTAAGACCGGTAAATGCAAATATTAAGAGGATTATTGAAATTATTACTGTAATGATGATAGTATGCCATATTACATTGTTTGCTTTTTCTTTTTCTTCTGCTCCAATATATCTTGACATTACTGATACCATTGCTGTTCCAAGACCTTGAGCTATTGAAATTATAAACATATATAATGGATTTACAAATCCTAATGCGGATAATGCATCAAAATTAATTCCAGATACAAAAATACTGTCTGTAACATTATATAACATTAAAAATATTAGAGAACTCATCATGGTAATGGAAAAGTTTCTAATAGCTTTTTTATAATCTGTTTTGATTAAGTCTATATTTTCATGGTTTTCTTCCATTTATTCAAACTCCTTTTAGTTGCATAATACAAGTATATTTTTTAACTTATATAAATATTTGCATAATGCAAGTATTTTAATTTAAAAAGAAAATAGAATTTAAATGGAATATTGATATAAATGTTTTAAATCTAATCAAACCTTTGAAAAATCATTGGAACGTGATAATTTAACTGAAAATGATATTAACAATTTTAAAAACAGATTCTAAATTCAGATATGGTTTCAATAATATTATCAATAATAAAAAAGATATTTTTTTAAAAATTCTTGAAAATAAAAATGTTAAAAATGATTTAAAAAAGCTCAATCAGCTGAAGAGCAAATAAAAAATGCTTATCATAATAATTGATCTAGAAAATTTATTTAGAGGAAAATAAAATTTTAATGAAGAGATATCTTAATTTATTTTGTAATGGAAGGACATAAAGAATTGAAAAGAACCATTATATAACTGAAGAAAGGTTCAAAATTAGTTCTCACGATATTATATAATGATCTTCTTTTTCTATTTTATGAGAAACATCAATTCTTATATTTTGAATGAATCTATTATTTTTAATAATCTTATTTTCTACATTAATTTTTCTCTAACCTTTCTTTCTAGAATTTAAAGGGTTTCTTTATCGAGTTTTTATATATCAAAATTAAATTTTCTAAAACAATTTTGTTTTTTATCAAATTTTTCTTCAATATATTGTCGTTGATACTTAGGTTATACTTAAATATAGAATTATTATTCTTATTAATTTCAGATAAACAGAGACATTAGAAATACGAACATATTTCTTTTTTCCTTTTAGATATCTTTTTATTTTTGACATTAAATCAGAGTATCATTTCACTTTTTAAATAAATATATTAATAAATCATATATAAATATAATATAAGGAGTTGTTTTTGTGGAATGTAAAACAATAAATAATCAAATGGGAGAAACAGTTTATAAAGAACTTGAAGATAATGTTAAAAAAGGTTCAAAATTATCTGTTATTTCGGCTTATTTTACAATGTATGCTTATTATGAGCTTAAAAAAGAGTTGAATAAAATTGACAACATGCGTTTTATTTTCACATCTCCTAATTTTGTTAAAAATAGTAATAAAGAGTTAAGACAATTCTATATTGACAATAATGATATTTTTGGTAATAATTATGAAATAAAACTTAAAAATGAAATGACACAAGGTTATATTTCTAAAGATTGTTCTGAGTGGATTAAGAATAAAGTTGATATTAAATCATTTAAAACTCAAAATCCAGCACATCCTCGTATGATTCATATTGATAACAAAGCTAATGATAATGTAGCTATTACAGGAACTGTTGATTTTACTACTGATGGATTGGGAATTACTTCATCTGATAGGGTTGACATGAACTCTGTTTTTATTGGGGATGAAATAGCTAATGCTCATCTTTTAAACTTTGATACATTATGGAATGATGAAAATTTGCTAGAGGATGTTAAAGAAGAGGTTTTAGATCAAATGGCTATAATGTATAAGGAAAAAACTCCAGAGTTTATTTACTTTAAAACATTATATCATATTTTCTCTAATAGTCTTGGTAATGGAGAGGAGATTGTTAAACCGGGTAATCCACTTAAAGAAAGTAAGATTTGGAATACTTTATATAAATTTCAAAAAGATGCTGTAATTGGAGCAATAGATAAAATTGAAAAGTATAATGGTTGTATAATTGCTGATAGTGTTGGACTTGGTAAGACTTTCACTGCTCTTGGCATAATTAAATATTATGAGTCAAGAAATGATAGGGTTTTGGTTTTATCTCCTAAAAAATTAAGGGAAAATTGGACTATTTACACACTTAATGATAGAAGAAATATTTTTGATGAGGATCGTTTCAGATTTGATGTTTTAAACCACACAGATTTAAGCCGTAAACGTGGAAGGTCTGGTGACATTGACTTATCCTCAATAAATTGGGGAAATTATGATTTGGTTGTTATTGATGAATCTCATAATTTTAGAAACAATCCTGCAGTTGAAGGTAGAATGACAAGATATGAAAAATTGATGAATCATATTGTTAAAGAAGGTCATAAAACAAAACTTCTCATGCTTTCAGCTACTCCTGTTAACAACAAAATGACTGATATTAAAAATCAGATTGCATTAATCACAGAAGATAATCCAACAGCATTAGAAGAATATGGAATAAAAAATATTAATCATGTTCTTAAAAAGGCTCAAGGTACTTTCAATAGTTGGTCAAATATTCCTAATTCTCAAAGAACAGGAGAAGCATTTATTGACATGATGGATTCCGATTATTTTAAACTTCTAGATACATTTACAATAGCTCGAAGCAGAAAACATATTGAAAAATATTATAATTTAGATGAAATTGGTCAATTTCCAAAAAGATTAACCCCAATAAATAAAAGTTCTGATGTGGATATTCAAAAGGAATTTCCTTCTTTCAGTGAAATAAATAATAAAATGGAAAAACTCAATTTAGGAGTTTACAGTCCATTTTCATATATTTTACCTGAAAGAATTGAAGTTTATGAAAACAAATATGATCAGGAAGTGGGCGATGGTAAGTCTAAATTCAGACAAAGTGATCGTGATAAAAGTATTATTTCATTAATGAAAGTAAATCTTTTAAAACGTTTTGAAAGTTCAATCTATGCATTTAAAATTACAATTGATAAATTATTGTATAAAATTAATTTAGCTCTTGAGAAAATTGAAAAAAATGAAGATATAACATCAGACATTGATATTAACTTAATTGATCCAGATGAAGATGAATTTGAAGATAAAATGTTTGGAGATAAAATAAAAGTTCTTCTAGCCGATATGGATTTAATAAAATGGAAGCAGGATTTAGAATTAGATAAGGAGAAACTGGAAAATATTTTAAATGATGTAAATAAAATAACTCCAAAAAGAGATCAAAAACTTCAGGATTTAAAAGAACTTATAACAAACAAAATCAACAATCCAATAAATAAAGAAAATAAAAAGGTGTTGATTTTTACAGCTTTTGCAGACACTGCAAAGTATCTGTATGAAAATATTTCCCAGTGGGCTTTAGAAAAATATAATATTCATACTGCACTAGTGACAGGTTCCGATGCAAACAAATCAACTTTAGATTTACCAACTAAAGATATAAACGATGTTTTAACAAGTTTTTCTCCTATTTCTAAAGAAAGAAATCTTATCAATCCTGAAATGGATGAGGAAATTGATATTTTAATAGGAACAGATTGTATTTCAGAAGGTCAAAACCTTCAGGACTGTGACTATTTAATTAACTATGACATTCATTGGAATCCAGTAAGAATCATTCAAAGATTTGGAAGAATAGATAGGATTGGCTCTCAAAACGAGGAAATACAGCTGGTTAACTTCTGGCCAAATATGGAATTAGATGAATACATTAACCTTAAAAATCGTGTGGAAAATAGAATGATGATAGTTGATGTATCTGCAACTGGAGAAGAAAATGTTTTAAGCAATGAAGAAATGAATGATTTAACATACCGTAAAAACCAACTTGAAAAACTCCAGAATGAAGTAATTGACTTAGAAGATATTTCAAACGCAATTTCCATTACAGATTTAACATTTAATGATTTTAAAATAGAATTAATGGATTATTTAAAAGAACATAAAAAAGAAATTGAAAACTCACCAGATGGTTTATATTCAATAGTTTCTGTAGATGAACTTGAAGAAGCAGAACCAGGAGTAATATTTTTATTAAAACAAGTTAAAGGTGTAAATGATAAGGAACAAGATAATATTTTAACACCTTACTGTTTAGTTTATATAAATAATAATGGAGAAGTAAAATTAAATTATATTCAATCTAAAAAGGTTATGGATTATTATAAAAAACTCTGCTCAGGAAAAAATCAAGTATACACAGAACTTATTAAAGAATTCGATGAAGAAACAAAAGATGGAAAAGACATGGAGAAATACTCAAAATTATTATCTTTAGCTATTGAAGATATTTTAGGTAAAAAGGAAGAAACTGGAGTTAAAAGTCTCTTTTCAAAAGGAGGAACAAACCCAGTAAAACGTGATATTTCAGGTTTAGAAGAATTTAAACTAATAACATTCTTAATTTTAAAGTGATATTATGTTAGAATTTCCAAAAGAAGCACAAGTAGATTCTGTAATTCCTAAAAAAGACTTTTTTGAGCAGACGGAAATGTCGTCCAGGGATAAAAATATTTTCACCAATTATATTAAACAGATTAAATGGTTATACTCACTTCAACTTGAAACAGTAAATATTAAACCATACTCTGATGAAGAGAAAGATTATGAAGAAATAGAGGTTATTCAGGTAATTTTAAAAAAAGAAACTGAGTATTTAGAAAGAATAGCTGATTTAATTCACAGAGGGTTACCCTATCCTCTTATAATAATTTTTAAACTTAATAATAAATTTCTAATTTCTGTAGCTCATAAGAGAAATAGTAAGCAAGATTATGGAAAAGTTACTCTTACAGACATGAGATACACACCCTGGATAAGTGAAAACTTTTTAGATGAGTTTGATGAAAAATTGCTTGATAAATTAGCTATTGGAAATTTAAATCAAGGAGATTTCTATAAAATGTATTCCTCAGTAGTTGATGTAATAATTCTATCTAATGGCTCTCGTGAAATAGGACGGGAAGTAACAGTTCCTGTAGAAAAAGTGAAAGAAATAAATAATGAAATTTATTATATTAATCAAGATATTAAGGAAAAAAAAGCGGAATTGAAAAAGGAAACTCAATTTAATAAAAAGGCTGAAATTAATATGAAAATTTATAGTTTAAAACAAGCTATTGAAAACTTACGTAAGGAGTTGTACTAATGGAAGAAGTAGTTTTAACAGGTGAAAGTAAAGATATTGTAGACGATAATATTTCTAAACTTAAAAATATTTTTCCCGAAGTTTTTAATGAAGATAAAGTCGATTTTGAAAAATTAAAACAAATTTTAGGAGAAAATGTTGATATTGGAAAAGAGAGGTATGATTTTTCATGGCCTGGAAAATCTTTAGCTATTAAAGAAGCTCAAAAAACTAGTTCTGGTACTTTAAGGCCGTGTAAAGAAGAAAGTAAAAATTGGGATACAACCGAAAATTTGTATATTGAAGGAGACAATCTTGAAGTTCTAAAATTACTTCAAAAAAGTTATTATGAAAAAGTTAAAATGATTTATATAGATCCTCCTTATAATACTGGTGAAGATTTTATTTATTCCGATGATTACAAAGATAACTTAGAAAATTATTTAGAACTCACAGGTCAAATCGGGGGGGGGGTGTGTAGTAATGTTAAATTAACTAATAATCCTGAAACAGCTGGTAGATATCATTCCAATTGGTTAAATATGATGTATCCTCGTTTAAAATTAGCTAGAAATTTATTAAGCGATGAAGGTGTTATTTTTATAAATATTGGAAATATTGAATTAAACAATATTAAAAAAATTTGTGATGAGGTTTTTGGCGAAGATAACTTTTTAGCAAATATTACAAGAAAATCTATCGCAGGAGGTTCTAAATCGGATTCAAAATATTTCATTTTTGACAATGATTATATTTTAGTTTATTCAAAAAATTTATTTAATGTTGTTTTAAATAAAATTTATAAAAAAAATTGTCAAAAGTATGATAAAAAAGATGATATTGGAGAGTTTAAATTAAGAGCATTAGAAATGCAGGGAAGTAATGAAGATACACTTGAAAATAGGCCTAAAATGGGTTATTCTATTTATTATCATCCTCTGAAAAATGATTATGTTCTTCTTCATGATTATGATTTAACCAAAAAAGAGAATATTTATGAGGCTCCGTTAAAGAAATTAGTAGATGATGGCTATATATGTATAAGACCCAGATGTTTAAATGGGCGATATGGTAGATGGAGATGGAGTAAAGAAAAATTTTTAAATAATCTTTCTGAAATTTTTATTGATGTTGATAAAAAAAGAGTATTCACTAAAGATAGAAAAAAAGAATTTATAGAATCTTCACCTAATTGTAATATTACATGTTTAAATACAAAAGGTACTGTTGAACTACGTAATTTGTTTGATTCTAAAATTTTTGATTTTCCTAAACCCATATCTTTAATTCAACATTTAATCAAAATTGGAACAGGCAATGATGGGATTATTTTAGATTTTTTCAGTGGTTCTGCAACTACTGCTCATGCAGTTATGGATTTAAATGCTGAGAATGGAGGAAATCGCAAATTTATCATGGTCCAAATTCCAGAAGTTACAGATGAAAAATCTGAAGCTTATAAAGTAGGATATAAAAACATCTGTGAAATTGGTAAAGAACGTATTAGAAGAGCAGGAGATAAAATTTTAAAAGAATCTGAAAATAAAGATTTAGACATTGGATTTAAGGTTTTCAAATTAGATTCTAGTAATTTAGATAAATGGGATCCAGATTATGATGATCTTCAACAATCTTTATATGTTGACAATATCAAACCAGATAGAACAAATGAAGATTTAATCTATGAGATTATGCTTAAATCAGGAATTGATTTAACTTATCCAATTGAAAAAGAAAATGACTTATATATCATAGGGTATGGAGCATTAGTGATTTGTCTTGATGATAATATTACTAAAGAAATAGCTGATGAAATTGTCAAACTTAAAGATAAATACGGCCATATTTTAAGAGTAGTATTCAAAGATAATGGTTTTAAATCAGATTCAGACAAAACTAATATTAAAGAAATATTAAATACAAATAAAATAGAAGAGTTTATAACAATATAGGGAAGATATGGATGATGGAACTTCAATTTAATCCTAACCTTAAATATCAAGAGGAAGCTGTAAAATCAGTAACAGACCTTTTTAAAGGTCAAAATGAAATGAAGGCTTATTTTACAGTTACTGGGCAGGAAGGACTTTTTGATAAGGGTCAAGGAATTGGAAATAAATTAGAATTATCTAAAGGAGATATTTTAGAAAACTTAAGAAAAGTTCAATCTTTTCATAAATTAGGTTTAAGTAATTCTTTAAAAGATTTAGACTTTAATATTGAAATGGAAACAGGAACTGGTAAAACATATGTTTATTTAAGAACTATTTTTGAATTAAATAAGAAATATGGTTTTACTAAATTCATCATTGTTGTTCCTTCAATAGCTATTAAAGAAGGTGTCTATAAAACTTTAGATATTACAAAAAATCATTTTAAAGAGTTATATGATAATATTCTTTATGATTATTTTGTTTATGATAGTTCAAAATTAGAACAGGTTCGTAATTTTGCTGTTAATAACAATATTCAAATCATGATTATTAACATTGATGCTTTTAACAAAGGTTTTAAAGATAAATCTAAAACTACTGGTCAAATTGGTAAAGCAAATATTATCCACCGAGAAAATGATAGATTAAGTGGTTATAAACCGATTGATTTAATCTCACAAACCAACCCTATTGTTATTATTGATGAACCTCAATCTTCTGTTAGTACAGATACTGCAAAAGAAGCAATAAGTTCTCTAAATCCTTTATTTACTTTAAGATATTCTGCAACTCACAGAGAAATTCAAAATCTAATTTATAAGTTAGATGCTGTTGATGCTTATGAAAAGCATCTTGTAAAAGAAATTGAAGTAGCTAGTATACAATCTCAAGATTATCATAATGAAGCTTACATGAAATTAATCTCAACAAACAATAAATCCTCTCCAATTACAGCTAAAATAGAAGTAGATGTAATGCAAAATGGAAAAATTTCAAGAAAAGAAGTCAAAGTCAAAAAAGGTGATGATTTAGTAGATATTACAAAAAGAGATATTTATCAAGGTTATACTGTAGATGAAATTTATTGTGAAGATGGAAGTGAATTTGTATCTTTTACACAAAAAGGAGATATTTTAAGAAAAGATATTTCTTCTGGAGATTTAGATGATATTTATATTAAAAGAGCTCAAATCAGTAAAACTATTGAGGAACATTTAAATAAACAATTGAGTTTAAAAAAGAAAGAAATTAAAGTTTTAAGTCTATTTTTCATTGATAAAGTAGCCAATTATAGGCAATATGACGAAGAGGGAAATCCAACTAAAGGTATTTATGCTCAAATTTTTGAAGAGGAATATGAAAAATTAATTAAAAGACCTAAATACAGGGATCTAAATCCAGGAATTCCAGTAGAAGAAGTACATAATGGTTATTTTTCAGCAGATAAAAAAGGAAAAATTAAAGACACTAAAGGAAATACAAATGCTGATGATGACACATATAATTTAATCATGAAAGATAAAGAAGAACTTTTAAGTTTTCATTCTAATCTACAGTTTATATTCTCTCACTCAGCACTTAGAGAAGGATGGGATAATCCTAATGTTTTCCAGATTTGTACATTAAATGAAACCTCATCAAACATTAAAAAACGTCAGGAGATTGGAAGAGGATTAAGATTATGTGTAAATCAAAAAGGAGAAAGAATTAAAGATAACTCCAGTAATATACTAACCATTATGGCTAATGAAAGCTATGAAGAGTTTGCAAAATCTTTACAAATAGAAATGGAAAAAGATCAAGGGATTAAATTTGGAATTATTGAAAAAAACATGTTTTCACATATTAAGATGAAAAATAATAAGGGTGAGCTAAAACCTATAAACACTCAAGGATCTTTAGAAATATTTAAACATTTTAAAAAGATGAATTATATAAATGGTAAAGGTAAAGTTCAAGAGGCATTAAAAATAGCTATTCATGAAGGTAATGTATCTGTTCCTGAAGGTTTTGAACCTATAAAAAATGAGATAGTCGAGTTGACTAAAGAACGTACAAGAAAACCAGAAGTCAGAGATGCTACTAAAAAAAGAAAAGTGAAGGTAAATAAGCATGTATTTTTAGGAGATGATTTTAAAGAATTCTGGAAAAAAATCAACAGAAAAACAACATTTTCAGTTGATTATGATTCTGATGAGTTAATTAGAAACTGTGTAAAAACATTAGATGAAGAAATGAATGTAAAACCACCTAAATTAATATATACGAAAAGTGGATTAACTATTGATGCAGCGGGTGTAAAAGCTGAGAAAAATGGAAGGATTACAACAGTTTCTGCGGAAGAATATGAAATAGCTTTACCAGATATTGTTACTTATCTTCAAAATGAAACAGATTTAACTAGAAGAACAATTGTAGCTATTTTAAAACAAACAAACACATTAAACCAATTTAAAATTAATCCTCAAAGTTATATGGAATCTGCTTTAAAAATCATCAAAAAAGAATTGAATAAATTGATTTTTGATGGAATTAAATACAAGAAATTAGATGAATTTTATTCTCAAGAAGAATTCGAAAAAGATGAGATTATTGGCTATTTAGGTAAAAATCTTGTTAAAAGTGATGATAAATCTGTCTATGATTATATTTTATGTGATAGTAAAGTAGAGATGAAATTCGCTAAAAATTTAGAAAATGATCCTGAAGTTAAGTTATACACTAAACTTCCTTATTGGTTTAAAATAAACACTCCAATTGGAGGATATAATCCTGATTGGGCAATTTTATGTGAAGATGATGAAGGAAACGAAAACATGTATTTTGTCATTGAAACAAAAGGAAATGTAGATTCAGATACAAGAAGAATAACCGAGGAAAATAAAATAAAATGTGGTAAAAAACACTTTGAGGCTTTAGATACGGGGGTTGATTTTGAGGTTGCCGATAGCTATGAATTCTTTAAAGTTGAATTAGTAGGTTAATAGTTAATATTAACCTTTTTTATCCAATATGGCCATATTTTTCAATGGCTTTTTGGTTATAATAATTTACCTTATCCATATCATAATGTCCGTTTTCATCGACAATATCGTCGGTGGTATAAACGATTCCATCATCATCCTCATCCGCACTTTCAGAATAAGAACTTTTAGAAGAGCTTTCATAAGTTTTTGATGAAGAACTTGCCTGATTTACATTATCGGTTTGATTAACAGTTTCATTTTCAGTTATATTTGTTGTATTATTAGTTATATTGGTTGTAATATTCTTACTTTCAGCTTTTTCTTGAGATGAGTAGATTAGGCCAATTGCAATAGCTAAAACAACTATTACTATAATAAGTAAATAAATATATTTTTTATTCATACTAATAACTATAATTTTTTTAATTTAAATTAATTTTTATTTGAAAAATTTTCATATTAGGACAAGCTATTAATATAATAACAATCAAATAATAGTTTACATTAGCTATTATAAATTTTAAATTAGACTTTATAGTATTGAAATTGGTTCAAAATAGACTTTATAGTCTGGAATTTTTAAAATAGACTTAATAGTATAATCAGACTAAATTAGGATTGAAATGTACGAATCAGTCCATTTTGGGAATGAAATGTTTTATAATTATAAATCAGTCCATTTTGGGATTAATTATAATAGTTAATTTTAAAGTTTCAAATTATATTAATCTTTTTTCTAGAAATAATTGAATGATGGCGGAATTTTAATTGATCAAATGGAATCTTATTCTGTTCTATTCTTAGATATTCCTATAGATTAAATCATGGATTAAAATATTTTATATTATTAAATATAAATTAAAATTATATGAGAATTCAAAAAGTAGAAGTTGTTAATTCAAATAAATTTATTAAAACAATTTCAAAATATGAATTAGAAGATTATCGTATTAAAGAAAACAATCCTAATTTTTGTTTAGTTTATAAACCTAATTTTGGTAATAAAATAATACTTGGATTGTTAGTTATTTTAGAAATTGTATTTTTATCGTGGTTGAATGGGGCAATGAATTGGTTATATCCAAATGGAATAGATATTATAATATTATTCATACTCTGTCTTTTACCTTTTTTATATCCAATTTATTCTTTTAATACAAAATCTGATTCTATATTAATAGTTCAATCCAGTAGAAACAATATAAAATATTGCCCTAAATGTGGCACAGAAATAGGTGATTAAATGTTTTGTACTAAATGCGGTGAGAAAAATGATGATGAAAATGTTTATTGTATAAGTTGTGGTTCTAAACTAGATGAGAATTCAAAGTTTAATCCACAAAAAACCTCTATACTACAGAAAAAACAACAGAAAAAATTCAATGCAAAAGATATTAATGAGTTAGTTGATAGACAAGCAGTTTTAACTTCCTATAAAAATGAAGTTGAATATGCGGATTTATTGTTTAAACAATATGTAAAGGGTATTGCTTCTTCTGCACATAAAATTAATGGAAGATTTCTCGCTACTTTATGTTTAAAGCACGATGATATTATATCTCAAAATAATACTATTATTTCTCAAAATGAAAGAATTATTGAGTTATTAGAAAAACTATCTGAAAAATAAATATAATCTTCATTTAAGATTACTCATATTAAAAACTTGCACTGTGCAAATATTTATATACTATAATCCCATTAATTTAAATAGTTATTAAAAAATAGCTATTCTAAAGATAATCACTTTCTAACTTTGAGGAATATAATGAGCAAGTTCAAATCCATTAAACTACAAGACAAGCCTATTTTTGATAAATATTTCAACAATAATAGCTATAATAACTCTGAAAAGAATTTTTCTAATTTATTCATGTGGAAAGATTATTACAGCTACAAATATCAGATTATCAATGATAATTTATGTATTATAGGCAAATACAAAGGCGAAAATTTCGCATACATCCCTTATGGAGAAGATATAGCTGATACAATTCAAATTCTTGAAGATGACTTTGAAAATCTATACTTTTTCCCGGTTTTAGAAAATCATGAAAATTCTTTAAATAGCTATAAAATTAATAAACTAAGAGGATTATTTGATTATGTTTACAGTACGGATAAACTAATTAATTTAAAAGGATCTAACTTAAGAAATAAGTGGCGATGGATTAAAAGGTTTATGAAAAATACGAATATCGATGAAACTATCAATAAAGCTAACTTAAAAGAAGCTCAGCAATTTCTCTTAAATCAGATTTATGACAATCAAAATGAAAAAATAGCTATGAAGAAAATGTTTGATAACTTTTTTAAATTAAATATTAAAGGCTGCATATTAAGAGTTAAGGATGAAATCATAGGAGTTTCAACAGGAGAGGAGCTCACAAAAGATACTGTCTTAATCCACAGCGAAAGGTGTGATAAAGAGTTTGATGAGGCATATAACGTAATAAATCAGGATTTTGTTAAAAATCAGTGGTCTGACTATAGCTACATTAACGTGAGCAGGACTTAGGTATTGAAGGACTGAGACAGGCAAAACTGACCTATAGACCAGATTATTTACTTGAAAAAAGTATAGCTAGGAGTGTTTAAATGTTATCAAAGGTTTTATCAAAGGAAACTTGTAAAGATTGTAAATTTTGCTGCGTGTTTGAAAAAGACAGTCTATGGGAAACGCTAGTTTTTCCATTAGATAAATATGAAACTTTAATTGAAAATAATTCAGAAGCTTTCCAAATTGAAAATAGCTATGGTCGACTAAAATTAGAGGATAAATACGAAAATGAAAAAGACATTGTTCCCTGTCCTTTTTTAGATTAAAATATAGGGTGCATTTTAAGTGAGGAGGATAAGCCTTTAGAATGTAAGATTTGGCCTTTAAGAGTGATGAAAATGGATGGAGAACTGGTAGTTGCCTTTGAAACAATCTGTAAGGCTTTAGGTGAAAAACCTTCAAAAGAACTTATTGAATTAGTAGAAAATGAAATTGGTGAAGTTATTATGGAATATGCATATAGATATCCTTTCATAGCTAAGGAGTATGATGAGAGATTCCCAATCATTTTAAATATATAATAGCTACAAAAATTATACTATGAAGACAAAAAAATTAATCATAATTTGTGTTTGTATAATAGTAGCTGCGTGTATTGTTGGAGCCACTCTTGTCCTGACATTTAACCATGAGAAAGATAACTACGATACAACTACAAATAACACCCCTATTAGAACAAACATAACAGAGGATGTCAAAGACGAAAGCTCCTCATCATCACAAAATGAAAAAACCATTGTAAGAGAGGATTCCAATGGTATGATTTATTATTCTGATGGTAGTATTTATTCCCCTCAAGCTGAACGTGTTATTGAAGTTGGAGAGGTTGTAGATAGTCCTGGCGGATATTATAGACACCATGGTTACAATGAGTGGGAGAAAGTGTAATTTTATAATTTAAATATTAGAATAGCCATTAAAAGAGAAATTTCTAGCTATTGTAATACGAACAAAAAAGTTTTCAATCAATACTTCATTAATCATTAACTTCATAATACAATAGCTACAGATATTATACTATGAAGAGTAAAGAAGTAGTTATAATTTGTGTCTGTATAATAGTAGCTGCGTGTATTGTTGGAGCTTCTATTTATTTTTCATTTAATCATGAAGAAGATAGCTACAACGCAACAGTAAACAACACTACAAATGTTACTAACCAGACAAACATCACAGAAAATACCAGTGATGAAAGTTCCTTGTCATCATCTTCACAAAGTTCCTCTGATGAGTATGTCTATTCACCACAAAGCGACAAGTATGTTAAAAAAAGTGGAGAATATGTCTCTGATGGTCGTGGAAATACGATTTACCAATGGCAAGGGAGTGATGGAGTAATCTATGAAAATTACTATGATTCTAATGGTAATCAGATTTCAAGTGAGGAATATTATAAATAAATTAAAAATAAGGTTTGATAGCTAAATTATTATCATAAGTGATTTTATGTTAACCTTAGACATAATAAAGAATAGAGGAATCCTATAGCCCGCCAACATGGAATTAAAAAAGTTTATGTTTTTGGTTCTTATTCTAAAGGATGTCAAACAGAAGAGAGTGATGTTGATTTATTAATAGAAAAAGCACCTTACATGTCTTTAATTAGGATTTCTTCTTTTCTACAAATGTGTTAAAGAAGCATTAAACATAGAAGTTGACATAGCATTAGTAAGTGGAATAAGTGAAGAATTTAATAACTCCATTGGTGAAAATAAGGTGTTAATTTATGAAGAAAGATGACTTATGTGAAAAATTATTAAACAAATAAAATTCCTTAATTTATCATATTAATACTAATCTCTTGCTCTTTGAAAATTTTTTTTAATTAACTATTTTAAATATATTATCATGCACTTTGTCCAAACAAAATCAATTCTATCACCCAAAAATGGCATGAACATATACAGGGGCTGCACTCACAATTGCATTTATTGCGATTCCAGATCCAAAAAATATAACATGGCTCATGATTTTACAGATGTCGAAGTTAAAGCTAATTCCATAGAACTTCTAAAAAAAGCTTTAAAGGCTAAAAAACAGAAATGTATGATAGCTATGGGAGCAATGAGCGACCCTTACATTCCAGAAGAGAAGGATTTGAAATACACCAGAAAAGCTCTGGAATTGATCCATAGCTATGGCTTTGGCTTTACCTGCATTACAAAGTCAGACCTGATTTTAAGGGATTTAGATCTAATCAAAGAAATCAATGAAAACTCAAAGGCCGTTATTCAAATGACTCTCACCACTTCAGACGATAGCCTCTCAAAAATCATCGAGCCTAATGTCTGCACAACAAAAAAGAGAGTTAAAGTGTTAAGAAAGCTTAACAATGCAGGAATTCCAACTGTTGTCTGGCTCTGCCCTATTTTACCTTATATCAATGATAGCTATGAAAATATCAAGGAGATTCTTGATTATTGCAGTGATTTCAATGTATATGGCATAATCTGTTTTGAGATGGGAGTTACTCTTCGTGATGGCAACAGGCAATATTTCTACCAAAAGCTTGATGAGCATTTTTCTGGCCTTAAGGAAAAGTACATACAAAGATTTGGAAATAGCTATAGGTTGCCAAGTCCAAATAATGCTGAATTGATGGAATTTTTTAAAAGAAAAACTGATGAAAATAACATTGAAAATAATGTCAATCGGATTTTTGAATATTTGGCTGAATTTCCAAACAAGGATGATTCTTATCAGACGAGATTGTTTTAGGGGATATTATGTGTTGTTTTATTACAATATTGATTTATTTTAAGAATTAATAAAATTTAAATAGTTTAAATCATAAATAAATATTTGAATTACCTCAAATCAGTTCAGTGAAATACCTCAAATTAGTTCGGTCAATTATCTCAAATCAGTTCAGTTAATTACCTCAAATTAGTTCGGTCAATTACATCAAATCAGTTCGGTCAATTACCTCAAATTAGTTCAGTGAAATAAAAATTAAAAATGTGAAATTATGGAATATTATAAAAGAATAATAGATGCTATTTTAGCAGATTATTTGGAAATGATTGGAGCAGTACTTATAGTTGGACCTAAGTGGTGTGGAAAGACTACAACTGCAGAAAGACATGCAAGAAGTGTTTTAAAACTTCAAAATCCTGATGATAGGGAATCTAATTTAAAATTAGCTTCTTTAAAACCATCTTATCTTTTGAAAGGTAAAAAACCTAGGTTAATTGATGAATGGCAAATTGCCCCTGTATTATGGGATGCTGTAAGAACAAGTGTAGATGATTTAAGTGGTGATGGTTTATATATTTTAACAGGTTCTACTACAGTAGATACTTCTAAAATCATGCATACAGGAACTGGAAGAATTGCTACTTTAAAGATGAAACCTATGAGTTTGTATGAAAGCAAAGAATCCAATGGAAAAATTCCAATTATTGATTTATTTAATAATCCTAATATGGATATTGATGGAATCAAATCCGATCTTTCCCTTGAAGAATTAATTTTTGCTACTTGTAGAGGAGGATGGCCTGAAAGTTTACATAAAAAATCTAAAAAATCAAAATTATTTGTTGCTAAATCTTATTTGGATAATATATATAATAATGAAATTGGAAATATAGCTGAATTTAATGGGGATTCCGATAAGATTAAATGTTTAGTAAAATCCTATGCACGTAATATTTCCACTCTTGCAAGTGATGAAACAATATTAAAGGATATTCGGACTAATTTTATAGAAATAGGAAGAACAAGTTATTTTTCTTATCTTAAATTCTTGAAGAAATTGTTTATAATTTCCAATGTTTATTCTTGGAATCCTAATATTCGTTCAAAAACTTCTATAAGATCAACTTCTAAAAAAGAATTTATAGATCCTTCTATTGCAGTGGCTGCATTAAATTTGACTCCTGATAGTTTATTATATGATTTAAAAACATTTGGATTTATTTTTGAAAATTTATGTATTCGTGATTTAAGTGTTTATACTCAATCTGTTGGAGGTCATATTTCATATTATCGTGACAAATATGGCTTAGAATGTGATTGTGTTTTACATTTAGATGATGGTAGATATGCTTTAATAGAATTTAAATTAGGTGGAAATGAAGAAGATAAAGCAGCTGAACATTTGCTTAAACTTAATGAATTAATTAGTAAAAGAGAAGGATTGAAAAAACCTACTTTTTTGGCAATTGTTAATGGAAGCCCTTATGCATATAGAAGAAAGGATGGCGTTAATGTACTTCCTATTGGAACTTTAAGATAATATTTTGTTTTTTAAACAAAATTATGTAATTTCATATTTTCTTTGTATCGGATAAAATTTTAAATTCTATGAATTAACAGTTATAATGGATATTAGAATGGTATTTTTATAAGTTGACACAAATGTGCAAAATGAAATGTCACAATTGTGTAAAGTGAAAAACCGGAAAGATGAAAACTATATAATCTATCACATTTATAGCAAATAGGCTTAATAGTACATATTGTATTATTAATAATTTAAGATATTATAATATACCTCTACTAATAGTTATCATACATATTTACTTATAAAGCTAATATATATTATTAGTAGGTATTGTTGGAATTATTGCCATAAGACATTTTTCAATTTTTGGAATTTTTCCAGATTTTAGAAATATTTTTACTTCGTTAAACTATACTATTACGAAGTAATTTATTTTCAATATTTTTTAACCAAAAAAAGTAGGTCAAACTATAGCTATTTCAATAGCTTGACCTATATCATTTCACTACATTTATAGTATTTTTCAAATTTTTCAAATTTTTGAGTTTTTCCTTAAATTTTACACTTGAAATAGTGCTTTAATACTTTTCAAAATATTTAGTAATACAAAATTTTAATGAATTTTTCAAAATTTTTAGAAATCAATAAATTGATATGTTTTCATCTACATGGCCTTAGTAATTTATAGCTATTTCTCAATTTTAATAAAAATGATTATTTTTTTATTACATTTTTACGTATTTAAGTAAATATGATAAAATAGCTATAGTATATTTTAGATAATTAATATGTTTTATTATTAATTATCATTATTACCTAATAACACTTTTTTACATTAATATATAATTCTATATAATCTACCTATTTTAGCTTTATGATTTGGAAGATATATTAAATCCTTTTGCCTAAATTATTTCAATGACCTTCTTATATTATTTATATACAAATAGGTTTTTTAGTAATATATTCGTGTAATTGCATTAATATTATATTTTTATAGTATTAATTAAATAATTTAATTAATAAAATACTCTTTGATAATCATGAAATGTAAAAGTTGTGGATATGAAAATAAGGATGGAGCTAAATTCTGCACTAATTGTGGAGAGGAATTAGTCTATAAGAAAACAAAGACAAATACAAATAAAGCTAATTTAATTATTATTTTAATCACAATTGTTGTAATAGCTGCTATTATTGGTGTAGCTGCATATATGATATATGGAAATAATAATAGTGATGAAACATATCAACTTAACAATTCAAATGATTCTGTTGCAACAGAAATTTCAAATTCTCAAGCTTCAGCTAAAGAATGGAAATCTATAGGTTCATTTTCAGGAAGTGGAACAGGTTCTAAAACTATCAGCATTCCTGCAGGTCAAATCAGAATAGATTTAACTTCATTTCCCATTAAAAATTATGCTGATAATCATTTATATGTTTCAGGATCTAATGGAGAATCTGCAGCTTTAGATTGGAATTCTCATAGTGATGTTGCAAGTAAGTCAGATTCTATTTCCTTTATTTCAAATTCTCAAACAACATTTACAATTGACTATTATGAAACTGTAAGTTGGAATGTTGAAGTCTATAAATATCAATAAAAGGAGAATTCATATAGAAAAAATATATTATAAACCAGTTATAATATTATATATATGGAACGAAATAAAAAGAAACTGATTTTAATAATTGTAGTAATAGCTATTATAATTATTGCAGCACTTAGTATGACATCTGTGTTTTCCGGTCCATTAAAATTAGTAAAAACTGGTGTAAGTGGACATGAAGGATCTTCAAATGGTAATCCAATATATAATTATTATATTGAAGGAGAGTTTATAAACATGCCATTTGACAAAGATGGCTATGATATAAAGTGTGATTTTTATAATACTGATGGAAAAATGGTAGGTTCTGATTCACAACCGCTAAGCTATTGTGATTCATCTAGTCCAACCACAATAGGTTATTTACAATCAAATAGCTTAATAGAAATGGATCATGTAGAGATTAGGGTATATGATCCTCAAGGGGAAGTGGTCTTACAACAGACAATAGACTATAATATGGATTTATTTAAATTTAAATCCTCTTCATTGTCACAACAGACTAATAACACCACAAACCAAACTCTCGAAGGCAATGTTAGTGAGTAAGATAGCTATGGATGAAACAATATTCTGTTCAAACTGCGGTGAAAAAAATAGTTCAAATGGAAATTTCTGTGTTGGTTGCGGTTCAATTTTACATAATTTTGAAAAAATCAAACCAAAGCCAACAATAAAATCTTTAGAGGATTTATACACCTCACAAAATGAAGAACTATTGGATAAGGGAGAAATTACGGAAGAAACTTTAAATTTGATATTGGAAAATATTAAAGAAATTGGTAAAAGCAATTATGAGGCTTCTGAATTTGGAACTCCCTTTGAAAAAGTTTCAGCTATTGTTAATGCTTTTTCTTCCTGGCAATACAAGTCAAAAGGAGAAGAACTTGGTTCTTACTGTGGAAATTCAATCCAACTTGATGATAGGCTAGATGATAGTGAGAAAATAGCTACTTTAATCCACGAATTAGCACATCATTTACTAGCTGAAATTGTTGAAGAAATAGCTATTTATCTATTGGAAGTTAAAAAAACTCCAACAATAGAAGCATTGATTAATGTAATGTTAATAAGACAGGATTTTGCTGTGATGAATGAATATTGTGCTCATACAGTTGAAGGAAGATTCATTCCATTTGGATATCAAAACTATGGATCTTTCAATAAACTTTTAGATGAAACAAAATTAGATGATGATGAGATAGGATTTTCCTTTATTGTTGGAAACACCTTTGCAAATATAATAATAGCTATATTGGAAGAGTTTATTGATTCTGATTTAAGAGAAGAGATTAAGTTACAATATAAAAAAGACAATATTCCTTTAATTAATTCTGAAATAGCTTTGGAAGTTAAAGAAACAATGGATTTGGAGACATTGCTTCTTATTATTGTTAATGCAATTTATTTAGCATTTAAAGCTACAAAAGATTCTGAAGACATTCAAAATTTATTAATGGAGTGTAAAAATAAATTCTAATTTTTAATACTCTCTATTATTTCTTCAATATCCTTTCCATTAAATGATAGAATCAATGATTTAAATAAGGCATTTTGAGAAAGATTTATAGAAGATGAATCGATTTTTTCATAGGTGCTTTTAAAAATATCCTGAAGCTGATTAAGTTCTAATTTTAATGAGGATATTAATTCATTCATTGAATCTAAATATTCCTCTTCAACGGTTAAATTAGAATTATGATTGTAACTTTCATTTATGTTAACAATGAAAAGTTTAAAATATAGCTCAAGTAATTCAAAATCATCATTAGCTATTTTAATTTCATCTTTTAAACAATTTTTAAAATTATATAAATCATTATTTTTTATAAAATCCTCTTCTAATTTATTATAAATAGCTAATAATTGTTTTTTACAGTTTGTATCACCTTTAAATGAGTTTTCATACTTGCTAATAGAAATATTGGAAGATAAAAATGGATGTTTAGAATAGTATATGAGATGTTTGTTTGAAGATAAAAATTCTTCCCCTTCATCGGTTAATTTATAGCTATCAATTGGAAATTCCTTTTTTAAATCACTTTCATTTAAGTTTTCCAGTAATCTTTCAATTAAAATATCCTTTTTTCCAGAAACCTTAAGATTATATTTTTTTAAAACTTCTTTTAAATCATTTACAGTTGATTTCTTCAATGCTTCTTTAGTGATTTTTGCTTGGATAAAATTATCCTTTAATGCTTGTTCCTTTAATTTATCAATAGGAACATTTAATTTGGAAAGTTTATACTCTAATTTATTGTCGTTTAAATTTTTTAGATATATGCAGTAAGCTAACTTAAATTTAGGAGTGTATTTTGTAGTGATACGTTGGTTATACAATTCTTCCAAATCAATATTTAAGTCTACATTTTCAATTTTAACATCTTTGTTGATAGCTTCTCCACATTTATAACAGTATTTATCAGTTAAAAATAGCTCACTTCCACAATTTTGACAGGTTGTTCTGTTATTATCATGATTAGAAAGATATATCAGCTCTTTTTTAGCTACATTTTTCTTATCGATTTTTTTATAAATTTCCCATTTTTCTTCGTTCTTTTCAATTGAATCTGACAATTGAGGTTCTTCCTCTTCCACCTTTTCTTGAATTGGTTCAGGCTCCTTTTCCTCTTTTTGCGGAGTTATTTTTGGTTCTTTATCTTGATTTGGTTCAGGCTCCTTTTCCTCTTTTTGTGGAGTTATTTTTGGTTCTTTGTCTTGATTTGGTGCAGGTATTTCATTTTTCTCTTCATTCAATTCTTTATTTTCAGCTATTGGAGAGTTGTTTTGTCTTAATTTGAGATTATTTTTTTCTACTTGTTGGTTCAATAAAAAAGTTAAACGGTTGGGAATCTCACTGGCTTTTAATTTGTTTTCTTTAATTTCATCTTTTATTTGAAATTTAATTAATTCACCGTCTTCTACAGAGATTCCTAGTTTTTTAAGTCTATCCTTATAAGCAGTTGAGAGTAAAAATCCTCCAGTAAGTTCCTTTAATATTTTCTTTTCTGGAGTTTCTCTAGAAAATAATCCCATCTTGTCACCTAATATAATATATTGTTAATTTATTATATTAAAATAACGATTAAAATTAGTTTTTTAGTATTATAATCTTTTTTTTTAAAAATGAGTATTTATCTCCTAAGCACCACCAAAGGAGACTTTACAAATACTCATCCACCATTATCACCAGGTTCATATACACATATTTAAAGAATCTCTTTAAATCATGTAAAAAAAATAGAGTTTATATGAACCAATTAAATTTTTATTATTTAATATATTTAAAGTTAATTATTTTTATTTAATGCTTTCAACTTACTCTTTTTATTTTATTTTTTTATTCATTTTTTTAATTTATCTTTTTAACATTCTTTACTATTATTTTATGATTTTAAAGATTTTTCAATGGTTTTATGGATTTCATGATATTTTAGTGATTTTAATGTTAATTAAATTAGCTAGTTAAATCTTTAACAAATTCATAAATATGATTAATGCCTGAGAAAAATCCGTCATAGTGTTTATTGTGCATATTAGCTATTAAATCTTCAGCTCTATCATCTACTTCTTTCATATAACTTTCATTATGGTAATCGATCCAGGAGAAGTAATGAACCTGCATTGCATAATTTACATCCTCTTTAGAAAATACATAGTTAACACCTATATGTTGCCAGCTTGTATTGGTATCCTTTGAAGGATTTGTGAAAATTTCTTTTGAAATTTCTTCTCCATCTAATTTTAATTTGGTTTTGTTAAGAATAACATAACCTCCATCTTCCATACTTTTGAATTTATTCTCGGAAATTGATGTAATATTGTCTTCAGGCCAATGATCCCACACATCAACAATTACATAGCTATTTGTAAAGGATAAGTTTGATTTAGATTGGTTGGACATGTTCATTTCTTCTGTAGTGTTCCAACTTTCAGGTATTATAATTCTAGTATCTTCATTTTCTTTACTTTTATCAAATTCCATTGATAAAAAATTGTTAATAGAATTTAAATTAGCTGCAACATAAATTACAGCTATTATTACTACAATTAAAATTATTTTTTCTTTAGTGTTCATATAATCTACTCATCTATTGAGATTTCTCCTGCTTTTTTCACGTGTTTTGTTTTTGACCAGCTTCTTTCATTTCTTATTATCATTGTCCACATTGTTTGGAAAAATAATGGAATTAAATGATAACAGTAAATCCAATATCCAAATAAATCCTTTAAAAATGATAAGACATTTGTTTTATCCCGTGTCAAGGAAATTATCTGAGGAGGGAAAAATGCAAATGCAGAAATTATACCTACAATTAAAGGTGCTTCCATTCTAATTACTGTCGGTTGATGAAATACAAACCATGCAATGGCATTTATAATAAATACAATGAAACCTGTAAATATAAATAAATTAAAGGCATAGAATGAAATGTGCTCTACCATTCCAATCTTTTTAAGGGTGGATAAAGGAGCTCTAAGTATTTTTGGGAAATAAATGAATAATGTTTCAAAATTACCCATTGCCCATCTGGTTCGTTGTCTAAATAAAGATTTCCAATCTGTAATAGCTTCTTGATAAACAGCTGCATCAGGACAATATCTGATTCCTTTTTTCTTTAACAATAATTTAATACTTAGGTTTAAATCTTCAGTAACTGCAAAACCATCCCAATAGCCAGACTCTATAATAGCTTCTTTTTTAACAAATTGTCCGTTTCCTCCAAGAAAACCATTGTAACTCATAATATCTTTAGCTCTTAATGTATTTCCAAAACTTGCAAATTCAACATGTTGCATTCTAGCTAAAAAATTCTCATCTTTGTTATACATTTTAACTCTTGATTGAACACCATGAACTTCATCATTATTAAGATATGGGATAACCTTTTGCAAATAGTCTGGTTTTACACGTGTATCAGCATCAAAAACACCGATAATATCTCCATTTGAGATATGAAGAGCATCATTTAAAACAAAACCTTTCCCTTTTCCAGATTGAGGAGGAATTCTAGTAACTATTCTAAGTTGAGGGAATTCTTCTTTAAGATTATTTAAGATTTCACCAGTATTATCTGTAGAACCATCATTACATACAATTATTTCATAATTATCCTTTCCATCTAGCTTATAATCCATAGCTGTAATACTTCGAATGGTATCTTCAATGGTAAATTCTTCATTGTGAGCAGGAATAATAATGGATACAAAAGGAGGAATTTCGAATGGTTTAATTTCATCTGTAGATTTAAGACTTATAATAGCTACTACAATCATTATTACAGAAGGAATGAAAACTAGCCATTGAAGGAAAGTCATATTAAAGGCTAAAAGTCCACTGACAATTAAAACAACAGAAATAAAAATCAGCAAAAAGGCTCCAATTTTTTCAATTACTAGCTCTTCATTTTTTTCAGAGATATTGTCTTCTGCCGCTATTATCCTATTATAATTTTCACTATATTCTATTAAAGAAACTATAATATTCTGTTCAACTTCCCGTTGGGTGTAAGGTTTGAAAATAATATTATGGCATAAATCAAGTAGAGTATCATCAACTTCGTCATTGTTTAAGTCAATAAGCAGTATTGAAGGTATATTTAAGTGTAATATTTCATCTAAAATTTTTTCTGTATCAAATTCAGAATTGGTATCAATTAATATTAAATCGGGATATTGTTTTTTAATATATTTTAAGGCTTCATTAGCTTTTGAATAGCTGATTATGTTGAATTCTAGCTTTTTAATTAGGTTTTCCAATTTTTCCCTTTCTTCACAATTACTATCAATAAGTACAATATCAGGAATTATCTGACCATTGATTAAGGATTCGGAATCAAAAATATGATACCTTTTTTCGGTATTATACTCTTCTTTTGCTATTTGTGAAATATTATCTTCTTCAGGCAAAATATCAACTATAAATTATTTTTTTATAAAACCCTTAGCTAAATTAACTTTTTGGGATTCAATTTTAGCTCTTTTGATAGCTAATTTAAGAACATTGTTAAGTTTTTCCATATGGAAAGGTTTTCCTATAAATCCATATACGGCGTTTTTATTTGCATTAAAGAATGTATCATCATCGGTATTAGCTGTTAAATAAACAATAGGTATTCCAAGTGCACTTATTTTTTCAGCTGCTTCAATTCCTGTCATATCTCCTTTAAGAATAATGTCCATTAAAACTATATCTGGTCTTTTTTCTGCAGCTATATCAATTGCATCAGCACCGTTGTCTACAGTATCAATAACTTCATAACCTAAATCTTCTAAACCAAATTTTAAATCTAAGGCGGTAATAGCTTCATCTTCTACTACTAAAATACTAGCCATGATTTTCACCTATAACTTTTTTAACACAACTACTGACATTTCTTATGTTGAAAGGTTTTTTTAGTAAATAATCATTTTTTCCAAGTTCAACCATGTCTGCATTGGCTGTAGAAAATATGATTGGGGCATCATAGTTTTTTCTTATAATTTTTGAAGCATCAACTCCTGTTAAATCTCCTTTCAATTTAATGTCCAATAAAATACAATCCATGTTATTATTTTTTATAATTTCGATAGCTTCTTTTCCATTATCTGAAGTGAATATATTAAATCCTTCTCCCTCTAATTCAAATTTCATATCTAATTGAATTATCAATTCATCTTCAACTACTAAAACATTATTCATATTTTGCCCTCTAAATATTGATTTGTTCTTTAATTGGAAATGTTATTTTAAATCCTAATCCTTCACTTTCGATTTGTTCAACTTCTCCTTCTAATTGTTTAATTAATGAGGAGATAATGGTCCATCCTAGTCCATCACAATTAAAAATATCAAATTCTTCAGAAATACCTTTACCATTATCTTTATATTCTAAAATACAGTTTTCTCCTACAATCTTTAATGATTTTGTAATTATTCTATCATTTTCATTGTCTTCATAATCAAAGGCATATTTAATGGAATTTGACGTAAGTTCATTAATAATTAAAATTAATGGTGTAACTAGTTTCATTGGAATATCCACGTTTTCTTCCACATGAGATTCCAAACGTATGTTAGACTCTCTGTTAAAGCCAAATATCTGTGAATCATATATTTCAAAGTATTTTTTAAGGTTAACAGATTCAAGATTTTTAGATCCATATGTTAATTCATGAATCAAAGCCATAGAAGCTATTCTATTTTTAATAGATTCTAAAATTTCATCAGAATCTCTTTCTTTAGCTCTCTCTTCTAGATTCAATAGACTATTTAAAACTTGTAAATTGTTTTTTACTCTGTGATGTACTTCTTTAAGAAGTATGGATTTTTCATTATTTAACTTTTCAAGGGTTATTTCTCCTTTTTTTAGTGTCTGTTATATCTCTTACATAACCTGAAATATTATTATGGGTTCTGTTAAGGTAGAATTTTAATATTTTGATTTGATTTTCATCTCCCTTGTATTTGTATAGAATATCAAGAAACATTTCATTGGATTTTTTATCACTGAAAAGTTTATGTTGTTTTAGATAATCCTCTTTGTTGACCATATTATTAACAAATTCATTTTTACCTCCGTTTTCCCATCTATTGGCCTCAATTCCGACTGTTTCCCAAAATATTTTACTAAATTGTAAATTTCCTTTATAATTTTCAAATATAATGGCTGTTTTTAAATGTGCATCTACAGTATCAAATGCTGAAATTAATTTATAATTGTCTCTTTCAATTTTTATTAAATGGGAAATATCGTGAATAGAAAATGTGGAACTTAATATTTTTCCATCTTTATCATAAAAGTTTCTTATAAATACTTCAATGTATTTTAAATTATTATTTTTAGTTCTAATTCTTACTTTGAAGCTATTTGAAGGTTTTTCAGGAGTCAAACTTTCCAATGTTTTATCAAAAATTATTTTATCCTTGTCAATAATTAACTTCTCTAATTTAAAAGGTTTTTTATTAAATTCCTCCTCTGAATATTCCACAATGTTAAAGAAATTATTTGTCCAAATGTAATCTCCGTTTACATTTTTATAACATAGTGCTGAATTTGAAATTGATTGAAGTATATTTAGATTATCATTAAGAATTTTAAGATTTTCATTCATTAAATCGTAATCAGTAATTTCTTTTAAAAAGTAAAGAATCTTTTCTAAATGTTTATTTTCATTATAAATAGCAAATAAATTACAATGAAGATATTTAACATTATTATGATTTGTTGAAACTCTAAAGTTATATTCAACATCTGGATTTTCTGGAGATATCTTTTTATAAGCTTTATGAATATCTTCAAAGTCTTCTTTAAAAATATAATCTTTAATCAAATTGTTTTTATAGTCATCAGGAGAGGGAGCATCGATTTCTAATAGCTCATATATCTCATGGGGCCATTGATAGACTTCATCTATAGTGTTATATAATATAATTGAACTTTTATTAAAGTGAGTTTTGTCAGCATGTGCTTCTATAAATTTCTCTATAATATCAGTGTTATCTAATTCATCTATAATTGCAAGTTCTATAGCTATTTTATTGTTAAATAGCACTTTTTGAGCTTTAATATGTAATGTAATATCATAAACATCTAGATATAAAGTAAAATCAACTATTTTTTTATTTTCAAGTTTTATGTAATTTATTATTTCATCAAAACTTAAATCTTCTTCAATTGAATTGTTTAAGATTTCACTATTGTCTGCAACGAATTTGTATGAAAATTCATCTTTTGGTATATTAACTGTTTCTAGAAAATCTGAAAAACTGTTATTAAATTTAACAAAGGATTCATTTTGGACAATTATTTTCTTTTGTAATTGTTTTATTTGACTTAAACTATTGTCATCATCAATATCAAATAATTTGTTTCTAGTTAAAACAAAAATCTCATCATTTTCATATATTATTGAGACCGTAATTAAAAATTCCAGATTGTCCTGTTTGTAAAAATAAATTTCAAAATCTTCTACTGGTGAATAATTATACGCATTTTTAAAATAAGGATACATTATCTCTTTAAAAAGCGGAAATACATCACCATATGATCTATTTTTAAGTTTTGAATGATTATAACATTTTGTTATATTCTTAAAAATTTCTCCCACTCTTTTAATTAAAAAATCACAACCATCATTACTAGGCTCTAGGACGTCTACTTCATAATCAAGTGAATTAATAAGAATTGGATTGTTAAGAGGGGATGTTTCTTTTATTTCTTCTGAGGGGTTATAAAAATCTAAATTGTCATAATCGTTAATAATTATTCTCTTTCCATCATCTTCATACTTAATTTCCATATTCCTACCTTAATTAAAATTTCACATCTATATTATAATTTATTTTTTAGTTATTTATAATTTAGTCTTTTATGGTATAAATAGGTTTATAATAATATTTGTTTTAAACAAAACGAATAAAATAGATATTGTTGTAAAAAATGAGGCATTGTTCTTTTAAATATATAAAGGAAGAATTAATAAATATATCTCTTCTTATTTTTTTATTCTTATCCAATATTGTTGGATAAAAATAATATTGATTTTTGCTTGTATTATTATTTTAATGATGTAATTCTGTTTAAATTAAAAAATAAAATCATTTATATATTATAATAGCTAAATAATCCATTAAATCGATTTAAAATTTTAAAAACGTTTTCATGAAAACAAAAATTTAAGGTGATATAATGGATTTGTCCTATGTAGAACATATTAATATCAACAATAAAGACTTAGAAAAGGTAATTGAAAACATAAAAAAAGAATATGAAAATAATAAAAAAATTGGAAAGGAATTATTTAAAGAATATATAACAAGTCTTTCAAAAGCTACGTTATTTACAATCTTTACTGATAATTTTGGAATGTTAACTTATAAAACACCAGAAGGTTCATACCATCCACTTTTTACAGATTTTAAGAAATATGAAGAATTTAAAAAGTTAACTAATTTAAATGACGATAAACTAATATTTTTCCCTGTTTCACTTTATTGTATAATAGAACCTGCATTAAAGGAAAATAAAAGTTGTTGTTTGAACCCTTTTACAGATCATTTAATTATTGAAAAAAATTTCATGGACGATTTCATAAAAGAAACCTTAATTGATTCAGATGTTATAGATAATCGATTTGTTGCGTTTAATTTAAATGATAAGGATTTTTTAAAATCGATAGTTCCTAAAAAACAATCAGTTTTAAATAAACAAGCTAATATTTCAAAAGAAGAAATGTCTGATATTCTATTTAATAGCTCCAATAAAGAACTTCAAAAATTTTTAGAAATGATAGACACAAATATAAAATTAAGCTTTGAATTAGAGGATGGATACAAACATACAATAACAAAAATTTATAACAAGGAAAATTTTGAGGATGAACTTCCAGATGAAATTGTTGAATTGATGGGAGAGGCTGTATCTGTAATGCCCTGTGAAATTAACATTAACAAAAAGAGTGATAAGGTAATAAACAGTAAAAATATAATATTTGACTTTAGTGATAAGGATATA
The DNA here is from genome assembly GCA_964409285.1 of uncultured Methanobrevibacter sp. Classification (GTDB taxonomy): domain Archaea; phylum Methanobacteriota; class Methanobacteria; order Methanobacteriales; family Methanobacteriaceae; genus Methanocatella. Next base: position 7,074 of record CAYPCR010000010.1, on the reverse strand, counting down.
ATATCTATTTTGGCAAATACTTTGTTTTTCACATTTGTTTATTATACAGACGAAATAGCTAACTATAATAAAAATGGTTATATTGATTTAAGGGAAATTGAAAAATACAAAGTTATTGATAGATTTGAAAATGAAAGTATAGCTATTAATTATACTCCAATGTCTGACAATAAGGAAATAGCTATATTTACAAGTTTAAAGGATTTACTTGACTATTACGATATTGTTAAAGAGGATATTTTTGAAAATAACATAGGAATTAAAATAATTGATTTAAGTTCTTTTATAAGCTATCTATTGGAAAGTGATTGTCATAAGGCAATTACCATTGATAGAAATTACTGTTTTGAAAAAGAAGCTTTAAATGTTGAAAAATTAAAAAAGGATTGTAAAAAAAGTCCCATAATGGATTTTATTTTTCCTTTAGCAAGTTTAAATGAATTTAAATAGACTCATCAGTTTTTCCTATAATCTTAATTGGAGAACCTACAGCTATTGAGTTATCTGGAATGTCTTTATTTACAAGACTTCCTGCTCCAACTACAACATTATCACCAATAGTTACACCTGGAAGAATAGTTGATCTAGCTCCAATCCAACATTTACTTCCAATTTTTACAGGTCTTGAAAAATTAGTAAAGGTGTATTTGTCATCATCGATTTTAACTATCCTATCATCAGTTTTTACAGGATGATTTGCAGTATAAACATGAACTTCAGGACCTAATAATGTATAATCCCCAATTTCAATAGTATCTGGGTCTAAAAACACTGCTCCAACATTAATAAAAACTCCTTTTCCAATTTTGATATTGTAACCTAGATTGCATGAAAAAGGAAGGAGGATAGCTGAATCTTTACCAAATTCTCCAAACAACTGATTAATCAGTTTTGAAATCTTTTCTTTCTCTTTAGGTGGAGTGTGGTTTAGTTGGAATAATAAATCAGCAGCTTTTTCCCAATCTTTATCAGATTCTAATCCTAGATTATTTAAAGGTCCTTTAATTAATTCTTCTTTTGTATATTTCATAAAATCAATTGAATTTTTTACTAACTTCTTCTACTGCTAAAACTAATGGATCTGTTACCATAGATACAGGTGGAGCATAAGCAAATTCCATATTACTTAAATCAAAACATGTTAAACCTTCTGTAATAGCTAATGTCATAGTATCAATTCTTTCAGCTACTCTTTCTTCAGCTATTATTTGACATCCTATAATTTTACCATCACTATCACAAATAATTTTAATATCCATAGGTTTTGCATTAGGATAGTAACGGGCTCTTGTAAGGGCTTCAACCTTTTCTACAACAGGCTTAATATTGTTTTGTTGAGCAAAGCTAGTAGTATATCCTACAGCTCCAAATTCTAATTTTCCTACTTTTGAAACCATTGAATTTAAGACAGGATTAAATTTGGATTTTTTACCTGTAATTGAACGAGCTGCAGTTTTTGATTGTCTTACTGCAGTGGTTCCTAAATGTGAAATTGTATTGGATCCTAATATAAGATCTTTAGACTCAACACAATCTCCAACAGCATATATATCAGGAACGGAAGTTTCCATTTTTTCATCTACAATAATTGCCCATCTGCCAACATCACAGCCAGCCATTTTAGCAAGGTCAAGTTCAGGTCTTACTCCAGTAGCTAATATGACCATATCTGCAGAAATACAGGTTCCATCTCCAAAACAAGCTGTTTCAACTTTCCCATCACCTTTTAAGTCAGTTATTGGTTCTCCTAAAACAACGTTAATTCCTTCCATTTCAAGATAACCTGTAATAATATCTGCCATATCCTTATCTAGAGAACGTGGAACAATTTGAGGTAACATTTCAGTTAGTGTTACATCTATATCAAGTTCTTTTAATGCATATGCAATTTCTATTCCTATTAAACCTGCTCCTGTTACAATTGCACTTTTTGAATTTTTAGCCCATTCCTGTACCTTTATTCCATCTGCAATGTTTCTTATTTGGAAAACTCCTGGAAGATCAACACCATTCATTGGAGGAACAAATGGATTTCCACCTGTTGCCAAAACAAGTTTATCATAACCCATTTTATAAACTTTTCCATCTTTTATATAGCTGATTGTTTTATCCTCACTGTTTAGCTCAGTTACTTCACTTTCGATTATAACATCAATATCTTTCTTTTTATAATCTTCAGGTTTTCTCATAATAATGTCGTCAAATGATTTTATTTTTCCAGATAGTACATAAGGAATAGCACAAGGGGAGTATGCAACATTATTATCACGAGTTAACACAGTAATTTCAGCTTCTTTGTCTATTTTTCGAATATTTGAGGCAGTGGATATTCCACCTGCTCCTCCACCTACGATAACTACTTTCATTTTTACAAAACCTTAAAATATCTTAAATATTAATATATCTACATTAAGATATATAAAAAACTAACTATCAATGTTTAAATAACTTTTTAACAGTAAAAAGGGTGTTTTAATGAAAAAAATAGATTTTGATTTATCTAATAATCCGTTTATTAATTTTCATTGTTCTAGATATTCTATGTCTTCTAGAATTGATGTAAAAAAGGCTTATAATTATTCTAAACAAAATAATTATTCATTTTTTCTTCTTTCATTAGCTTGTTTAATTAAAGCTGCAAATACCATACCTCAATTCAAAAGAAGAATAATTAATGGTGAAGTAATTGAATATGATTCAGTTGATGGTATTACACCTATTATGGATGAGGAAAATGAAATTTTTAGAGAGATGAGAGTTCCACCTGTAGATGATTTTAGTCAATGGCACGATTATGTAAAACAACAGATGAATGAAATCCTTTCAAATAATAATCCGGGTTTTACATTAGCTATGGAAGAAAGAGATTTTGATAATATTATAAATTTTTCATGTATACCTTGGGTTGATTTTGAATCATTAACTACATGTTTAGTGAATCCAAATGCAATACAACCCTTAATTAGCTGGGGAAAATTCAATGAGGATTATAAAATGACAGTAGCTATTACAGTCAATCATATTTTCGTTAATGGAAGGGAACTAGGGTATTTTTACCAAAACGCTCAGAAATTTTTTAATAATCCTGAAAAATTATAAAAAAGAAAAAAAATAAAATTAACGGTTCATAACAGTTACAGTACCATAAGGAGCGCTTATGTTATTTTGACTGATTATTTCTCCGTTATATAAGACTTGAACTTCTAATAACTCTTTAGTGTTTAGATTTTTATGGAAATAGCCTAAAAGCATTGCATTGTTATCATTTGAAATGTTTAGGGTTTCATTTCCAACACCTGCATATGAATATACACTATTACCATAATCTACTGTTGCAGTCCATGGCTCATTAGAAACAACTTTAACTTGTAAACCATCAGTATTAGCAGCACTTACAGCTCCAATAGAAGCTATGAATATTGCAACAATAAAAATCGCAAATATATCTATTTTTTTCATCTCGATTCCTCCTAATCATTAATTTATATTTCTCATATAAATAGTTTATGGAGTAGCTTCTAAATCGGTTCTCTCAAGTTTAAAAATAACAGGCCTTAACCCGTCATTACAACATACAATAGCTACGCCCGGTTGCTTAATCCAATCATTATAATAAAATAAATTATCACCTATTCCATGAGAAAGTGTAAAAACATATTGGTAAATTGCTTTCCATGCCTCATCACAAAATCCTTCAGGTTTTCTATAGTCACCATAATAAACTTCCCCTTCCTTTAAAAGAGGACAGGTACCAAAATCTTCAATACCATACTGTTCAGCCAGTTCCTCTTGAAGAGTGGTTTTTAAAACTGTGATTTTTACTTTATTCATCATTCTATCTCATCCAAAATATGTTGTAAATATTTCCGTTTTAAAACAAATTCTCTGTTTCTAGCTAGTTTTTCATTGTATGGTTGGCTAGATTTGCCTTCAGTTAAACCAGCTGCCAGATAATTAGTATCTCCTTCAGCTATTAAATGAGCTTCTCCTTTTTGAATTTTATCTTTAATAAAATCATAATCCTCTTTTAAAAGTTCCAAATCAAGATTATAAAGCTCCAAATGAGTTATTATATCATTGGCATGCCAAAAAATAAGAAGTTTATCATCACTGAACAGATCGTTAAAATCTGTTAGATTGTTGTAATCAATAGCTGAAAGAGAATATTTTTCTCGTGGAAACTTTTTGCCACAATTTTTCCATCCATACTCTAAAATGGCTATGGGAACAGTAGTTTGTTTTGATAATTTGTTTATTTCATCAAAAGAAAAAGATAAGGAAGAATTAATAAAATCCTCAGATTTTATAAGTAATTCTTCAAAATTTATTTTTTTATTCAAAATCCACACCAGTTATTCTGAATCCACCGTAATGTGATTTATATTTAATGTTTAGACCTATTAATAATGGAGTGATTGATTCAATTAAGTGTGCTTTGTTAAGTCCTCCTACATCAATAGCTCTTAAATCAGGGATTTTTTTAATGATTTCAGTAGCTACTTCCTTAGCTTCTTTATCATCTCCACATATTAAACAATCACATTCGATTGGTTCTGGTATGTTTGATAAGTGAGAATTACTGATATTACTAAATGCTACTACAACACGTGCTCCATCGTCTTTTAAGATTTGTGCGGTTCTTTCTGCTGCTGATCCTGGGTTTAAGTGTAATAATGAAGATACATTTCCTCCAATAGCTGATTCTAAAGGTACGGTAGCATCTAAAATTATTTTCCCCTTAACAAAATCTTTTATCCCTTTTACAGTTGCTGCTTGTGCTGCGAGTGGAACGGTTAATATTAATACATCAGCTTCTTTTGCTGCATCTTCATTAGCCATTCCTACAAGTGGAGTTGGGTTGTATTGGTCTATTTCTTTCATAGCTTCTTCAACAACATTTACAGCTTTTTCTTCACTTCTTGATCCTACAATTACATCTTCACCAGCTATAGCTAATCTTTTTGCAATTCCAAGACCTTGTGATCCTGTTCCACCAATTATTCCAATTTTCATTTTTATAACTCCTCTTCAATATGTAACTTTTATTTTATTTTTTATCGTATAATAAACCACCTACAAAATACATATATTTTGGAAGTTTTCCATTCTCAGCATATTGTATTTCATCATTAAAAATGTCTTTAATAAAATTATCAACATCTCCTCCTAATGCTTCAATAGAATATCTGAGTTTAAATGGCATTTTGCAGTTCATTCCGAATTCTCTTGTACATTTAGCACATAAATTACATGTTCCAATAAATAATGCAAGTGAATCTTCAGTTTCATTTTCCATATTATAAATAATGTTCATTAATTTAAGTTTAGTTCTTTCTAATTTTTTTAAAAAAACCTCTAATTCTCTTTCTTCAAAAGCATGATCCAGTATTTCATCAGAAAAAATATATTTAAATGCAATGACTTTTATTTTATTGTAAGATTTCCATATGTCATCAACATCGAAATCAAAAGGAGGGCAACTCCAATTTTTCTCGTAGTGTTCACAACTCTCACATATTTTTTGAAACTTTTCTTTATCTACATATTTTTCATAGAACTCATCCATGTCTAAATCTGCAGTAAGTTGTTCCACTTCAAACATGTATATAAATATAATTTAAAATCTTTATAAATTTTATTAAAAGAGCTATGTTGTAAATCTCATATTTAGAGTTGGAATTCTAATTTCTTTTTATTTTAAATGGAGAAAGTGTATTATTGCAAAAATTTAAATTAAGAAAGCATGAATAAACATTTTAAGTATAACTTCAAAACTAAACAATCATTTATAGTGATTAATGCATAAAAATATTCTAAATTAAGCTAATTGAAAAACAGATAATAATATTATTTTAATGATTTTAGATAAGGGAGTAGTAGGAAACCCCCACTATTTTAGTAATACTTTTAATCTTTCCTAATAATACTTTTCAAAGAGGTTATTTAATGTTTTTGTTTGCAAAACTAAGGAAAATAATAGCTAAGTTTTTTCCTTTTCTTTGCTGAAGAAACATTTTAAACTTATTATATCCAATATTATCCATTTTGTTTCCCTGTTTTTATAAATTAATCCTCCTAAGATAATTAGTAAGATTATTGTGATTATTATTATATTATTCATTTATTATTACACCTCCTTTAAATTTATATAACAGAAGCAAGAAAAATAAAAGGTAAGAGGGGACTTGTCCCCCTTATTTTTCCCTGTTTATCAGTTCATATAATATGAACAATAAAACTAACACAATTCTTGCTTCTGCGTCAGTCATGAGTTTTTTCCTTTTCTTTGCTGAAGAAACATTTTAAACTCAAAATATGATTAAGTGGAGTTTTTTCTATTACTATCTATTTTTGTTTATTTTTTTTGAATTTTTTCTTGAAAGTGACCCATGTATTTTTCTTGAAATTAGTATACAAACACACAATATATGGCTTCTAATGTTGAACAAAACACTTAAAACAAACGATTTTGCTAAATAAAAACATTTAAATAAAAACAAAGATAATATAATAAATAACAACTTAGGAGGTAAAAAAATTGTTAGATGGGAACATTAAAATATGATTATAATGAGAAAGAAGGTTCATTATTCATATACATTGATAAACTTTATGATTATGATGTATCAGAGGAGTTAAACAATACTATTATATTAGATTATGATATTAATCATAAACTTGTTGCAATTGAAATTTTGAATTTATAATTTGAGGTAAAAATGACTGAATTTAAACTAATAGAAACATTAATTTATGAAAAAGAGAATGGCCAAATTGAAGGCGATTTCATAATTGGTGATGAAACATTATGGGCCAGTCAAAAAGTTGTAGCTGAGATTTTTGGAACATCTGCTCAGAATATATCTAAGCATTTTAGAAATATTGTTGATACAGGAGAATTAATTGAAAAAGAAGTAAGCTTAACTTCTAAGGAGTTATTTAAAGATGAATCTGAATTTATCAACTCTGAGTTGATAAACTCTAAAAAAACTGGAAGACCTCAAACATGGTATAATATCGATGCAATGATATCAATTGGATACAGAATAAACAGTAAACAAGCAACCCGCTTTA
>CAYPCR010000009.1:0-58334 GCA_964409285.1 uncultured Methanobrevibacter sp. | reverse complement strand
AATTCTGATTTATTTTTGACAAGTACAAAATAAGATTATCAATATTTGATAAAAATGATGTAATTTTGTCTTGAATTTCTATTGATTCCGGAATTTTAACTTCAAAATTTTCAATATCTTTTTTATTAATTGAACCAAAAACTGTTCCACTTTGCTGTTTAATAAGTTGAGAAATATTATTCTTTAACAAATAATATAAAAATAAATTATTTCCTGATTTCATTTTCAAAGCACAAAGACCTCTACCTATACATATATCCGTGTTTGCTATGTTTAAATCTCCAACCGGAGCTCTTACACTCATTAATACATCATCTTTATTTGCAATCTTTTTTATTTGTGTAGTATATTTTTCAAATGTAGGAAATCTATCCCCAAAAGTGTTATTTCCTTGTAAAAATGGCATTCCATCTTTTTTATCATTGTAGAATTCGGATTTAGGTGATTGTCCCATAGTTACATCAACAATTTTCTTTAATGGAATATTTATAAAATCTACCATGTTTAAACCCCCAATATGATTTAGAATTAGTGATTTAATAACTTTTTCCAAAAAATATTCTTAAAAAAACTATTATAACGGTGTTATATAAATATATGTAAAAATTCCTCTAAAAAATAAACTAAAATTTAGGCAATAAACTTTTTATGAGCTAACTTAACATTACTCTGATTCACCATTGCATATTGCATCGTAGTATCAATTTGAACATGACCTAATAATTTCTGAACTTGTTCTATTGGCATTCCACGATCAATTGCATTAGTAGCTAATGTCCTTCTAAATTTATGAGGATGAACATTATTAATATTAGATTTCCTACCTAAATTTCTCAAACGTGTCTCCACTCCATTAATCCCCAATCTTTCATAAGGCTTTTTAAAAGAGACAAAAAGTGCAGGATTATCATCTTCTCTTGACTCCAGATATTGCATTAAATGAATTTTCGTTCGTGCATCAAAATAGACTTCCCGTTCACTTTCTCCTTTTCCAAAAACTACACATTCTCGCTCGTAAAAATCAATATCATCAATGTTTAGACGAACCAGCTCCCCTACTCTTATACCTGTAGATATCAATAGCTCAATCATAGCTAAATCCCTAATCTCATCACAGTTATCTCTTAAAACTTCGAGATTTTCATCAGTTAGCACTTCTTTTACAACACGGCCTGTTTTAACTTTATGAATTCTTCGAACTGGATTTTTTAAAATATAATCTTCATCTTCCAGCCATGCAAAAAAGCTTGATAATATCCTTCTAATATTATCTATCGTTGTTTTTGAAGAGTTTCTCTCAATTTTATGATTTGACAGATAGCTTCTTAAATCATCTGTATTTATATTTTCAACACGTTTATCAACCTTTTCAAACATCTTCTCTATCGTTGATTTATAATAAACTAGAGTCTTTTTAGAACATCCTTCAACTTGTTTGGCTGATAAAAATAGCTGCAATAAATCTGCATTACTCTTTTCACTAAAGATACACTCATTACTTACAATTTGAACATCTTTAAAACAGCTTAACAATGTTTTTGTAAGCTTTAAAAATTGACCTTGGTTTAAAAAAGGTTTCATCTGGTTTTGAATATTTGTAATAATTTTGGTTATCATTTTTAAAACCTCTAAAAATGAATTTATATTACAAATTATATGAATAAAGTCGATTTATTTAAATCTAAAAAATAGCTAATTTAAAAAAATAAAATGCTATTTATAATAAAATAGCTGTATCTAAAATTTTAATCAACGTGTTTAACTCCAGAACTTACAAATTCCACATTTTTAACTAGAATACAATCTTTCAATCCTGTTCCTAAGGAATGAGTTTCTACTACATCACAGGTAATGACATTGTATGGATAGTTATGAGAATCGTAAGTGTCATTAACTGGTAACTTATCTGCTTCACTTCGCTCCATTACAAGATATGCTGAATCAGTAGATAGCATTACATAATTATCTAAGCCATCTAACCATTCTTTTGTTTCATTATTATTATAAAAGTCAGAATCAGAAGACATTGTTTGAACCTCACTTTCAGTGGTTTTTGGGCTAAAAGCATATACTTGGAATTCTGTTCCACCAGTTAAAGATGTGGTTTGACCGGTTTGTTGCAATTGTTGGTTAGAAATATATGTATATATTCCAAAAATAGCTATTATAACAATAATAATTATTACAACAATGGACAATGTTTTTTTACTGATTGAAAAAGAATCTGATTTCTTATTTTCCTTTTCAGCATTCTTTTTTACAGAACTATCTTCTATTTTATATCCGCACTTGGAACAAAATTGAGAATTTTCATCTATTTCTGCACCACATTTTGGACAGTTCATATTTTAACCTCCATAATACAATATGTAGTACATACTAATTAACTATTTTGATAACAACATGATTATATTTTAAAATTTCAAGAATAAGATAGTAATTATAAAATTTCTAAGGATATATCCATTCATAACTACAATAGAATTTGTAATTCTTAGAATAATAGACATTTATTAGTTATGTTTTAATTTATTTAATATACCTAAAAATTCATTTACTGCTTTCATTCTTTCTTATTTGTCTTCACTCTTATCTCTGGAAACAATAATGCCATTTTTTTACCATTGAAAATAAGATTTGGATTTGTAATATTATTATATTGTTAATATCAAAATTAAATAGTTTCATTTCTTTATCTATATAAGAAATACTAATCCTGCTGATTCTTATTTTTAGCTTGTTTGTGATAAACTTCAATTATAGTCCTGAAGAATATCTATTTAGAAACCAAAGACCATATTAACAAAAAATAGTTTTATTCTTCAGGAAAAAAGTTCCTTCCCTTATTTCTAGCTTTCTGTCTATAATAAATCTCCCTTACCTCTAATGTATCTTTATCCTTGTCATAAATTCTTTGACTACGTGTTTCCATACATTTGTCCTTTTTAATTTCAAATTGTTGACGTATGAGATAATTAGCTGTTTGATTGAAAGTTAACCCTAATTCCTTACTCTTTCTTTCTATAAATTTCACAACATTTGGCCTTACTTCAATTTCCATAAAAAACACTCCTCATAAATTATTTAGACTTGGCCTCATCAGCAAACCAAGCACCTGTAATAAACAATCTAACATCTTCATCTAAAGGAGGAAAACCTCCTCGACGCCATTCGACGATATCCTCTTCAAGATCCTTATCTAACTCAATTTCAATCTTTTCATAATCATAATACTCAGGAAATTTAAACACCATTTTATCACCTATTGTCCGATAACAGTTATATTATTGGCTTTTTTAAAGTCTTTATCAAATGTAATTATTTTAACTATTTCCTCATTTTTCATTGTTTGTAATATTGTACAATCACTATAATTAATACTTCCCCCATATAAATTAAAAAGTTCTTCAGCATCTTTATAGTCTTGTTCATCTAAGTAAAATATTTTCTTATCTTCTAATATATAATTAATGAAATCTGGAGGAAACGCATATTTATTCTTTTTACTAAGTCCATTTAAAAATTCAGTTAAAACAGTATTGTTAATAACTAATGACTCATTAATAAATTTATAATAATCTAGAAGCACTATAGCTTTTTGATGAACTTCTCCTTCATCATAAAAAATAGCTCCTAAAACAGAGGTATCTAAAAATATCATTTTTATCACCAACCATTAAATAATTCACAACTGTGAAAATAAATCTCTATTTTCATGAAATTTCTCCTTATTTTTATTTTAAATAAATTATCATTAATTATTAATTTAATAAAAGAAATATAAGAAGTTTTTCTTTAAAATAAACTAAATATATCAATTTAAAATCAATATTAGTTGTTTAAATCAATTTTGATTTAATGTAAAAAAGTTTGCAAAAAATTTTTTTTAAAAAATTTAAATGTTTTGTTATATTAATTATTAATTGTTATGATGGTCTTATTCATGGTTAGTAAGAATTTAAATAAAAATCAATCAAAAATATGTATTAAGACTTTATATTACAATATTATAGAAAAAATACCAAAAATCAAATTTGACCACATCCTCCTTTAAAAATTTTATCTGATTAAACTTCCATAAATGAATTAGTTTGATATTTAAAACGTTTATTTTTAAAATCAAAAAATACTACCTTATTCCTTTATTCACTATCTTTTCTAAGATTTTTAACGGGAATTTGACAGGAATCTTTTTCTTGAATTTCATTATAATATAAAAATCATCGCTGTTAAATCCTTTAATTAACATTAAAATTATTAAATAAAGTGGAAATAGAAAGATTAATCCTAAATAAAATCCAATAATGTTTTTAGGAATACTTATTAAAAATAGAGTTACTACTAATCCTGCAAATAAAATTTTTAAATAGTAATTAAAATTAATTTGTAAATTAATTAATTTATTTAAATAAATTAGAGATATTAAAGTTATTGTGCCAGTGGTAATAGTAGTAGCTAGAGCACCGCCAATTACACCAAAATAAGAAATAAATAAAAAACTTAAAAGCAATATTTGAATAAAGCCACCAATTAGACAATACATTGAAATTTTTGGTCTTCCTATTCCCTGAATTACACTTGAAGTTATTGCAAAAATAGAATAAAAGAACATTCCAAGAGATAAAATACTTAAAACGAGACTTCCTTTTGAATATGTAGGTTTTGTAAAAAACACTACAAGTAATATTTCTTTAGAAAAAATCATTAAAAAAACACATAATGGCACCATTATCATTAAATTATATCTTAATGTATTAAATGCATATTTTTGAAGTTTATTTCTATCATTTGTAGCTATCATCTCAGAGGATACTGGTAACATTGTTGTAGCTAATGAATTAGATATCATTAAAGGTAACCGTGCAATTGGTTCAGCTATTCCAAAATATCCTATTTCAGAGATAGTTAGGAATAATGGCATTATAGTTGTAGTCATGCTATAAATCCCAATTTCTGAAATTGCAATTAAAATAACTGGAACAGAAAAAGAAATTATTTTATAAGCAATTTTAATCTCGTTTTTAAAATCTAAGTCTATTTTAAACATTCCTGAAATAATATCATGAAAATATTTGTTTAATATTATAAGAACTGAAATTAATGAAAATAAAAAACCAATGATACTTCCAAATATGGCTCCAATTACTGAAAAACCAATTAAAATCAAAATAAAAGCCGATGAAATCATGGCAATTTGTTCAATACTACGACTCACTAAAATATATTCCATTTTATAGGCTCCTTGAAAAACTCCTCTAAAAACACCTACAACTGCACTGAATGGAACAATAAGCCCGACCAGTTGTAAGGGCACTAACAATGCATTGTTATTATAAATTCTTACAAGCACAGGAGCTATAAAAAAAATCATTAATAGAGCAAAAATAATTCCTAATATAATAGCTATTTTTAAACTAACGAGGATAATTTTATAAGATTCTTTTCTTTGTTGTGTAGCATTATATTGTGATACATATTTACTTATTGTAGGAGGTAATCCTCCGGCAGCTAAAGTTTGTAAAATATTTTGAAAAGGCCAAACCACCGTTAATATTCCATAATCATAAGTATTCAACAAATAAATCATTAAAAACTTATAAATATATCCCCCTACTTTAAAAAACATGTTTCCAAATAAAATGGCAAAATTATTTTTAAGAAAATTATCTACCATAATATCATCTCATGATAATTTAAAATCTTCTTTCTGGCAATTTCTTCTATTAATTTACAATCAAAACATAAACAATCTTTTATAATCTAAATTTTCTCCAAAAGAGTCTGATTTATCTATATTTTTTGAAAAAAGTTAATTTCAATTATATCTATCCATGATATCTAGATTAATATAAAATTATTGTAATAACTGTTATATAAATTAAACGATAATTAAAAATTTATCCATATTATTAATCATTTAATAATAATTCTTAATTAAATTTTACATTAAACCATAATTTATTAAATATATGACTTTTTTATCAACGTAATTTAGTCTAAATACTTTGTATTAGCACCTATCTATTTCAAATTGTTGTTTTAAATTATAGAATTGCTCATTATGGAATTTAATAAAAAAATCAAAGATTATTTAAATATAAATCTTCTAATCACTCAACAATTCCAACAAATATATTAAAACTTAAAACAATAAATAGTTAATAGAATATTACTAATTTAAAGCAAATTTAGTTAAGAAAAATTAAAAAGGAGGAAAAAAGTTTTATTAACAAAATAGTGTAAATTAAATTGAAGGTGAAATTATGAAAGTTAAAGTAAAAGAACTTGGTGGAATATTTCCAATGCCTGTTTTAATGGTTGGATCCTACAATAAGGATGGCTCTGTAAATGTAATGACTGCAGCATGGGGAACAATGCAAAAAAGTAACTGCGTTATGTTAAAATTAACAGAAACTCATAAAACGGTTGAAAATATAAAAGAAAGAAAAGCATTTACACTTGGAATAGCTGACGAAGAACATCTCCTTGAAGCTGATTACTTTGGAATTGAATCTGGAAACACAAATCCTAATAAATTTGAAAATAGTGGCCTTACAACTACAAAATCTGAAAATGTTGATGCTCCAATAATCAATGAAATTCCTATATGTATTGAATGTAAATTTGTAGAATATCAACCAGGAGAATGGGGTGCAGGACTAATAGGAGAAGTTGTAAATATAATAGCTGATGAAAATGTAATAGCTGATGAGAATATAGATGTTTCTAAAATAAATGCAATAACCTTTGATCCATACAGCAAAAGTTATTATAAAATAGGTGAAAAGGTAGGTGATGCTTTTAAAGATGGTTTAGCCTTAAAAAAATAATTCTTTAACTTATTTATTTTTTTTTAAATTACAAAATATTCAAAAAGATATTTTAAAAATTAAACTTGTCCAAAAAAAGAAGTGAAAATAGCTAAAAATAGCTATTTTAAAATAATATTACTAATATCGTGTTGTCTTTCAGCTAAAAATTTAGCTCTTTCAATATTAATCCCATTTTTACCAATAGCTATACGTTTATTGGTATTATCAGCCTCTACGAAAGCTGTTTTTTCACCGGAAGGTTTTTGTGCTACCTTAACAGATTTTAATTCTGCTGGGGATAATAGATTTTTAATAAATTGAGTAGGATCTTCTGATAATTCTATAACTTCTACTCCTTTATCAACAGCTTTTTGAACTTTTGAAACAGTACTTCCACGTTTTCCAATAGCTAAACCCATATCACCATTTTTAACAACAAAAGTGACTTTACCATTTTCATCATCGATAATGCAGTCTTTAACCATTGCCCCAGTCATGCTTTCGAAAAGAGCTATGTATCTAATTTCATTTGCACTAAATTTAATAGACACGTAAATCTACCTCAAATCTTCTAATATAGTAGAATCTCCTGGATCGTTAATAATTAATGTAGCTACGGTAAATGGTTTACCACAAACAGAACCTAAATCTACACTTGAACCTTCGTAAATGTAGTAAGGAATTTCTGAAAGATTAGAATAATATTCAACATCTTCAATGATTTCTTTAGGACTATTTTGTGCAACGACAACGAGTTGACCTTTTCCTAATTTTAAAGATTGTATTGATTTTTCAGAGCCTAAAGTTACATCTCCTGTATCTACAGCTACTCTGATTCCTCTATCTACGTCCATCATCTAGCCTCCTATTTACTTTTATTTGCCATTTTGACACCGACAGAACCGGTACCAAGAGGTATTGGTTGTCCAATAATAATATTTTCGATGATACCTGTTAAATCATCTACTTCTCCTCTAATACTTGCACGAAGTAAATGTTTACCAGTTTCTTCAAAAGCTGCACGAGCTAAAACACTTGATTTTTCACCACTAATACCATGTCTTCCAATTGATTTTACAATTCCTTCAGAAGTCATAATATCAGCTACAAGCATAATATGTCTAACATCAACACTAAGACCTTGATTTGATAATGTATTTTGAGTTTCAGCTATAATCGCACTACGAGCTGCCTCAATACCTAATACAGTTTCAATTTCATGAATATCATTAGTTGTTGTTCTAACTTTATCGATTCCATCCATTTCAAGAATATCTCCAAGATTTGAACCTTCGGTATGAATTACCCATTCATCATCTTTACGGATAATAACTTTTCCTATACCTTTTATACCACTAATTTGTAAATCACGAACCTTATCAGCCAATAAACGAAGCTCTCTTATTGATTGTTTTGGTGGTTCCACTACTATCTCACCATCATCAACATTAACATTAGCTTTCTTAAATGCTTTTTCAACCTTCGCTATAATATCATCATAATCTAATCTTTTTTCTTCAATTTTATCTTTATCTAATGTAGCTTCAACTTTCATTTCAGCATAGTTTAAATTGAAGTCAGATAAAACATCATTAAGATTACTTTTACCAATAATATTAGCTAATGTTTTAACGAATTCTTCGTCTTGTCTTTTATCTTCTTCAAAATAGATATCCATTGTTGGAGTGGAAATCTTTTTTCTAGCATCTACAATCTCAATAAGTCTTGGAAGACCTAGGGTAACGTTTAACTCAGCTACCCCTGCATAGTGAAAAGTACGCATAGTCATCTGAGTACCAGGTTCACCAACAGATTGTGCAGCTACGGTTCCAACAGCCTCTCCAGCCTCCACATGAGCTCGGTCATAGGCAGTTTTAACCTTACGAATTAATTCATCTAACTCATCATCAGATAAGTTTCTACGAATGTAAGCAGCAGCTAAATCATTAACATAGCTGTCTGGAAAATCAATTCCTGCTTTATCAAGAGCCTTGTTTACCTTTACAATTGTTTCTTCCATACTGACACCTAACTTTTAATCCTCATTTCATCAATAATTTTATCTAAATCTGCTGCTTTACCATAATCACTTTTAGCAGGATCTACACCATCTTCACCAAACATGGTTTGGATAACCATTCCTTGATTATCAGTTACAAGTCCAGATGGTTTAACTTGTAAATCTTGAAGAGCATTTACCAATCTTCTTTGCATGTAACCAGATTGTGCTGTACGAATAGCTGTATCTACAAGACCTTCTCTTCCACCCATAGCATGGAAGAAAAATTCAATAGGATCAAGACCTCCTTTGTAGCTAGAGTGAACAAATCCTTTCGCTTTTGCCCCTAACTCATTTTTCCTAAAGTGAGGTAAGGTTCTTCCAGAGTATCCTCTGTGAATTCTACCCCCACGAACAGATTGTTGTCCTACACAAGCTGTAATCTGAGTAAGGTTCAACATAGATGCCCGAGCACCAGTACGAGCCATGATTACAGAGTAGTTTGGTAATATTCCTCTCATATGAAGATAATTTTCTGCAATTTCCCCAGATTTATCCCTAGCTTCTCCAAGAACTTGCATGATTTTCATCTCTAAAGTTTCCTCTAAACTTCTTCCAGGTAACGCCTCAAGGAATCCATCTTCATAAGCTTGAACCAATTCATCTACTTTATCTTCAGCTAATTGTAAGTTATCTTTAATTCTTTCTTGAGCTTCATTAGGAATTTCCTCATCGTTTACACTAGTAGTAATTCCATTAGCCATAATACCACAAATAGCTAAATCAGTAGATCTATCTAAGAATTCACGAGCTCTATCAGCACCATATTCTTTTACAATTTTATCTAAGATTTTACCGGAAAATGAACCATAAGCTTTTTCGTCAATAGCTCCACTTTTAAGTTCTCCATCTTCAATAACCACATAAGCATCATATTCACAGTCATCAGGTTCAAAGTCCGGACTTGAACATTTACCACATTTCCTACAAATCTCAGCTTTGTAAGTGAGGTTTAAATCATCTGGTAAAAGTAAACTGAATAATTCCTTACCAGTCCAATTTCTATTTTTACGTTTTGGTAAATCTAAATGTGATTTTCTAATAATTTGGAAAGCCTCTTCCTCTGTAAATTCAGTTCCTTTTCTAGTTAAAATGTAAGCTCCAGAAATGTGATCGTGAATAGCTCCAATAATTGGTCCTCCAAACCTTGGAGAAAGTATGTGTTCTTGTACACGCATTAATGATTTTGCTTCTGCTCTTGATTCATCAGTTTGGAATACGTGCATATTCATTTCGTCTCCATCGAAATCTGCATTGTAGGGAGGACAAACACATAAATTAAGTCTGAATGTTTTGTAAGGTAAAACTCTTACTTCATGAGCCATCATACTCATTCTGTGAAGTGAAGGTTGACGATTGAATAAAACCATGTCTCCATCTTTAAGATGTCTTTCAATAATAAAACCAGGTTCTAATTGTTCTAAAATCATTTCTTTAGTTTCATCATAAACTCTGATTTTTCTTCCATCTCTTCTGATAACATAGTTAGCTCCTGGATGAATTTCAGGACCGTTTTCAATGTATTGTCTCATTTCATCCATGTTCCATTCATTTACATAAGCTGGGACTGTAACTTCTTTTGCAATCATTTCAGGAACTCCAACTTCATTGATACTAATATTTGGATCTGGAGAAATTACAGTACGTGCTGAAAAGTTTACACGTTTTCCAGATAAGTTACTTCTAAACCTACCTTCTTTTCCTTTAAGTCTTTGAGCTAAAGTTTTAAGAGGTCTTCCTGACCTATGTCTTGCTGGAGGAACACCAGATGCCTCATTATCAAAGTAAGTAGTTACATGATATTGTAATAATTCCCATAAATCTTCTACAATAAGTTGAGGAGCACCTGCTTCCATGTTTTCAATTAATCTTTGATTAATTCTTAAAATATCTACTAATTTATGTGTTAAATCGTCTTCTGATCTTTCACCAGTATCTAATGTAATTGAAGGCCTTACAGTTACTGGAGGGACTGGAAGAACTGTAAGAACTAACCATTCTGGTCTAGCTACTTCAGGATTAACTCCTAAAACATAAGAATCCTCATCAGAAATTCTTTCAAGTTTTTCTCTAACTTCTGATGGAGTTAATTTGTAATCCCCTTGAACAATGGAAATTGGTTTATCTATAGTTACTTCTTCTTGTTCTGCTTCACAATGAGGACAGACATCACGACGTGCAACATTATAAATCTCTTTTAAAAGGTTATTTAAATTAACACCATGATTTTGAGCTTCTTTGATTTTTTCTGTGTACTCTTCAATTTCAGAATCTGTTAAAAGAACTCTTCCACATTCTTGACAGGTGGAACGTAAAATTTTATGAATAATATCCCCAAATCCTACATGAATAACAGGTCTTGCAAGTTCAATACTTCCAAAGTGTCCTTGACATTCTCCACCACGATATCCACAAGATCTGCATTTTAAACTAGGATCAATAACACCTAAATGAGGATCCATTAATCCTCCTTCAATTGGATATCCATCTTCATCGTAAGTATCAGGAGTTTCAATTTTAACTACTGACATATCACGAATATCATCAGGAGACATAAGTCCGAAATTAATTTGCTGGATTTTTTTAATTAAATCTTCGTTAACCACAATTAAACCTCCTTTAAAATTATGTTTTGTCTCCTAAAACTAATTTAGGGAAAATACATAAACTCTTAAGTTCATCTAATAATAATTTAAATGCATATGAAATTTCAACAGGATAAGTTTCTACATCTCCACAAATAGGACAATATGTTTTACCTCTGTTTTTATCTTCAATAGCTAACATTCCACAATTTTCACAAACAACAGCTTCATATTTGTCAGATTCATCTAAAAGTCTTTCTTTTAATGTAAGAGCTGCTCCATGTGCAATAAGACAATCTCTTTCCATTTCTCCAAATCTTAAACCACCTTCACGAGCTCTACCTTCAGTAGGTTGACGGGTAAGAACTTGTACAGGTCCTCTAGAACGAGCATAAACTTTATCTGTTGTCATGTGGTGTAATTTCTGATAATAAGCTACTCCGATAAATATTTCAGCATTGATTCTTTCACCAGTTACACCATTATACAATGATTCACAACCAGCTGATTCAAATCCATGGTCTAATAATTGTTGTTTAATTTCACCTTCAAGTTCTTGGTTGAACGGAGTTGCATCTACTCTTTCTCCTTCAAGACATCCTGCTTTTCCTGCAACCATTTCCAATACCTGACCAACAGACATCCTTGATGGAATAGCGTGAGGATTAACAATTAAATCTGGAACAACACCATCTTCAGTAAATGGAACATCTTCTGGAGAGAGAATAAGTCCTAAAACCCCTTTCTGACCGTGTCTTGATGCAAATTTATCACCGAATTCTGGTTGACGGGTATCACGAACTCTAATTTTAGCAAGTCTTGAACCTTCAACAGTTTCAGTTAAAAGAACAGCATCAACAATACCTTTTTCACCATGTCTTACAGTAACAGAAGTTTCTCTTCTTTTTTCTGCAACAGTACCAAATTCATCGATTTCCTCTAAAAATCTTGGAGGTGAAGTTTTACCAATTAATACATCACCAGATTCTACATATGATTCAGGGTTTACAACACCATCATCATCTAAAAATCTATAAGCTTCATCAGACCTAAATCCTTTAATATTTTTATCAGGAACTTCGAATTTATCTTCTTGTCCACCAGGATATCTTTTTTCTGCAGTATCATATGCTCTAAAGAAGGAAGATCTTGCAAGTCCTCTTTCAAGAGAACCTTTATTAATAACCATTGCATCTTCCATGTTATATCCTTCATAAGACATTAAAGCAACGACAAAATTCTGTCCAGATGGTCTTTTATCATAATTAGTTGAATCGATAATACGTGTTTTAACAATAGGGGTTTGTGGGTGATGTAATAAATGAGCTCTAGTATCTGTACGTAAAGCATAGTTAGATACGTATAAACCTAATGCTTGTTTTGTCATCCCTGCTTCCATTGTATTTCTTGGAGAGGAATTATGATCTGAAAATGGAATAATTCCTGCACAAATTCCAAGCATAGTAGCTGGGTCGATTTCTAAATGAGTGTGATCTTCATTTAAATCGTTTAATCCCATAGCTATGTAAGAGTTTTCTTCCTCTTCTGCATCCAAATATTCAATAAGACCACTTTCAATTAAATCATCCCATTTTAAAGTTCCTTTGGAAACTTTATTAATATGTTCTTCTTTTAAAAGAGGTTCACCATTCTCTACAATAATTAAAGGTCTTCTTGCCCTACCTGGATCATTGAAAATGTAAATCTCATTATTATCTTCATAATAAGTAATATTCATTTCATGAGAAATTTCACCATTTCTCCTTTTTTGTCTCATTTCTTGAGTAAATTCCACTGGATTTTCACAAGAACCTAAAAGTTCCCCATTAATATAGATTTTAGATTTTTGTGAACCATCAGCTAATTTAGATTTTTGAATAGTTTCAGCCAAAATATTTCCCCCTATTCAACTAATACATCCATTTTTTCTATGACTTCTTTAATTTCTTCTTCATCAGAACCTTCTGAAATATTACACATTAAAGCTAAGTTTTTTACAAGTCCACAGTTTGGTCCCTCTGGAGTTTCGTTTGGACAAATCTTACCAAATTGAGTAGGGTGCAAATCCCTAGCTTCAAAGTGAGGTTGACTTCTTGTAAGAGGTGATACAACACGTCTTAAATGTGAAAGAGTTCCCATGTAACTGGTTCTGTCCAACAATTGGCTTACACCTGCTCTTCCACCTACCCAATTTCCAGTAGCTATTGCATGCTTGATATTTTCAGTTAACACGTCTGAACGAACAGCCTGTTTAATTGAAAGTTCTTTACCTCTTGAAATACTTCTTTCAAGTTGATAACTCATATCTCT
This sequence comes from uncultured Methanobrevibacter sp., assembly GCA_964409285.1. Classification (GTDB taxonomy): domain Archaea; phylum Methanobacteriota; class Methanobacteria; order Methanobacteriales; family Methanobacteriaceae; genus Methanocatella. The sequence continues at coordinate 44,568 of CAYPCR010000009.1, read as the reverse complement.
AGTTAAACTTGTAAATGCAACTCTGAATAAATCTTCCATTAAGTCTCCAGAAACTCTAAGTCTTTTATTTGTGTAATGGTCCTTATCATGTGGTTCTCTTTGACCTTCAATAACTTGAAGTAACATTTCAGTCATTTCAGCAAGATAAATAGCTTTATCTTTACGTCTTTCACCTTCAATACCCATATGAGGTAATAAATAACGATTAATTACATCTTCTGCACGTTTAATACGATATTCTTCAGTCATTCCTTTAGCTACACGATTACCTATGTATTTAATAGCTGCAGTTTGAAGATAGTCACTTCTCTCTTCTTTGGTCATTCCTTCCATTTCTTTTTGATCTAATTTTAAAGCTGATTCAGATACTTGAATATCATCTGCAATAATCATTTGTAAGTTAAAATCATCAGAAATAGCTGTAATTATTTCTTGATCTGTAGATAAACCAAGAGCCCTAAGTAAAATTACAAGTGGAATTTCCCCTGGCACATATGGGAAAGAAATTCTTAAAAATACTCCGCTTTTACGTGGCTTTTTATATTCCAATGAAATTCTTGCTCTAAAACCACTTTTAATAGAAGTTACAATAGCTTTAGCTCTCCTATCTTCTGGTTCTCCAATACGTTCAAGAATTATTTTATTTGGTGCAATTTCTTCCATTGTTACAACAGCACGTTCTGAACCATTAACAATGAAATATCCTCCTAAATCTTGAGGATCCTCACCTTGTTCTATTAATTCTTCATCACTAAGACCGTTTAAATGACAAATATCAGATTTAAGCATTACAGGTAATTCACCAATATATACCTCTTCTAAAGGATTATCCTCTCCTTCTTTATTTAAAGCCATTTCAAGATACATGTGAGCAGAATAATTTAAATTTCTAAGCCTAGCTTCAGTTGGAAATATTTCACTTTTAGAACCATCAGCTTCACGTGTAAAAGGTTTTTTAATAGAAAGTTTTCCGGTTTTTAAAGTGTATTTTCCATTTTCTAAACTAATAGGCTCAGTAATATCAATTATTTTTTGTATCCTATTATTAACAAAATCATTGTATGACTTAATATGGTGATCTACTAAATCATATTTATCAAAAAATGCATTAACCAATTCCCAATTATTCTCTGTCATAGACGTCCTCCAGCAAACAAAAATTATAAAAATAATTAACAAAAATAAATAATAAGATTAGCAAAAGCCTAATATAAATTCTTATTATAATTCATTTGATTATTATTCTTAATTTACTCCTAACTATCTCATAATAGATAATTCCTCTCAAATCAAGTTCAAATTTATTATCATATCGAATTTCTAAAATAAAACAAAAAAACGTAGAAATTTATATATTAGATAAAATTTACACCTATCCTAATTATTATATTAAAAACAATCCTTAACTTTCAACCATCCTATAAGTAACAAAAGCACCTGCAGTTTCACTTTCACGTGTAATTCTTAAAATATCCCCTGCTTGAGCACCAATCTGTTTTACAACAGGATCTACAGTTTTAATTTTAGGAAGATTTTCAATATCGAAATCACAATCTGCAAGTTCATCATCAATTTCTGACTCTGACATGATTTCATGTTTCGGAACAAGTTTATGTTCTAAAATATCAATTTTCAAATTTTTTTCCTCCAGCTAGAAAAGTTAAAATAATTAAAATATAAAATTAGAAGCGGGCCCGACGGGAATTGAACCCGCGGCCGCTTGGTTAAAAGCCAAGCGCTCTGCCAGACTGAGCTACGGGCCCTTCAGAAAAAACATATACATCATTTAAATATTTGTAAGCGCCCTGGCCGGGATTTGAACCCGAGTCGCGGGCTCGACAGGCCCGCATGATAGCCCCTACACCACCAGGGCAAATATTTAAATTAAAACATATTTAATTTAGCATTATTAAATATGAATATAATCAAACTTCTGTTAATTCTAATATATAAAACTTCGTATATTAGAACTTTTATAAATTTGAAATCCCGCCTGCCGGACTTGAACCAGCAACATTTGGATCTACAGTCCAACGCTCTGCCAAATTGAGCTAAGGCGGGACACAATGGGACCGCCCGGATTTGAACCGGAGTCTCAGGCTCCCAAAGCCCAAAGGATCGACCAAGCTACCCTACGGTCCCATTAAAAGTATTAATACATGATAATGTATCATACAACACTTAGTTTATATTTCTTCTTATATAAAGGTTTCTGATAATAAAGGTATATTAATAAATTTAAAAAATTTAAAATTATTAAAACCTAAAAGCCCCGAACGGGAATTGAACCCGCGACCACGAGATTACAAGTCTCGCGCTCCACCAGACTGAGCTATCGAGGCATTAAAAATATAATTTCTACAACATATAATAGTTTATGTAAACTAACTTAAATACTTTACGAATTCTTGAAAAATATAAATATTAAGAAAATATAATGAATAATCATGATAGATAGAGTATTAGAAACATTGCCTAAAACATTAAGAAATGTAAAAGAAAAGGTACCTTTAACACATTGTATAACAAATGCAGTTACAATAAATGACTGTGCTAATGCAGTACTAGCTATTAGAGGATCTCCTGTAATGGTAGAAGATGCAGATGAAGTAGAAGAATTTGTTCAAATAGCTGACTGTTTAGTAATCAATATTGGAAAAGTTAGTAAAGACCAAATAGAAGCTATGAGAGTAGCTGCAAAATACGCAACAAAAACCAATACTCCTATTGTAATAGATCCTGTAGGTGTTGGAGTAAGTAAGCTTAGAAATAACCTTATTTTAGACTTGTTGAAAGAAGATATTACAGCTATTAGAGGAAATTTAACAGAAATTAAAACAATAGCTAATTTATTAGAACTTACAGAAAATTCAAACACAGCTAAAGGTGTAGATGCAAACGAAGATGATGTAGTTAATGAAGATAACATCTTATTAAATGTAGAATTAATAAAAAAATTAGCTACTAAAACAAATTCAACAATAATAGCTAGTGGAGCAATTGATATTATAAGTGATGGTAAAACTGTAGTTGCTATTGAAAATGGAGATGAAATGATGGCCAAAATCACTGGCAGTGGCTGTATGTTAACTTCCATTGTTGGAACTTCTATAGCTGGAAGTAATAGTTTAGATGGAAGTATTTTTGCAACAATAGCTATGGGAATAGCTGGAGAAAAAGCAAGAATTAAAGTAGAAGAGGAAAATTTAGGAACTGGTTCATTTAGAACCTTTTTAATCGATTATTTATCTAAAACCTCTGATGATCAGTTATTGGATAATGCTAAAATAAGGATACTATGAAAGATTTAGATTTAACACTTTATTTGGTTACAAATAACAGTAAAGATGAAGAAAAGTTTCTAGAAACAATAAAAGAAGCTATTGAAGGTGGAGTAACTATATGTCAACTTCGAGAAAAAACTGCAGAAACCGGTAAGTTTTATGATTTGGCTTTAAAGGTTAAAGAAATTACAGATAGCTACAACATTCCTTTAATTATTAACGATAGAATTGATATTATGCTTGCAGTAGATGCTGCAGGTTTACATATTGGGCAGGATGACATGCCCTGTGATGTTGCAAGAAAAATAATTGGTGATGATAAGATAATAGGTGTTTCAGCTACCACCAAAGAAGAAATAAAAAAAGCTATAGATGATGGAGCTGATTATATTGGAGCAGGTGCAATTTATCCGACAAAAACTAAAGATGATGCAAGCTCCATTACAAAAGATCAACTGAAAGAATTGACAGATTATTCTGACATTCCTATTGTAGCTATTGGGGGAATTAATCAGACAAATGCAAAAGATTTAGTTGATACCCAAATAGCTGGAATATCTGTGGTAAGTGCTATTATGGAAGCAGATAACCCTAAAAAAATGTCTAAAAAGTTAAAAAGAATAATGAATTAATTAAATTATTCTTCTTTTTTTGATTGTTTTAAAGCTTCTACAGCAGCTAATGGTTTACTTGCAAGCATACTAATGCAAGCACCGCCCCCACTACTTACATGATTCATTTCAGGACCTAAACCAAGACCATTGGTAGCTGCTGCAATATGACCTCCTCCAACAACAGTGAATCCTTGACTAGATGCCATTGCATTGACTAAATCCTCAGTTCCTATTGCAAAATCAGGATTTTCAAACACACCTGCCGGTCCATTTGCAAAGACCATTTTAGCTTCCCTTATGATTTTTGCATATTCCTTAATTGTATTTACACCAATATCAAATATTGAATAATCAGGAATATTATCTATTGAAACATCAACACGTTTATCATCTTTTTCAACAGCTACATCACTTGGATAAACTATTTTATCACCAAATTCAGTTAAAAGTTCTTTTGATTTATCAACCATATCTGCATATCCTCTTGCTTCTATAAATGCACGGTTAACATCATTAATATCTACTCCAGCACCCCAAAGTATAATATTAGCTACTATTCCTGTTGTTAATACTTTATCAGCTGTCCCATTTCCTAAAACATTTTCCATTACATCAATAGAATCATCAGGTTTCATTCCACCAAGTAAGAATACACAAGGATGTTCTACATTATCTAATGCATTTTGAATAACGGTTAATTCTTTTTCCATCACTCTACCAGCTGCTGATGGAACTAATGGTGTAAAACCAACTAAAGAAGTTTGTGATCTGTGAGCTGCTGCAAAAGCATCGTTTATGAAGTAATCAACTAATGGTGCAAGTTCACGTACAAGAACTGTTTTTGATTGTTGCTCTGGTGATCTTGAAAGAGATTCTTCGGAAAAGAATCTTACATTTTCAAGTAAAAGAATTTCTCCAGAGTTTAAACTTTTAATAGCTTCTTTTGCACCGGCAGAAAAAATAGTGTCAACATATTTTACATTTAAATTTAAAATATTTGATAATGCACGAGCATGTTGAGAAAGGGTTGTGAAATCCTTTTTACCAGGCCTACTTTGATGAGCAAGAATTACAACTTTAGCCCCTTTATTTGAAAGTTCTTTAATTGTTTCAGAATGAAGAACTAATCGAGTATCATCTAAAATAAGACCACTACTAGGATCTACTGGTGAATTTACATCAATTCTTACAAGAACAGTTTTCCCTTCAACATCAAAATCATCGATTGTATTAAAATTATCAGCCATTTTTTCACTCAATTATATTTGACTTACAAGATCAAGTAATGCTTCTTTAGGATTTTGTGCTTTTACAATTCCAGATGCAAGTAAAACACCTTCAGCCCCTAAATCAAGAGCTGCTTTCATATCTTCACCATTAGTAATTCCAGCACCACAAAGAACCTTAATATCAGAATTAATAGATTTAACTTCTTTAACTGTATCTTCAACAACTTCAGGTTGAGCTTGTGATACAGGAATTCCGGTTCCAATAAGTTCAGGAGGTTCTACAGCTAAATAATCAGGATTTAAAGTAGCTCCAGCTTTACTAGTCTCAATATTATTTGTACAAAGACAGGAAATAATGTTATGCTCCTTTGTTAATTTAATAACATTATCAATATCAGCTAATTTCATTCTTTTTTCAGAGTGGTTTATTAAACTTCCTACACTACCGGCTTCAATTAATGTTTCAATTAAATCATGACCAGTATGGCCTCCAGGAGTAATAGGATCTATGTTTTGTGCAAAAATTGGAATTGAAGTTTCTTGTTTCACTCTATAAATATCTGCTGCTTGAGGTGCACCAACCATAGTAATACCAGACTCTTCACCTGCACTTTCAAGAGCTTTAGCTAGTTTAACGGCTTCAACACCACTAGATTCAATATAAGTTTTATAATTTAAAATAACAATAGGCGTATTCAATTTAATTCCCCAAAAATTTTTATTATTACTAATATTTATGGTTACAAAATCATTTAAAGTTTAACATTATTTTGTTTTAACAAAAATTGGGAATATTTTTTTCTAATTGATACATTGAAATAAGCCTGTTTTTGAAGAAATTTTAACTTCTTTAAATTAGAATATTAAGTTAAATTAACATTTTAAGCTTAAAACAATAGTATTTAATAAAATCATTATTCTGGTGGAAAAATTTAAAGTATTTAAAAACACTAAATATCTATTAACTATGTCACTTACACAAGAACAACAAGAAAAATTAGAAAAAAGTGGTTACAGATTTGTTGGAAAACATGGGCATGCCGCTGCTAAAATTTGCCATTGGACTAAACAAAGTCTTTTAAATAAAGGAGTTTGTTATAAAGAGAAATTTTATGGTATTGAAAGTCATAGATGTCTTCAAATGTCTCCTTCCGTTGATTGCTGCCAACAAGAATGTGAATTTTGTTGGAGAGATTTAAGCTATACTAAAACTGATTGGGAAGGAGAATATGATAATCCAGCAACTATTATTGATGGTGCAATAGCTGCACAAAATAATCTTCTTTGTGGCTTTTTTGGAAATGATAAAGCAGACAAAAAGAAATTGTTTGAATCAAAAAGCCCTACTAATGCAGCTATTTCACTTGCAGGTGAACCTACATTATACCCTGAAATTGATGAGTTAATAGCTGAGTTCAATAAAAGGAATTTTACAACCTTTGTTGTTAGCAATGGTCAATGCGTTGACAAATTGAAAAACCTTGAAACCAATCCTTATCAACTATATTTATCCCTTGATGCACCTTCAAAAAAATTATACAATTCAGTCTGTAGGCCTCAAATTAATGATGGCTGGGATAATTTAAATGAATCACTTGAAACATTAAGTAGTTTCAATAGTAGAATATGCATAAGAACAACATGTGTTAAAGGAAGAAATATGATAAATCCTGAGGAGTATGGAAAGTTAATTGAAAAGGCAGATCCTGATTTTGTAGAAATAAAAGCTTACATGTGTGTAGGCTCTTCACGTGATAGATTAACTTTAGACAATATGCCTTCATTTAATGAAATTGTTGAGTTTGCTACAGAAATTGGAAAGCATTGCGGACGTGAAATAACTAATGAATCTGAAATTAGTCGAGTAGTTCTTTTAAGCTAGCTATAAAAAAAGAGAAAAGAAGAAGATTAATCTAATTCATTACAAAGCTCAACAGCTTTTTTAGCTGCTTTTTCCATAGATACTTCAAATGGAATTCCAGCTTCTTCCAATATTTTTTGTCCTTCTTCTTCATTAGTACCTGTTAATCTGATAACAATATCTACTTTTCTATCAACCTTATCTAAAGCCTTTACAACTCCACGAGCAACATCATCAGCTTTAGTAATACCACCTAAAACATTTAAAAATACAACTTTAACAGGATCATAATTTAAAACAAGGTTTAATGCCTGGAGTATTGTTTCTTCTGATGCTCCACCACCAATATCTAAAAATGTAGCTGGTTCTCCTCCATTAAGTTTAATCATATCCATACCTGTAAGAGTTAAACCTGCTCCATTACCAATAACCGCAATATCACCATCAAGTCTTACAAAGTCCACACCTTTTTTCTTATAATGAACCAATTCGACCAAATCTTGATGTCTGAAAAGTGAATCGTTTTCAACAACTAATTTTGCATCTGCTGCAAACAATCCTTCATCAGTTAAGATTAATGGATTTATTTCAGCTGTTTCTGCATCGTATTTGTCAAATACTTTATATAATTTCCAAATAATATCTCCAATAGGTGATATTAAATCAGATGGGACGCCCATTTTACGAGCAATTTCACGTGCTTCGTAAGGTAAGAACTCTAAAAGTGGGTTTGGATGATATTTGATAATTTTTTCAGGATTGGTTTTGGAAAGAGTTTCAATTTCAACTCCACCTTCAGCACTAGCTATTATAACTGGTCTTTTAGCTGCTCTATCTACAGTTACACTAACATAGAATTCTTTTAAGATATTAGCTTTCTTTTCAACGAGTAAATGATTTACTGTTTCTCCTTTAATATCCATTCCAAGAATTTCTTCAGCTACTTTAAGAGCTTCACCAGGATTATCTGCAAATTTGACTCCACCAGATTTTCCTCTTCCACCGATCAATACTTGTCCTTTAATAACTACAGGACAGTTCATTTCAGAAGTTATTGCCATTGCATCTTGTGCACTATGAGCAACATGACCTTCCAAAATATCAATTCCTTCTCTGTTAAAAATTTGTTTAGCTACGTTTTCAAAAAACCTCATTGTAATTCACCTTAAACTAAGTTATATCCTGCTTCAAATGCTTGAATATTCTTTTCTTCAGTTCCTTTAGGTACACTGTTTTCAATAGCTTCAATAGCTGCTTCTTTTGATATAACTCCGGTAATTTTTGTAATAGCTCCTACCATAACAATATTAGCTACTATTTTTAAACCAATATCATCAACTGCAGTTTTAGTTGCAGGAGCTTCATAAACTTTAATATTATGTTTATCGATAAACTCTTTAACGTCAGCTATGTCAGTTGTTCCAGGATCCACTATTAAAGTTCCTTCATCTTTTAAATCAACAATGTATTTGATTAAAGCTTCATTTGACATAGCTACTAAAATATCAGGATGTTGAACTTTAGGAAAATCAACTGGTTTGTCACTTATTACAACTTCACACTTAGATGCTCCTCCACGAGCTTCAGGACCGTAAGATTGAGTTTGAACAGCTTCATTTTTATCATAGAGTGCAGCAGCTTTTCCTAAAATAATACCTGCCATAATGACTCCTTGACCACCAAAACCACCTATTCTGATTTCAGTTCTCATTCTATCACCTCATAAGCTGAGTTAATTAAAGTTTTACCGCCTGATTTTTCTTCACTTAATTTTTCAAGGTTATTTGTATATTCAGGACGTTGTTTATTTGCAAATTCTCCAACAACAATTTTTCCTTCTAAATCTTTTTCCTTCATTCTGTCAGCTTCTGATTTGAAAACTGTATTCATTTTCATAGTTACAGCCATAGCTGTTGGAGTTCTAAGTTTGTTTTTACGTCCATAATATGTTGGACATTGAGTTACAACTTCTATAAAACTAAAACCATCGTTTTCAAGTCCTCTTTTAATTGAACCTATAAGATTTTCTATTTGAAGGGTTGTCCATCTTGCTGAGTATGTTGCTCCTGCAGTTGCTACAAGCTCTGCTAATTTAAAAGGAGCATCATCACTTCCATATGGTGCTGTAGTTGCAAAACTTCCTTTTGGTGAAGTTGGACTGATTTGACCTCCAGTCATTCCATAAATGTTATTATTAATACAGATTACTGTTAAATTAATATTTTTACGAGCCGCATGGATTAAATGATTTCCTCCAATAGATGCTGCATCTCCATCACCTGTAAATACAACAACATCTAAATCTGGGTCTGATACTTTTAAACCTGTTGCAAAGCTTAATGCTCTTCCATGAGTGGTGTGCAATGAATCACATTGCATATAACCTGGTATTCTTGAAGAACAACCAATACCTGAAACCATTGCAATGTTGTCAAAATCCATTCCTGCATTTTCCATCCCTTTTAAAAATGCATTCATAATACTTCCATTCCCACATCCTGGACAAAAGATATGAGGAAGCCTATCTTCTCTTAAATAAGGTATAAATTTATTTTCATTAGGATCTTTATCAACCATATTAGTTGCCTCCTACTTCATTGATTTTAGATAAAATTTCATCTGGTGTTGGTAACATTCCTCCAATAACACCAATTAAATGTGTATTAGCTTGACATTTCATAATCCTATCAACTTCATAATACATTTGACCTAAATTCATCTCAACAACAATAACTTCTGTTGCTTTAGGAGCTAATGCTTTAATTTGCTCTTCTGGGAATGGCCATGGTGTATCAATTTTAATGTAACCTACCTTTTTACCTTCTTCCTGTGCTTTTTTAACAGCTGTAATAACTGATCTTACAGGAGCTCCATAAGAAATAACAACAATATCTGCATCTTCAGTATTTTCTGATTGTATAGAACAAATATCCTCTTTGTTGTTTAAAATTTTATCACATAAACGTTTTACAAGTTTAGTATGGGATACTGGGTCATTTGTATCTGGATAACCTCTTTCATCATGAGTTAAACCAGTTACATGAATATCAAAACCTTGTCCAAATGAAGGCATTGGATTTGTTCCATTTGGAACATCTTTGAATGGTAAATAAGGTTCTTCTTTTTCAGGCATTACTCTTGGAATAATTTCAATATTGTCACTTACAGTAATTTTTTCCCTCATATGACCAATAACCTCATCAGCCATTACAAAAACAGGAGTTCTGTATTTTTCAGCTAAATTAAAAGCTCTTATTGTAAAATCAAAAAATTCTTGGACACTTGAAGGTGAAAGAGCTATTGGTTCATAGTCTCCATGAGAACCCCAACGTGCTTGCATCATATCTCCTTGAGCAGCCATTGTAGGTTGACCGGTTGAAGGAGAACCTCTTTGAACATCAACAAAAACTACAGGTGTTTCTGTAATAAATGCATAACCAATATTTTCTTGCATTAAAGAAAATCCAGGGCCGGAAGTTGCAGTCATTGATTTGGTTCCTCCCCATGAACCACCAATAATAGCTCCAGCAGAAGCAATTTCATCTTCCATTTGTATGTAAGAGCCTCCAACTTTAGGTAAATCACGAGCTAAAGTTTCTGCAATTTCAGTTGAAGGTGTAATTGGATAACCTGCAAAAAGTCTACAACCAGCTTTTAATGCTCCTTTAGCACAAGCTTCATTTCCTTGAATAAAAAATTCTTCAGCCATTATTACACGCTCCTACTTCTTTTCGTTGAATTTAGGGTTAAAATTAGTATCTTCATTAACCCACCAATTTTTATTAACATTAACAGTTATTGCTTGGTCTGGACAAACTACTTCACAGACACCACAATTAGTACATCTATCCTCAAAGTTTATATAAGGAAGTAAAACTCCTTTTTTATTAGCCTCTGAAGAAATAGCATATACATTTTGATAGCACATGTATACGCAGAGATGACAGCCTTTACATAAATTATCGTCTATACTTATCATCCATAATCTCCTCAATAAATTATTAATTTATATGTATGTTCGTATACATTTAAAAAGGTTGTCAATGAAAAAAATAGGAATTTAGTTAAAAAATAGTTTAGATGGTCTAAAAAACAAATCTAATATCATATATTCTTTTTAGTTTTTTATAATCATAAAAAGAATTAGAATATAATGTTATTAAAATGTTATTTAATAATAGAATAAAAGGAAGATTTATTTTCCTTTAAAAAAGATTGTTTACTTTTATAATACTATAATAACCCATATTAGAAAATAATAGAGCATATAAAAAGAATATGAAAAATTTAATGTTAAGAATCATCCCTAATATAATCCCAAACCTGATTTACACTTACATCAATAATTTCTGTCAAATTAAAATCTTTTTGTACAATAGCTAAAAAGAAGATTCCGTTTAAATTATTTTTAATAAAAAGAACTAAATCATCAACAGATTCATCGTTTCTAATCTCTCCATTACTAATGCCTTCACGAACCATTTTTTCAATATAATCTGTCCCCATTTGATTAAAATCATTATATTTCTCATCTAAACTAGAATATTTAAACATTCCTTCAAAAGAAAGTAACAATAATTTAGAATCAATCAAATCCAAAAATTTCTCATAAAGATTTCGTAATTTCTCAAAACTTCCACCTTCAAAACTAGAAACATTTTTTAAAATGTCGAAGTAAGGATCCATAACATATTTATCTAAAACCGATAAAATCAATTCATCTTTATCTTTAAAATAATAATAAATAGTTCCAGCTCCAACACCAGAATAGCTACTAATATCTGCCATACTAACTGCTGAAAAACCTTCTTTTAAAAATAATTCATATGCACATTGCATTATTTTATTAATTGTCTTCATCATATCAAAAAAAAGAAAAGAAAAAGGAAATTTAATATTTATAAAATCCTTCTCCAGCATTAACTCCAGTTTTTCCAGCATCTATTTTTTCTTTAAGTTTTGCTGTAATTTTACCTTCAATAGTATCTAAATCATTAGCATTTGGATGCATTGCATTAACATTGTAAACTGTAGTTATACCAATAACATCCATTATTTGGAATGGTCCTAAAGGTGCTCCTGTACTTAATTTCCATGTATTATCTATGGTTTCGATGTCTGCTACATCATTTGCCCATAATGCATTAGCTGATGTGAGTAATGGAACAAGCAATGAGTTTAAAACATATCCTGGTTGTTCTTTTTTAACTTTAATTGGTATCATTCCAATATCAGAAGCAAAATCAACAACCTCATCATAATATTTAGAATCAGTTCCTGGATGACCCATGATTTCTGCAATGTTATTTCTCCAGATTTCATTTGCAAAGTGTAGTGCTAAATATTTCTCAGGTCTGCCAGTTGCCTCAGCAAATTGAGAAGGTAGTAATGTTGAGGAGTTACCTACAACAATAGTTTTTTCTGGTAAATATTTAGCTAATTCTTGGTAGAAATCAATTTTTTGTTTTGGATCTTCTGCAATGGTTTCAATGACTAAATCTGCATCTTTAGCTGCTTCTTCATAGCTAGTGGTTAAAGTCAAATTATCATAAGCATCGACGACTTTCTTTTTAAGTTCATCAATTTCTTCATCACTTAATTCATTAGAATCTGCTAAACCTCTACAATAAGCCATCGGGTTGGTTTTCATAGCTTCTAATGTTTCAAGATAAATGTCCCTAACTCTTTCAAGTTTTGGTTGTGCTCTTTCAATTGATCCTTCACTTCTAAGCCAGATAGTTACTGGAAAACCTTTATAAGCTATTTGAAATGCTATTTGACTTCCTAAAACTCCACTTCCTGCGACTACAATTTTTTCAAAAGACATAATAAAAACTCCTAATTATTAATATTACAAATAGCTACATATAAATCTATTGAATGTTTGCTACAAAACAAATTAATGAAAAATTAGAAATATTAAAAAATGTTCAATATATAAAAAATATTTTATAGTTTGATTTATTAATTATTAACTATGAAAGAACTTACAACTCCAATTACAGATTCACAATTATCAGAACTTAAAGTTGGAGATAAAATAGCTATTTCAGGAACAATTTACACAGGACGAGATGCTGCCTTACCACAATTAGTAGAATTATTAAAAAAAGAGCCTATAGATTTAGAAGGTTCAGTAATAATGCATACTGCAGTAAGTGAAGCAGGAATAGCTCCAACAACAAGCAATAAAGAAGAAATTGAAAACTCTATAGAGCCATTAAGTAAAGCTGGTGTAAAAATTCATATTGGTAAAGGTTCTATAAATCCCAATATATTAGAAGACACCAATTCCATATTTGCAATAACTCCACCAGTAGCTGCACTTTTAACAAGCAAGGTTTTAAAAAAAGAAGTATTTCTCTTCGAAAATGAAGGAATTGAAGCCATGTATAAATTAGAAGTAAATAAAGTTCCAGCTATCGTTGCAATAGCTGGTAAAAAAAGTATATTTAAAGAAAAATAAAATTATTCTTCTTCCTCTTCTTCTTCAGATTCATTGTTAATTTCAAAAGAATCAATGAAGTTAACTTTGTCATAATCCATATTATCACAGATGTCTTTAGCTATTTTAAAACGTTCTAAACTAACATCCATGTAGGATTTTTGATCAAATTTAGAAAGTTCATCTAAAGTAATGTTTACTACATCACCATCAAATTCAATGTCAATGTCATCAATTCTAGCATTAGCATTAGTGTTGTGTAATTCTAACATGCTTCTGACTTTGTCTTCATCATTTTCAATAATTTCAACAATTTCAACATCATAAATTAAGTCTTTACCAGCAAGTTCATGGTTAAAATCAACTCTTACTCTTCCACCATTAACAGTTAAGATTTTACCGGTTTGTTCTCCAACACTAATAGGCATACCTGGAACTGGATTCATACCTTGTTTTTTAAACTCTTTCATTGGAATTAATTGAACATTAGCTGAATCTCTTTTACCAAAAGCATCTTCACAAGCTATTTCAATAGTTTTTTCATCCCCTTCTTCAAGACCTTCGATTTCAGCTTCAATAGCTGGTAAAAGATGGTGAGTTCCTACAATAATTGGAATAGGTTCATATTTTCTAGAACTAGTGTCAAAACCTTCTTCGGTAGCTACATCTTCATAAGTAGTATCAAAAATCTCATCGCTTTCTTTAACTTTACCTGTGAAATTTACTTTTACAAAATCACCGTTATTAATTGCCATAAAAATTACTCTCCATAAATATAATTAATTTAAAAAAGATTACGTTAATAAAATAACATATAATAATATGGTAAGTCATATATAAAAGGTTTTGGATAAACATTCTAAAAACAATTTTCTTTTTCCAAGTCAATTTTACAGTTTAAAGTAAATTTAACACTTTGAATTTCTATCTAATTTATATAATAGCTATTATAAAAGAATAAACACTTCGAGAACATTTATAGATGAAAATAGAGGTTAAAATAAATGAGTAAGAAATTTAAACTACTGAAAGAAGTGAAATTAAAAGATGGAACCTTGATAAACATTGAATACCATACTGGAGGCCTTTACGAAGATGATTTGCTTGTATATTTAAACTACATGTCACTATTCTCACTAGAACATCAACAGCTCATAAAACAATATATAATAACTACTGAACCTAAAGAAAAATACTTAAAACAACTTAAAAACGAACATATCTTCTACAAACCAGAAATAATATCTTATAAAAGCATAGATGGTCAAGAAAAACTGAAAAAACTTGAAAACAAAATAAACTTTAAGAAAAAAATTAATAAATATGATGAAATAGACTTAATATTTATACCATACATGAACACAGAAGATGATGTGTCTGATGTAATTAAAAAATTAGCTAAACTAACCAACGAAGCAACAGGAATAAATAAAAAAACACTAAACAAAATAAAAACATCACAAATGTTCGTATTAAATATGTTAATTAAAAATGAGGGAAAAAGAGGTGAAATAATGCAAATAATTCAAAAAAACACATCCCTATTTGATGACTTCTTCGATGAAACATACCTCCAAGGAATAGAAGATGGAGAAAAAAAAGGAATAAAAAGTTTTTAAAAGAATGATAAACAAAGGCTACAGTGAAAAAGAAATAAAACAAATAACAGGAATAAAATTGCATTAACATTATGAACTTTCCTAATTTTTAATTATCAAATGCTCTGATAAAAACTATTTTATAAAAACAATTAATATATTAATCATGCAAAGAAAAGGTGCTGTAAATTTACCACTTCATGGCGGTCATCCTCCAAAATGGCTTTTTACAAGAATGGTTGAGCTTTCCGGAGCTATTACTGAAGTTATTTTAGAAGAATTTAGCTCAACTGAATTTTTAAAAAGAATATCCAATCCTTATTGGTTTCAAGCATTTTCCTGTGTTTTAGGTTTTGATTGGCATTCTTCCGGAACTACAACCACCACACTTGGAGCTTTAAAACATTCTTTAGATGCAGGAAAACATGGAATTTATTTAAGTGGAGGAAAAGGTGCTAAATCTAGAAAAACGCCAGATGGAATAAAACATGCTGGTGAAGTCTTTAATCTTAAAGATTCTAAAATTGAAGAAATGGTAAATGCCAGTAGACTTACGGCAAAAATCGATAACTCTTGTATTCAAGATAACTATACCTTATATCAACATAGCTTTTTTATAACTGAAAAAGGTGAATGGGCTGTTGTTCAACAAGGCCTTAATGAAGAAAATAAATATGCCCGAAGATATCATTGGATGAGTGAAAATATTGATAGCTATCTTGAAAACCCTCACAGTGGAATTTCTTGTAATCAAAAAAATAAAGAAGCTCTAAATATGGCAGATAAAGAAAGTAAAGAAGCTCAAAAAATAAGTGTTGATTTAATAAATGACAATCCAAATCATTTAAGGCAATATTTTAAAAGAAAGGATAATCAAATGCTTTTAACCGATTTTACAATGCCTGAACATCATCCAGTTTTAGATACTGATCTTTCAGATAGAGAATTTGAAATTCTAAAAGCAGCTTATGAATTTCAACCTGAAAACTATGAAGAATTAATATTACTTCATGGAATTGGACCTAAAAAAATAAGAGCACTAGCTTTAATATCTGATTTAGTTTACGGTGAGCCAGCAAGTTGGGAAGATCCTGTAAAATATAGTTTCACCCATGGTGGAAAAGATGGTTTTCCCTATCCAGTAAATAAAGAAGTTTATGATCATTCCATAGCTACTATAAAAGAATGTGTTGAAGAAGCTAAAATTGATAAAAAAGAGAAATTAAAAGCTATTAAAAGACTAGATGATTTTATTAAATCATAATTTTAAATAAAATAAAAAGTTTACTGTGTAATAATATCACACAGTAATTAATTATTCCAATCATATGGATTAAATTCAGATGGAGGAATATACATTATCTCAGCAAGGCCTTCCTGTAAAAGTATTTCATTCAAATTTTTCCCATCAACAATTACAACAGCTAAAGTACGATTATATTTATCATGAGTTTTAGAATCATCAATATCTAATCCCACTTCTTTACCATTACATAATTTTGATACAAAATTCTTAGAAACCTTATATCCATCAGCACCTTTTTCAGGAGTGTTTACACCAACAAAACGAACTTTTCCAACCCCCTCAACATAAATTGTATCTCCATCAACAACCTTATAACATTTTCCAGTTACTTCTACCTTGCAATCTGTATCTTCATATTTATTTAAAATATCAGAAGCAGAAAGGCTAGAATATTGGGAATCTGGGATATTATGAGAAAATCCTGTCCCCTTATAACTATAGGCATAAGCTGAAGTTACTGCTCCAATAGCTATAAAAAAAATAGCTAAAAAAATTATTATTCTTTTAGTTTTAGTTTTCATTAATACAATATTTGTTTATAAGTTATTAATAATTTTTCATATTTTTTAAATATCTTTATAAATTTATTTTTTATTTTCATTATGAATGTTAACATTTTTCCCATGGGCTGTTGGAATAACTTCAAAAACAGGATCTTCAAATTCCAAATCAAATTCCTTACCATCCATTAATAAATGTTGAAAAACCCCTAATGAAGAAACTTCAGAGTGAGGTTGTGTAGTTACAGATACATTCCAATCAGCATTTTCATAAACCTTAGTTGGAACTTTAGAACCTCCTACAATAATTAAAATGTCATCCCCAGTTTCCCTAATTTCATCGGCAACTTCATGAGCTTGAGATCCATACATTGTTAAATGAACTATTTTTCCACCTTTCTCTCTCCAGTTCATTATAATATCCATATAACTTGGAGTGTATTCAACTTCAAAATCTCCACCCCAACGATTAACAATATCTCTAACATTTTCCATTAGCTTTTTATCTTTTTCTCCAGCCAAATAGATTTTACTAGCTCCAAATGCTCTTGCTGTTAAACAAACATGTGTTGTTATACGTGTATCTCTTCTAAGCCTATGATCTAATCTTAAAACATTAACTTCCATAATAATACTTTCCTATAAATAAAATAATGCTACAGCCATAAATAATAAAGCTATTACTCTACCAACTTCATTTGATGTTCCTAAAACATCACCAGTAGCTACCTTGAAATTTCTTTTTGAAATCCATGAAATAATCAAACCTGCAAAAATTGCACCAATTAAACCAATTACACCTATATATCCACCTAGTAAATAAGCAATAATTGCAACAATTATAGTGGAGATTAAATAATTGACCCAATTAGTTGAACGAATAAAATATTCTCCAATTCCTTTAGTTGGTTTTGATGTAAGACAAGTTGTTAATAGTGCACTTTTAGACACCATTTCAGCTATTACAATACCTATTATAAAATTATACTCTAAAATATTGTATAATCCACCAATAGTTAAAAAAGCTATTAAAATAGCTGATGTTACTCCAGCTGCCCCTACAAATGAATCTTTCATGATTATTAACTTTTTATTAAAGTCTCCATGAACCATAACACCATCAGACATGTCCATAACACCATCAATATGATTATATCCTGTTATAATCATTAAAAAAGCATAAACAATAGCTGAGGTAAATAAAATGTCTAAATGAAATATATTTAAACAGATTATGCCACAAACTGCAGCTAGAGCTCCTACGACTAAATGAATTAAAGGCCATATCCAAATCATTCTAGTCATATTTCTTAAAGAAGTATGTACATTAATTGGAATTATTGTAGAAAATGTTAAAAGTCCTAATATTGATTTTATTAAAGAAAATTTATCATCCTCAAAATGATTGTCTCTCATAGCTATTCCTCAAAAATTTTTGACATACAACCAGCTATTAAACCAGCAAAAATATCATCAACCATCGGTCCTAAACCAGCTATTATTCCAGGTTTTGCTTCATCATATCTTTTGAAATTAAAAGTTGCTTTTGTACCTGCAATCTGATTTGCAATAGCTAAACCAAGTACTTCATCTGTGTATAAATAAGCTGGATCATCACTTACATCAACTTCTCGTAAGCGACCATTACTTAAATCCTCCTCTGTTCTAATAGCTGCCATTAAAAGAGCTATTACATTAATATCAGCTAATGATTTTATTATTTGATTAGCTAATTTATCTTTCAACTCTTCAGTTACTTCAACTCCTGCAACCAATTCCATTCCAGCATCCACCAAATCTCCAATTTGAATACCTTCTGAAACTAGATAATCAAGAATTCCGAAATTTAACTCTAATTTTTCTAAGGCATCTTCAAGACAGATTTCAAGATTTTCAGTAATTTCTAGAATAAATTCTTCAAAATCAAAATCATCATCTTCATATTGATTATTTACAATATCAACACTATCTTCGTATATATTTTCTTCATCAAAAGTTTCTTCAGGTACATTAGCTAAAACCGCTAAAAAATCGTTCCTATTTAAGATATTTGAAATATGTAAAGGTAATCTTAATGATTCAAAAAATTTAACTTTGGCTTTTACAATAGCTTTGTAAATTTTTAAAAGCATTTTTGGAGATAAAGTCTTATTGATGTAAATAATATTTCCAATATTTATTCTAGCATCGATAAATCCTTTTTTTGAATTAGCTACCTTTAAATCGTCACTAAACTCTTCAAGTTCAACATCGTTTGATGTAAATGTGAATATTTCAGCGTTCTCATAGATATTTGTAAAATATTTAAAATTAGTCAATCCCTGAGCAATATAGCTACCTTCAAAATCATTAAAGGCCTCGGCTTTTTGAGCTAATTTTTCAAATCTATAATCCCTTTTTAAAATATTGACATTTTCAACAATATCAATACCATCACTTACCTCAAAATCACTAAAGCTTAAGAAAAAATAAGGATTGTTGATACAAATTCCATTATCCTTTTCAATAATATTTAATACAGATTCTGACATTAAATAACACTCCTACTTAATAGTTAATATTTACTTTCTTATCCTATTTTAAGTTATGCTACATTATTTTTACAAATCAATATTGATTTTTGTTAATTTAGATTTTATGAATTTATTTTATTATTTTAAGTTTTAAAAATTGTTATTTTTTATAATAAATAATTGAAAGATAATTTTCATTTTAGATAAAATCTATTGCAGAACATTTAAATTAGAAATGTGACAGAATAAAACATAAAAAAATAATTTTTTTATAAAACAAACTTTAAAATTCAGATTTATTTTAAATTAACAAGAATATTGATAATATGACAATAATTATAGACCCCCAAGGAAGTGGGATAGCTGGAAATATGATTATAGGAGCATTAGCTGATTTAGGTGCTGATAAAGAAGAGCTTAAATTTATAATGGAAAAAACAGCTAATGAATTTGGGAAAGTTAATGTTAACTTCTCAAAGGTAAATAAACATGGGATTGAATCAGAATACTGTGAAGTTGAAATAATTGAAAAGGGAGAAGTTCTACATTTTAATGAATTCATCACTAAAATTGAACTTCTTGATATTGATGAAAAGATTAAAAAGACAGCTATTAATATATTTACACGAATTGGTAAAGCAGAAGCAAAGGTTCATGGCCAGTCATTAGAAAAAGTTCATTTTCATGAAGTTGGTTCAGCTGATGCAGTAGCTGATGTGATAGGCTCTGTTTATGGTTATTATTCCTTAGAACTAGATAAGGAAGGAATAATCGGTCTTCCAATAGCTGTAGGAGGGGGCAGAGTAAAAACAGAACATGGAATTCTTCCAGTTCCTGTACCTGCTGTGGTTGAAATTTTAAAAGATGCTTATTGTGTTGGAGGGCCAGTTGATAGTGAACTTGCAACACCAACAGGATGTGGGATATATATGGAACTTGTTGATGAAGTAAAACAATTTATTCCCCAAATAACACCTATTGAAATTGGGTATGGTGCTGGAAAGAAAGATTTCAAGTATCCAAATGTTTTAAGAATTATTAAAACCACAGAAACTGATGGAAATGATAAAATAGATGTTATTGAAACAAATATTGATCATCTAACTGGTGAGGAACTTGGATATCTATTTGACAAGTTGCTTGAAGCTGGTGCTTCTGATGTGTCAATAACACCACTTATAATGAAGAAAAACCGTCCTGGAAACCTTTTAAAAGTAATAGCTAAAAAAGAAAAAAGAGAAGCTCTTGTTAAATTAATTTTTAAAGAAACAGGAAGTTTAGGAATTAGAATAGCTCCAAATATTCATAGAGGAATAGCTAAAAGAGAATTTGTTAAAAAAGAAGTTGAAATAAATGGGGAGAAGTTTGAAGTTACTTTTAAAATAGGTTATGTTAATGGAGAAATAATTTCAAAAAGAGCTGAATATGAAGATATTAAAAAAATAGCTTCAAAAACAGACTTGCCTTTAAAAGATATAACTAAACTTGTAGGTGATTTAGATGAATAAAAAAGCAATTGCTGTTCTTTCAGGAGGTCTTGATTCAACCGTAGCTACAACTGTATTTGCAAAAGAGTATGATATTCATGCGATAACCTTTGATTATGGACAAAAAAGTGCAAAACGAGAAATTCAAGCATCAAAAGAAATTTGTGAAAAAATGGGTTTTGAGCATACTGTAATAGACTTAAAATGGCTTGCAGAAATTAGTAATTCAAGTTTAAATACACAAGAAGAAATTCCAACCTTGCAAGATGATGAATTAGATGATTTAAACAAATGTAGCGAAACTGCTTCAAGTGTTTGGGTTCCAGGAAGAAATATTGTTTTTACAGCTATTGCAACATCATTTGCCGAAAGTGAAAATGCTGAAATAATAATTGTAGGATGGGATAAAGAAGAGGCAGCTACATTTCCAGATAACTCTAAAGAGTTTTTAGAAAAATTCAATAATTTACTTGAAACAGGTTCGCCTCAAAATATTGAAATTAAAGCTCCAGCTATTGATTTAAATAAAGTAGAAATTGTTCAGTTAGGGAAAAGTATAAATGCTCCAATGGAACTTAGCTATTCATGTTACAAAGGTAATCAGAAACATTGTGGTGTTTGTGAATCTTGTATGAGGAGAAAAAGAGCATTTAAACAAGCAAATGTTAGTGATTTAAGTGAATACGAAAATAGCTAATTTAACTAAGGAAATGATAAAATACAATAGAGGAGATATGAAAAGGATTAATCATGCACTTAAAGTTCACCAATATGCTCGTACAATTGGAATTTTAGAAAATATTGATGAAAAGGATTTATTTAATCTTGAAAGTGCAGCTATTCTTCATGATATTGGAATTAAAAACTGTATTGAAAAATATGATTCAACAAGTGGAAAATTACAGGAAAAAGAAGGTCCTCCAATAGCTTCTAAAATACTTGAAAAATTAAATTACAAAGATTATGAAAGAATCCTCTATTTAATCTCACACCATCATAGCTATAATAAGATTAATGGAATTGACTATCAAATACTTATTGAAGCTGATTTTTTAGTTAATCTACAAGAAGATAATGCATCAAAGAAAACAATTGAAAATGTTTATAATAAAATTTTTAAAACAAAAAGCGGAAAACAATTATTAGAATTATTATTTTAAAAAATGAGAGGTTTATGGTTATTTATTCAATAACCATTAAAATATCACCAGCACTTACAGCATCTCCTGGTTCTACAAAGATTTCTTTTACTGTACCATCAATATCTGATTGAATATCGTTTTCCATTTTCATAGCTTCAATAACCGCTATAGTAGAACCTTTAGTGACTTTATCACCAACATTAACTGCAAGTTTAACAACCATTCCTTGCATAGATGAAGTAATTCCACCTTCAACTGGTGTAAATGCACCATCATCTTGCTCTTCAATTTCCATAAATCCTGTTGGCATGATTTTAACTTCAAATACATCTCCATCAACTTCAACATTATATTGAGTTGGAATAGCTATTTCATTACCTTCATCAGGAATTTGAGAAACAGTAGCAAGTTCTTCTTCAGTTGCTTCACCTTTAAGGAATTTAGGTGCAATAGCTGGGTATAATGCATATGTTAATGCATCTTCATCACTTTTAACAAATCCTTTTTCTTCACCTTCAGATTTATATTTATCAAATTCCGGTTCTAATAAATCTGCAGGCCTGCAGGTGATTACTTCCTCATCACCAATAATTTTATCAGCTATTTCTTTATTGATTGGTGCTGGAGGTTTTCCATAATTACCTTTCATATACTCTTTAACTTCATTAGAGACGGTTTTATATCTTTCTCCACCAAGAACATTCATAACTGCTTGAATTCCTACAATTTGACTTGTTGGTGTTACAAGAGGAGGATAACCCATATCTTTTCTTACTCTAGGCATTTCATCAAGTACATCATTATATCTATCAAGAGCATTTTGTTCTTTAAGTTGAGAAATTAAATTTGAAAGCATTCCTCCAGGGATTTGATATAATAAAACATCAGTATCAATTTTTTCAGCTATTGGATCAATTAAAGCTAAATATTTCTCTTTTATTTGATCGAAATATTTTTTAATATGATTAAGTGACTTTAAATCAAGACCAGTGTCATAAGGAGTTCCTTGAAGAGCAGCTACCATACTTTCTGTTGGAGGTTGACTTGTTCCCCATGAAAGTGGAGAAATAGCTGTATCTAAAATATCTACTCCTGCTTCACAGGCAGCATAATAACTGATAGGGGTAATTCCACTAGTACAATGACAATGTAAATCTACAAGCAAATCAGTTTCTTCCTTTAATCTAGATACTAGCTCATAAGCAGTTGCTGGATTGATTAAACCAGCCATGTCTTTAATAGCTACAGAATCACAATCTAATGCTTCAAGATCTTTAGCTAAATTTACAAAATCATCTAATGAATGTACTGGACTAATAGTATAACTTATTGTTCCTTGAACATGAGCCCCCTGATCTTTAGCTGCTTTAATGGTTTGTTCCATATTACGAATATCGTTTAAAGCATCAAAAACTCTAAAAATATCCACACCGTTTTCATAAGATTTTTCAACGAATTTAGTTACTACATCATCAGGGTAATGTTTATATCCAACGAGATTTTGACCTCTTAAAAGCATTTGAAGTGGTGTTTTAGTAATTTCTGATTTTAGCTGACGAAGTCTTTCCCAAGGATCTTCATTTAAATATCTAATACAAGTATCGAAAGTTGCTCCACCCCATGCTTCAATGGAAAAATAACCAATCTTATCCATTTCTTCAGCTATTGGAACCATATCCCTTGTTCTCATCCTAGTAGCTAAAAGAGATTGATGAGCATCTCTCAATGCTGTTTCAGTTAATTGTACTTTTTTCATTAATTAAACACCTCTCATTTAAAAATAATTAATAAAAATTCCAACTATTATATATGTTATTTATATATTAAAAAAGTTTGCCTTATAAAGGGATGAAAAATGAAAAAAATTTAGTTTTTAAAAAGCTTCTATTTAAGCTATCTAAAAAGATTATAAAATGGGAAAAATTTATCTTTCTAATTCTCCAGAAATGAATTTCTCCACATTTCTATATGCTTCATCATCAGTTACTTGATGAGGAGGATGTTTCATAACATAAGAAGAAATAGAAGTCAATTGACCTCCAACACCTCTTTCAAGACCTAATTTACAACATCTAATTGCATCAATAACACAGCCTGCAGAATTTGGAGAATCTTCAACACTTAATCTAAGTTCGATATTCATTGGAACATCACCAAAGGTTCTACCTTCCATTCTTAAGAAGCATAACTTATTATCATTCTGCCAAGGGACATAATCACTTGGTCCAATATGAATATCCCTATCATCCATTCTTTCAGGAACTACAGCTTGAACAGCTTCAGTTTTAGATTCTTTTTTAGAATCAAGCCTATCTCTATTAAGCATATTTAAGAAATCTGTGTTTCCCCCAGTGTTGATTTGATAAGTACGATCTAACTTAACACCACGGTCTTTAAATAAATTTGCAAGTGTTCTATGAGTTATAGTAGCTCCAATTTGTGCCTTAATATCGTCCCCAACTATAGGAATGCCTTTTTCTCTAAATTTAGCATCCCATTCATCATCACTTACAATAAAAACAGGCATACAATTTACATAAGCTATTCCAGCATCTAAAGCACACTGAGCATAAAATCTAGCTGCTTTTTCAGACCCTACTGGTAAATAGCTAACAAGAATTTCAGCTCCACTTTCTTTCAACTCTTTTACAATGTCTACTGGATCTTCATTACTTACCTTAAATGTATATTCCTCCTCATAATTAGACATATGATCAGCAACACCATCTAATACCTGACCCATCTTAACTTCAACATCATATTTAGGAATATTTTCTTGAAAAACTGTAGTACAATTAGGTTTTGCAAAAATTGCTTCATCAACAGTTTTTCCAACTTTTCTTTCATCAATATCAAAAGCAGCTACCACCTCAATGTCACTAGGTTTATATCCTCCAATATCCCAATGCATTAAACCAATTGCTTCTTCAGGATTTTTTCCATCATAATAATGAATTCCTTGAATTAAAGAACTGGCACAGTTTCCTATACCTACTACCGCTATTTTTATTTTATCCAAAATAACACCTGCTAAACAATAAACTTTATAAATTTAATCTATCTATATGTATACTTAAATTGGTTAATAAAACTTATTGTTTAATATAAATATAAATATGAGGAACAAATATGAACCCTTATTTTGAAATTATAAGGCCTGGAAACGTGGTAATGGCTTTAATTGCTGTAATTTTAGTAGCTATTATTGATTTTAAATTTACATTACCTCTACTTTTATCATTATTTGCAGTCTTTTTTGCAATGAGCGGAGGAAATGTTATAAATGATTATTTCGACTATGAAATTGATTCAATTAACCGACCTGAAAGACCAATTCCTTCTGGAAAAATTTCAAGAAAATCAGCTAAAAATTATGCTTATTTTTTATTTATAGCTGCAATAATTGTAGGGTTTTTAATATATCTCTTAACAAAAAACTTCATTCCTTGTGGAATAGTAATATTTGCAGTAATCGTTTTATATTTATATGCATATGTCTTTAAATCAACACCCCTTATTGGAAATATGATTGTAGGATTTATGACAGGATTATGTTTTATATTTGCAGGTTATACAATTAACAATCCTCACATAATAACAATATCTTATTATTTGGCATTTTTTGCATTTATGATGACAACAGCTAGAGAAATTACAAAGGATATTGAAGATGTAGAAGGAGATAAAAAAGAGGGAGCTAATACATTTCCTATAAGGTTTGGTAAAAAAATATCTGCATATTTAGCATTTTCTTTAATTATTATTGACTCTGTATTATGTCCCTTATTATACATCAATCATATTTTTAATATTGTATATTTAGTAATAGTAGCTATTGCAGTTATTTTATTTGTTTATGCAGCTATTCTACTAATTAAAAATCAAGATTCTAAAAACTGCCATAAAGTATCAAAATATTTAAAAATAGGAATGCTAATTGCATTTGTTGCTTTCGCATTAGGATCATTTTAATTAATTTTTAGAAAGTCAATAAACAAGAAATTTGAAAATAAAATCTAAATTAGCTAGTTATTATAAAATATGTTAAGTTGAAAATTATATATAACAATAAACTCCATATATAAATATATTATAATATTCACGAGGATACTATGAAAGTTGTATGTTGTAAAAAATGTGGCGCTAAATATCAATTGGAGGATGATGACGATATTAATACATTTGAATGTACATCTTGTGCTGGGGATTTAGAAATATGTGATGAAAATTCCTCTTATGATTCAAATAACTCTATTGGTGGGATGAAATTTGAGAATCATAATATTGCTCAATGTGTAGATTGTGGTTTAAAATATCGAATTAATCCTGATGATAATATTTTAGATTATGAATGTGATAGCTGTGGTGGATCTTTAAGATACTTAGACGATGATTTAAATAAAGATTTAGATGTACTTATTGAAGAAAGGAAAAAACAAAAAATTAGAAACACAATTGAATCAACTGAAGAAATTCCACCAATACCAGAAAATAATAAGGAGTATAATCCTACAAACACAATCAAATCTATTCCTAATAAATTTGAAGATTATTTTTCAGAAGAAGGCATGAAACAAATAGCTGAAAAAGAAATAGAAGAGGAAGAAAAGGAAAAAGAAAAACTTCATCCAACAGCTAAAACCCAAATTCCCCAAGCAATTATGCGCAAATTTGGAAGGGAATTTTCCGTTCCTCAATCTAATGATTATAATGTTTTAAAAAATTATCTTAAAGACGAATATTTCAAAGAAATGCTAAAATATTATGGAATTGACAATATTCCTCAAAATCAATCATTAAGATCATTTAACTTAAATTTTGCAAATGAACTTAAAAATGAAGCTCAAGAAACTAAAAAAAATCTTGAAGACACTTATTGGTTAATAGGAATAGCTATTTTTATTGCCATTGTAAGTTTAGTTGAAATATATTGGATTAACACTGGAATTGGAACTTTAGGAATATTTGTAGCTATAATAATAGCATGTCTTGGTATATATAAATCTAGAGATAAAAAAACCACAGAAAAAAGAGAAAAACGAATGAAAATCATCAGAGATCATCTTTTAACCTTACCTGAAGATTATTATGTTTTTTACGATGTAAAACTTCCAAATTCAAATTCTGGAATTAATCATTTAGTGGTAGGTCCATCTGGAATCTATGCAATTATTTCTCAGAAATATAACTCAAAAGTAGCTCTTAATTCAGATAATGAAAATAATCATCTAATTGGAGAAGTAGAGGAAGAAAGTAAAATCCAAGAAATAATAACCCCTTACGATAAAAAATTCAGATATACAACTAAACAAAGTAAATTCCCTCAAGATAATAAAGTAAAACAAAAAGCTTTAACATTAGGAGAAAATTTAATCAATTTCCTTAATGAAAATGGAATTTTAAGTTGTTTTGTTGAACCTTTAGTAGGATTTGTAAACAATGAAGTAGTTGTTATAAATATGCCTTTAACAGATGAAGATTTATTCATCGATGAATTACTTCACAAAATTGAATACGGTCCAATAAAATTAGATAAAGAAACAATAGATAAATGTGCAGTTCTTTTAAGTAAATATGCTGCAGATTGTACATATGAAAATGAAATATAATTTTTTTTAAAAAAAAAAGTTAAAGAAATTTCCTACATTTCTTTTAGGAAATTAACTTTAATTTTTGACCAAACATTTTCAAATCCGTGTTTTAAATCAATAGCTAGCATTTTTTGATTAATTTCTTGTCTTAATTCAAAATTACCTGCTAAATTATTAAAATTTTCAATAATAGTTTCCTCGTCGACATTTGTACCTAGACCTAAATTAATAAAACCATTATCGAAATTACCAAAGGCGTTTCCCAATTCCCTTTCACTTTCACAAAGAATAATTGAAGGAACACCTAAAGAACAAGCCTCATACATAGTTCCGCTTCCTGAAGTGAAAATAATATCAGCTTTGACCATGTATTCGCTTATACTATGAACATCTTCATAAATAACAATATTATTGTAAATAGAATATTTATCCATAATTTCCTGTTTATTAGGATAACCTACTCCTAAAATAACATTAATATGTTTTGAAAAACCAGCTGCAATTAAAGCTTGTAAAACTTTTTCAGATAGATTGTGAGGATCTACTCCTCCAAAGGTAATTAAAACATTATTGACTTCATCTGTAATTATTTTAGGACTTTGTAAATAAAATTCATCTCTTAAAAGATAATATTCATGGCCTGTATAAACATTATCTGCATCAAATTGATGTTCATAAAATGCATTAAATACCAAATCAGCTTTCTCAATTCCGGGACCTAAATCTTGGAAATTAACTACAAAATAACCCATATCCTTAAGAGCACTAATATATTCCAGACTTGTATCTAAAACATCATTAATAATTAAATCTGCATTTATTTTTTCTAAAGTTTGTAAAATCTCTGAAGATTCATCATAGAGAGCATAATTATAATTATAGCTCTTAATTATGTTAACACCTAATTCATAATTCTGATTTAAAACAAAAACAACATCATGGAAAACAAGTTTAGATGCAAGAGTAAGGCATCTTGAAATATGGCCTGTACCAATTTCATCAAAAGCATTAACAACAATAGCTATTGTTTTTTTATTAATCTGTTTTTCAGCTACCCAAAAATCATCATAATTTTCCACTGATATCGATTCTTCTCTAGAAATCGGAACTACATCAAGATTCATGCCTAAAAATGACTCCGGAGTTAAAAAATTTCTTCGAGTTAATAAAAAGTTATCAGTTTCTCTAAGTTCTAAAGGAAGATTCTCTTTATCTGTTCGTTGAGTGTATAATGGGAAGAATCTTTTATTCTCATCATCATATCCCCAGCCATAATGTTTATCTTCTTTTACAGAAATTACACTGTCAATGCCAAAGTCTTCAAATTTTTCAATTGCCTTGTTTAAACTTTCTACTTTAATTAAAGGGGAATTTGGAGAAAGAGAAACTACAATATCGTATTCATCAAAAGCTTGTTTTTCTTTTTGAATTAAAGCATCATATACAACAGCATTTAAATCATTAATATCTTCAACTTGAGATGATGCCATAACATTAGTTGCACCAAATAAATCAGCTATCATTCTTGTTTCAGAATCATCACTAGAAACAACGATATCATCAACATATTCAGAGGACTTAGCTATTTCAATAGCATAAGCAATAAGGGGTTTTTCATTAATTAAGCGAACATTTTTACGTGGAATATTAGTTGAGTCATTCATAGCTGGAATAACAACTAATACTTTATTATTATTAAACATACTATCCCTAAAATAAATTATAATAAACTATAATTAATCACTTTAATATATATTAAAATAAAATAATAAGTTTTACTAAATTCTGGTGTTATAATGATGAAAGATATGTCAAATACTTTACTAAAAAAAATAAATGAAATATCTACTCCTGTAAAAATTATGCACGTATGCGGTTCTCATGAACATACAATAATGGAAAATGGAATTAGAAGTCTTTTACCTGAAGAAGTAGAAATCGTAGCTGGTCCAGGGTGTCCTGTCTGTGTTGTTCCTTCACGTGAAATTGATGAATGTCTAGAACTTGTAAATAAGGGAGTTACAATAACCACTTTTGGAGACATGTTACGAGTACCAGGGTCAAATGGATCACTTGCAGAAGCGAAAGCTGAAGGGGGAGATGTAAGAGTAGTGTATGGGATAAATAAAGCTATTGAAATAGCTGAAAAAGAAGATAATGATGTGGTTTTTATGGCTGCAGGATTTGAAACTACTGCACCAACTACAGCAGCTGAATTATTATCACAACCTCCTAAAAACTTTTCTGTTCTTTCTTGTCATAGATTAATTCCACCAGCTATTGATTTTTTAATTAATTCTGGCCAAACCAATGTTAATGCATTAATTGAACCAGGACATGTATGTACAATTATTGGAACCAAACCTTTTGATTATTTTTCCACTGATTATAATATCCCTCAAGCTGTAGCTGGATTTAATCCCTTGGATATTTTAATGTCAGTTTATATGATTTTAAGACAAATTCATAATGACACACCTAAAATAGAAAATGAATATGCAAGAGCTGTAAAAGAAGAAGGAAATGAAATAGCTCAAGATATGATGAAACAAGTATTTGACGTTAAGAATCGTGAGTGGAGAGGTTTTCCACAAATTCCTAATTCAGTATTAGAGTTAAAACCAGAATTTGATGAATTTAATGCAAGAGAAAAATATGATATTGAAGTAAAAGAAGTTAAAGAAGCACCAAAAGGATGTATATGTGGTCCAATTCTTAGAGGGATGGCCACTCCTCAAGACTGTAAATTGTTTGGCAAAGAATGTAATCCTCTCCATCCTATTGGAGCATGTATGGTAAGTAAAGAAGGAACCTGTAATATCGCCCACAGATTCACAAGAAGGAAATAACATGAAAATTGAAGCAATTGCAGTAGATATTGATGGAACAATAACCGACTCAAAAAGAAAAGTTTGCATATCAGCTATTGAATCAATTAGAAAAGCTGAAAAGAAAAACGTTCCAGTAATAATTGTCACTGGAAA
Organism: uncultured Methanobrevibacter sp.; assembly: GCA_964409285.1. Taxonomy (GTDB): domain Archaea; phylum Methanobacteriota; class Methanobacteria; order Methanobacteriales; family Methanobacteriaceae; genus Methanocatella. The sequence goes on along the minus strand of CAYPCR010000009.1, from coordinate 14,014 downwards.
TCTTGTAACTTTCGGTTATGCAACAGCTGTTTTAATTGGTTGCAGTGGAGGAATCGTTTGTGAAAATGGAGGAGTGGTTTTTAAAGAAGGCCAAAATGATGATAAGATTCAAATTTTGGTAGAAAAAGATTATGTAAACCAAGCAAATCAACATTTAATTAATAAACTTGGAAATGAATTGGAAAAAATAGCTAGCTCTGATAATTGTTATAGAGAAACCGAAATTGTTTATTATAAATATATTCCAAAAGAAATAATTGAAGAAAATTTGAAAGATTTTGACAATCTGGACAAGATACAAATATATGATAGTGGTTTTGCTATTCACATTACAGATAAAAGAGTAAATAAAGGATCTTCCTTAAAATTCTTATGTGAAAAAAATAATATTAATGTTGAAAATGTAATGGCAATTGGTGATAGTGAAAATGATTTGGAATTTTTAAATGTAGCCGGCCTTAAAGTTGCAGTAGCTAATGCCAATGAAAAATTAAAGGAAGTTAGTGATTATATTTGTGAAAAACCTTATGGAGATGGAGTAAAAGAAGCAATTGAAAAATTTGTTTTATAAAAGGTGATGGAATGTTATATGATGAAGCAAAAGATATAGAGCAAGAAGTAGCTAAAATAGCTGAAGAATATGAAATATATGTTGCTCAAAGTAATGAAATTGAATTGGATTCTAAAAAAGATGAGCTTAACTTTGCAAAAGATGAAATAAGTAAAGGTGTAGGAATTAGAGTTATAAAAGATCATAAAATTGGTTTTGCATACACCTCTGATTTAAGTAAAATAACCGAAACTACCCAACAAGCTCTTTTAAATACAAAATTAAATAAAGTAGATGAAGATTTCTCTTTCGCTATGCCTGAAAAATCTGTTAAAGTTAATGGAATTTATGATGAAAAAATTGATGATTTAAATCAGGATGAATATATTGAATTTTTAAAAAATATTATTCAAAATTCAGAACAGACAGATTGTGAAGTAACCTCTGCAGGATTTTCAGCTACTAAAGGAGAAAATGTTATTTTAAATTCTAATGGAGTGTCTGAATATAATAAAGGAACATTATTTGCTGCAGGATTGTCTGTAAAAGTAACCAAAGGAGAAGATATTTCCACATCTTATGACTCAATAATGAGCAGACAATTTGATTTAAATGGAGATGAATTAAGTCATGATGTTTGTAAAAAGGCCCTTGATTCATTAGGTGGAACTCAAATCAAAACTGATGATTATGATGTGATACTTGATTACCATGCAGCTACTGGATTATTATCCACATTTATTTCTGCATTTTCCGGAGAAAATGTATTAAGAGGAAGATCTATTTTAAAAGACAAACAAGGAGAACAAATAACAACAGAAAATCTATCTATAATTAATGATTCCACATTAGATGAAGGATTATTAAGTTGTAGGTGTGATAGTGAAGGAACAATAAGTAAAAAAACAAATCTTGTGCAAAATGGATATCTTGAATCATTCTTATATGACATATACTCAGCTAAAAAATCTAATGAGGAAAGTACTTCTAACGGTTATAGGGGAGGATTTAGTGACACACCTTCTGTTTCACCATCTAATTTAATTTTTGATTTTAAAGATCCTTTAGATATTTATGATATACAAAAAGGAGTATTTGTATCTAGTGTTTTAGGAGCCCATACTGCAAATCCTATTACTGGTGACTTTTCAGTAGAAGCAAGTAATGTATTTAAAATTGAAAGAGGTCAAATTACAAGACCTGTTAAAAAAGCGATGATTTCTGGAAATATATTTGAACTTTTAAGAACCGCTCAAAAAATTGATTCAGCTAAAAAACAATATGGGCCATATATTATTCCACAAATACTCGTTCATCAATTAAGAGTTATAGGTGTATAATAATGGAATGTAGTGATTATCATTTAAACAGAAATATGGAAAGAGAAAATCTGAATTTGAATCCGCTTCAGCGAGGAGGAATTTTAACAGCTGAAGCTAGAAAAGCCCTTTATGAATTTGGAGATGGCTACAGTGTCTGTGATTATTGTGCTGGTAGATTAGATGAGGTTAATAAACCTTCCATCGATACCTTTTTAAATGATTTATCAGAATTTTTAAATGCAGATATTGTACGAACAACCCATGGAGCTAGAGAAGGGAAGTTTACAGTAATTAATAAGATATGTGAACCAGGAGACACAATTGTAGTAGATGGAAATGCCCATTATACAAGTCATTTAGCTGCAGAAAGAGCAGGAGTAAATATAATTGAAGTTCCAAATTCAGGAGATGAAAAAGCAGAAATTACAATTCCACAATTTAGGCAAACTCTTGAACAAGCTATTGATGATGTTGGAGAAATTAAACTAGCTCTTTTAACTCATGTGGACGGAGATTACGGAAATGTAGTAGATCCAGAAGCCTTTGGAAAAATGTGTAAAGATTTAGGGGTAATTTCTCTTTTAAATTCTGCTTATGGAATGGGTAGAATGCCTATTAATATGAATAAATGGGATATAGATTTTATTGTAGGTAGCGGTCATAAAAGTATGGGTGCATCTGGACCTATTGGAGTACTAGCTATGAAAGAGGAACATAGAGATACAATGTTAAAAAGATCTGATAGACATACTAAAAAAGAAATAGAATTATTAGGATGTACCTCTCGTGGAGCTCCAATAGCTACATTAATGGCTTCACTTCCAGCTGTTATTGAAAGAGTAAATAAATGGGATGATGAAGTTAAAATGAGTAGAGATTTCGTGAAAAAACTTACTGAAATTGATGGAATTAACCAAATAGGAGTTAGTCCAACAAATCATGACCTTGTGAGATTTGACACTCCAATATTAAATGAAATCGGGAAAAAACACCCTAGAAAAGGATTTTATTTATATGAAGAGCTTAAAAACAAAAATATTGTTGGTATAAAAAGAGGTCAGACCGAATGGTTTAAATGTAGTACTTATGGTATGACTCCAGATCAAAGAAACTACATAGCTGATAGCTTTAAAGAAATAGTAGAAAAATATAATTAAATGAAAATTTACATTTCATTTAATTTCTTTCTAAACCTTTCAATTGAAGGGTCTTTTGTATTCATGGTTATATAATCATAATATAATTCCTTTTGATTATCAAAATCTTTTAATTGTTTTCTGGAAACATCCTGAATTTCAGCGTCTAGTTTTTTAATTTGATTATCAAAAGATATTTCTTTTCTCATAATGGCCAAATTGGTTTTTCTAGAAAGTTTATTGACTTTTTTATCAATTTCGTTTTCTTCACTGCGCATTAAAAACACCTGAATTTATTTTTTAATAATTGGAAGTTGAATTTCAGTTAAATAACTTTCAGGATTATCAGCATTATATTTACTTTTAATCAAAACTTCTTTAGGAGATCCAATGATTTCTAATCCATTATTTTGAGCATAATCCACTAATTGTTCATAGCTATCCATAATATTTTCATAGCTACCTTCATGAATTCCAGCTAAAACTTCATGTTCAAACAAATCAACAATTCTAATCAAATCTTCACCATAACTTTCACTATCTTCCCCAACCACAATACCTACATCGAAAACAGCGTCTCCTTCATTTACTTTATGCCTTGGTGAATAATAAATAATGAATGGTTGTCCTTCAATTTCTATTTCATCATTTTCTACCCAACCCATTAGTTTAGCTACTAAAACATCCATATCTTCTATAGGACCTTTAAAATTAATAACAGCTAATTTTTGATCAGGTATCTTTTTAGTTTCAAAATCCATTGTTTTCACTCCTATAAGTATAATAGTTTTTTTATCTTTTTTATAATTAAACCTTATTAAATAAAACTACTTCAACTTCCTCTCCTTCATCAACTAGTTCAACGGATTTTAAAACTTTTACATAACCATCAGCAGTTGAAAGGGAAAAGATTGCTCCAGAATCCTTAAAAATTGGTTCTACTTTATCTCCATTTACCTTTACCAGTTGATATTGCATTCTTCCAACTGGAGAGTGAATTCTTTTAGTTAATGTTCCTTTGATTGTTTTTTCTCCGAAAGCATAATCTTGTCCAGATAATTTGCTTATAGCTGGAGCAACAAAAGCATTGAAAATCATTAAAGCTGAAACAGGATTTCCAGGAAGACCTATAACTATTTTTCCATCGACAATTCCAACAATTGTTGGTTTTCCTGGTTGAACTGAAATTCCATGAATATAAACTTGACCTAATTCATCTAAAACATGTTTCATTACATCTCCAAGGCCTGCTGAAGTTCCTCCAGATGCAATTAAAATATCTACTTCTGAGAGTGATTCTTGAATTTTTTCTTTTAATTGGTTATAATTATCTTTAACTATTCCTAAGAATTTAGCATCTGCTCCACATGAAATTGCATCGTTTTTAATCATGTTTCCATTAACATCATATATTTTTCCAAAGGATAAATCCTCATCTGGAGTTACTATTTCATTCCCAGTGGAAATTACCCCCACAGATGGCTTTTTAAATACATCTATATATTCATAACCTTGAGATAATAAAACTCCAATTTTACCTGGTGTTAATAGTTCACCTTTTTTCATTAGAAGTTTTCCTTTTTCTATATCGGACCCTTTTTTAGCTATATCTAAATTAGGAGTTGCACTTTTTAAAATATCCACAGTTCCATCATCTTTATTACAATACTCTACCATAACTATTGCATCTGCTCCTTCTGGAACCGCTGCACCTGTACTAATTTCAACTGTTTTTCCATTTTCTACAACCTTATCTGTAATAGAACCTGCTTCAAGGAAATCTATAACTTCAAGTGTCTTTGGATTTTCTTCATTTGCACCATAGCTATCTTCACTTTTGATTGCAAAACCATCTTTTAATGCTTTATCAAATGGAGGAAAATCAATTTGACTATAAACATCTTCAAATAAAACTCTTCCATATGCATCTTCAGTCTTTACTTTATCCTTTCTAGCTTGGTAATATTGATTAAAAAGATCTTGAATAATATCAATAGCTTCTTCAGATTCTTTAATTTTTAAAAATTCAGTTCCCATAATACATCCCTATTAATATAATTACATTTCGTATTATTAAAATTTATTAAAAAAAGTACATTTTAAAATGAGTTAGCTATTAAAGTGGATAAAACTTTAATAGCTAAATTTTTGACATTTTTGACATTTATTGGAAATATATATTTAATTTCTTTTTATATTAAGAAAGAAAAACTTATTGGCTGATGATATTTTTATAGCTTAATATAAAGATAAACTAATCAAATCTAATATTTTCCATTTTGAGATTAACTGATTAACAATTTATTTATTCAATTCTAAAGGACCTAATTCTTTTAAAGTGTTATGGAATTCTTCCATTGTTTTTTGGAATTTTTCTCCTTCAGAAGCTGAAATCCATTCGTATCTGAATCTTTCTTTTTCGATACCGAATTCTTCAATAATATCTTGGACTATTTTTGCTCTTCTGGCCCATTTATAATTTCCAGCATCGTAGTGACAATCACCAATATGGCAACCTCCTACAAAAACGCCGTCAGCTCCTTCTTCAAAAGCTTTAAAAACTAAAGAAGGATTGATTCTTCCAGAACACATTACTCTGATAATTCTTACATTTGGAGGATATTGCATCCTAGCGGTTCCTGCAGTATCTGCTCCACCATAACAACACCAGTTACATAATAATCCTACAATTTTTATATCGTCTGCCATCAAATCACCTCATAATAACTCTTTTTCTGGACTGTATAATGGAGGTTTCTTATCATCAGAAACACCAGCTTTATAACCAGTTCTATCGCAATATTTCTTTTGTAGTTTATCAAAAATTAGGGAAACTGGAATATCCATTGGACAAACATCATCACATTGACCACAATCAACACAACTAAAACTCATATGAGACAATCTAATACCCTGAAATGCAATTGGTTGTGGTGGAATTGTAGAATCTTCTTTAAAGTAAGACTTATCAATTTCACAGTTTTTATAACACCAACAGATTGGACAAATATCTCTACAAGCATAACATTTAATACATCTATTCCAATAAGATTCTAGATCTTCTTGATAAGCTTTTTCTTGAGCTTTTTTAGCCATGTTTACCATGATGTTTTCAACTTTATCCCTAGCTGCAATTCCACCTTCAGATGGGCTTTTGGTTTCGAGTATACCGGCTGATTTTGCACCATCAACCATTTCTTGACCTCTTTCATCATTAATTTCTATGAAAGTCCATCCATCTTCAGAACCCCAATTTCCACAAGCTATATTAGCTCTCCTTGGGATTTTAACATCACATCTTTGACAGTTTTTACGACGTCCGTAGCCATCTTCTTCTAATTCATGAATTTTAACAGCTTTTTCAGATCCATCTTTAAGTTCTATAATAAATTGTCCTTTGTCAATTTCTTCAGAAACAACATCTTCAGGATCTACATCGTAAAACAATTTAATCATTTCAATAGCTGTAACTGGTGAAACAGTACCACCACAGTTTAATCCTACAGTGAATAAATTATCTTTATCAATCTGGAATCTTTCAATTAGTTCATTGATTGATCTAATATCACAAGGTTTGGTTGCAACAGCTATTTTCATTGTAGGCAAATAATTCCTTATTAAATCTGTTATGAGACTAGGTGCGCAGTGATATGAACCTGCAGTCTTGATTAAATCTGCAGAATCAGTGATTAAAACAGGAACAGCATCATAAACATCAGTTTTTGGAGAGAGTGCAAGAACACCATCTACAATACCTTCGTCTAAGAGATATTTAAAGATACTTGTAACAGCTCCTCCACATTCACCTGCATCACAGATATCAGAATCTTTAGATTTAGCTAAAACATAATTAGAATCCATTTTTAAATACCTCCTATAATTTATTAATCGCCTCTATTTCACTTAAAATTTCAGAAGTAATTACTGGATTAAATGATTGTGAAGTTCCCATAGCATTAGTAAAACTTCCTTCATTTTCTATCCAAGGTTTAATTGGAATAACCACTTTAGAAAGTTTAGTTGTTTCGTTTTCATAAGGTGAAAATGAAATAATATCCCCTTTGAATTCTCCACCTAACTCTCCAACAAAATCATCATTGAAAGTTAAAATAGCATCAGCAGATCTTAAAAGTTCACCAATGTCTTCTTTAGAACTTGCATCTAAAACTTCCATTGCTCCTTTAGTATTAGGTTTGCTAAATACTTGGATTACTTTACAATTGGATCTGTTTACAATATCTAAAACTATATCAAAATCATTGTAGCTATCTAATTGGCCAACAACAATTACGGAGTTTTCATCAGCAAGACCAATAATTTTCTCTTTATTGGATTCTAAATATTCTGTAAATGAATCTATTTTTTCAAAATTATTAGAATTAATAGCTGTTACAGATTTTTCATCTTTTCCAGCAGAATATAATTCTGCACCATTATCTACACCATGGAAAATTCTTCTACCTATTAAAGGGTTTTCATAAATTACATCACCTAAGACAAATATTTTAGAAGCATTTTCAATGTCTTTATAAGATGCTACTTCCTCATTGAAATTAGGGAAGTTGTCTGCATAAAAAGCAATATCATAGCTATTTGCATCAGCAAAATCTTTAATAGCTTTAATTTCCTCATTAGTATTATTTCCAGAACAGACAACACAAACTTTCTGCTGCTTTTAAAATATCTGAAGTTTCTTTTAAAGCTTCATCTATTTCAATTTCTGCAAAATCATTTCCTTTGAAAATTAAAGGATTAATAATTTTACTTTCTAATTGATCAATTGAATTTCTACCATTTAAACAATTTTTTCCTGCATTGACAGGATGTTTTTTATAAGGAAAGATATTTACAGCTTTATCATCGTTGCAAATAACTCCTAAACCACATCCCACACTACAAGAAGGACACAATGTATGTTCAATATTCAAAATGACACCACCGATTTTTTAATATTCGAATTGATTAGTTTAAATATTTACAAAATTAATTATTAGTTAATATAATTTTGCATACTCCAAAATTAAATTCTGCCTTACCAATATAACTACAACCATTTTATAAAATACCCATAAATTTATTTTATTCGATTAACATTTTAAAAAAATAACCATTGAGCATTTAAAGTTAATTTGAAGAATTCCTACATAAAAAAACCTATTTATCATTAAAAAACATGATAAATTAAAATTTTCAATGGAAAATCAATCTAACCTGCAAATACGAAAAAATAAGTTTAATTTCATATAAATTATGTAAATATCTATAATTAAACCTAATCACTAATATTTTTTAATATCCTTATATAAATATTTGGGTAGCTTAATGATAGGCGAATATTATTTATATAATAACGAACAAAAAAATAAAGGAATAAGAAAAAATTTATTCCATAGCTTCTAATTTTTCTGGGAAATATGTATCTACAACATATTCAAGCCCATATTTTGAGAAAGATTGCTGTTCTGCTTTTTTACCTATTTTTAACATCTTTTTAATTTCAGTTTGCCAAAAATCGGTTTTATATCTAGGATCTTTTGCTAGCTCTTTTAATCTCATTACATCAACATCTTTTAAATCATCAGTTGGTAAATCATAATTAATAATATCACTAGCAGTTACTCCCATAAATTTAGCATCAGGAGTAGCTAAATCATGATTAACATGAGCTAATTTAGCACTTCCAGAAATAATAACTTGTGCAATGTGAAAACCCCAAGGGTCTCCGTCGTTACAAATATAAACAGGCAATTTAAGCTCTTCATTTACACGTTTAATAAATCTTCTAGTAGCACGTGCAGCTTGACCCTTAAGACCTACAATTAAAGTATTGAATCTATCATATGCCTTTTCCTGAACCATCCTATGGAACATTCCCATAGTCTCTACAGCTATTACCCTATCCACATTGTGATCTAAGAATTCAACCTGATCGATTGTAGGAGAAATTGTATAACCAGATTTTCCCGCTTTTAAAGCGTTGATTTCAACATCATCATCTTTTAAAGTAATATCACCATATACAGAAGCTCCGTCTTCCTCTGGCATTAATCCTAAATCTTCACGAGTAGTTCCTAAAGTAACTTCTAAATCTTCTCCAACAATGTTTGATTCTTGTTGTGTTTTAAATCCGATTCCCCAACCTTCAGAAACATAATACATTTCCCTTATAGTTGCTGTTTTTTCTCTTTGAACCAAGTCTTTACAAAAATTAGCTACATAAACCATTTGTCCTAATTTTCTAATCTGTTTTACATTACCGAGAGATCTTTTCCCATATCTATCTCCAAGAACATAATATCTTTTAGCATCATCGTAAACAATATTAGATGTACCTCTTGAAGGAACTTTAAGAGCAGGTACTTTATTTTTTTCAACCTCTTCAATAATTTCTTCTCCTAAACCTTTTAATTTATTGTAAGTATATTCCTTTCTAAGCTCTTTATGAGATTTTTCTCCTTGTTTTACATCATCAGCCATCTAATCACCACTATTAATTGCATCCTCATATGTGACGACTTCTTCTCTATTATTTTTTGCATTACTATGTTCTTCGTCAACAGAATATCCGAATTCATCAAGTTCTTCCATAATAATAGCATCTTCTTCTTCAATTTCCTCTTCTTTACCTTCCTCTTCTTCTCCAAGTAATTCAGCAAGAGCTCTTTTAGTAACTTTAGCTAATACTTCATTATATTCTGGAACATTTGTTTCTCCTAATTTAGCAGCTTCTTCAATAATAACAGGTAAATAATCTTCAAATACTTTAGAACGCATTGCTTTTTCTTTAGCTGCTTTTTTAGATCTTAAATATTTTTGAAGTTTACGAGCTAAAGTCATTGTAGCTTGTCTAACTTCATGTAAAATCTCAGGTTCAGGAGCTATACTTTGTTTTCCAGTTGATAAGTATGGAACTTGAGTAGAAATAATATTTACAAATAATGTTAATGGAGTATTTTCTAAATCTTTAAGTCCATAACGTTTCCAATCAATACTTTTTAAAGCTTCTGTAATTGCACAGCTTCCTTGATCAAATGTTAATGGAACCCTATTAGCAAATCTCATAATTTCAGATTTTCTTTGCTCATTTACAACTCTTCCAGAATCTCCACCATAGGCTAAACCTGCTTCAACTATAAAAGATACCCCTCCTCTATAGGTTACAGGTTTTCTTGTTAAAGTAGCTACAAATTCTGGTTTTAAGATTTGTTTCATACCTTTTTCGATTTGTTCAGAACCAATAGGAATTAAACCATTAGATGGAGGAGCCATAAATTTCATTTCCTGGAAAGCATTTACAATTGCCTCAGCTTCTTTCCAAACCATGTCTTTTGGACGTTTTTTCATGTCAATTCCAGTAAGTTCTTCAATTTCCTTAATTCTTTTGGCAGACATTCTTGATAAAGAACTAGTCAACATACTTTTATAGCTTCTTTTATCAGTATGTTTTGCCATAAATAAAACATCATCTGCACTAACACCTTTTGGATGTGGAAGAACTTCTTTTGGAAGAACTGGAACAATATCTGCCGCTCTTTTAAATATATACTTATGTCCTGATGGATCTTTAAATGTAATTTTTGCATGAGGATTTCCAATCATTGTTCTTCTTATATATTCAAAAGCTCCTTGCTCAGCCATAGAATAGGAGACCTCTTTGAATTGAAGTTCAATACAAACACCAGTATGTTGTGGTTTTATATATTCTTTTTCCATTAACATACCTTTATTTTCCTTAACATCCATTTTGAACTTCATTTTAACTCCTTTAAGTTCATCTCCTTCCTCATAACAAGATATAACACGAGCAGGTTCCCCAGTAGTCATTTGTGAAAGAAGAACACAACCACTACAACCTAATCCTTGTTGTCCTCTTGATTGAATGTTTCTAAATTTAGAACCAGCAAACATACTACAATATACTTGCATTACATAATCCTCAGGAATACCTGGTCCATTATCTGAATGTCTAAGAATATAATGTTCCTTATCTAATCTATCCAATTCAATATTTATTTCTGGTAAAATTCCCGCTTCTTCAGCGGCATCAAAACTATTAGTAATTAATTCATGAAAAACAATTGTAAGAGATCGGATTTTACCAGTGAATCCTAACATCTGTTTATTTTTCCTAAAGAACTCTGATGGAGTCAATTGTTCAAAATTGTCAAAGAGTTCATGCGCTTGTTGAGACAAATTTTTCCTCCTCAAAAATTATTAATAATATTTTTAAAATATAGCTATTTAAATAAAATCAAAGAGCATTTAAAAAGTAATATTTATAAAAATAACAAAATTGAAATGATGAAAAAATACTATATTTCAATCACACTATCTATATATACCTATTAAAGTATATAATAGTTTCTTAATTTATAAGACGACAATATTAATATTTAAAGATTTATTAATACCTTTTTTCATTAAGACAAATATTATACATCTCTATCTATACTTTAAATGCTCCAAGGTTTAAAGGATTATTAAAATAGCTTAACAACTACAGTTTTATTTTTAAAAATAGAACTATATAAATTAGTTAGAAAGTGAATTAATAAAATTAATAGATTATTGTAAAATTGATTTGAAATAAATAGCTATAAAAAAAGAAATTGTAACATGTTAAATGTTACAAAAAATTAATCTGTGATTTCTGCTTTACAAGTTACAATTATACCTTCTTCTGTATAATCAATTTCGCCACCAACATCTAAATCAGCAGCTTGAGAGAATATAATTCCTGAATCAGCTAATTTTTGAAGATTAGCATAAAATTTGTCAATGATTCCAGAATCTATACCTTCACAATCACATTTAACCTCTTCAGGGGTTCCTTTTTTGTAATCATTTTCGAAGAAAGCATTTGCAATATTGTCATCCCATTCTTTGTCAGGATTTTGGAAAAATATTTTTAACCTGAGTTGAATGTCAGCTCCATCATATTTTTCTGCATCACTATGTACATTGTATAATAAACCATGCATATTTTTCACCTCTACTAATTAAATAGGACTAGATATATATAAAGTTTTTGGTTATTCTGGTTTTTCAATTTCAATACCATCTTTAAACTCTATTTTATCCTCATCAATTCCTACTAAAGTTTTGAATTGTTTGACTTTAAGCTCTTGTTGTTTATTTTCTAAAAAGCTATAAACTGATTTATGTCTGGATCCATTAATAATCATTTCAACAGCTTCTTTAGCTATTTGAATATTTTCAATTGGTCCTATAAATGAAACAGTTTTTCCATAAACAGCCATATCTACTTCAGCCATTTCCATTATAATTTCACGTGTTTTCCCATCTTTACCTATGATTCTTCCTTTATATCTGGATAAGGCATTTTTAGATTTTCCAACAAGTAAAGGGAGTTGGATGATTTCAAGATACATGTCATCGTCAATTAATTTAATAGCTACATCAGGATTAAAACCACGAGCAATGGCTTTGACAATATCATTAGCTTTCCATACACCTAAAGGATCCTCCATATTTTCTGTAGGAGAAATATCCACAACACCATCTTCGCTATCGATATCTAAAATAGTTTGAGTTGCATCCTCAATACTTTTTTTAACTTCCCCATTAGGGCCTATTAATGCTCCTATTCTTTTTTGAGGAATTTTAACATAATCTGTTTCTGGCATATTTTTCACCTCTACTAGTAAATATTAATTTAATGTTAGTATTTATAAAGGTTGCTAAAATTTTAGAATAATTAATTTATAAAATAGCTACCTGTAAACAGAAAAATAGAATAAATTAGTGGAAATTAGGATTAACATATTCATATACTTCATCATAAGAAGTATCTACACCTAATTTTTTATATTCATTAACAATAGTTTGAACATCTCTTTCAAAAAGTTCTTTAGCTATTGGATTATCAATAACTACAGATTGTGAAACATCAATAATAACCGGATTTTCATTATAATTTAAAATATTAAAATTAGACAAATCTCCATGAACCAAATTGGCTTCATTAACAAAAAGATTTAATTGTACCAAAAGTTTGTTAAAAAAGTCAGTAGGATCTTTAGGAGGTTGGTTTTTAACAGGTTGTGCTGGATTTCCCTTTTCATCACCAATGAATTCTATTAATAAAACATTATTAGAACAAGTAATTGGTTTTGGAACCCTAACACCAGCCTTATGTAATCTTGTAAGATTTTTAAATTCCTTAGTTACCCAGGAATAAATAATTTGACGTTTGTTTTTACTTTTTATATTAAATCTAGGATCTCCATCAATATAATAGTTCATTTTTTTAAAATCAGAAGTAGCTATTCTATAAATTTTAGTAGCTACAATTTTATCTCTTTTGGTAATCCCCTTTAAAACATTAGCCTCTTTTCCTGTACTAATAGCTCCATTTAAAACATCAATATATCCCTGATTTGCAAGTTTATAAAGGGTTTCTAAAGTAATTTTATCAAAAATTTCACTGCCTACCTTTCTATCATTAGAATCCTTTCGTTTTTTACGTGAAATTATTTCCTGGACCTTTTCATCGGCCTTAGCTACTTTAGAATCCATATAAATCAAATAAATAAGAAAATTACATTCTTAAATAACCTTTTTTTTCGAGCCAATTAGATTCTGTTTTTGTGTATCTCCAAATAACATCAGCTTTTTCATCGGATTGGAAATCCCAAGGTTTTACAAGAATTACATCCCCTTCACGTATCCAAATACGTTTTTTCATTTTTCCGGGAATTCTTGTCATCCTAATATTTCCGTCTGCACACCTAACTTTCAATTTTCCATGACCCATGATTTGCTCTACCACCCCTGCAATCTCTCCTTTTCTAGGTGTTCTTACTCTACGATATTCTTGTTGATTATTATCTGGTTTTGACAAATACTCTCCTCCTCGTTATATAACATTAACTCATCAAAATAAATTATTATAATTTATTAATTTCTTTATATATTAATGTTCTCAATGAAAGAGATTGTAAATTTTTATAGGGTTTTTTGAAGATTTTTTTTAGACACATTTT
>CAYPCR010000008.1:0-59335 GCA_964409285.1 uncultured Methanobrevibacter sp. | reverse complement strand
TAAAAAACAAATAATCTAAATCAAAATTAAGCAAAACAAACACCAAAAAATAAAATATAACATAAAATGTGTTTAAAAAAAATCTTCAAAAAACCCTATAAAAATTTACAATCTCTAAACACCACAAACTATTTTATATAAATTATATAAAATTAAATGTGTTCTCAGGGCGGAGTGAAATTCTCCACCGGTGGTGATTCTTTTTGATTAGTCCACGAGCGATAGCTGATTTGGTGAAACTCCAAAACCGACGGTGATAGTCCGGATGAAAGAGAATTATTGTAGCCTTGGGTTCTAGTAAATATATAGGAGACATTACTATGAATCAGGAAGATTTAGAAAAAGGTTTCGAAGCATTAAGAAATGGAGAATTTATTTTAGTGTATGACAATGATGATAGGGAAGGGGAAGTAGATATGATAATTGCTTCCGAATTTGTCCAACCTAGAGATGTAGCTAGTATGAGAGACAATGCTGGTGGACTAATATGTAATTGTCTACATCCTTTATACTGTGATGCTTTAGGCCTACCTTTTATGAATGAAATTATGCAAGCAGCTAGTTCAACTTATCCAGTTCTTTCCACACTAGCTCCAAATGATATTCCCTATGATGAAAGATCATCATTTTCAATTTGGGTAAATCATAGAAACTCCTTTACTGGTGTTACAGATCATGATAGGGCAATGACTATTCGTGAAATGGCTATTATGTTAAAAGAAGAAAGATACGATGATTTTGGTAAATTATTTAGATCTCCAGGCCATGTCTGTCTTTTAAGAGGAGCAGAAGCATTACTAGCTAATAGGGCTGGTCATACAGAAATGGGCCTTGCAATGTGTGAGATGGCAGGAGTTACTCCAGTTTGTGTTGTTTGTGAAATGATGGACAGTGAAACTGGTCAAGCTACTTCATTTGAAGATGCTAAATTGTTCGCCGAAGAAAATGGCTTAGTCATGCTTAAAGGTGAAGATATTATTGAAGCATATTTAAAATTTATAGAGGTTTAATTCCTCTACTAATTTTATATTTCTAATTTTATTGTCGTATGTTAGATAAGGAATTTTACTATTTTTTTTACATCTTTTAATTATAGGATTTAAATCAATGAAATTAATATAAATTGATAAAGTGTTGATAGTAAAATAAAAAAAGAGATTGAACCTTAATAGCTCAATTAATTATACATTTCCACATTAGAATTATTTGAAAGTCTTTTTTGATTAATAAAATCTAAAATAAACTGTGTGTTCTGCTGGATTTTATAGGAATTCCACAGACTTAAATATACCTTTTTGCCGTCTGTTAGGGAAAGTTCAATAGAATCTTTAAATTTTTTAGTTGGCTGGACATAGCTAATCATTGACCAGGGTACTCTAAAAGTTTTTGATTTTAAAGCTTTTTCAACATAAATTCCGTCATCTAACATTTTAGTTATTCTTACAGCTCGTTTATGTTTATCAGACATTACTTGAATATCTCCATTTTCATCGAAACCATAATCCGGTAGGAAAACTGTTGATTTCCATCCTTTTTTTAATTTTTTTAATATCCTTTCTCTGTCTTTTTTGGTTAGTTTTACCCCTTGTTCTGGACTTAAATTAAGTGCCATTTTTATCCCTCGTTGAATTTTTTTTGTATTTCTTTAAAGTCTAAATATCTGTTAAATTCCACTGGTTCGGCCATAGCTATTATCTCATCAATATTTAAATTATTTTCAATAGTATTAAGTGCAGCTTGTGAGAATTCATCATATTTGATTTCTACTTCAGGAGTATTTCCTCTTTTAGCTAATTTCTGTTTTTCAATTGATTGAATATTAGCTATTTCAGTGTTATTTTTAATATATGGAATTACATTTTCAAGTATTTCTTGATTATATATTTTATTTAATATAATTCCTTTAACATTTCCTCCTAGCTTTTTAATTAAATTTGCATGTGAGGTAAGTTCTACTGCAGTTGATTCGATTCCTCCTTTATTAACTCCTCCAACTAATACCATAGGCACATTAGCTGACAGTGCAATTTCTGCTGCTGAGTAGGGAGTTATAGGATTTAGAATCCCTGTTAAAACACTCATTACTCCTTCAATTAATATAATATCGTAATCGGAATTTTTAATTTTATCAATAGTACTTTTAAAATCATTCCAGCCTAAATGTCCAATTTTTACAGAGCTATACTCTTCCATAAGGCCTTTTGTTAGATAAAGTCCGGGTATTAAATCTCGTACATCTGGCCCTACCTTTAAAAGGCCTACCTTGTATCCTCTTTTTCTTAAAGCTCCTGCAAGGCCAGTTAAGATAAATGTTTTACCACTATCAGATCCATTACTTGCTATCATTAAAAATCTAGGATTATCAAATTTTTTTCTATTAGCTATTGGAATATTGGATTTCACTCCAACTTCACGGTTCAATTTCTCTTTAAAAGATGTATTTCTAGTGTAAATATCTTCGGGATTTTCTACATCAATAAACTTTAAAATATTTTCTACAAGTTTAGGATTCTCATCTAAACAATTATGAATCATTGTTCCTACTACATTTCCATCATCATTACAAGCACCAGAGAAAATATTATATTCATTTTCTTTATTTACATCTCCGTAGTTCATTCTTTGAATTTGAGAGTAGAATATAGGTTTAGCATCCCCTGTAATCTTTCCATAAGTATGGGTGTGAAAACCAGTAATATCTTCAGTTATTCCTTCTGTAAGATAGCTATTGTTAAATACCTTTGCTTTTACTCTATCTGAACTTATTAAAGGTGATAGTTCTACATTAATAAGGCCTAAACCTTCTTTAATTATAGGTTTTGGGGAATTTCTCCCAATATCTGTTTGATTTGCAAGAAGCTGAAGACCTGCACAAATACCTATTATGGGTTTCCCATCTCTAGCTATCTGTTTAATTTCCTTTTCTAATCCTTTTGTATAATCATGAGATTCTAGAAGTGTTCCTCCTGGAATTATTAAAGCATCCAATTCTTTTGATGCTTTATTTCCATTTACCAAACCTTCTGAATTTACAAAATCTGTTGGAAGATTTCCAAAGTTTTCAAATCCGGGAACAGATCCTTTAAGATATGTAAGGCCTATTTTTGTCATTTTATCGTTCCTTATTCATTTAAAAAGTCAATAATATTTTTGTATTTAATTCCCTCATTGTCAGTAATGTATGTGTCATCCATTGTTAATATTATTTTTTCATAGTTGTCTGGAATCTTTTTCAGTGAATCCAGTTCTCTTTTCTTTACTTTCTCATCTGATAAGCTTTTGGTAACCTGGTAATAAATAATTTCATCTGGTTTTATAGCTATAAAATCAATTTCTTTATCGTAACATTTTCCAACATACACTTTATATCCTCTTCTTAAAAGTTCGAAATAAACTATTGTCTCTAATATGTGGCCTTCATCGGTGTCCTGGTATCCTAAAAGCATATTTCTTATTCCATTGTCAATCACATAATATTTTGAGAGGTTTTTTAAAAGCTTTTTACCTTTTATGTTGTATCGTGGAACTCTATAAATAATATAGGCCTTTTCTAACAATTCCAAATAATTGGAAATTGTTGTTGGATTTATATTTTTTTTATAATCATGTTTTAAATAATCGGATATTTTTTTAGCTGATATTAAACTTCCTGTATTTGAAATAATATATACTAATAGATTTTTTATTAATTCCACATTATTGATGTTACTTTTGGAAATTATATCTCGCACTACAATGGTATTGTATAAATTTTCCAGATATTCTCTTTTTATCTCGTCATTCTCATTTAATTGGGATATTAGTGGAAGTGAACCGTATTTTAGATATTCCTTAAACATTTCCTCATCTGATTTGTGGTGTTGTGTTTTTTTATATTCTTTAAATGAAAATGGCAACATTTTTATTTCAACATATCTTCCTGAAAGCATAGTAGCTAGTTCTCCTGAAAATAAATGACTATTAGAACCAGTTAAATATATATCAACATTACTATCAATATTTAGGCTATTTATAGCTTTTTGCCAGTTTTCAACATTTTGAATTTCATCTATGAATATGTAATATTTATCGGAATTTTTTATTCTTTCTTTAATGGTTTCATAAAGAGTTTCATAGTTTTTTATGTAGTCATATTCCATTAATTCTAAGTTTATATATATAATATTTGATTCATTTACTCCATTGTCAATTAAATAATCTTGATATTGTTTTAAAAGAGTAGATTTTCCGCATCTTCTTACACCAGTCACTACTTTGATTAATTCGTTATCTTTATGGTTTTTTAGCTTTTCAATATAATCTTCTCTTTGAATCATATTTCATTGTTTGCTTTTAAATTATTTAAAATTTTTCTAATTGACTAGAAAAAATTTTGATTATTTGGTTATTTTTCTATTCTATTAGAATAATGTATGATATTTTTGTAGTTTTTCTAGTGTATTAGGATTATTGTTACAATTTGAGGAGTTTTTCTTTTATGGTAGAATATGTTTTGTATTTTTTGTAGTTTTTCTAGTGCATTAGAATAATGTATGATATTCTTGTAGTTTTTCTAATAGATTAGAAAAAATTTAGACATATATTTCAAGTGTAAAAAAAATAGAATTATTGAGTGTTTTCAAGCACACTCATAGCTTTAATAATTTTTAAATCTTCTAATGGTTTAGCTTGTATTTGTAATCCAACAGGGATATTATCAACTTCACCAGCTTTAATGCTTCCAGCTGGAATTCCTGCTAAATTAGCTATTACAGTTAAAACATCGTAAGCATACATTTCAAGGGGAGTAAGTTTTTCCCCAATTTTATGTGGTAGTTTAGGAACAGTAGGTCCTACAATTAAATCAACATTTTCAAGCATAGCATTAATCTCGTTTCTAATAAGAGATCTTGCCTGTAGAGCTTTTTTATAGTATTTTCCACTAAACTCTTTTTGTGAAATATAAGAACCGATTTCAATTCTTCTTAAAACTTCATCACCACAAACATCTTCTATCCTATAACCATAATCTCTGCCATCGTATTTTCTAGTAGCTGAGAAGAATTCTACATAATTAATTAAGTAATAGGTTGGAAGACAAAGATCAATGTGGTCGAAACTAACTTCTACAAGTTCAGCTCCTGCATCAACTAATTTTTGAATAGCTTTATTAACAGTTTTGTTAATTTCATCATCTGTTACATCAATAAATTCTTTACAAACTGCTATTTTCATTCCTTCAAGGGAAGTATCCTCTAATATTGAGGTAAAATCAGGTTTATCCCAGTCAATAGATGTACATTCTGTCTCATCATAATCCACAAGTGTGTTTAAAGCCAATGCTATTCCACTAACATCTCCAGCTAATGGCCCAATTTGATCGAGACTCATTGATAAATCCAAAAGACCTTGTCTTGAAACAGTTCCATATGTTGGTTTAAATCCAATTACACCACAATGAGATGCTGGATTTCTAATGGATCCACCTGTATCAGATCCTAATGCAATATCACACATTTCACTAGCTATTGCAGCTGCACTTCCTCCACTGGAACCACCTGGAATCCTTCCAGGAGCTGCTGGGTTTTGTGTGGCTCCGAAGTAAGATGTTTCTGTTGAGCTTCCTGCTGCGAATTCATCCATATTTGTTAAACCGATTATTATCCCATCTTCAGCAATTATATTTTCAATAACTGTAGCGTTATAGCTTCCAATATAATTATCTAATGTTTTAGAAGCTGCTGAAATTATAATGTCTTCAACATTTATGTTTGCTTTAATTCCAAAAACAAGTCCAGCTAGTTTACCTACTTCTTCTCCGTTAGCTATTTTTTTATCTATTGTTTCTGCTTGTTCAATTGCTTTTGCCTTATTATCTTCTAGAAATGCATTTATAGAGTCATTTTTTTCATCTATTATATTAATGAAGTTCTCTACATTCTCCCTTGCTGTCATTTCTTTATTTTTAATGGCATTTAATTTTTCAATAACCTTCATTAAAACACCTGATTTATATAATAAAATTATTTCTATTTTTTTAAACTTAAATACCTTTTTAATCATATATAGTATTATGAAAAAAGCAGTTGTTTTTGATAATTCAGGTACATTACTTGAACGTTATAGGGTTATAAAAGATATATCTAATGAAATTCTTTTTACAGACATCAATTCTCTTGACCTTATTGAGTCACATGATAGTCTTGCTTTAGTGGTTCTTCAATTTAATACAAACTGTTTAATCAAGCTCCCACAAGAGACTTTAATTTCTGATGTGATTAAAGAATATGATATTGATTTTGATATAAGTTTTACAACAACTGAAGTTAGTAAAAACGAAATTAAAGAAATTATTGAAAATGATAAGATAGCTACGATTAAAGATATCACTGATAGTTTTGATATTTTAAAAGAGAAAATTCCACAAATGGAGCTTTGTAATGGCTCAGCTTTAATAATTGACATTGAAACTAAAGTTATTGGTTTTACCATCACTTCAGCTGGTAAATTGTTCGATGGTGTTAAAACAACAGTAAAAACATTAAAAGATAGGGGAATTGAAATTTATATAGCTTCAGGTGACAGAAAAGGAGCAATTGAAAGATTAGCCTATATTTTAGATGTAAGTTCGGATAATGCATTTGGATCTGTTT
The DNA here is from genome assembly GCA_964409285.1 of uncultured Methanobrevibacter sp. Classification (GTDB taxonomy): domain Archaea; phylum Methanobacteriota; class Methanobacteria; order Methanobacteriales; family Methanobacteriaceae; genus Methanocatella. The sequence continues at coordinate 52,703 of CAYPCR010000008.1, read as the reverse complement.
CTACAAAAGGTAAATGTGAAATTGTAGACAATCTTCAAAATAGAGATTATAAAGTCATGATGGTTGGTGATGGCATCAATGATGTTTTAGCATTTAAAAAAGCTGATGTATCTGTGTTAACACTTCAACAAAAAGAGGAAGTATCTCCAAAATTATTAAATCAGACAGATTTCATTGTTGAAGAAATTCGTGAAATTCTAAATATTGATTTTTAACAAATCTTTTTCAATAATTAACTATTGATTAAATTATAATTATTTTAAAAAATAAAAAGATAAAATAGGTGTTAAACCTATTTTCTTACCGTTTTCTTCTTTTCAAAGGTAATAACAAAATTGCCAATAGTAAAAGAGCTATTGGATTAGCAGTTTTTGTATTAGCAAGACTATTACTATTACCAGTTTCTATTTCTTCTACTTTCTTAGTATCAATATTTTCAATATTTATAGGTTGTGAACCGTTTGAATTATTGTTTGGTCCATTATTTTCAACATTTATATTCACTGTGGAATTCCAAGTTAAATTAGTTCCATTTACACTTAAAATTGCAGTATTCACAAAGTTTTCTTTACTTAACACTTTTACAATTAATTGTAAACTAGCTATTTGATTAGATTGAAGATTTTCAACATACCAACTTCCACTATCTATATCGTAGAAACCTTTTGTTGTTGTATGAGATATAAATTCATAAAATGATGGATTTAAGTAATCGGTTACAGTAACATTTACAGGTAAACTACCATTATTTCCAATTGTTATTGTAAAGATAACAATATCTCCTGTTTTTACGGGGTTTTTAGATATTTCTTTATTTATCCATAAATCATAACTAGAAACAGAAACTTCAAAGGTTGTTTCATTATTTACAGGTTTATAATTATGGTTTCCATTGAAAATAACTTCTCCTGGATAAATACCAGCTGGAATGTTTGGATTTTCAATAACAAGTTCCCCTGTTCCATTGGTTATTACAACTTCGTAGGTATTGTTGTTAATAATCACAGTTGCATTTTCATTAAGGCCAGTGTTATTAATTCCAGTTAAATTAACAACAGCAATTATGCTTTCTCCCTCAGTTACATTAGCTATAGTAATTGTAACAGTTGGAGTAGCTGGAGTAATGTTAAATTCTGTGTTATTTTCAGCTTTAATATAGTTTGTATTTCCATTAAATGTTACATTTGCAGGGTATGTTCCTACTGGAATTATTTCATTGATAGTTATACTTCCAGTTCCATTAGTTGTAGTCACATTGTAATCTTTACCATTTATTGTAATGGTTAGGTTTTCGGATAAACCTGTGTTGTTTATTCCTGTTAGTGTTACATTAACTTTTGTAGATTCTCCATATGTAGTATTTGTAACACTAATGTTTACGATTGGTTTTATCGGATTAACTATGAATGTTGTGCTATTTTCTGTATCGGTATAATTGTTGTTAGTAGATATGAATTTTACTTCAATATTTTTATATTCCCCTGCTGGAAGAGTTTGATTAAGTTTTAATGTTCCGGTACAATTTGAAATTTCTACAATATATGTTTGATTTTCTATTGTAATTTCTATTTTTCCAGTTACATTATCTCCTTTAAGACCGTCAACACGAATTGGAATAATTGTTCCGTTTGTACTTCCATAATCCATTGTTGGTATTTCAATAGATATTATAGGTTCAATAGGATTTACATTAAAGGATACTACACTATTTGTATTGTTATAGTTGGTATTTTTAGATATGAAGTTTACTTCAATATCTTTGTAGCTACTGGAGTTCAATGTTTGATTTATTTTAAGTAATCCTTCTCCATTTGTTATTGTAACATTGTAAAGTTGATTTTGTATGGTAATTTGAACTGTTCCGTTGATTATTTTATCTTCACCTGGAATACCAGTTACATAAATTGGAATTTCAGTTCCATTTGTTTGGCCATATGTCATGTTTCCTATTGTAATTTCTATTTCTGGATCTTTTGGATAAACAATAAATTCACATGTATTTGTTACATTATTATATAGACCTTCTTCTCCAGGATATTTTACAGTAGCTGTATAATTACCTGCATTAAGTAATGGTTGACTTATTACAGTACTATTAAGTTTAAGGATAATTTGACCATTTATCACATCTACATCATGAATTTCTATTGTTTCTTGGGTAAGGTTATTGTAAAGAGTAATGTTAACTTTTCCAGTTATTTTTTCATCACCATATGTAAGATTTACGGTTGCATTTGTTACTTCTCCATACACAATATTTGGAATATCTATTGTAATTTCAGTTTCTATAATTTTAATAGCTCCTGGATATATATTTGCAGCTGTTGCAAGTGAATAACTTCCTGTTATAGGATATAATCCTGATTCGTTAATAGAATATTGAGGAATTTCATATTGTAAAGTTGTTGCATTGAAAGATGCTCCACCTAAATCTACAGTTTCAGTATTGTTTATCAAACTAGTTGAAATATTTGTATCAGAACCTATTCTATTACCATTGTCATCAGTTAAAACAGCCCAAATAGAGAAATCTTCATCCTTAATTTTATTCCATGTTTTATTATCCATGAATGTTAAGTTAGTTGGACTAATTATTATTTGACCATGATTATATATTGGAATTGAACCAGTTGTTATTGTATTTTTAAGTAGATATGCTTCTGCTGTGTTTTCACTTGAAAGATATATCACAGACTTATTTCTATCAGCTATTGAATCAATGAAATTGGAATTAGTCAAATTCATATTTCCAATATTACAGATTGCAGACCCATTATTTATAGCTATATTATCATTAAATTTAGTATTATTGATAGTTAAATTAGCATCTTCATCATTATGAATAGCTCCCCCATCAATAGCCATGTTTTCATTTAATTCTGAATTTGAAATATTAATCTCGGTTTGTGAAGCAGTGTCTATCGCACCACCATTTTCAGTGGCATTATTCCTTTTAAACAGAGTGTTATTTATATTTACAGTACCTGTTTTGTTTATATCAACTGCTCCACCGTAGCTTGCAGAATTGTCGCTTAAAATTGTATTGTTAATTAGTAATGTACAATTATTATTGACAAATATTGCTCCACCGTAACCACAAACAGAATCTTTTCCAGTAGCCTTATTATTTGTAAAGTTGGAATTTGAAACTGTAACTGTTGTATTTTCAAATACTGATATTGCTCCTCCGCTTAATGCAGCTGTGTTGTTGTTGAAGTTACAGTTGTTTGCTGTAACATTGGAGTTTTCTTCAACTCTTATTACTCCTCCTCTTGTGTTTGAGGTTGTGTTTGCTATGTTTCCTGTGAAGTTGGAGTTTGTTAGTTGAACTTCTGAGTCGTGTCTAACATACATTGCTCCTCCACCAAGAGTAGCTATGTTGTTTTCCAATAGGGAGTTTAGAACATTTAAATCAGAACTTGTATTACAGTCTATTGCTCCACCATAGCTAGCTGTGTTGTTTTTGAAGTAGGAATTTTCTGTGTTTAATGTTGAGTTTACATTGATGAATATTGCTCCACCGTATCCTAATGCTCCTGAAGTTACATTATTTGCCTTGTTGTTTGTGAAGTTTGAATTTTCTACATTAACCATAACATTATGGTAAACAGAAATTGCTCCACCACTTAATGTTGCTTTATTGTTGTCGAAGTTACAGTTGTTTGCTGTAACATTGGAGTTTTCTTCAACTCTAATTACTCCTCCACGGCTACTGTCTAATTTAATAGCTGTGTTGTTTGTGAAGTTGGAATTTGATAAATTGACATTACCATTGGAATAGATATAGATTGCTCCTCCACTGGTTCCAGCTGTGTTATTATAAATATTAGAGTTAATAACAGTTAGGTTTGAGTGTAAGTAACATCCTATTGCTCCTCCTTCAAGACTTGCGGAGTTTTTATTTAATACTGAGTTATTTACTTCAACTTTTCCAGTTTGATTTGAATTAATAGCACCACCATAGCTAGCAGAGTTATTACATAACCTAGAATTATTAACTATTAATGTACAATTGTTGTTTACATATATAGCTCCACCATAACCAAGATTATCTCCACCAACAGTGTTTGAAGTAGATGCTTTGTTATTAGTAAAATTTGAATTTTTAACAGTGACTGTATTATTTTTATAAACAGATATAGCTCCACCACTAAGTGCAGCTGTGTTATTATTAAAGTTACAGCTATCTGCAACAATGTTAGAGTTTTGTTCTACTCTTATTACTCCTCCTCTAGTTTCAGAGGTTGTATTTGCAACATTACCTGTGAAATTAGAGTTTATTAAATCCACATCTGAGTCGTGTCTAACATATATTGCCCCTCCACCAAGAGTAGCAGTGTTATTGTCTAGTACAGAGTTTACAACATTTAAATCAGAACTTGTATTACAGTCAATAGCTCCACCATAGCTAGCTGTGTTGTTTTTAAAGAATGAATTTTCAACTGTTAAGTTTGAGTTTACATTGATGAATATTGCTCCACCGTAACCTAAATCACCAGTTAAATTAGTATTAGCTTTGTTTCCGGTGAAATTAGAATTTTTAACATTTACTGATACATTTTGGTAAACGGAAATAGCTCCACCACTAAGTGCTGCAGTGTTGTTTGTGAAGTTACAGTTATCGGCAGTAACATTAGAGTTTTGTTCTACTCTTATTACTCCTCCTCTGCTGCTGTTTAATTTTGTTGCAGTGTTGTTTGTGAAGTTGGAACTTAATAATTTTACAATACCATTTTGGAATACATATATTGCTCCACCACTTGTTCCTGCAATATTATTGTAAATGATAGAATTTTCTACTGTTAAATTAGAATTCACATAACAGCTCATTGCTCCTCCTTGAAGAGTTGCTGTGTTATTGTTTATGTTTGAATCTTTAATTATAACATCACAGGTCATATTAGAAGCTATTGCTCCTCCATAGCTGGCGTTGTTATTTTTAATGGTTCCGTTGATAAATGTTAAATTTGAATAGGCATTAACATAAATCGCACCACCATACCCAATTTCTTCCTCAGTGTTTGTATTTGCAGTATTATTCATGAAATTAGAATCATTTATTTCCATATTGTTATAGTGGTTTACTGAAATTGCTCCTCCACTTAAATTCGCTTTATTTTGAGTGAAATTTGATTTAGCTATTTTTAATGTTACATTTTGATCACATCTAATAGCTCCACCTCTATTAGCAGAGTTTGAAGTGAAAGTTGAATTATTAACTATAATAGTTGCATTAATTGAACCTCCAAGAGCACCACCATAATTTGTTGCTTTATTATTATTAAATATTGAATTAGTTACATTTAATGTTGAATTATAATCTACACGGATTGCTCCAGCTCTATCTGCAGAGTTTGAAGTGAAATTAGAATCAACAACAGTAACATTACTATTTTGATAAGCAGCTATTGCACCACCGTAGCTATTACCAGTATTGTTATCAAATAATGAGTTAGTTATTTGAAGAGTTGAATTAGAATCGACTCGTATTGCTCCTCCTCTTTCTGCAGAGTTTGAAGTGAAATTAGAATTAATAATTGTAACATTTGTACTTGTAGATCCAGCTATTGCTCCACCAAAACCAGTTTCATTATCACCTGTTGCACTATTTTTATAGAAAATACTGTCATTTATTAAAAGCATAGAATCTGAATCTATTCTAATAGCTCCTCCTTTCTCAGCAGTATTAGATTCAAAATAGATACCAGTGATATTAAATGTAGTGTTCATATTACCAAATATTGCCCCACCAAAACTACCAGCAGTATTATTAATAAATTTTGTGCTTGTTATGTTAATTGATGTATCATCATAAGCTGAAATAGCACCACCATTCTGATTAGCAGTATTATTATTGAAATTTGCATTAGCTATAGATATGGTTGAATTTTCATAAGCTCTAATAGCACCACCATTTTCTTTAGCAAAATTAGAAGTAAAATTAGTGTTATTTATGTATATTGTTGTATCTTGATATCCTGCTATTGCTCCTCCATAATTAGTTGCATTATTGTTATTGAAAGCAACGTTATTTAGAGTTAATACAGAATCAGAATCTATTCTTATTGCACCACCATTTTCTTCTGCTAAATTGGAAGTAAAATTAGTGTTGTTTATATTAATTGTTGTTTTTGTAGATCCTGCTATTGCTCCTCCATAATTAGTTGCATTATTGTTATTGAAAGCAACGTTATTTAGAGTTAATACAGAATCAGAATCTATTCTTATTGCACCACCATTCTGATTAGCAGTATTATTTGCTATTGTGGTTTTATTATTAATATTAAGGATTCCGTTAGTTGTTGTATAGATTCCACCACCACTTCCAGTAGCTTTATTATCAGTAATTTCAGTTGAACTTATGTTAACTTGACAATTAGTTGAGGCGTAAACACCTCCACCATTTCCTTCATTTTGATTGGAACTAATTGCACTATTATTAATAATTTTTGAGTTAATAAATGTTGTATTACAATTATCTTGTAGATATATTCCACCACCATTACGATTGGCGGTATTATTGTAAACATTGGAATTGTATAATTTAAGATTGGATTTTGATAATAAAGAAATACCACCACCATTCATAGCTGTATTGTTATAAATTTGAGTATTTATTATAGTTATGTTAGAAACGGTATTTAAAGAAATACCTCCACCATAACTATCAGCTATATTGTTATTTATTGTGGAATTTTCTATTATTACTTCATTATCTTGTTGAATTTGTATTGCTCCTCCACTGGATTGGGATTTACTAGAAGTAATTGTACAATTTGTAAGATTCATTTTATTATATTGGTTTAAAAATATTGCTCCACCACTTCCATTAGCTGTGGAATTTATAAAATTAGTGTTATTTATTGTTATGGTACAATATTGTTCTCCAAAAATTACTCCACCATTTGATTTACTACTACAATTAATGAATTGTGAATTATTAATGTTCATTAAATTTGTTTGTGTAGAGTCTGATACTATGTTAATTGCTCCTCCTCTTTTATTTGTAGAACAATTAATTAAAATACAATTATCCATTTCAAGATTTCTCATATTAATAGCTCCACCAAACCCATCACTGGTTGAAGTAGTTTTACTGTTTGTAATGTTAGTGTCTTTTATTGTGACGGTTTTTGACCAAATAGTACCTCCACGATTAATTGCACTATTATTATTAAATGTACAGTTAGCTATTAGAGAAATAGTTCCTTGACTTCCAATTGCTCCTCCTTGACTTCCATGAGCATAGTTATTTTCAAAAATACAATAGGTTATGTTTGTGTATTTGTTTACTCCACTGATATAGATAGCTCCTCCGCTACTTCCATTGTTATTGGTGAAATTACTATTTTTAATTATCACACTTTTACTTCCACTAGAAATCTGGAATATTGCTCCAGCACGGCTGTTAGAACTACCATTAGTAAAAATACATTTTTCTACCGTTAGACCAGCTTCTCTTAAAAATACTGCTCCTCCACCTCTGGATTCATGTTCTCCACTTGTTGTTGCAGTATTATTTGTAAAATTACAGTTTGTTAAAGTAAGAATATTGTTTTGAATGTATACTGCTCCTCCACCAAGGTTAGTAGCTTGTTTTGAAGTCATTGAATTATTGATAAATTCAGAATTTTTTATATTTAAATTTGAGCTATACCAAATTGCTCCACCACCACTGTTTGATTGATTAACATTAGCAGAGTTATTAATAAATTTAGAATTTGTAATGTTTAATGTATTTATACTTGAAACTCCGTATATTGCGCCTCCACCACTATTAGTGGTAATATTAATAAAAGCAGTGTTATTTATAAATTCAGAATTTTCAATAGCTATTATATTATTATTAGTTCCTTTTTTTCCTAGATAAATTGCACCACCATTTCCTTCAACATTGTTATTTATGAAATAGGTGTTGTTTATTATCAATTTGGATGCAGAATTTAAAATATAATAGTAAATAGCACCACCATTATTATAGTAGGTAACATTTTTGGACACGCCATTTTCTTCTACTTCGACAGTTACATTATAAGCATTGTTATTTATGAATTTACAATTTTCAATTGTAAGACTTCCTGTGGTGTTACAGGTTATAGCACCACCATAGATATTCAATGCTTGATTTGTAACTCCATATCCAGTTCCATTAGCATTTGTAAATATTATATTATATAAAGTAATATGTTTTGAGATAAAACGAACAAAAAATTAAAAGATTTAAAATAAGCTAATTAGTAAAATTAATAATATATTATGTTAAAATGTATTAATAATAACTATAATTACATAAATAACATAATGAAATTATAATGATTTAGATTTCAAAAAAATATTTGAAAATCCAAAGTTTAAATGTAATTCAAATGTTTTAAAAATTAAAATCTTAAAATAAAATTAAATAAATGATTTATTTTTAAAATTTCTAATAAATAGAGTTTATTTTTAAATTTGAAAAGATAAACTATAATTATTTTTAAAAATATAAATAAAGATAGCTTATTTAAAATAAATACAAAATTATAATATAATAAATAGTATATTAAGAAATTATTAATTGTTAATAATAAAATAAATAAATAAAGAAACTTAAAAAATAAAAAAATTCAATTATGATTAGTTAAATAATAAATAAAAGGTTTAGAATTGAGAAAATTTCTAAAATTTTTAACTATACAAACCCGTTATTTTAATAATTTAAAATTGACATCTGTATAAAAAATTCACTTCCCCATTACATAAACAAAGAAAAATAAATAAAAAATTTTATAAAATCTGAAAAATTATTATACATGAAAATTTTAAAATATAAAATTTTTCTAAAAAGGTTTAATTTTTAATAATAATAAATAATAGAATTAGTTTTATAAATTAAAAGATAATAAATAAATAAAACTTTCAAATAATAAATTATAAAAGCTAATTGAATAATTAAAAAATATATATTATATTAAACGAATATAATTATTAATAATCAATACAACTAAACAATATCCTGAAAATATAACAAGTATAATAAAAAATTGAATTTGCTTACTTAAATTGAAAAAACAAGCATTATTAATTAATTTTTTTAAAAGGTATACAATAAAATATACTAAATACAAAACATATTCTACAAAAAAATTAAATCTTAAAGTTTAAATACTAAAAAGGCCAATTGAAATGTGATAAACACTTAAAGAGATGACTACTATGGAAGAAAATATAATATATATTGGAAACAAACCAGTAATGAACTACGTATTAGCAGTAGTAACACAAATTAACAATGGCACCGATGAGGTATATTTAAAAGCAAGAGGAAAAGCTATTAGCAGAGCTGTAGATGTAGCTGAAATAGTTAGAAATAGATTTATACCTGATTGTGATGTAGAAAATATTAAAATAGCTACTGAAGAAATTGAAAATAACGAAGGTATGAAAACCAACGTTTCTACTATCGAAATTCATATTAAAAAGGATTAATTTCCTTTTTAACATATTTTTTTTAAAATATTTTTATTAAATAGATATTTGGACAATTGTATATTTGATGTCCCTTTACCACAAACTTTAGTTTTACCTTTGACAATTCCTTTTAAAACAGAATCAATATCTTTTTCACAATCAATTTCAGTATAACAATCCCCAACAAATTTATAATAATGAGAATCACTAGCTCCTAATGCAGGAATATTATACTTTTTAGATAATTTTAAAGCCTTATTATTGCAATATCCAACTATAAATCTAGCATTTTTTGTTTCTATTGCATCTAAATTTATTTCTTCATCGGTTTTATGTAACAATCCATGTCTATAGAAACAAAAAGGATGAGGTATAATAGCTAAACCTGCATTATCATGTATCAAATCAATAGTTTCAGCAGGCGGTAAACCTTGAGTGATTTCTTCTTCACATCCAAATCCAAGAATATGGCCATCCCTAGAAGAAATTTCAATAGAAGGTATAATCAATATATCATCCTGTTTTAAACTTCTAGCATATTTATTACCTTCTACTGTATTATGATCACTAATAGCTATAATATCAAGATTTCTTTTATTAGCTATTTTTAATATATCATCTATTTTACTGCAACTATCAGGAGAAAATCTACTGTGTATGTGGGGGTCTAATCTGAGCATAAATATTCAATAGTTTTAATAAGTCCAACAGTTCCTGTCATCATAACATCTCCTCCCGGAGCTGCATAATGCCAATCAAGATTTGTATCTTCAATTAAATCTCTTTTAGGTCCCGCTACAATAACTTTTTCTAACTTACTTAATGGATTTAATGCATGTGCTCCATGACCATGGTCATTGTATATTTCTTCATTTGTTATGGTACCTTCAGCCAGTTTGAGAATATATTCTTCTAAATTCTCACCATTGAGATTTGATGTATGATGTTCAAATAAACCTTGAATTTTACCATCTTCAATAGCTGCTGCAGTTGTATGACCATTTCCAATATCAATTACAATATAACTATTAAGATTTTTTGATATATCATCATGTTGCATGCCTACTATTGATGCAAATTTTGTATCCATGATAAGTGGAACTAAATCTATTTGTGAAAGTTGTGATTCTACAGATTTCATTCTAGAATAATAATCAGGTACATTTCCCATAAATCCAAATTCTTCAGCTGGAATTGGTTCAATTAATTTTTCACGAATTTTTTCAAATCTAAAATCCCTATCGCCCATGTTTTCATTAAATCCATGATCTTGTACTGCAACTGCAATGTTGTCAAAATCAAAATCAAGATCATATGCATATATTAAACTTGACAATTTTTCTATATCGATATCACCAAGTGATATTTTACTGTATCCTGAGTAATCTTTATTCTCATCAACTATTTCAATACCGAATGATGCCACTTCATTTATATCATCACGGATTGTTTTAGCGCAATGACTCTCCATTACACAATTATATCCTTCATCCATATGTTCTAATATTCTTCTTTTAAGTTTACCTCCACCCATTATCTCTCCATTGAAATAAATATCATTATCAACATCCTTGATAAGTTGAGCAATATATAAATGAGGTGATGGTAGAACTAATTTTATTCCATTTTCAAGTTCTTTTGTATCATCGTATAAAAGAATATCCTGAGTTCCAGTTCCAACATCGATAGCTAGAGTTTTCATATTTATAAAGTAGTTTTTCTTTTTATTAATAATTTAATGTACAAAAATGTACGACAAAGTTTTAAATATGACAATTTATTAAATAACTAACTATGAGATACAAATATGAATTATCATCTGAAGATGTGCCTAAAAATTGGTACAATATTAATGCTGATTTACCTTCACCTTTACCTGAACCAAAAAATAGTGAAGGTAAAAACCAAATTGAAGACTTACAAAAAGCTTTTACAAAAGCAGCACTTGCACAGGAATTTGCAACTGACAGATATATAAAAATACCTGATGAAGTACGTGATTTATATATGAGGATGGGAAGACCATCACCATTATTTAGAGCAAAAGGTCTTGAAGAAAAACTGGATACACCTGCAAAAATATTCTATAAAAGAGAAGATACCTCTCCAACAGGCTCACACAAATTAAACAGTGCAATTCCACAAGCATATTTTGCTAAAGAAGAAGGAATTGAAAGATTGACCACAGAAACTGGAGCAGGACAATGGGGAACTGCTTTATCATTAGCTTGTAATCTTCTAGATTTAGATTGTACAGTATATATGGTAAGAGTATCCCATGACCAAAAACCAGACCGTAAAAATATAATGCATATCTATGACAGTGAAGTTTATGCCTCTCCAAGTGAAAATACAGAAGTTGGAAGACAAGTGTTAAAAGAAAATCCTGACCATCCAGGTTCACTTGGAATAGCTATTTCAGAAGCTATGGAAGAAGCTCTCAATAATGATGAAGTAAAATATACTCTTGGAAGCGTACTTAACCATGTAATGTTACATCAAACTGTAATCGGTCAAGAACTTAAAACACAACTGGAAATGGCTGAAGCAGAACCTGATGTAATGATAGCTTGTACTGGTGGTGGAAGTAACTTTGCAGGTTCACTTTTCCCATTTATAGCTGATAAAATAAATGGAAAATCAGATACAGAATTTATTGGAGTAGAACCAAGTGCTTGCCCAACCTTAACAGAAGGATCTTATGATTATGACTTTGGAGATACTAATGGATTTACACCAATGCTTAAAATGTTTACATTAGGTCATGATTTTGTAGCACCATCTGTTCATGCTGGAGGTTTACGTTATCATGGAATGTCACCACAAGTTTCATTACTTGCTAAAGAAGGATATTTTGAACCAAGATCTGCTCATCAACAAGATGTATTTAATGCAGGAATTATGTTTGCAAGAACTGAAGGTGTAGTTCCAGCTCCTGAAACTACTCATGCAATTAAAGTAGGTATTGATGAAGCTATTAAAGCTAGAGAAAACAATGAAGAAAAAACCATTGTTATTAATTTCTCAGGACATGGAATGTTAGATTTAAAAGGATATGCAAGTTATTTTGAAGGTACAATGCCTAACAGTAAATAACTTCCCTTTATTTTTTTTAATTTTTTTAGTTATAAGTTATAACAAATAACTTAACACATTTAAGTTAAAAATTAAAAGTTATTTTTTATAACAAATAAGTTAAATCTAATAAGTTAGAACATTTAAGTTATATGGTAAAAGTGAAAACTTATATGTAAAAAGTTATAAAATATAACTTAGATGTTAAATCTTAAAAGTTAAAAATTTTAAGTTATATATAATAAGTAATAAGTTAAAAATTAAAAGTTATCTTTTATAACAAATAAGTTAAAACTTAATCCTAATAAGAAATAAGTTAAAAGTTATCTCTAATAACTTAAATCTTAAAACTTATTAGTGAAAAGTTAAATCTTAAAAGAAATAACTTATAAATTCTAAGTTAAAACAAATGGAGATAGAAAATGGGTGAAGTAATAGCTGTAATGAATCAAAAGGGAGGATGTGGAAAAACCACAACAGTTGTAAATACTGCCACATCATTAGCTGTAATGGGAAAATCTGTACTTGTAGTGGATATGGATCCTCAAGCAAATGCAACAACTAGTTTTGGAATAAACAAAACAGAAGTTGAAAATACAATTTATGATGCTTTAATTGGAGATATCAATGTAAAAAAAGCTACTATACCTACCTTTATTAAAAATTTATTCATAATTCCAAGTAACATTACATTAAGTGATGCAACAATGGAACTAACAAAAAGAGAATATTATCATGTTGTCTTAAAAGAAGCTTTGAATGATGTCGTTCCTTTATTTGATTATATATTTATTGATTTACCTCCTTCATTAGGTGTTTTAACTGTAAATGCACTTGTAGCAGCTGATAGTGTATTAATACCAATTCAAGCAGAATATTATGCTCTTGAAGGTGTAGCTGATTTAATTAATACCATAAGATTAGTGGAAAATCGTTTAAGAAGTCCAACTCCAATAAAAGGAATATTATTAACTCTTTATGATAAAAGAACTAATTTAAGTAAAGATGTACATAAAGAACTTAAAAATCATTTTGCAGAAAATGATTTACTATTGAAAACAGTAATTCCTCGAAATATACGATTGGCCGAAGCTCCAAGTAGAGGAAAACCATGTTTAATATACGATCCTGAAAGTAATGGAACTAAAGCTTATTTAAAATTAGCTGAAGAAATAATTGAAAGAGATCAAAGGAGGTAGAGTATGACAAAGAAAAGACAGAGCGGACTAGGAAAAGGACTAGACTCATTAATTCCTGACTTCTATAACGAGGATTTTGACAGTAACAACTCAATGTCTTTAGAAGATATGTTAAATGAGGAAGAAGAAACGGATATTAAAGAAATTGATGTAAACGAAGTTGAAATAGAAAATTCTGAAGAAAAAACTACAGAAGAGGATGAAAACGACGAAAAAACTTCAGATGAAAAATTACATCAAAAAGAAGAGGAAAAAGAAACTACATCTTCTGAAGAGAAACCCCATGAAGAAGAAAATAATGAAGAAATGTCATCACAAGAGGAAGAATTAATAGAAGAAGTTCCACAAGAAGAAATAGAAAAAATAGAGGGAGAAGATGATACGCAAGATAATGAAATACCACTTGAAGAGAAATCTCCAGAAAAAGATGTTCAAGATGAATCCGAAGAGATACTTGAAGTGGAAAATATTGAAGAGAATTTAAGTGAAAAAGAAATTGAAAATATTGAAGAGGTTAAAGAGATTGTAGATAAAAATCCGAGAATCACACTTTGGTCCTCTCAATCTGCTGCAGTATTTAGATATTTAAGAAAAACTGAGCCTGAATTTAGTATTAGTAAAGAGGCCTCTGTTTTAATTGATGAAGCTGTAAGTAAAAAATATCCAGAAATTTGGAGATTATTTGAAGAAGTCTAGAATGAATCTAATCTAGATTGATACATTCCTTTAATTCTTATATATTTTTCAGCTCTATCAACTACCACTCCTAATTCTTTTAGTTGCTCATAGGATGTAAATGGCTGATTTTTACGCATAGATAAAATTCTATGGGCACTTTTGATTCCAATACCCGGGACTCTTATTAATTCATGGAAAGGTGCTTCGTTAATTTCAACTGGAAAAATATCCATTTTTTCAGCAGCTAAAATCTTTGGATCTTGATTAAGAATTAGCTGTTCTGAATCATCAAATACAAGTTCTTTAACTTTGTATCCATAGCTATTAAGCAAGCTATCAGCATGATATAATTTATTAGTTCTAGCTTCACTACAAGACTCTTTATTTTCAAATTCGGTTCCCTCAATTGGGGAAAATGGTGAGAAATAAGTTCGTTTAAGTTTTGATTTTTTATAAATTTTACTCATTCTAGATAAAATCTCTTTATCTGTTTCGCCATTAGCTCCAACTATTAATTGGGTGGTATGAGTTGAATAAGGATAAGTTCCTTTAGAATTTCTAAGTGAATTAATCCATCTTAAACGTTTTAAAATATCGTTATTATAATCTTTAGTAGAGGATAAGATTGAAAGGCCATCAGAAGTGGCTGCTTCAATATTAATACTAACTCTGTTTGAAAGATTCATAGCTCGTTTAATTGAATCCTTACTAGCCCCGGGGACAACTTTTAGATGAATATAATCTTTATAACCATATTTTTTTCTTAAAAGACTAACCGTTTCAAGCATATTCTCCATAGTTACATCAGCATCATCAGCAATTCCTGAGCTTAAAAATAAACCATTTACAAGACCTTGGTTATAATAACCCATAAAGGCCTTTGCAAGATATTCTGGAGTTAATTGAAGTCTTTGAAAGTCTCTTTTAGACTGATTAATACAATATTTACAATCATTTTTACATTTATTAGTCATTAATGTTTTAAAAAGAGGAATTTTACAACCATTAGCTCCAGTAGCCTCATAAATTCCAGGAAGATTAACTGAAGAGCTCTTATTATGATTAACATAATCACATAAATCATATTGAGCTGAATCAGTTAACACTTGCATTGTCTTTAAAAGAGACACTTCAAACACCTGATAAATATTATATATAATTTAATAAATCAGACTTTTGATAGTCCAATTGAAAAGAAATAATCAACTATTTTGTAAAAAATTATCTACTATATTTTCAACAGCTGTCTTTGAAATTTCGACATTGAATTTACGTTTTAAAGATTTGGTTATCATTACATAATCATTAGTAAATTTAGATAACTCAATAACCTCATTTTCCACACCTTTAGAGATATTTTTATAAGAATCAACTAAAAAGCTAATATCAGTTCTAAAATATTTATTGCAATGCTTACATTTATATTGTTTAACTTTAACTTCTACAGTACCTTTTTCAAGGAGTTTGACTTTCCGTGTAGCAAAACCTCTACTTTCATAATATCTTCCAAAACAATGAGGACAAACTGGATAAAATGATTCAAAATACATAACACCTTTACGTTCGTAACATTTAAGATGATTAATAGCTGTCCTTTCGTTGATTCTATTAAAAATAGTTGGAAAACTAGCTATTATACCTTGAAGTTTAGACTGATTATCCATGTAATAATATTGATTTTCAATCTAAATAATTTTAACTAAAAATAAAAAAGTAAAAAAAGTTAGTTATCTGCTCGTTGAATCAATAATAATTTATTGATTGAATCTAAAACAGCTAAAATACTTGCCATCACAATATCATCATTTGTAGCTCTTCCATTAGACTTATTACCATGGCTATCTGAACTAATAACAAAAACATCAGCTAATGCATCAGTTCCACCAGTGATAGCTTCTAAATTATATTCTTCTAACTCTATATCAGTAGTATCTTTAATTAAGTATCTAATTGCATTTAAAGCTGCATCTACTGGACCAACACCCGTTGCAGAAGTTTCTTTTTCCTTACCATCAATTTCTAATTTTACTGTAGCTGTAGGTGATACCAATGCTCCTGAAAGTAAACCTAAAGCCTTAAGTTTAATAGGAGTTTCTTTAGCTGAGCTTACTTCTGTAACAGCTAATGCTTTTAAATCATCGTCAGTAATTGTTTTACCTTTATCTCCTAATTCTTTAATTTGTTTGAAAACTTTATCAAATTGTTCATCATCAAGATTAATATGATATTGTTCGAGTTTTGATTTTAAAGCATGTGCTCCTGTTTGTTTTCCAATAACAATTCTTCTAGAATGGCCTACAAGTTCTGGTGAAATTGGTTCATAAGTAAGTGCATTGTTTAAAATTCCATGAACATGTATACCAGATTCATGAGCAAATGCATTATCTCCAACAATCGGTTTATTTACTGGCATTTTAATACCAGTCATTTTACCTACAAACTCAGAAATGTTATATAATTGAGTGGTGTCAACATTTAAGTCAATTCCATATGCTGCATGTAGGGCAACAACTAATTCTTCAAGTGAAGAGTTACCAGTTCTCTCACCAATACCATTTATAGTAACATGAGCTTGGTTAGCCCCTTGCTCAATAGCTGTTAGAGTATTAGCTGTAGCAAGACCGAAGTCATTATGAAAATGAACACTAATTGGAGTATCAAATTCTGCTTTTAAATCAGCTATTAAAGGTTTTGTAACAGCTGGAATTAAAACACCTACAGTATCAGGAACATTTAAAAAATCAGCTCCAGCATCTACAACAGCATGATAAGTCTCAAATAAGAAATCTCTTTCTGTTCTTGTAGCATCCTCACAGGAAAACTCAACAGTAAGGCCATGATCTTTACCATATTCAACTGCTGTAATAGCTGTTTCTATAATTTTTTCCTTATCCATTTTTAATTTATAATCCCTATGAAGAGGTGAGGTTCCGATAAATGTATGCATATAATCCAAATCAGCATCTAACACAGCATCAACATCCTTAATTACAGTACGAGCTAATCCTACAGTTGTAGCATCTACTGAATTTTTAATTTCACGACAAGCTTCAATTTCTCCAGGAGAAGACATTGGGAAACCTGCCTCAATCTTATCTACACCAAGTTTATCTAACTTTTGAGCAATCTGGATTTTTTCATCAACAGTTAAAGCAACCCCCGGAGCTTGTTCTCCATCTCTCAAGGTTGTATCAAAAATATAAATTTTATCCGCTAAATTCATATTTTCTTTTTTAATTGTTTCCATATCTGTGCCATACATAATTATACCTCTTAAAGTATTTTAGAATTTAAGTTATTAATAATTTATCATGATTTAAAAATAAAGGAAAGAAAATTTAGAAAAATCCTAAAAACTTAAAATTAAGCTATTAAAATAAAAATTTGATTATTAAAATAGATATGAATAAGCTTTAAATATATATTAAGTATACAATGAATAAAAATATCATAGTTACAAGATAAAAAAAGAAAAGAAAATTCTTCAAATAAGAAGAATTTAATAGTTTATTCATCAGATTCTTCAATTTTGTCAGAATCTTTTTTTACAGGTTTTTTAGAATTTTTATCTTTTTTAGATTTATTTCTCCCCCGTCCTACTTTAACAATAGCTATTAAAACAACTATTATAATAATACAAACAATTAAAGTGTAGTAAGCAAATACAGCTGCTGGTGTTTCTTCTTTTTCAATATTTAAAGAGTATAAATATCCATCATGACCAGCAAAGAATAGAGAATCACCATAAATTACAGGTGAAGAGGTAATTTCACTACTAAACAAAATTGTTCCAGGGTTGTAGGTAAATTCTTGTTCTCCAGTGTATTTATTTAAAACATATCCATATCCATTATTAGATCCAAATGCAACAACATCATCTTTAATAGCTGGTGTGGATTGAACAGGAGCTCCAGTTGAAAAACTCCATTTAGTATTACCATCTCTTAAATCAAGACAGGTAAGGTTTCCACCATCAGAACCAATAAATACATTGTTATTGTATTCTTCAATAGTAGCTGAACCAATAACTTTGTCATCAAGGTCAGCTTTCCAAACAAGGCTTCCATTAGTATAATTTAAAACATAAAATGAACCATCATTTGAACCAAATAAGACTTTATCATCACTGTAAGCAGGAGTAGATAATACTTCATCGCCTGTAGTGAAACTCCATTGCTCAGATCCATTTAAAGTTAAACTATAGAATTTTGTATTGGTTGATCCAACAAATAATGAATCATTTACTACAATTGGAGAGGATTTAATCTCACCACCCAAATCAGCGTCAACAGTTTTATTTCCATCTTGATCAAGACCATATAAATGACCATTGTTACATCCAAAGTAGATAGTTCCATTTTCTACATATGGAGTTGATTCAACTTCATCATCAGTTTCAAAAGTCCATTTTACATCTTTATCATCTAAATCTATAGCTTTAAGACCATCTTCACAACCAACATATAATGTATTGTTATATATCACAGGTGAACTATTAGTATCACTCTCTAAATCTAAATCCCAATTTTCTTCTCCAGTTTCCATCTCAATTGATTTTAAAAGACCTTTTTCATTTAAAATAAAAATATCATTGTCTAAAATAGCTGGTGATGAAACAATAGGAGCTTCAAGATTGTGAATCCAGAGATTTGTCACAAAATCAGCGTTATCATCAATACAGCCAGTATGCTGAACATTTTCTTGAAATGTAATCCAATCATTAGCTGCTATTGGACTGATAGCTAACATAAATATTAATAAAACAATAAATAAATAAGATTTTTTCATTAAACCACCTATACGTCTCTATTGAATCTTTTGACTCCTAAAATAAAGAATAACAATGTAAACAATAATAAAATAACAATATCTACCCATACATCACCAAGACTTTGACCTTTAATCATAATGCCTCTCATTGCATCATTAAGATAAGTTAATGGGAAAATATAAGCTATTTTTTGGAAAATCCAAGGCATTGTTTCAATCGGATAAAATACTCCTGAAACAAACATCATTGGCATGGAAAACGGCATTACCATCTGAGTATAATCTTCCTGAGTAGCTGCTCTTGCAGACATCATTACACCAAAACCTACAAAACACAGCGCACCAATTAAAAGAACAATAAACGTTTCTAGAATTCCTCCTCTTACTGCGACTTGGAATAATAAAATCGCCATAAATAAAAGTATTAAAGCTCTTCCAACTTCAATAACAAGTTTTGATATAATTTTTCCACCAATAACAGTTGAAACGCTGGTTGGTGTCATGAACAACCTAGATAATTCTCCAGTTTCACGTTCTCCAGCTACTGATGATCCCATTCCCATTGTACAACTCATCATTACAGTCATTCCTAAAATAGCTGGAACAAGATAATCGATATATTTAATATTACCATAAACTTGATTGATATGCAAACTTACACTATCAGCAAAATCATCAATAGTATTTTGAACAGTTGGTGTTATAGTAGCATTTTCTAAATTAATTGCAGTTTCACCACTCATAGCTGAAGCGTTTCCAGTAGCATTTGAAGTTGGGCTAACTCCCATTGCAGAAGATGAAATTGCAGATAACTTTGAAAATATTCCTTGAGTTACTGGGATTAAAGTATTTGAAGCCATTTGTTCCGAAGAATCAACATACAATGTGGCCGATTTGGAAGAGGCATTAGAATCATAATCCGTAGGCAAGATAATAGCTGCTTTTACATTACCATTATCAACCTGTGCTTTTGCATCATCAATATCATCCGTTACTTCTGTTACATGAAATGTATCCGTACTTTTTATAGTTTCTAAAGTTATATCAGTTAATGTACCATTACTTTGTGATACTACAACAACAGGCAAATCTGTAAGTTCTCCACCCATTCCATATCCAAAAAGAAGAATCATGATAACTGGAAATGCTATAATAGAAACTAATCTTTGTGGATGTCTTTTAAGACTTAATAAATCTTTTTTAATCATCCAATAAATTTTTTTACCATCTGCCATAATATCACCTAGGCTCTTACATCCTCATCTACTTCAGCTGTAGCTTTAATGAAAACATCCTCAAGAGATGGCTCTTCTGTGTAAATTGAAGAAATTTTACCACCTGCGGATATTACTGAATTTAAAATATCTGAAATAGCTTCATCATCAAAATTATCAACTCTTAAAGTTATACGACCATTTTTAGCTATATTAAACTTATGAACATGAGGATTGTTTCTAATAGCTAATAAAATATCATCATTTTGATTTTCCACCAAAAATGACATCTTTTTATAATTGAGCTTTTCAACATCATCAATTACTGTTTTATTAAACATTTGTTTTTCATCTTCAAGAGAAAGGCCTTCCATTTCAGATTTTTCTTTTAAAACAGAATCTAATGCATTAGCTACATTCTTATCATACTCTTTTCTTTGTGATTCTAATAGACCATCTTTAAGACCTTGTGGAGTATCATAAGCTACTAAAGTACCTGTATTAATAATTCCTACATTGTCACAAAGCATATCTACTTCATGCATATCATGAGAGCATAAAATAATAGTATGGCCATTATCATTAAGTTCTCTAATTAAATCCCATAGAATTCTTTTAGTTGTAGGATCTAGACCAATGGTTGGTTCATCTAAAAATAATATTTGAGGTCTATGCACTAAACTAGCTACAAGAGAAGCTTTCTGTTTTTGTCCTCCAGATAGCTGTTGAATTAATTTATCTTTAGCATATTTAATATCAACTAATTCCATTAAATCCTCAATTCTATCATCTTTTTCATCATTAGGAACTCCATAGAAATCAGCACATAATTCAGCATTTTCTTTAACTGTAAGATCTTTGTAAAGACTTACTTGTTGAGGTACCATACCTAAAAGGTTTCTTACTTCATCAGGGTTTTCACGAATATCATAACCACCAACAGTAGCTGTACCACTAGTTGGTTGAATCAAACAAGTCAACATTTTAATAGTAGTAGTTTTACCAGCACCATTAGGACCTAACATTCCAAAAATGGTTTTATCTGGAACTGTAAGGTTAAGAGAATTAACTGCAGTAAATTCTTTGTATCTCTTAGTTAGATTTTCAGTTCTAATAGCATATTTCATTATTCATCCCCTATTACAACGATTGTAGTCCCAGTCATATCCTCAAAAAATGACTTCCAATCATTAGATGTAAATAACTTATGCCATTTTTGTTGAATTAGTTTAAGTAATCGATGACCCTTTGGAGTTACTTCATAATATTTAATTTTTTTATTATTATGAAACCCTTCTTCGCTATGAACAATTCCATTGGACTCCATTTTACTTAAAATAGGATAAATTTTACTAGGATTAACTCTTTTAGTTTTATCACAAGCATGTACAACTTCTAAAAATTCATTCATTTTTTTGGTAATTCCATAACCATGAATTTTTTCGTTGCTTAAAATGTAAAGAATCAATATATGAGTCATTCCATTAACAAAATGCTTGATAAAATATTTATTATCTTGAATTAATTCCTCATCAGAGGGATTAATAATCTCCATAATAAACCTCCCATTATATATAAAAATTTTATATATAATATTTTATTATATTAAAATTTATTATATATAAGAATAATGGTAAACTAAAACACCAAAAAGAGCTATTTAAATATAAAATTTTTAAGTTATTAAAAAATTTCTAATATTAATTTAAAATAAAATAAATGTTAAAATAACTAATAATAAATTATTCTAATAATTCGTAAAAATAAAAACAAAATATCTATTTGATTTTGAAATAGTACAGATAATAATCAAAAAATTTACAAAATATTGAAAAAAATATAATATCCCAAATAAAACAAATTGATAACCTTTATATTACTTTCTATAACAAATAATATAACTGTGCAACCTTTTTAACAATAATTGAATTAATTAAAGTTTGCACAAAAAGAGAGGGGGGGATATGTTCAAACAGAAGAGGCGAACATTATTAATGTTAACAATATTCGTTGCATTAATCTTATGCATTTCAGCAGCTAGTGCTAACGATATAAATTCAACAAATAACATCAAAAGTACAAATGCTGATAATTTAAACAATGATATAAATATAATTGCTGAAGAAAACAGCTTTAACGATATACAAGATGAAATTGACAAAGGAAGTTCAATAATTTATTTAAACAATAAAACATACATACCAAATTCAACTACACCAATACCACTAATCATAAATAACGATGTTACAATTTATGGTGGAAGCATTGCAAATGATGGAAAATTTTCTACTTTAGATGCTCAAAATTTAACTCAAATTATGAGAATTACCGGAGGTTCTGTAACATTATACAATACAATATTAAAAATATTTCTATATTTTGGATGAATATAAATTTAAAACTTAAGTTAACTATCAAATTTTAAAAATAAGAGAGATATTTTTCAAAATCGCCATTGTTGAATTTAAACATAATAATAAATTTCATTGCTAAATTATATGCCAATGTCATACTTTTGTTAAAGCGGATAAACACTTAGTAATAGATTTTAATAATAATTTATAGTCAATTAATAACTGTAAAATCAACATTCACTTATTTTTAGATAATTGTTATATTGTAGTGGGATATTGCAATATACCAATTACCTAAAGGTAATTATTAATTTGAAGGAGGTATGAAAATTAAAAAAAGATTGTTAATTATAGTTTTAATGATTATGTTATGTTCTTTAGGCAGTGTTTTTGCTGAAGATAATATAACTGATAGCTATAATTCTGGAGAAAGTGAAATTTCTTCAAATACAACAGAAATTAATGCAGATGTAATCTCAACTAATTCTGGTTATAATGAGATTGCTAGTTCTAATCAGGTTTCTGCTGCAGCTGCTTTAGATGATGATGAAAATTATGATGTTCAAGCCACTTCCAGCAGTATTACGGTTACTAATGATGGACTTAATTCATATAGTAGAATTAGTGATGCAATATCTGATGTAGATAAGGGAGGAACTGTTTATTTAAAATCCGGAGGTATCTTTAGACCTAATGATGGTACATATAAGATACATTTATCAAAAAATGTAACTATTGCTTCAGTAAGTAGTTCAGATCCTGCAGCTATTGTTGGTAAGGTTTCTTCTACTGGAGATACATGGAATCATTATATGTTTGATTTTACTGCTAATAATTTGAATATTATATTTAAAGATATAATTTTTAGATGGTTACCTTATTCAGAGTATGGGGATATTTTTAGAGATACTAAAGGTGCTACAGTCACATTCATTAATTGTATTTTTAGAGAAACTAAAAATAATGAAATTGCAAGTGCACCGGCCCCAGCTATGATTAGTGACGGAACTTTAATCTTTCAAGATTGTCAATTTTATAAATTAGATTATACTGCTAGTTCTTCATGGGCAGCCGTTATTCAAAATGATGGAGGAACTGTTAATTTTTACAACACTGAAGTATATGATATAAAAGTTACTTCATCTATTGTTAGTAATTATAATGGGACTGTAAATATTGAAAATTCTAATTTTTATGATATTGTAACTTATAACAATGGAGCGATAGTCTATAATCATGGACAAGCTGCTACTCTCAAAGTAATAAATTCAAAATTTAATTCTATCACTGGTGTTAATGGATTATTTTATAATGAAGGAGCAGCTGAGTTAATTGGATCTAATTTTACTAATGTTGTTGTATCTGGTTTAGGAGGAATTATTTATAATGTAGGAAAATTATCAGCTAATAACTGTTTATTTGAAAATAACAGTGCAGCTCAAGGCAGTGCTATTTATAATGCAGCTAATGGAATTTTAAATATTACTTCATCTACATTTACAAATAATGTTGCTACTGATTCATCTAATAGTGGGATTTACAATGAAGGAGTATTAAACATTAATAACTGTAAATTTAATAATGTTAAAACAGCTATAATGAATTTTATTTACAATTTAAACTCTAATTCTAAAGTTCTTATTAATAATTCAGTATTTAATTTAGCTTTAATTAATTCAAATGGTGCCCTTATTACTAGTTTAAATGGTGAAGTTACAATAGCTAATTTAACTTTTAATCAAAATACTGGTAGTTATACTCTTATTAAAAATATTGAAAATAGTAATTTAAACATAAATAACGTCATTTTTGAAAGAAACACAGGGGATAATGGTTATCTTATTTATAATACCAATATAGCTACTCTTACTGGAAACACTTTCATTGCCAATGATAATAGAAATAAAAAAGGTTTAATATATAATACAGGAAATATGAATTTAGTTTCTGATAAATTTAATTCAAATTCATTAACTTCTGGTTCTATAATTTACTCTTCAGCTGGAAATCTTATAATTAGTGAAAGTGAATTCAATTCTAATCAAGTTAATGATGAAAGCATGATTTATAATGAAGGAAGTAATGTTGTTTTAACCAATTCTAAATTTACATCCAATACTGCTAGTTCAGGTGCTGTTGTTTATAATCCTAACTGTAATACTGTTACTATATCATATTCTAACTTTACAAATAATCAAGCTCTTAATGGTGGTGTTGTATATAATAATGGTAGTTTATTAATTGATAATTCAATCTTTACATTAAATTCTGGTACCTATAATGGTGGTGTAGTATATGATACCAATACACTAACCATTGTCAATTCTGTTTTTGATAATAATAAAGTGACTGATAATTCAAATGGTAATGGTGGGGTAATATATAGTAAAGGTACAGTTAGCATAAAATCCTCTAAATTAAATAGTAATCAAGCTTCTAATGGTGGAGCTATTTATTCTAGTATGGGACAGCTTATTATAACCGATACTATTTTTAACACTAATGTAGCTAATTATATTACTTCAAAAGGTGGAGCTATTTATAGTGAAAGTACACTTACTATACAAGATTCACAATTTAATTCTAATACAGCAGTTGATGGAGCAGCTATTTTCACTGCAGGTATTTCACAAATAACAAACACTAATTTTACTTTAAACACAGCTACAAATGGTGCTGGAATTTATACTAATAATTATGTTAATTTAACTTCATGTATTTTTGATTCAAACACTGCGACATCTGGTAGTGGTATTTATAACCCTTCATCTACCGTTGATATTAAAAATACTATATTTAAAGGAAATAACAATTTAAATGAAGGAACTATATACAATGGAGGTATTTTAAACATATTTTCATCTACATTCACTTCAAATAGTGCAGTTAGTGGGGCAAATATTTACAATTTAAATCCAACTTCAAAGGTTAACATTTATTCTTCTTCATTTTATTCAAACACAGCAACAAATGGAGGAGTAATTTATAATAATGGTATTTTAATAGCTACTAATTCCACATTTACCTTAAATAAAGTTACAATATCTGGAGGAGCAATATATAATACTGAAAATGGTAATATCCAAATTTCTCTTTCAAATATTACAAATAATGTAGCTACTGATTATAGGTCTTCTGTAGGTGGAGCTATTTATAGTGAAGGTATAATAACTATCGACGATTCTAAATTCGAATCCAATAGTGCATATATTGAAGGTGGAGCTATTTATAATACAGCTCAATTATATATAAAAAATACAAATTTCACATTAAATAAAGTTTCTAAAAACGATGGTGGAGCTATTTATAATTATATTGGTACTATCACAATCGATGATTCTTTATTTTTAGCTAATACTGCTGGTGAATATGGTGGAGCTATTTATACTGAAGAAGTTATTTCTAATTTAATTATTAAAAATACTGTATTTAATTCAAACTCTGCTGATGAAATTGGTGGAGCTATTTACAATAAAAATGCTCCAACTGAAATTATCGATTCAACTTTTATAGAGAATGGAGCAGATCAAGGAGGAGCACTTTATATAGATAAAGGTAATCTTCAAATTAACAATATTTCATTTATTTCAAATGTAGCTACTGATGGAGGGGCTATTTACCTTAAAGGTGCAAATTTAGATGTAACTATTGCAAATTCAACTTTTACAAACAATAGAGCTACTGGAAATGGAGGTGCAATAGCTTCTGTTGGAGATAATATAGTTATTAAAAATTCAACTTTTGTAGAAAATAGTGCATATCAAGGAGGAGCACTTTACAATAAACTTACATTTAAAGCAACTTTAAATGCTGAAAATTGTTCATTTTCTAAAAATAGTGCAACTTATGGTGGAGCTATTTATAATGACCATAGTACAGAAGCAGAAATTATAATTTCTAACTCTAGTTTAATTTATGACAATGCTAAAAAAGATGGTCAAGAAATTTTAAATTATGCGATTTTAACATTACAAAATTCTAATTTAAAAGGTATTACAACTTTAATTTACAATATTGAAGATTTATATTTATCAAATAATAGCATGGACTCTGGAGAAGTTTATGACATTTACAATGAGGGTACAATTACTTCTGAAACTACTCTTATTATTTTAAATAATGAAACTTATACTTACGAAATTTGGGATATTGTTAATATTGATGCAATTCTTTTAGATGATGTAGGAAATGTGATAGCTGGAAATTCAATTTCATTTGTAACTGATAACACTACACTACCTTCAAATTATGATGCAATTGGAAATTATACAAATCAATATATATACGGAACTTCTGGAACTTACATCATATCTGCTGATGTTGGAGGAGCAGATAATCTTAATATTCAAACTGCCACTATCAATGTTAATAAAAAAATTGCTTATATGAATGTTACAATTCCTAACATTAATTATGGTAATCCATTAACAATCGATGTTGAAGTTTTACCAGAAGCTACAGGTACCATAGCTATTTTGATTAATAATAAAACTTATAATTTAACAGTAAATAATGGTAAAGTTAATTTAGAAGTCTTTGATTTATCTGTTAATTCGTATACTGTTGATATTACTTATTCTGGAGATCATAATTATTCCTCTGAAAAACAGTCAATTTTAGTCCATATAAGTCAAATTCAACCTATTCTTGATTTTAATGTCACAGGTCTCAATTATGGAACTCCTTTAGTGGTAGATATCAGCCTTACAAGATCTACAGGTGAAGCTATTAATGGTACAGTAACTCTTTCAATTGCAGGCAAAGAATATAATGTAACAATTATTAATGGAAAGGGATCTCAAGAAATTCCTTATTTAAGTGTTGGAAGATACGAGCTTAATTTAACTTATAATCCTACTGAAAATTATACCGGAAACAGTAAAGGAACAAATATTACAATTACAGCTATTTCTCCAACAATTACAATAGAATATGGAGAAACCAAAGCAGATCATCCTTTGAAAGGTAATATTACAGTTGAAGGTGTTTATGGTCAAACATTATCAGGAGTAGCTACTGTCAATATTAACAATGAAGATTATTCTATTATTATTAATAACGGAAAAGGATCTTTTACTACTGATAATTTACCTGCAGGCCCATACAATCTTACTGTAACGCTTCCAGGATATGGAAATTATACTACTGGAGTTAAAACTATTGGTATTGATGTTGGAAGGGAAAGTCCAACTTTAACTGTTGAAGTTTCAAACATTGACTTTGGAACTCCGTTAGATGTTAAAATTAATTTGACAGGAGTTAATGGAACAAAAATTGATGGAAATGTTTTTATTACTATAATCAATCAGGATACTGGTAACACTGATATTGTGTTAGATAGTGTGGAAATTCAAAATGGTTATAAAGAAATTAGCTTTAATAATTTAGCTGCTGGAAACCATTTAATCTTGGTTTCATTTGCAGGAAATACAAATTATATTCCTACAAGTAGTTATAAAGAGATTATTATTTCTAAAGGCTCTCCATTGTTAGATATACAATTTAATGATTATACTTATGGAACTCCTTTGATAGGTACTATAACATTAACTGGTGTTAATAATGCAGGAATCAATGGAACTGTTTTAGTCACAGTGGATGGAATACAAAGGGAAGTAGCTATTGTTAATGGTACTGGTACTGTTACAATTGACAATTTAGCAGCTAGTAATCATGACATTATTACTGAATTTTTAGGTGATGAAAATTACACTGCAAAATATTCTAATAAAACAGTTCAAATTAATAAAGCATCTCCAGATATTACTGTTAGTGTGACTAATGTTGATTATGGAACACCATTTACTGTTAACATAATAATGAAAGGTGTTAATGGAGTTAATTTAAATGGTAATATATCTATCATTATTAAAAATAAAGATACTGGGGATATTATTAAAGAATTATCCAATGTGGAAACCGTAAATGGATTATACTCTATTGATATTTCAGATGATTATGATGCTGGTAATTATATTATTTTAACTAATTACAATGGAAATGAAAATTATACTGCTTCTAATAAAGAAGGAGATTTCCAAATTATTAAAATCACTCCAACTTTAACAGTAGAATTTGCAAACACAACCGTTGGAAACCCAATTAAAGGTAATGTAACTCTCCTAGGTTTTAACAATATTGGATTAAATGCAACTGTAAAAGTTAGTTTAGATGACGATGTTATCTCTGTCAATATAAAAAATGGATTTGGTGATTTTATAGGCAAAAACTTAGAGAGTAATTCCTATAAAGCTATAGTTACCTATGAAGGATCTACAAATTATAACAATATTACAAAATATTATGATATTGATGTAAATAAAAACATTCCAACATTTACTGTTGATGTAAGTGGTGTGGATTATGGAACTCCTTTAAATGTTTCAATTAGTTTAGTAGGTGTTAATGGAATAAAACTCAATGGAACTGGTTATATTAAAATTAAGAAAGATGGAACTATCATTGAAGAGAAAGATTTTGAAATTAAAAACGGATCACTTTTAATCAGTTTCGATGATTTAGCCGCAGGTAGTTATTCATTAGAAATAAAATACAATGGTGATGAAAATTATTCATCTGTTATAACAGATAAATCTGTAAATATAGGTAAAATTAAACCTACATTAACATTTAATGCTACAGGATTTGAATTCGGAGGTAATTTAACAGGTTCAATCATTCTTAAAGGATACAATGATAAGGGATTAACTGATAGCGTAACTGTTACTTTAACTGATAATGAAACAAATGTATTAAAATCTCTAACAGTTAAGATTCAAAATGGTACGGGGGAATATGTTTTCCAAAATTTAGATGTAGGAGATTATAATTTAATAGTGTCATTTAATGAAAATGAAAATTATTCTTCAACATCTGAAATTAATCCAATAAAAATTAATCCTGTTGATCCTAGTTTAATTGTGGATGTTAGTGGTGTGGATTATGGAACTCCTTTAAATGTTGCAATATACTTAAACGGTGTTAATGGTATTCCTATTTCAGACAATATTACAATTTATTTAAATGATACAATTATTGGAAAGTATGAAACCATTAATGGAAAATATGAATTTAAATTAACTGATTTAGCTGCTGGAGAATATGTTATTAAAGTAGAATTCAAAGGAAATAAAAATTATACTGATGATTATAAAGTAAACATATTTAATATTGTCCCTGTCTCATCTATTATTGATATTTCATATGGTGACGTTAAAGCTAATGTCCCTTTAAATGGTAGTGTATTAGCTTATGGAATTAATAATTCAGCTATTAACGGTAAAGCTAACATTACAATTAAAAATAAAACCTATGAAATTGACATTATAAATGGAATAGGTAATTTTACTACAGAAAATTTACCAGCAGGCTCTTATGATTTAACAGCTGTATTTTATGGAAATTCAAATTATACTGCTGCATATAAAACATATACCATTGATGTAGGAAAAGAGAAATCAACTTTAATTGTCAATATCCCTGGAATTGATTATGGCCAAACTCTTATTGGAAATTTAACTCTCACTGGAGGATCCGATAGTGTCAATATTAATGGTAATGTCACAGTTTCAATTTCTAAAAATGGTGAAGATTTAGGATTAAGTCAAACTATTGAGGTCATTGATGGTAATGCTTCCTTTGAGTTTAAAAATTTAGCTTCAGGAAATTATATCGTCACTGTTACCTTCAAAAGCAATGATAAATATATGGAATCAATATCTGATAAATATGTTGTAGTGGCTAAATATAATCCTAGTATTATTATCAATGTTCCTAATATCAATTATGGTGATTTATTAACAGGTACTGTTGATGTTATCGGAGCTAATAATGAGTTACTTAATATTAACATTACTGTTACTATTGATGGTCAAACTCAAAAAGTTGAAATTAAAAATGGTACTGGTTATTATGAGTTTAGTAATTTAAATGTTGGAGCATATGATATTTTAGTTACTACTCCAAGTGAAGAAAATTATTCTTCTGTTACAGGATCCAAACAATTTGAAGTTTATTCAATTAATCCTACAATTTCTGTTGATATTTCTGAAATTAGTTATGGTAATCCGTTAAATGGTACTATAACTATTACTGGAGCTAACGGAGCTAATCTTTCACCTAATTTAACAGTTTCAATTGGTGAAAAAACTGTTGTTGTTAAAATTGAAAATGGAACTGGAAGTTTTAGTATAAGTAATCTTTCAGCAGGCTCTTATGATTTAAATATTCATTATAATGCAACTAACAATTACAGAGAATATGATTATACACAATCAGTTACAATAAATAAAGCAACACTTACAAATGGAGATATTAACGTTACTGTTACTCCAATCAATGATACTTCTGCATTACTTGAAGTAACAGCTCCAGAAAATGTAAATGGTAATGTTACCGGTACCATTAATGGAACTGAATATGTTGTTGAAGTTATAAACGGGTCCGGAAAGAAAATTATAGAGTTAGAGCCTGGAATTTATAATCTTACTGTAAATTATACCGGTAGTGATAATTATGTTCCATTAACTAAAAATGAAACATTTGATCTTAGAAAAGAAGCTTCAATGAATGTTAAAATTGAAAATATAACTTATGGTGAACCTTTAATTGTAGATGTTGAAATTTCAAAAACTGCAACAGGAAATATAACAGTAATTGTAGATTCTCAAGAAAAAATTGTTCCTATTGAAAATGGAAATGCAAAATTAGTATTAGATAATGTAACTGCAGGTAATCATACTATTGAGGTTATTTACAGTGGAAATGAAATTAATAAACCACAAACAATTAATAAAAATGTTACTGTTTCAAAATTTAATTTATCTGATTCAGATATTGAAGTTAATGTTACTGTGAATAGCGATAATAAAACAGCTATTGTAGAAGTAACATTACCTACTGATGCAACCGGACAAGTTAATATTACTATTAATAATGTTTCTTATGTTGTTAATTTAACAGATGGAAATGGAAAAGTTGAAGTTAATGTAGGAACAGGTAATTATGATGTTTTAGTTAATTATACTGGAGATAACAATTATGGTCCATTAAATACTACAAAATCTTTAGAATTTAGAATGAATCCAGAGATTCAAGTTAATATTCCTACTATTAACTATGGAAATAATCTTACAGTCACAGTATTGCTTCCAAAGAATGCTACTGGTAAAATCAATGTAACTATTAACAATAAAAATTATTCTGCTGATATTAAAGATAGTTTAGCTATTGTTGAAGTTCCAAACTTAGGAGTAGGTGAATATACGGCTGAAATTTATTATAGTGGGGATAATAACTATAAATCTGAATCAATATCTCAAACTACAAATGTTAATAAAGCTATTATTACACCTGATGATGTTAAATTCAATATAACCATTGTTGATGACATAGCTACAATTAATGTAACATTACCAGAAACAGCAACAGGAAATGTAGTTATTTCATTGAATGGCAGCTCTGAATCTATTATTCCAATTACTAATGGTACAGGTTCAATTAATATTCCTCTAACTCCTGGAATTTATAATCTTACAGCTTCTTATTCTGGTGACGATAATTTGGATGGTGCTTCCAAATCAGAGATTGTAGATTTAAGAACTGGTTCTTCTGTGAATGTTGATATTTCTAACATTACTTATGGAGAACCATTAATTGTCAATGTAACTCTTATTCCTGGAGCTAGTGGTAATGTTGAAGTTTCAGTTGATGGTATTGTTTATTCTGGTGTTATTAATCCTGATGGTTCTATTATAACTACTGTTTATAATCTTCCTGCTGGAAATCATACAGTTGAAGTTAAATATTTAGGTGATTTAACTCATAATCCTGAAAATATCATTGAAAATATTACAGTTTCAAAAGCACCGGTTTCAGTTGATGATTTAAAAGTTAATATTTCTACCCAAGATGATGGTGTACATGTAGATGTATCATTACCAAATAATGCAACTGGAAATGTAACTATAAAAATTAATGGTACAGATTATATTATTCCTATTAGTAATGGTACAGGTAGCATAATTATTAATGAAACTCCGGGAATTTATAATGCTGAGATAACTTACTCTGGAGATGATAATTATGATAAATTATCTGAAAACATTACTTTTGATTTAAGAAATGATCCATCAATAGAAGTTGATATTCCGGATATAGAATATGGAAAACCATTAAAAATCAATATTACTGGATCATCTGATCTTAATGGTGATGTTGTTGTAAAGGTTGATGGTAAAGAATATCCTATTATCCTAACAAATGGTAGTGGAGAATTGTCAATTCCAGGTTTAAATACAGGTGAATATGATATTGAAATTAATTATGATGGAGATTCAACTTATAAACCAATATCTATCAATAAGACAGTAAATATTTCTAAAACCAATATTAACCCTGACAATGTAAGTGTTGATGTTGTATTTGGTACAGATGCAAATGCAGTTATACAGGTTAATATGCCTGAAAATATAACTGGTGTTGTTTCATTAGAAATAGAGGGAAAAACTTATAAAATTAATGTAATTAATGGAACCGGAGTTAGAATAATTCCATTGACTGAAGGATTTTATAATATTTCTCTTTCATATGGTGGAGATCAAAATTACAATCCATTTAAACAGAATATGACATTAGGTAAACTTAATGTTCAATTAACAGTTAATAATCTTGAAATGTATTATCGTAATGGTTCTCAATTAATTGTTATTTTAACTAAGAATGGTTCTCCATTAGTTTCAAAAACTGTTGGAATCCAAATTATTGGAAAAACCTATTATTTAACAACAGACAATGAAGGAAAAGCTAGATTATCAATTAATCTTCTTCCTGGTACTTATGGAGTAGTTGTAACTTATGAGGATATTTCTAAAACTGCTACAGTTCTTGTTAAGAACACTATAATTGGAGATAATTTAGAAAAATTATACAAAAGTTCAGATAACTATGTAGCTCAATTCCTTGATGGTAAAGGTAATCCTTTAAAAAATATGGAGGTTCAATTTAATATTATTGGTAAAATTTACTACATTAGAACAAATGAAAATGGAATAGCTGAACTACCAATTAATCTTAATCCTGGTACTTATGTTATTACTGGAGTTAATCCAGTTACTGGACAGCAACTATCTAATAATATCACAGTTTATACTACATTATTCGGTCAGGATCTAGTAAAATATTATAAAAATGGTTCTCAGTATCAAATTAAAGTTTTAGACAGTAAAGGTAATCCTGTACAACATACTGTAATTCATTTTAATATTATTGGTAAATTTTATGAGGCAACAACCAATGAAAATGGAATAGCTACTCTTGATATTAACTTACTTCCAGGTGATTATATTATAACTGCTACTAATCCTAGTAATGGTCAAATGTATTCCAATAATATCAAGGTACTTCCTATTATTAGTGGTACAGATGTAACCATAAAACAGGGTTCAAGCACTTCCTACAATGTTAAAATAGTGGATAATCAAGGTAATCCTGTAGCTAATCAAAAAGTTACTTGTAATATTAATGGGAAATTCTACACAGCTATTAGTAATGCTAATGGAATAGCTAGTTTTAATCTTAATTTAGTCCCTGGAGAGTATATTGTGACTGCAATGTGGAATAATGCTGCCACATCTAATAAAATCACAGTCCTTTCTTAGGACTTCTATTTTTTCTTTTTTTTAAAACTAATTTTTTTATATTATATCACACAAATACTAATTATAATTAATTTTTTGTGTGATTAAATGAAAAGTGATAACATTAAAAAAGGAATTCAAAGAGCACCACACAGATCATTACTTAGAGCATGTGGTCTTGATGATGATGATTTTAAAAAACCTTTTATTGGAATAGCTAATAGTTTTACAGATATTGTCCCAGGTCATATTCATCTTAGAGAACTTGTAGAACATGTTAAACAGGGTATTATTGATGCTGGTGGAATTCCATTCGAATTTGATACTATGGCAATTTGTGATGGAATTAGTATGAATCATGAGGGAATGAAATATTCACTTCCTTCTAGAGAGATAATAGCCGCTACAGTTGAAAGTATGGCTAAAGGACATGCTTTTGATGGTTTAGTTCTTATTCCTAGTTGTGATAAAGTAGTTCCTGGAATGCTTATGGGAGCTTTTAGAGTTGATGTTCCAACAATTGTTGTTACTGGTGGGCCAATGGAAGCAGGCCATTATAATAATAAAAATGTTGATTTAATTAGTGTTTATGAAGCGGTAGGTGAACTTTCTGCTGGAAAAATCACAGAAAAAGAAGTTGATGAAATCGAAAGATGTGCCTGTCCTGGAGCTGGAAGTTGTTCTGGTTTATTTACAGCTAATACAATGGCATGTATTACAGAAACATTAGGTTTGTCCCTACCATTATGTGCAACTACTCATGCAAATGATATTGCTAATGAACAATTAGCTTACGATTCAGGAAAACGTATAGTAAAAATGGTGGATGAAGATTTAAAACCTTCTGATATTTTAACTCAAGAATCATTTAATAATGCTATTGCTGTTGATATGGCTTTAGGAGGTTCAAGTAACACAGCACTTCATATTCCTGCATTAGCTAGTGAAGTTGAAGGTGTAGATGTAGATTTAGATTTATTCGATGAAATCAGTAAGAATGTTCCTCATGTAGCTTTAATTTCCCCAGCTGGACAAGATACAATGATGGATTTACATTTAGCAGGAGGTATACCTGCAGTTTTAAAGAATTTAGGTGATAAAATACATCAAGATTCATTAACTGTTACTGGAAAAACTATTGGGGAACATATTGCTGATGTTGAAATTAAAAACTCAGATGTTATTCATCCATTAGATAATCCTGTACATGAAGATGGTGGAATAGCTATTTTGAAAGGAAATATAGCTCCGAATGGTTCTGTTGTTAAAAAAGGAGCTGTTGCTTCTGAATTAATGCATCTTAAAGGACCAGCAAAAGTATATACTTGTGAAGAAGATGTAACAGAGGCAATATTTAATCATGAAATTGAAGAGGGAGACATTATTGTTATTACTTATGAAGGCCCTAAAGGAGGACCTGGAATGAGAGAAATGTTAAATCCAACATCAGCTATTGCAGGAATGGGAATTAAAAATGTTGGCCTTATAACTGATGGAAGATTCTCCGGTGGAACTAGAGGTCCTTGTATTGGACATGTATCACCAGAAGCAATGGCAGATGGCCCTATTGGAGCTATTAGAAACGGGGATATTATTGAAATAGACATTGAAAATAGATCTATTAATGTTGATTTAAGTGATGAAGAGATAGCTGAAAGAATTAAACAAAGAAAAGAACCACAAAAAGATGTGGATGGCTGGTTAGCTCTTTACAGGCAACTAGTCACATCTGCTGATAGTGGTGCTGTATTAAGGTAGTGTGAGTATGGAACTTTTAAGATACAATGATATTAATATTGATGAGGTTGTAAAACGTTCAGAAGATGATGTTAATTCTGTTGTTCCAATAGTATCTGATATTTTAGCTAACGTATCTGAAAATGGGGATAAAGCCGTTAATGAGTATACTAAAAAATTTGACAATGTTGATGTTGTTAATTTAAAAGTAACTAAAGAAGAAATTAAAAAAGCTTATGATAACATTGACTCTGAATTATTAAATGCTTTAAAATCTTCAGCTGATAATATTGAAAAGTTTCATTTAAAACAAATTCCTGATGAATGGGAAATGGAGGTAAATCCTGGTGTTACTGCAGGTCAAATCGTTAGGCCAATCAGTTCCGTTGGATGTTATATTCCTGGAGGAAGAGCAGTTTATCCTTCATCAATTTTAATGACTGTAATTCCTGCAAAGATAGCTGGGGTTGAGAGAATTGTTGCATGTTCCCCTCCAGAAATTAGTGATGCTATTCTTGTAGCTGCTGATTTGGCAGGAGTAGATGAAATATATAAAGTTGGAGGCGCTCAAGCTATTGCAGCTATGGCCTATGGAACAGAATCAATTCCAAAGGTTGATAAAATTGTAGGGCCTGGAAATATTTTTGTAACTGCTGCTAAAAAATTGGTTTATGGTGGTACAGATATTGATTTTCCCGCAGGTCCTTCAGAAGTTTTAATTCTTGCAGATTCAACAGCAAAACCAGAATTTATAGCTATTGATATTTTAGCTCAAGCAGAGCATGATCCAAATGCATCATGTTTTTTAGTAACTGATGATGAAGCTTTAGCTTTTAACACTCTAGAAATTATTAATAAAATAGCACCAAAAGCTAAAAGAAGAGAAATTATCGAACAATCTCTTGAAAAATCGGGTAAAATTATTTTATGTGATAATTTTGATGAAGCTATTGAGGTTACAAATAAATATGCACCGGAACATTTACAGATAATAACTGAAGATGATGAGGAAGTTTTATCTAAAATTAAAAATGCAGGTTCTATATTTTTAGGCAATTACTCTCCAGTACCTTGTGGTGATTATGGGTCTGGAACAAATCATGTTCTTCCAACTGGTGGAGGTGCTAAAATGTATTCTGGTCTTTCAACAGAATCTTTTATTAAAAAGCCAACAGTCCAAAAACTTACAAAAGAAGGTTTGAAGGATTTATCAAAAACTTGCATTCCTATAGCTGAATATGAAGGTTTATATGCACATGCAGATTCTATTAAAAAAAGATTAGAATAATTTAACCTTCTTAATTATATTTTTTTATTTCAGCTAAATTTTTCAGTATTAAATGAATTAATGTTTCATATATTTAAAATTATTATTAATATTATATATCACTTAATTTAAATGCAAATTCTATATTAAAAATCTCAGTTTATTAAACATTTATTTAATTATTTTTCTTAAAAATTCATTTTTAATAAAATAATTAATTTTATATAGTAAAATTGAGTTATGTATATATAATCTAATTTTAATAGAATATGGCGGGTTACTATGGGAAATAAATTGATTCGTGGTAGTTTTATAATATTTCTTGGAAACATTATCTTTCGTTTAGGAGGATATATTTATCGTTTCTTAATGGCATCATTACTTGGTCCTGCCCTTTATGGTGTTTTAGGAATTACTTTACCATTTCAAGGTATTTTCCAGACCTTATCAGCAGGAGGACTTCCTCCAGCTATAGCTAAATATGTTGCAGAATATGAAGCAACAGATCAGAAGGATTTAGCACGTCAAACCATTTACACATCATTAAAGATAATGTTCTTTCTAGGATGTTTCTTTGGAGTTATTATGGTTGTATGGGCTGCTCCATGGTTAGCTAATGTTTATTTACAAAAACCTGAAACTTTAATTCCATTACAAATCGTTGGTTTTATAACACCTTTTAGTGTTATTGTAGGAGCATTTAGAGGTGCATTCCAAGGTGTTTATAAAATGGAATATATTCTTTATACTCGGGCTGTTGAACAGATTTGTATGATTTTATTTGCAGTGGGATTTGTTCTTATTGGATTTTCTGTTGTTGGTGCTCTTTGGGGTACTGTTTTAGGATTCGCTCTTTCTGCAGTTGTAGCAGTTTATATTTTTAAATTCCACATGGGAAAGTACATGCCTAAAGGTACTGATGGGTTTAAAATGTCAGCTAAAGAGGAATTTAAGCTAGCTGGAATGCTTATTAAATTTGCAATCCCTGTAATTATCACAGCTATTGCTGAAATGGGTATTTATAATATATGTACTTTAGTAATGGGTGCTTTTTTAACTACAGAAGCTATTGGATTTTTTGCAGCTGCAGATCCAATTTCAAGATTGCCATTAATAATATCTGTTTCTATAGCTACAACAATTCTTCCAGCTTCTTCTGAAGCTTTTAGTTCTGGTAATAAAAGAAGTTTGGAAAAGTATGTTAACGAATCTTATAAATTCTCCTTAGTATTCGTTATTCCGATGTGTATTGGAATTGCAGCCTTTGCCAGCCCAATTTTACAGCTATTATATTTCACTAATCCATCATATGTTGCAGGAGCTTCTTCATTAGCTATTTTATCTATTGGAATGACTTTTTATTCATTATTCTCAATTTCAACCAGTATAATCCAAGGTATTGGTAATCCAAGAGTGCCAATGTACATTTTAGTTTTAGGTGCTATACTTTGTTTAATTCTTAATTGGTGGTTAGTTCCAATTATGGGTATTGCAGGAGGGGCACTTGCAACAACTTTAGCTTGTTTGGCTATGATGATTCCTGTAATGTATTTTGCATTTAGATTAACCGATACTTCACCACAATGGAGGCCTATTACAATAATGGTAATTGCAGCTATTGTTATGGGGATTATTGCTCTTATAATTCCAAAAACAATAATTGGTTTAATTGTAGGAATTATTTGTTGTCCTTTCGTTTATTTAGGAGCTTTAATTTTATTTGGATTTTTCACTAAAGAAGATATAACTGCTTTAAGAGAATATGCAATTAAATTTAAAGGACTTTCAGGTATTATTAATAAATTATTAGATGGTATAGAAAAAATAGAATCTAAAAGACCTAAAATCAAATCTTAAGAATTTTTAAAACACAGATACTAATAGTAACCTTTTTTATATTTTAAAAATAAAATAATAGAATATTGTCTAATTATATTGAGGGTGAATGTATATGACTGATGTTAATGCAGGAGTGGAATATAAAATTAATGTTGATGGGGATTCTTTTTTATTAGATAAAAAGAAATTTGACCTATTAGAAGGTATTTTAAATACAGGTTCCATTACTGAAGCAGCTAAAGCTATTAATGTGTCCTACAGAACAGCTTTAAACTATATTGATAAAATTGAAAAAAATCTAAACGTTAAAATCGTAAGCACCACAAAAGGGGGAAAAGGTGGTGGAGGCGGTACTAAATTAACTGATGAAGGATTTTCAATTTTAAAAGAATGTAAAAAAATTAATGCAATAATGGAACTCCATAAGGATGTTAATGAACTGGAAGCTACGGTTGAAGATATTGATGAATCTAAAGGTGTAATGAAAGTTAAAATTAAAGACAATATTATCAATACTCCTTTAAATAAAAATTATAAAATTGGGGATGATTTATTAGCTCTCATTAGCTATGATAATATTTTTATCATGCTTGAACCACAAACTTCAAGTATTAGAAATATCATGAAAGGTAAGATTGTAGAGATGAAATTGGAAGATGAAGTAATCAGAGTTAATATTAGTGTTGATGGCATTAACCTTTATTCGGATATTACAGTATCTGCAGAAAAAGAATTGAATCTAAACATTGGAAAAGAAGTATATGTTGGATTTAAAGCAATGTCAGTAGCTACATTGAAAATATAGCTGGGGGAATATTTATTTTAAAAATTGAAGTAGACGAAAATAAATGTATTGGATGTGGAAATTGTTATGATATCTGCCCTAAAGCAGCTAAAATATGGAAAATTACAGATGTGGCACATGTAATGGATTTAAGATATTGTCATGTTTGTACACTTTGTGCAATGGAATGTCCTGTTGACTGTATTACTATAATTAGAAATGCGCCAGAGGAATAAAAATGACTAGAAAAAGTGAAGTTTCAAGAAACACATCAGAAACAGAAATTTATATAAAAATGAATCTTGATGGAGCTGGAGAATATAACATCTCCACTGAAGTAAATTTTTTTAATCACATGTTGGAATCATTTTCAAAACACAGTCTTATAGATTTAGAGATTCAAGCAACAGGAGATATTGAAATAGATGACCATCATACTGTAGAAGATGTTGGAATTTTGCTTGGAGAAGCTTTTCGTATAGCTATTGATGATAAAAGAGGAATAAAAAGGATGGCTGATGCTATTGTTCCAATGGATGAATCAGTAGCTACTGTGGCAGTAGATATTAGTGGTCGTAGCTATTGTAATATGAATTTTGAATTTAGAAATCCTAAAATAGGAGATATGACTGCTGATGTTATTTTTCATTTCTTTGAATCTTTCGCTAATTCAGCTAAAATAAATATTTATGCAAAAGTAGAAGGTTTTAATGATCATCATAAATCCGAAGCTCTTTTTAAAGCATTTGCAAAATCTTTAAAAGAAGCTATTAAAATTGAAGGAACTGAAGTTCCATCTACAAAAGGAGTTCTTTAAATAAGAATTCTATTCTTTTTATTTTCAAAATAATTTTTATAAAAAAAGTTAAAAGTAGCAATTAAGCTACTTAGTTAGATGGTTTATCCATTAAATTACATTTGTTTCCAATACAACCGTCACCCATGTGAGGTGTTCTGCAAACACTGTCATTGGATTTTTCGATTTCTCTTGCTTCTGTTGCTAATTTAGCTGCTGCAGATGCCATTTCGTGTGCTGCTGCAACAAGAGGGATATATTGTTCGTGATCTTGTACCATGAAACAACCTTTAGTGTCTAAGTTAGCTACTGCTGCTGCCATTTCATATGCTGCTAAAGCTTTTGCTCTTGCATATGGGTTTTCAAAGTTACCTGCTTCGACAGCTTTTTCAGCGGTTACAACTAATTTAGGTAATTCAATTTCATTTCCTGCTTCAACATCAGCAATAATTGCATCGATAGTGTGTTGTATTAATCTGTAAGCTCCAGTAGCTGCTAATACTTTAATAATATCTGAGTTGAATGATGCCATTTCGGTTGGGTCTAATAATTCTCTTCTAGCACCAATCATTGGGTCAGCTTTTACAATAATGTAACCTAAGCCTTGTTCGTCCATTTCATCTTTTTTAGATGCACCTGGTGCATCTCCAATGATAATAGCTGGGATGTCACCTTCAGATAATAATTCTCTTGCTTTAGCAGGTCCTGGTGCTCCAGGGTTAGGACTTATGAAAATACAGAAGTCAGGATCAAAGTCTTTAATTTTAGGAACAACTTCTTCGGTTTGTTCTGGGTTCATTTTTGCTCCAGATCCTACAAGTCTAACATCTATGTTAGGTCTGTCTGCTCTTTCATCTAAAATTAAGTCAATTACTGGTGAAGTACCAATATTTCCACTTTTAATAATTCCTATTTTTACAACCATTTTTAATCACTTTTTTATTTCATAGAAAAAAGTTTCTACATTTTAATATTACTAACCATTTATTTATTAATCTTTTGATTTTGGTTTAACGGAAATAAAAAAGAGTTAAATAATTAAACAATGTATAATCTATCAAATTTTTTATTATACATTTTAAAATAAAATAGCTATTAGAAGTGATAATATAAAGTTAATAGGAAAAATAAATAAAAAATTAGTGGTTCCGACGAGATTTGAACTCGTGATCCCCTCCTTGTAAGGGAGGTATCATACCCCTAGACCACGGAACCAAAAGACAATATTCTATAAGTTTAATATCATATATAAATATTTTGTTTTTGATGATTTTTATCTGATTTACTAAATTTTATATATTTTTAATGAGTTATTATTAATAATGAACGCAATTGAAATTACGATTCTTTCTATTGTTTTAATGATATGTTTAGGTTATGTCTTAAAAAGAATTGATTTTTTAACAGAAGAAGACATCACTCCTTTAAATAAGTTAGTAATGAATATTTTAATGCCTTGTATGATTTTCTCAGCATTATATTCTGCTGATTTAAGGTTAATACCCAAATTAGGAATTTTGCCTTTTGTTATTTTAATTTCATCTTTTATTTCAGGATTGATTTCTTATGTCATATTGAAACAAATGAAAATGGATGATAAAAAAATCTGGAGTATAATTGTTACTGTCATGATAGCTAATACTGCTTTTATGGGTTATCCTGTAAATTTAGGTATCTTTGGACAAGCAGGATTTTTAAGAGCGATTTTTTGTGATTTAGCAACTTTATGTATATTTCTTATACTTTCATTTCTCCTTATTGTTAAGTTTGGAGGTACAATTAAAACAGCTTTTAAAAAGATACTATTATTTCCCCCTTTATGGGCTGTTGTATTAGGATTAGGGCTTAATTTTTTAAATATTCCAATAGGTCCAGTTCTTGATAATGTTGTTAATTATCTTGGAGATGGGGCAATTCCTATAATTATGATTTCATTAGGTCTTTCAATTAATCTTGAAGGAATTAAAAGAAGTAGAAATATGGCAGCTTTTACATCTGTTATAAAACTTGGAATTTTTCCACTTATAGCTTTTGGTGTAGTTTCATTACTACATCTTTCAGGATTAGAATATAGTGTAGGTATTGTTGAAGCAGCGATGCCTTCAGGAATGTTGTCTTTACTGTTAGCTATTACATATAAATTAGATTATCATTTAACTTCAGATTGTATTTTAGCTAACACAGTATTATCATTAATAACCCTTCCAATTATCATAAGTTTAATTTAATTTAAGTTAGTGTTTTTAGGTATGCCTTTATAATTTATTTTTATTAACCTAAATTCCCTTTAAACTTTTTATTTTTCTTTATTGCTGCTTTTAAACCCAGATTTTCTGTTATAATATATATAGTTTACTCCAAGTTGTTTATAGAAATCTTTATAAATGTGCGCCTACTACATATATTATAATCTAATATTTTAGAAAATATAAATAATCTTTTTTTAAGAAATTTTATAAAATAATTAGATTAAATTATGTCACATACTTGTACAAGGTGAATAAATAATGGCAGAAGAAAAAAGAGATAATAACGAAGAATTGAGGATAGGTGTTTACGTCTGTCACTGTGGTGTAAACGTCGGTGGAGTCGTTAACTGTCCTGAAGTAGCTGAATATGCAAAAACCCTTCCTGGTGTTGTTGTAGCAAAAGATTACAAATACATGTGTTCTGACCCAGGTCAATTGTTAATCCAAGAAGATATCAAAGAACACAACTTAAACAGAGTTGTTGTTGCAGCATGTTCCCCTCGTCTTCACGAACCTACTTTCCGTAGATGTGTAGAAGAAGCAGGTTTAAACAAATTTTTATTTGAATTTGCTAATTTAAGAGAACAAGATTCTTGGGTACACATGGGTGAACCAGAAGCAGCTACTGAAAAAGCTAAAGACTTAACCCGTATGGCTGTAGCTAAAGCAAGATTATTAGAACCTCTTGAAGCAACCAAAGTAGGAGTAGACAACAGAGCTCTTGTTATTGGTGGAGGAGTTACTGGTATTCAATCTGCTTTAGATTTAGGTGATATGGGATTCGAAACCTACATGGTAGAAAGAAACCCTACCATTGGTGGAAGAATGGGTCAATTAGATAAAACTTTCCCAACTCTCGATTGTTCAATGTGTATTTTAGCACCTAAAATGGTAGATACTGCAAAACACGAAAACATTGAATTAATTACTTATGCTGAAGTAAAACACGTAGATGGATACATAGGTAACTTTACTGTTGATGTAGAGAAAAAAGCAAGATATGTAGTAGAAGATCTTTGTGTTGGTTGTGGATCTTGTGTAGAAGTTTGTCCTATTGAAATACCTAACTACTATGATGAAGGTATTGGTATGGTAAAAGCTGCTTACATTCCATTCCCTCAAGCTGTACCATTATGTGCAACTATTGATAAAAACTACTGTATTGAATGTATGCTCTGTGATCAAATCTGTGAACGTGGAGCTATTGATCATCAACAAGAACCA
Source organism: uncultured Methanobrevibacter sp. (assembly GCA_964409285.1). Taxonomy (GTDB): domain Archaea; phylum Methanobacteriota; class Methanobacteria; order Methanobacteriales; family Methanobacteriaceae; genus Methanocatella. Next base: position 8,431 of record CAYPCR010000008.1, on the reverse strand, counting down.
GAAACCATGCAACTTAAAGTTGGAACTATTATTGCAGCTACTGGATATGATCCATACGATCCATCTGAAATATATCAATATGGATACGGTCGTTATGCTAACGTAATTACCGGTATGGAAATTGAAAGAATGATTAATGCATCAGGTCCTACTGAAGGTCACGTAATTAGACCTTCCGATGGTGAAACACCTAAACGTGTTGCATTTATCCATTGTGTTGGTTCCAGAGATGAACAAATCGGAAAACCATACTGTTCAAGAGTATGTTGTATGTATTCCATGAAAAACGCTCAATTATGTATTGACCACGAACCTGATACTGATGTAACTTGTTATTACATGGATATTCGTGCATTCGGTAAAGGATTTGAAGAGTTCTACAAAACCTCCCAAGAAAAATATGGTATTGAATTCTTAAGAGGTAAACCTGCTCAAATCATGGAAAATGATGATGGAACTTTAACTATTAGAGCAGAAGATACTTTACTCGGAAAAGTAACTGAATACACCTACGATTTAGTTGTTTTAAGTGTAGGTCTCGAAAATCCAAAAGGTTCAGAAGAACTCAGACAAACATTAGGTATTTCCAAATCTGCAGACGGATTCTATATGGAAGCTCACCCAAAACTCAGACCTGTTGATACTTTAACTGATGGTGTATATGTTGCTGGTGTAGCACAAGGTCCAAAAGATATTCCTGATTCAGTAGCACAAGGTTCTGCTGCAGCATCAAGAGCATCTATTCCAATGTCTAAAGGTGAAGTGGAAATCGAACCTATTGTTGCACGTTCCGACGATTTAATTTGTGGTGCTTGTGAAGTTTGTGTTGAATTATGTCCATATGGAGCTATTTCAATTGTTGGAGATGCTGGTGACGACCACGCTGAAATTAACGTTGCATTATGTAAAGGATGTGGAACATGTGTAGGTGCATGTCCATCTGGAGCTATGGATCAACAACACTTCAAAACCGAACAAATCATGGCACAAATCAGTGCAGCTCTTGAAGATATCGGTAAATAGATTTGGAGATTTTTCTCTAAATCTTTTTTTAACTTTTTTTAAATATTTCTGTTTTCTAAGTTTTTAATGTAAATTTATAGTATTTATTTTTTTATTAAAATAGTATAGAATAGTTTAATCATGGTTTAGCTAATTATTAATTCAATTAGCTATCTAAAAAAGAGAATCTAAAGATTATTTAATATTAAAAAGAGGATAATGTAATTAATATTTTTAACTACATTTACTTTAAATAATAATAAAGAACGGCCTTTTGTGCATGAAGCCTATTTTCAGCTTCATCAAAAACTACTGATTGAGGTCCATCTATGACTTCAGCGGTTACTTCTTGGCCACGAATAGCTGGAAGACAATGCATAAAAATAGCATCTTTATTAGCTTTTTTCATTAAGGCTTCGTTAACTTGATAAGGAGTAAAATCTTTTATTCTTTGAGCTTCTTCTTTTTCATCACCCATACTCACCCATACGTCAGTATAGATTACATCAGCATTTTTTACAGCTTCATCAAGATTAGATGTTATCATTATTTGTGAATTGTTTTTATGAGCTATTTTACGTGCTTTTTCAACAATTTTCTCATCTGGTTTGTAATTTTCAGGCCCAACAATAGCTATATCCATTCCAAGCATAGGGCAAATTAAAAGGAGAGAATTACTAACATTATTTCCATCACCAACAAAACATAGTTTTTTACCTTCAAAGCTACCTAAATGTTCTTTAATAGTAAGCATATCAGCTAATGCTTGGCATGGGTGTTCTAAATTAGTTAAACCACTGATTACAGGAACATCAGAATATTTGGAAAGTTCTTCAACATCTTTATGTTCTATTGCTCTAATCATTATTCCATCAACAAAACGACTAAGAACTTTAGCTGTATCAGAAATAGGTTCTCCTCTTCCCATTTGTAAATCATTTGATGATAAAAATATTGCTCTTCCACCTAATTCATACATTCCAACGTCAAATGATACCCTTGTTCTTGTAGAAGACTTCTGAAATATCATAGCTAATGTTTTACCTTTCAAAGGTTGGCCTTCTATTTCATTAGCTTTTATTTTTTCAGCTAACTCAAGAATATCCTCTACTTCTCCTTGTATATCACAAACTGATAATAAATCTTTCATTTTTACCCTTACCTAATCTTAAGAAAAAATATTATTTCTTTTTATTATATATTAAAGGTTTCTATATTATCGTTAATAATTTTTATTTTTCTGCTATATTATTATGTAATCTATAAATTAGGCCATTTTTAACCATTATCTTTAAATATAATAAAATATATATTCTTATTTACAAAATTTATATGGAGGAAATAATTATGAGTGAATTACCAATTGCACCAGTAGGTCGTATATTAAAAAATGCTGGAGCTCAAAGAGTATCCGATGATGCTAAAGAAGCATTAGCTGAAGCACTAGAAGACTATGGTGAAAAAATCGCTGCAAAAGCAGTCGGATTTGCACGCCACACTGGTAGAAAAACCGTAAAAGCTGAAGATATCAAATTAGCTTTAAAAGAATAAGTTTATTATTCTTTCTTTTTTTATTTTTTTATCTTAAATTTTTTTTATTCTTGTTTATTGAAACAAAATAGCTATATATTTTAAAAATTAATATATTAATAGAGGTATTTTTATGGCTGTTAATCAATTAGAAGCTAATTTAGAAGCAATAACAAGAACCATTGCACATCTTGAAAGTAATGGATATAATAATGAAAATGAATTAAATGAATTAAGACGAGAAAGGGATAAAATTCTTTCAGATCTTAAATTAATCTAACCATTTTTTTAAAACTTCTTTATCTCCAGTTTGATCTAATTTTATGGGAGTTAAAGTAGTTTTATGCTCATTTATTAAACTGTATCCATCAGTTCCTTTTTCTTTAAATTCGCACTGATTACCTCCTATCCAATAATAAGGTTTTCCTCGAGGATCTAAACGAGTTTGTATCACTGGAGTATACATTCTTTCACCTAATCCAACTACTTCAAATTTTTCATCAATTGGATTTTCAGGAATATTTAAATTTAGTAAATCTGCTCCTTCAGGCATACCCTTTTCAAGAACTATTTTTGCTAATTTATTAATCATTTTTTCTGCAAAACTAAAATCAACATCAACTTCACCATTTTCAAATTTAATATCACTTCTACTAACTGTTTGTGATACAGCTATTGTAGGAATTCCGAAACTCGCTGCTTCCATAGCTGCACCTATTGTTCCAGATGTAGTTAATTCTGATTTTCCTATATTAAAACCTGTATTTATTCCAGATATCATTATATCTGGTTTTTCATCCATTATTTCAAATAAACCCATAGTTACGGCATCAGTTGGTGTTCCAGTTACGCTATATCCTTTGCTTCCATCTTTAAGAATTATTTGATTTATTCTGAGAGGATCATACAATGTAAGAGCATGTCCAATTCCACTTTGTTGAATTTCAGGAGCTACTACATAAACATCACACAAATCCTCTACTGCTTTTTTTGCAGATAATATGCCTGTTGCATTTATTCCATCATCATTACTAATCAGTGCTTTCATAGACTAGTTTATGTTCTTAACAATTAAAAAATATTTTTAATTTCACAAACTTTAATAATAATTATTTTAATATATTTATAGTGAGTAACTATTTAAGGTGGAAATTTTGGAAAAACCACAACTAATTAATTTTATTGCTAAAGTCATGGAAGAGTCTGGTTTTAAGGTTTATAAGAATTTCAAAACCTCTCAAGATGTCATAGATATTTATGCTGTACTACCAACAACAGTCGGTGATTTTGGAGTTGTAGTAGCATGTAATAATTATGATAAAGACTTTGATGTTGGCATAGATTTATTAAAGAAAATGGAAGATATAGCTGAAAGCATTAAAGCTTCTAAAGTTATGGTAGTAACTTCCTCTTTCTTTTCAGATCAAGCTACCAATTATGCTCTTAGAAAAAATATTAAATTAGTTGATAGAAATGGTTTGCTTGAACTTGCTCGTAAATATCAAATTCAAGAAGAAGAGCGTCAAGAAGAAGAGCCGGAATATGAGGAGTATTATAATACTAGTATTATAGAGGAAGATTATCCTGAATATAATTATGATGCTAGTGATATGGAATACTTAATGAAAAATAATGGAAGTGGCCCTTCTTTTAGTGCACAAAATAATTTATATAGACAAATTGAATATGAAAAGGCTAATGAAGGTTTTTTTTCTAGACTTAGGAGAAGAAATAAATCATTTAAAAGTCAAACTCCTAGTTTAGGGGGAGCTATGGTTCCTCATTATGAAAAGCCTAGTATTATGGAGACTATAAAACCGTATTTAGGCAATCCTATTGTGTTAATTATTCTTGTGGTTTTAATTTGTTATCTAGTTTCTTATCTTATGGGTAATGTTTTAAAATCTGCTAGTGGCAGTGTAGGTCTTGTTGAATTGTTCCTAGCTTTAATTTTATCTTATGGATTTACTTATTTCTTTGCTCAAAGAAATCGTTACTTTATCATTAGAGGAACTTTAGTTTTCTTTATTTCTTTAATTATATTAATAATCTTGATATTAATTTAAACTTTTTTTATATTTCTATAATTTAAAGCGATTAAAATTACTCCCAATAAGAAGAATATCCAAATCATAATGTCTGTTGGCCCTGTTTCAATCCAAATTAATGTGTGGACTAATATAATAGAATAAATTCCAATAGCTATTCCTTTTTCTGCTTTAGCTATTTTATTGATTAATTTTAAAAATGCTCCTAAAAATGCCATTTGGATGGTTAAACCGATTAATCCAAAATCAAGATATACAGGCCCAAATAATGTAGAAGTTAAACACACATTATCTGTTAAAACATAATTCCCAATAAAAGTCCTAGGACTTCCTGATGAAAATATCATTGAGAGTATATGGCCATTAGTTGTTCCTCCTAGACGTAAAATTCTCTGAAATACTTCTAAAGTAAATCCTGCTCTATAAAATATGAGTTCAATAGGATTTAGCATCCAATGTTGATTTGTAATTGATTGAGAGGCAATATATCCAATAGAGATTCCTCCAACAATGATAGCTGCTATAAATATGATTCCTAATTTTCTTGATATTTTTTTAGTATAATAAAGTGTTATAAAAGCAGATCCAAGAACTCCAATTACTGATGTTCTATATCCATTAAGACCATAAACAATTGCTCCAGCTATAACTAAAAGTAAATATCTTTTCTTATAATTTTTTGCAATTAAAATATTCATAGCTGGAAGATAAATTAAATAAGAGATTCTCCAAATCATTGTAGTTGCATTAGATTTTAATACACTATCAAATAATGGTATTCCACCCATTAAAATTAAATTAACGCATTGTAATAAAATAGCAATTAAAGTTAAACTTAATAATAATTTTTCACTTAAAAAAGTATCTTTAATTTTATATGTGTACTCTATTTTAATTTTAGATTTAATAATAATGCTACAAATTAGAAAGATTATTGTAGCAAAAATAACTGTAGAAATTGTTTGGATATTTAAAGGATATTCAAATCTATAATTAAATGATCCAATATAACCCATAGCTAAAAATATTATAATACAAAAAGCTACAATCCATGGAGAAAAGAAATCTATTTTTTTAAAATCCATTTTATCCTCCATTTTCTTTGGCAGAAATTACAAGCCTTTCACCAAATTTTGGCATTGCAGATACATGTGTGTGAACATAACTTGCAAGTGTATTATTTGACATAAATCCATCTTGATTTTTATAGGAACCAGTTCCTCTTGTTATTTTAAATGCTAATTTATTTTGAAGTGTGTCTACGTTAACCTTGGAGTAGTGAAATTCATGTCCATTAATGGTTTCACCTTTTTTAGAAATTATATTGTCTTGTTGAACTTCTGTTATTGTATATTTAAGAGCTTGAACTTTATCAGTTAAATTAGATTTATATGGATAGATATTAACCATTTCTTCATTATTTATAGAACGTGTAAGATACATTAAACCTCCACATTCTGCAAAAATGGTTCCATTATCATCATGGAATTGTTTAATGTCTTTTAACATTGTTTTATTAGCTGAAAGCTCTTTAGCAAATAATTCAGGATATCCTCCTCCTATATATATTCCATCTACATCAGGAATATGTTCATCTTTCAATGGAGAAAAATATTCAATTTTAGCATTATTGGCTTGGATTGATTCAATGTTTTCTTTATAATAAAAATTAAAAACTTCATCAAAAGCTACTCCAATTTTTATCTTTTCTTTATTCCCCACAGTCCAGATAGATTCTAATGGCGAATCTATTTTCGGAGCACTTTTAGCTATTTCAACTAATCTATCTAAATCAATTGAGTTTTTTATTAACTCACACCAGGAATCAATATGTTTTAATGAATTTTCACGTTCGAATGCTGGAACTAGGCCTAAATGTCTTTGTTCAATAGCTATTTTATCATCACGTTTAATTCCACCGATAACTTCCACACCAGTAATTTCTTCAATAGAACGCTTTGTTTTTAGATAATGGTTCTGGTTTTTAACTTTATTCAAAATAACTCCAGCTATGTTAATTTCAGGATCTAATTGTTGGAACCCTAAAACTATAGCTGCAGCACTTTTAACTAAACTTCTAGAATTAATAATTAAAATAACAGGAGCATCTAATGATTTAGCTATTGAAGCAGTACTTCCTATATCATTAATGGAATCAATTCCTTCATATAATCCTCTTACACCTTCAATAATTGCAATATCTTTGTCTTTCATAGCTTTAAGATAAGAATCTCTTACTTGACCCGGACTCATAAAAAATGAATCAAGATTACGAGAAGAGGTATTACAAGCTAAAGTATGATAAGATGGGTCAATATAATCAGGTCCAACTTTAAAAGGTTGTACATTAAATTTTTCACTTAATGCTTTCATGATTCCAGTAGCTATTGTGGTTTTTCCAACGGCACTACCGGTTCCTGCTAAAATTATTCTCATGATACTTTTTTTAGTAGTTTTAATATATAGTATTTAGGGGTTGAAACAATTGGATAAAAATAATTTTATTATTACTCTTTTAATTGATTATTAATTTTTTATCAAGATATCTAATACAGTTCTGTTGTACCTCTCATTTTTTATTAAGAATTTATTTTTAATGTTTTAATCAGCTTTTTTATGATAAAAGTAGGCCTGTAAGATTAAATTAGGTTTAAAGCCTGTTTATAAATTATATATATAATTGAATAATATCCAACGATTTCTAAAAGGAGAGTTAAGATTTTATTGTTTCGACAATTTTATATTTGTAAATAAATATTTATTTGAGATTAAAATTTAATATAATGAACTAAAAATAGCTATTAAATAAAACTGACTAATCTAAATAGTTTAAAAATATATTAAGTAATAGAAAAATGAAAGAGGTGGAAAATGAGCAGATTTAAACTTGATAGAAGTTTTAAGGAATCGGCTTCTATTTATATCAATGAGTTGTTAAAAGTCTTAGGAATTGATGAGAATGTTTTGATGGAAGGTAAAAGCGAATTTGCAAAAACAGCTATGGAAGATAGGATAAAATCCATGGATTTTGTAGGAATCGGGAAAAATCGAATCATCCATGTAGAATGTGAAAGTACACTACCATCATTAACAAAAATCAGAGACAATTATTTAATCTATGCCTTTGATTTATACGAATATTATAAAAAACCAGTTGTTACCTATGTTCTGGTAATGGATCTAGACAAAAATATGACCATATCCATGGAATGGGGAGAAAATAGTCATTATACAATTCATTTTATTAGCTTTAAGGAAATAAACGGAGAAGAGATTTTAAATAATATTGAAAATAAAATAAATGATAATCAAGAGTTAGATGCAGAAGAAATGTTTGTGTTAAAAACATTATTATATACTTCCTTTGAATCCAAACCAGAGGAATTGTTACTGAAATCTGTAAAACTCATAAACGAACCATCATTAATAATGGATAGATATGAAAAAGCAAGAATTAAATACATGCAACAATACATGTGCGGAAAAGTAATAAAAGAACAATACCAAGAAAAAATAATGGAGGAAATAAAAATGGGAGACACACTCTACGACATCGAAATAAGAAAAGAAGGAGAAAAGGTAGCAAATGATACTACCAAATCAATAGCTAAAAAAATGAAAGAACTAAAAATAGACACAGAAAAAATCCACATTGCAACAGGACTAACCCAACAAGAAATAAACACTTTATAATAACCATTTAAACATATAATCAAATAAAATGTTGATTATATGCTTTTTCTATTTTTTGAAATCTTTAGAGTGTTCGCCAAAATTGATTTTTGGTATTTTTTTCTAGAATATTGTTGCTGTGAGTTTTAATTGGTTTTTTATGGATGTGCTTTCGCAGA